>NZ_BAAJLS010000002.1:0-608979 GCF_057539655.1 Alteromonas sp. 4NH20-0056 | reverse complement strand
TTTAAGCGTCAGTTGACTCGTGGCTTGTTGTTTCGAGCGAACAAATGTCCGTTCATTAAAAGCCGTGATCTACGACACACTTATCGTTATTCTGTATCGATTTCTTCGAAATACATACGATATTCTGTTTTGGTGATAAGATCATCGTCGTTCTTATCCATATCATCAAAGTCACCCGTTACCTTGGCAAGCTTCAATTCTTTCATTGATAGTTCACCATTACCGTCCATATCGATATTATCGAATTTAGCGTTGGCTGACATCGTCATCTCGGTACGCATTTCTTTATTCTTTTTACTAATAACGTCGCCGTCTGCGATCTTCGTCGTAGATACTTGCTTAGTAATAACAGCGTCTGTTGTACCTTCAGCTTTAACCGCTACTACAATATCATCACTAAACATACTAGGGTTACGTTCGACGAACGATTCAAACTCTTCGCGACTTACCATTTCATCCATATTGGCATCCATCTTCGCCATGTATGAACTTTCAATTTCGCGTTCAAACTCTGCTACTGATACATAATCATTACTGTCGCTGTCTAAACTTGCGAAGTCAGACGTGATTTTTGTATCGTGATGACCGGCTACTGCTGATGCAGACATTAATGTACCGATAGTCATTGCTAATGTTAGCTTTTTCATTACAAACTCCTTCTGTTTTGATAGCTGGATTGTAACCTTACAATCCAGATTTACTTCACAATGACTCATTCATTTCGCGTGCCAGTACCTTTAAGTTTCTGAAATATATGATTTTATCGATTTTTTTAGTGAGTGGTACAATATTGGCTGCTGTTAAAAAGAAACAGTATTTTGAAATTGTTGCACGCTTACGAGCCGGCTTTCTAATTGAAAAGTGTGAGTTGTTCGTTCGTAATATTATCGAATGATTCATTAATCAGCGGCAATATACTGTCTGCAATTGGGCGCAGTTGTTTGTCTATATAATGGTTGTAATCCAAAGGACTACTTTGATAGTCGAGGGTCTGTGGACCATTGGTAGTCATTACGTAATAAATAACATTTCTGTTTGCGTAAATGGAGGTGCCAGCCACTTCTTCGGCGTGCAAGGCTGCTTTAACATGTGGGGGCCTCGTCTTCGTGTACGCAGCCAAAGGTTTTCGAAGACGCTTTTTATAAACAAGGTTCTTATCTTCTTTTCCACTTTTTACTACATCAACAATGTCTTTGATAAAGGCTGCGATAGGTGACTTATTAAACACTTTTACATATAACTCATGCTGAAAGCGCTTAGCAAGGGTAGTCCAGTCTGATCGCACATTTTCAAGACCTTTGAAAATTAGTGTTTGCTGACCATCTTTATTGACCATTCCCGCATAACGCTTTTTACTGCCCAGTGCAGAGCCTCGTATAGTAGGCATAAAAAACGTGTCAAAATGCGTTTCAAACTCGATTTCTAAGAAACAGTCGATTTGGTACGCGTCGTTTAAGTATGTTCGCCACTTTTCATTTATCATCGCAGCAAGGTGTTGCCCAGTTTGTTCTGGCGTACCTAACGAATCATTTCCGTTAATATGAACGAACGTTGAGTCTGTATCTCCGTATATTACTTGGTAGCCTTTTTCTCTTATCCATGTTGCAGTCGTTTGCATAATTTCATGACCGCGCAATGTTATTGAGCTCGCGAGTCTTGTATCGTAAAACGGGCAACCGCCACTTCCTAATACTCCATAAAATGAGTTCATTAAAATCTTTATCGCCTGAGAACGTGCGCTGTCTTTCACTCGTTTTGCTTCATCACGCTGCGACCACAAGTTTTCAATAATGCTAGGAAGGAAATGCTTTTCTCTGCTAAACCGAGCTCCTTTAAAGCCTTCTATCGCAGTAGTGGGATTTTCTAACCCTTCTGCCAGCCCAAGTGGGTCTATCTTGAAGGTTCGAATAATCGAGGGGTAGAGGCTTTTGAAATCTAATACGAGCACGTCGTTATATAATCCAGGCTTCGATGTCATTACATATCCACCGGGGCTAGCGAGTCCACCATCTTGCGGACGGTTACCGCTTATATACCGTTGCCTGTGTAGTTTGGGTAAATAGACATTAATAAATGCGGCGACAGACCCCCCAGGCCTTTCTATCGCCAAACCAGTAAGTGCGCCTCGTAATACAAGAAAGTCGATAAATTTTGTTTTTTCTTCTATCTCGTTAACCAGTGTGCAGTCTTGGTGGTTATATGTGGCCAAGGCTATGGGGTCATTGAGGTAAAGTGCTTTTATCTCGGCAAGTTTATCATTTGCTAGTATCAGTTTACGCTTGTTAAGCAACACATTGGCAACGGTATCTAATGCGAAGTTTTCAAACTGATATGTCATTGTTTTAAGTGCTTCAATGCCATCAACAACACAACGGCCTGGTAAATCTATATACGTTTGTCCGTCCCACTCTCTTACTTTCATCACGCTATTTGCCCGGCCCAATAAAAGGGTGATGTTGTTTTTCTTAGCTCGTCGACCTAATACCGCCAGGTCAAACTGTTTCACATTCCAACCAAGAAGAATATCTGGGTCTATATCACGTACCCGTTGACAAAATAGGGTAAGTAATTCGGTTTCACTGTCTACTATTGTGAGGGTATACCCGGCACTGTGATGACGAATATCAAGTGCAACAGAAGAATGGCAGGGAGTTTTTAGTAGTATCACCTCATTATGAGACGATGATGCAAGCCCTATACTGTAGAGCGTTTCATTCTCGTCACATTCTATATCGATACTAAGTGTATCCAACGTTGGGGTATAAGCGCTTGCTTTTATTTTTGCTTTATCAATAAAGGTATCGGCCGCAGACGGGCTGTAAAAGGCGAGAGAGCCATAAATAAACCGCTCCATAAGATATCTATCAACTAGCCGGACATCAGCCTCATAAAGCGTGATGTTGCTCTGTTGTGCACATTGTCGTAATTCGTGCATGGCCAATTCGGTTTTTGTCTTTATCGTTGTTACAGGGGTTTGTGTCAGCGTTTTGAATTGGTTGTCAAAATGCGTAACGCTTATCCCGTTCTTGTCAGTAACATTTAATAGCGCATTAAGCGATGTCGTCTCAACAAAACAAAGGGGGGTCTGCGCTTCACTTCTTAAGCATACAGGGCCGCTATCGGTTTTTACCCAGAGCTCAACCCACGTATCATCACCTACTGTTACAGCATGCCTACTTAAGATATAGCCATTTCTTATCATATTATTATGCAGTGAGCCTGATTGTCTGAGAGACGTAAAAACGAGAATTAATGACGACAGTTCCCATATTAGTAGTCTCTATAGATGTATATCAAATAGATGCGTTTGTCTTTAAGACCGCAACATTATAGAACTAAGTATACCAAGCAACAGGTGACAATGTATGCATTACCCTTTTGAATCACAACCATCCGCAGGCACGTTAAAAGAAGTATGTAAGGGGGTGTTTTGGTTAACTATGCCACTGCCGTTCGACCTCGATCATATTAACCTGTATATCATCGAGGACAATGATGGTTACGTGATTGTCGATACCGGGATTGGGCTCGATAAGACAAAAGCGCTGTGGACTGAGATATTTGCTCAGTTAGATAAGCCTATCGTTGGGGTGCTCGTGACACATTTGCACCCTGATCATATTGGTTTAGCGGGTTGGATAGCTGATACTTATGACGTTCCATTTTACATGTCTCAAGTTGAATATTTCACGGCCCGTGCGTTTACCGCTGGTAAGGGAGGCGCATCTCCTGCAAGAGATAGACGTTATTTTCATCGTGCAGGGTTAGGCGAGGACCAAATTAATAGATTAACCTCGGGGTCGAAGGGATATAGCTCGGTTGTCTCTCCCATCCCACTGAGTTATAGACGGTTAAAGCATGATGACGTACTCATTTTCAATGATATTGAGTGGAAGGTCATAATAGGTAAAGGGCATTCACCTGAGCATGTTTGTTTATACTCAGATGAAAAGAAAACACTGATAGCCGGGGATCATATTCTTCCTATTATCACACCCAATATCGGGGCTTATTCTACTGAACCAGAAGCCAATACACTTAAAGACTACTTAACGACGCTTCCTCAATTTAAAGCATTACCAGAGTCTACGTTAGTTTTGCCAGCACATAAGCTCCCCTTTTATGGGTTGCATGAACGTGTTGATGCACTTCTAGCTCACCATCAAGATCATTTAGAAGCATTGATATCTGCGTGCCGAGAAAAACCGTGTACAGTAGTCGATTTACTGCCTGTTTTGTTCAAACGAAGACTGTCAGAAGGCAGCCTTATTTTTGCTGTGGCAGAGTGCTTTTCGCACCTAAACTACTTACTTTATTGTAAAGAAATTACGCGGTGTTTAAATGCACATGGTGTGTATGAATTTGAAACCCAATAACTGACCGAAACGGCTTACGTATTTTTAGGAAGCGTTACGGTAACGACGGTTCCTTTCCCTTCTTTACTATTTACCGTTATTTTCCCACCGTGTTTTTCAATAGCCGTATAGGCAACAGATAAACCGAGTCCTTGACCTTTGCCTTCCGGTTTTGTGGTAAAAAAGGGCTCGAAGATACGTGAAAGGTGTTTCTCAGGTATGCCAACTCCGCTGTCTAATACCTTGATGGTGATAACACTCTCATTATCTGCCAACGTAATCTTAATGAAGCCTTTGGTCTCTATTGCTTGTGCGGCGTTGACGATGACGTTCATTAATGCTTGTTTTAACATACCAGCGTGGCCGGTATATTCTACCTTTTCTTTAGGAGTATCGAGTTTATAGGTAGGTTCAGGGTACTGCGTTGATACAAGCTTAATCAGTTGATTGGCAATGTCATTAATATTGATGTCTTTAGTTTCATCGTTATTGTCTAACGAAAACAATTTCAAATTTTCAACAATATCACGAACTCGAGTTAATCCCTCGGTTGACTCATCTATAAGCGATTGCATGTCGTCTTTTAGTAGGTCGTAATGATTCTTTTCATAAAGGTTTTTTACAAACGCCTGTGCGTCCTCACTCACGCCTTCTACTTGCTCGTTGATACTGTCGCATATTTCAATAAGGTGAGAGGCATACTGTGACAGCGTTTCAAGGTTGGCATTTACAAAACCAATAGGATTATTGATTTCGTGTGCAATTCCGGCTGCCAGTTGGCCTGTCGAGGCCATTTTTTCTGCTTGAATAAGTTGGCTTTGTGCTGAATCTAATTTACGTATAAGTTTACGTTGCGCGGCATGTTCTTTCTTCAAAGCGGCAGACAGGCGTTGTTGTTCTCTAAAATAACTTGCCTGTGCGGTAACGTCTTGTAAAAAGATGCAAGCAAGCTTTTGTCCCGTATTTTTATCCTTTACTGGGATTATCTCCATATTTTGGTACATTTGCGTTTCTTCACCCGTAATAGGGCGGCTACTCTTAAATGGAAAAATGTGAGGACGTTGTTCCCAGTAGCTGAAGCTTGGATGCTGAAGTACAAAAACTGATTTTAGCCTTCGCTTGATGAACTTTCCTTGTTCACTAAACATGTCAACGATAGGCGTGTCTTTAAAGGTGTTTCTTTGTTCGTGAGGAAGCCGGTCGAGGAAAAATTCGTTCAAATAAACAATATTGAAATTTTCGTCAACGACGGCAATGCCAACGGGAAGTTTTCCTACCAGCTGTTCGAACATTACGCTAACAAATCGTCCAACGTTGCTTTTATTCGAGAAAGCGATGCATCATCTAAGCAGAAAACAACTCGCATGCTGAATGAAGAAATAGCAACAACGAACTGGACTTCCATGACTAGGCTATGCTGCCATTGAAGCTCGTCAAAGTTGCCCTTGTCAGGTGAAAATAGCGTTGGCATGTTTAAGTTTGTCGTTAGCTCAAGTTGTTCCGATAACCCCGCTAAACAAGCTCCGGCAAGAATATTGCAAAGCTCAAGTATGATTTCTTGTATATCTTCTTTAGAGAGCGGCTCCTCATATTCCATTAATTCTGCAACTTCGTTAAGCCCTGAGCGAGACAACACGGACATCACCTCACCGTGAACATCACCCAAAAATGATTGGCGGGTATAAAACGAGTTGTTAGTCTCGAACAACAATGAGTAAAGCTGCGTGGGGGTGACTGAGGTGATTTTTGGAATAGAAATATCAATTTTCGTTTCAATAAGCTGCGCAAGTGAATTAGCCGCTTGCCCCATCGAAATGTTGAGAAGCTCTTGCAACGCATCCCGTTGGTCTTCATCTAAAGAAAGGTCCACCATTACAGATACCCCAGCTCAAACAATGTCATTGCTAATTCTTCTTTGTCTAATGGTTTTCTAATGAATCTTTTTGCGCCTAGCGATAACACTATGCGCTGCTTCTCTGGTTGAAAGTCCGCACTGATAACAATAACGTTAGGCATATCACCTCGTTCATCGAGGTATCTCAATACGTCTACGCCATCTTTCTCTGGCATCGTAAGGTCTAAGAGAAGTAGTGAGTAAGTATTGCCGCTTAAGGCGTCTATTGCTTCTTGTCCGTTGGTAGCCTCTGTGATGTCATATTCCAACTCAGGGGGCAGTGATCTGATAACACTACGTCTTGATAATTTAGAGTCATCTGCCACTAGTACAGGTATTGCCATTTATAGCCTCCTCGACAGGCTTTTTAAATTTGGCTAGATATAACAGTATGTCTAATTCTCCCATTCCTGCAAGCGAGATGAGTGACAAACTGCTGGATAACCAATAACGCTTAATAAACACCAATCTTGTAGTGATATTATATGACAAAGGTGACTTTTGTGCCCATTAGACTTTTAGGGGAAGAGAATTAAGACTGCGCGCCCGAAGAAGGCGCGCGGTTTAAGCTAACTCGACTGCTTCTTATGCATGGCTTCGAGAGCGCCGGGCATTGCGTCAATGTAGCGCTGTACATCGGGGATCTTGCCCATACTTACGCGAGACCAATTTGAGTAGGTACGGTATGTGCCTCTAATATGCACATCCTTCTCAGCCATGGCAGTTTGAAACAAGTCTGCGTCACCCTTTCCAAGATTGACGAAAATGAAATTGGTGCTAGAGGGTAATGCCGTTAGACCGTTTGCCTTTACGGCATCCATTACCATTCCTTTCGCTTCAATTATTTTATCCTTTGAAAATGTTAGAAATGCGTCATCATTATAACTGGCGATAGCTGCTGCAAGCCCTGCCTGATTAAGGGTATAGCCGCCCATGCCATACTGGTTGATCCAAGCGGTATTCGCCTCCGAAGCAATCATATAGCCAACGCGAAGCCCAGCCAGTCCGTAGATTTTAGAAAATGTTCTTGCCACAATAATGTTATGACCCGCTTTGACTAGCGGTATCATTGAGTGCTTTGGCGGATCGTCGATAAGTTCGTTGTAGGCTTCATCCACAAGAACAAGGGTTTTCTTTGATGCTTTGATACAAAATTCGCGTAGCTTGTTAGGGTCTAAAATTTTGCCTGTCGGGTTGTTAGGGTTACAGATGTGTACCATACCAATCGAGTCATCAATGGCCGTATAAAGGGCATCCAAATCTATATCGAGGCTTGCCGTATTAGGAACGCGTACTATTTCTGGCATCCCTTGCTTTTCTGGTGCTTTCGATGTGGTATCCCAAAAGAGGTCTGGCCCAAGAATACGGCCTTTTTGGCTAGCGGCTAACGCCGCATACGACAGTATGGGGCTGGAGCCCGCACTTAATGAAATATTTTTGCGGGTTATTCCATGTCGTTCTGCAATCATATCAAGTAACGTCATCGCTGCTGGATAGGCGTAGTATGCACCCCCTTGTGATGCAGCTTCCGATATTGCTTTTAGGGCGGCAGGGCTAGGACCAAACGGGTTTTCGTTTGCGTTTAGCTTAGCAATGTTTGGCTGAGGTCCGTAAAGGACTTTGGGCGTCGCAGCTTTGGCACTAGCAGCACCTAATAAACCTGTAGTGCTGATGGCTGTTGCTGCGGCAGACGCACCGAGAAAGAGACGTCTTGAGCGGTTTATAGTCATTTTTTTTCCTTATTGCCTGTGTGGTAACGTCTACAGTACTTTGTTGAACATGACGCTAGATACAATTACTAGATAAATGCCAAAGAGGCGTTTGAGCTTTTTTTCACTGAATTTATGCGCCATTTTGGCGCCGATAGGGGCGGTAAAAATAGAACCAACGCTTATCGCCACAAGTGCATAAACATTGATGTAACCAATCGTGCCTACAGGCAAAGAAGCCGTTGCTGGGTGCGTCATAAACAGAAAGCCAATAGCCCCAGGTAAACCAATTAAAAAGCCAACACCCGCTGCGGTTGCCACTGCTTGCTGAATACTGCGCTGGCACATCACCATCGTTATCACAGTCGGCGTTCCGCCTCCTATGCCCAACAGTGCTGAAAACCCGCCGAGAACAAATGCCAAAAGGGCTTTTCCAATTCCAGTTGGCATTGAAAATACGAGGCCAGGCCTTACAACCAATTCGGGAAATAAAAAGTAAACGGAGTAAAGTAAAACACCGGCAGCAAACACAACGGTTAATCCGTTAGCGCTGGTGTAGTTCGCGATAAAAACTCCACCCACAACGCCTAGAATTAGCCATGCACTCCATGATTTAAGAATATCGAAATCTACCGCACCTTTGGCGCGATGCGCCATGACCGAGCGAGCGCTCGAAACAACAATAGAGGCTAACGAGGTTCCAATCGCAACTTTAACAAGTTCTTCCGATGGGGGAGTGAAAAAAGGAAAGACAGCAAGGAGTGCAGGGACCACAACAAAGCCGCCACCATTGCCAAATAAACCTGCGGTAATGCCTGCGATGGCACCGGTAATACACAGGGTAACTACAAACCACAGTAGTTCTATTTCCATTAAGCATTAACTCCAATGCGTACAGCAGAAAACATAAGTACATCCTTTAGAATGTATGGTGTTGCAATAAAAACGCGCGCTCGAATACATTTTCCAAGCGCGCCTGCAGTTAAAACCTTGCTGCAAGTCGGGTATAGTAATATCCACCTTGCCAGTCAACGATTGAGTCTGAGCGGTAAATACGGCCGCAACAGGTTTCGCCCATCGTGCCTGCATCAGGATAGTTATCGAATAAGTTTCGTACTCCTACTGACAGGGTTAAATTTTCACTTAACGTGTAAGAGCCTTCCAGGTCGAACATAAACTCTGAACCAAACGTTTGGATTGTGCTCAACGAGCTATTTTCTGCATTTTTATATTCGCCGTAGTAATTGATGCGGCCCACTAACATCCAGTCTTCATAGCGATGTTTGACTGAAAAAACGCCTCGGGTTTCAGGTACACCGTTTTCAAAATCGAATTGGTCTTCATCGTTAAAAAATACGCTCGGATCAGAGTCAAACGAATTGGTGTTGTAGTTAACCGAGCCCGTTAGCGTAGTCATGCCATAGTCCGTTTCCATGTTGTAGGTAGCGACAACATCGATCCCTTCAGTGACGGTATCAAAAGCGTTTTGAAAGTAAAAAACACCTCCGATAGACTCAGCGCCGACAACGCCTGCACCAGACAGTGCAAGATAGTTTTGGTATGCACTGTAGCCGCTAGCCTCTGGGTCAGTTACAACGGTGGTCGACACATCCAAGGTGGAAACTGAGTTAACGCGATCTTCTAATTTAATGTTGTAATAGTCGATGGTGAGTGTGAAGTCGCCATAATTTGCAGTTAGGCCTAGCGTAAAGTTGGTGGATTTTTCTGGGCCTAACGCATCAGCACCAAGCGCTTGTGCCACTTCACCGCCAGCAGGGAAAAGCCCTGTTGCGACAGGAAAGCCATTGGGAAGGCGGGTTGAAACATTCGTTGTGCCTTGCTGACCTGGTGTGGGTGCTCGAAAGCCAGTGCCGTATGAACTTCTTACCGCAATTTCAGCATTTATTTGATAGATTGCAGCAATTTTATAGACCAATTCGGAACCAAAATCAGAATAGTCTTCATAGCGTACAGCGACTTGCGCAAATATATCTTCAGTGATATCGCCAGAAACATCTGAATAAATCGCGTAAGAATCGCGAGAATAAGTGCCGGTGTACTCCGGCGAATAGCCAGGGAAGCCATTTGAGCCAACCCCCATGATTTGGTAGACCGCGTCTATTCCGGCGAATCCATCGTCTTCAATCCCATCATTATTGGTGTCGCTAGACGTGTAATTAGCGCAATTAAGGCTAGAGCCATTCGCAATAACCGCATCACCCGCAGACGTGGTTGTGAAGTCATCGTTACAAAAACCAAAGGGGTCTGCTTGTGCAAAGTCGCCTGCAATATAGGATGCCAGTTCGCCGGACTTTATCTCGTAAGACTCATCAAGATAACTTACCCCAAAAGCAACGATATACTCGCTCAAGTCATAAGTGAAATCAGCTTGAAATTGCGTTTCTTCATTAACTAAATCCCCAGGTTTGAATGCGGTGGGTGATTGATTGCCTAACGATGGGTTAATTGTATTTCTTAATGTGTAGGCGATTTCGTTAGAACCATGACGCCCACTAATGTCATATCCAAGGTCGCCCGCCATACCTTTAATACCGCCAACGAAAGAGTAGTCTGTTACATCACCGAAGAATCGGGGTGTGAAGCCACCTGGGAAAAACTCAGTAGGATTCCATATTGACCCATCTTCCAAACGAATATCTTCTATGGTTCCGTTACCAGGATAGCGATAGAAAAACGAACCATCACCTTCACTGTCTGCATAGTTAGCAAACGCATAAAGCTCTGCGCTTTGTGACAATGTATAGCCAGCGTTGACAAAAATTCGTGTACCGCTGTTGTTCGGTTGCCCCCATGGTTGTACTTGGTCCAAACCATGTATTTCATTGGCCATCGCCTCTGCAGCAGCAATAAATTCAACAGATTGCTCGTCTACACAAAACCACGATTCGCAGTATTGTTCGCCTCGATAAGTCGCTTCACTGTCTGAATACTCAGCAGAAATACTAATAAACCCATCATCACCTAGTGCAAACCCTTTATTACCGGTAAGGGTCAATTGGTCGCCGTCACCTTCGTAATAGGTACCGTAATCTGCAGTAAATGATCCACCCTCAGCATTGTTTTTCAACTGGAAGTTAATAACGCCAGCAATGGCATCTGAACCGTATTGAGCGGCTGCGCCATCACGAAGTACTTCTACGCTGCCAATGGCTGCCGTTGGGATTGTAGCTAAATCGGGGCCTTGTGTACCCGACCCCCCAATTTGAACGAGCGCCGCGCGATGTCGCCTTTTTGAGTTAACCAATACTAAGGTTTTGTCGGTTGGTAGACCTCTTAGCGTGGCGGGGCGAACAAAAGTCCCTCCATCAGATATAGGTTGTCTGGCAAGTGAATACGAGGGAACTAGCGTCATCAGTACGTTGTTCATGTCAGTAAACGCCACACCTTCCATATCTTCAGCACTTAGCACATCAACCGGCACCGGTGAACTGGTTACCGAACGAGGTGCGCCACGTGCACCGACAACAGCAATTTTCTCTACGTTGTCTATTTCATCTGTTTGGGCGAGGGCGTCCTCTGCTTCTTGCGCATGTGCATTTGAAGCAAAGAGGGCGAGTGAAAATAACGATATACCAGAAAGCGCGAGTGCAATAGCATGCTGAATTTTTGTTTTTCTCATGTGTGTTCCCAGAACGTGCAGTTTTTAGGTTCTATTTCGTATCTTGCATGTATGCAAGATGCTCACTTATGGCACGAACAGGCACTACCTTGATGCATTTCAATTTTATAATTTTTCTGTGCAACAACCTGTGTACGAGTTTTAGGCTAAAAATTTTTTTAATCTCGCGGAAGAAATAAGATTATGTAGGGGTATCAATAAAATATTGAGCCTAGCCCTAACTCTCTGAAAAGCATTAAGAATGTGATTTTTTATCCGTCATGAAATTTTCTAAACGCAATAATCTGAATGACTGCTTTTACATATATTTAACGCGAATGTTTCTTTGTTTGGTACGTAACTTGCTGAATGTAATGAACTATTTATGCTTTTCTTTATCGCTGTAGGTCTGGTTAGGTGTTAAATCTCTGTATTAACTAGCGCAAGGTTTGCCTGTGAATTTTAAGCAGTTACATTATTTTCTTACCACCGTTAAAACAGGCAGTATTGCCGCGGCAGCACGTGAGCTAGACCTTGCGCAGCCTGCTATTAGTCAGCAGTTGGCAAGCCTAGAACGAGAACTAGGCGGGCCGTTGTTTCATCGGAGTTTTTCAGGCGTTTCCTTAACCCCCGCGGGGGAAATATTCGTTCGCCATGCTATTCAGCTTGTAGACGATGTTAATGCGGCGAAAAATGAATTGCAGACCTTGTTCACGCAGCAAGCGAGAGTGGTTAAAGTCGCGATGCTTCCCTCTATCGGTAATGTGCTGTCTATGCCACTTATCGCTGAGGTAAAAAGGAAACACCCGCAATTGAAATTAGAAATAAGTACTGGCCCCTCTTATTCTGTAAAAGGGTGGTTAGATGCCAGGCAAGTCGATGTTGCACTGACTTACGAGCAAGAGGTCGATTCAAAGCTAATGGCGGTTGAACCTTTAATTAAAGAAGATCTTCATTTGGTGGTGTCGAGTTCAGTAGAGAATGAAGAGTATAAGCATTTGTTGTCGCGTGACTCGATTGCATTTTGGGAAATAAGCCAATTCTCTTTGCTGTCGCCGGGAACTAAAGATGCACTGGGTAGGCTAATCGAGCAGTTTGAACAATCGACCGGTGTAAGCCTGCAGCATGACCGTGCTTATTCTGGCCAGCTGATGACAGGTTTACGTCAAGTTATGCAGGGCGAAGGGGTGATGATCTTACCGACCTCTGCCGTTTTTCATTTACAAGAGTCGGGCCTCGTTAAGCTGTTAAGAATTGTTGAACCTAACATGTCGAGGCTGGTGTTAGCGGCAACAAATAAAACCGCGCCACTAAACGACGCGATAATAACGATGTTGTCAGCAATAAAGCAGGTGGTGTTGTCAGAACAGCAACTAAATCATTGGTGTGGTGCGCTGGCTTTTATCAACAAAAATCAAACAAAAGAGCGTGATGTTTCAGGTAGTCTTATATCCAGCTGGACTGGTAAATGATCGGAGTAATATCGGGTTTTTTTTGTCTTTAATTTCTCGCAATTAATGACGTCAATCGTGTCGCTAACCCACACCCTGTCTAGTGAGAAAATAGGAAATTGGCTGGGAAAAGTTCCCCCTAACTTACGTTGATTTAACAACGTATTTAGTTTTCTAAACGCTTGGGTGAAAAATTGCCATTCATTGAAGTCACCAGCAAGTACCAAAGGCGTGTCGTTATTTTTTAACTCATTGTCTAAAAAATCATACAGTAAATTAAATTGAGAACGGCGCTCTTTCCTTTTAAGTCCCTTGTGCGTATTGACGACGGTAAGCGGCCCCTTTTCAGTTTGCAAGGTCACTATTTGCACATTTCTCGGCTGTCGACCTGCCTGACTAACATCAAAGCTATCGGTATGGAGTACATTAAAGCGAGTTAAAATAGCATTGCCATACCAACCATGTGTTTCTTCAAGCGCGGGCGAGGCCAGCAGAGTAAAGGCATTTCCAGCACAAATATCTTCGACATCTTGCGTGGTATCTCTTACTTCAGGCCGAGTATCCATTTCTTGCAGCAGTACAATGTCGGCACCGGTTTCCGCCAAAAACTGGCCAATGCGCGCATAATCTTGTTTACCATCTCTACCGACACCGCTATGGATATTGTATGAGACTATGCGGCACATTCTTTATCTTCCTCACGCTCACGTTGTTCAGCACCTACTTGTTCTGTTGTATCTGAGGAACGGCTTTGATACCAGCGTGAAAACTTTTGAGAGCCCCAAATCATTAAGCCCCATACAATAATGCCGGCGATCAGGTAGCCAATGGTCTTCGGTGATGGGTTCTGCCAAATTTGTGCAATAGAATCCCCTACCAACCCTTTAGCAATCATGGGGGGAAACATACCTAAGAATGTACCAATCAGAAACTGGATAATACCTATGCTTGAAATGCCAGCGACGAGATTGACTAAACTGAAGGGCGCTATTGGCAGCATTCTAATAGCAGCAACACCGACGATCCCGCTTTTCTTAAGTTTTTCGTCGACAGCTTTCACTTTAGGGCCGCCAATTTTTCGAAGGCCTGCGTCACCTGAAAGGCCGCCGATTCCAAATAGAATAGCCGAGCTCAACAGTGCCCCCAAAATTCCGTAAATGGGCCCCCAAATAGGGCCAAAAATAGCCGCTACTGCAAGCGATAAAATGGTTACAGGGAAAAACAACAGCCCTCCGATAGCATAAATTAATAATACAGTGGGCAGGGCAAAGTACGTCCCTCTACTGTGTTCTAAGAAGGCGGTAATACTGTCTGAACTCAACCACGAGATTGACTGGCTAGCCCAGTACATTAACCCTCCAAGCACAGCTACAATGGTCACACCCAGAGCAATCATAATACTTCGTCTACGAGGGTTTCTCGCTGGCAACCCTACGCCATCAAATGACGGCATAGACATAAGTGGCTCTTCTGGGTCTGACAACGAGCGAAATACGTTTTTCACCGAATGACTCGTAAAGACTTCATCTCTCACTTCAGTCAGTATGTATCCATGTGCAATTTGATTATGCATCAATGCTTCTACCGGCGATTCGTGAGAGAACACGTCGCTCATATCATCAATGCTTCTACCAGTATGTTCCGCTAGTAAGTCGTTTCTTACATGCTCAATACTTTTTCGATTCTTTGCGCTATTACCGTACATAATCACATCTATTTCAGTATCTAATGTCATAGAGCGATTACTGATATTTGAAGAGCCAATAACAAGATACTTATTATCAACAGTCATTACTTTGGAGTGAATGCGTTTGTACGCTTGTCTACCCTGCATGTCTTTGATTGATGAGTAAGTCATTTTTACTCGACTAGGGCTGATACCGTTTTCCATAATGTTTTTGAATTCGATACGGCTGGCCCAAAACGCTTCACACTCAAATTTACCTTTGGGTTCGTACGAACTCACTACAATAACGTGTAAGTTCGGTTTGGCTTTCAGCTGTTTGTTCAGCGCTTCAGCTATTTCTTGACGCGTTGTAAATTGATTCTCTATGTAGATTACGTTTTCGGCTTCTGCAATGAGGTCGAGCAGCATAGTGCGCACTTCTTGTGCGGGCTCTACTTCGTCCATGAATGGAATTGTTCGTGCTAGCGCACACTCTACATTCTCAAAAATAGGAGGAAACTGAGAAGGCCATGCATTCGGTATATCCATATCATTGGAGGTGATTGCGGTTTCTCTCATCGTGATAGGCGTACTTTCAGCCACCCGTTCCCAGCGCCAGCGTACGAGTTTGGCAAAATCATTAACCACCGGACCACAAGATACCATCTGCACGTCATGAAGCGGGCCATATTCTCCGTCTGGCCCATCGCGTTCCTCTGAAATTACCGGATGGTCTCGCGTGTCCCAGCGGTTAGTTGACACATCCATGCCCCCTGAGAACACGACTTCATCATCAATCACTACGATTTTTTGATGCTGACTGCCGCCCATCGGGATGGTGTCGTCCAGCTCAGTATGGACGTTGTCAGGCGTTTTCTCTTCCCACACTTCTTTTGCCCACATCTCTCGCTGGGCAAAGAATGCGAGTGATGAATCCCATCTTAATAAATAAATTTTAATGTCTGGATTGTTTTCAGCTTTCCATGTGAGTAGATCACTGATGACGCTCGGGGCCTCGCTGGCTTGTTCTTCATCGCCGCGAAGTAAACGAATTCGACTGTCGATATCCCAACCCACGATGAAAATACTATGCTTTGCATTCACTATGGCGCTGTGTAACGCCTTGTAATAATTAGCACAATCTATAAGAGGAGCTGCGAACCTGGCTGTGCTCTTTACCCAACAATTATCACCTGGTGCGAATACGCTTTGTTCTTCTGTCATCACTACATCCTTTTGCATTTGCATAATGCTTTAGCGATGTCGTTGCACAAATCGTTCCTTTCTCGGATTTTTCGCGTGAATGGTTAGTTTATTGATATTTATAGATAAAAGAGTTTTTGCTTATTGCTTAGCGTAAACGCTGAGGCAGTGATTATGTAAGTTTTTCACAGCATAGGAAAGATTGCCAACGTCGCTAATTTTAAAAACCTGAACTATATATACTTTAGTATTTACTTGAGGTTAATTAGATGATGTTTTTTTCTCGCAATAATGCTGCACAGCAAGCGTTGGAGCAATCTATCCTTGCCGTGGTAACTATCGACCAAAACAATAATATTACGTTTTATAACAAAGCTGCACAGGCCCTTTGGGGGTACACCAAATCAGAGGTGTTGGGTAAAAACATTCAGATGTTAGTACCTGTTGAACATAAAGCTAACCACGATAGTTACGTTAACACTCATCGCAACACCGGTAATAATAAAATTGTCGGTAGCTCACGAGAAGTTGAATTAGAGACCAAAGCGGGGAAGCGGGTTTGGGTTCAGTTGGCGTTATCTCAAGTCATTGTGGGTGGTCAAAAACATTACACTGCGTTCGTGCGGGATGTAAGCGCAGAGCGTGAAGCCAGAGAAATTGTAGAACAAACGCTTGAACAAGCACTAGATGCGGTAATTTGTATTGATGAAAAAAACAACGTTACTTTGTTTAATGTATCAGCGGAAAAACTATGGGGCTACTCGCGAGGCGAAGTGTTAGGAAAAAACGTTAAGATGCTTGTTCCCAGAGCGATTCAGCCGGAGCACGACAACTACGTTAACGCCAATCGTACAACGGGTGTGGATAAAATCGTCGGCACTAGCCGAGAAGTAAAAATTGAACGAAAAGACGGCAATACACTGTGGGGACGGTTGTCACTATCAAAAGTCGACCTAAATAACAGAACACTTTACACCGCTTTTATCAAAGACGTTACCGAAGAAGTAGAACAGCGCGAGATGCAACGTATGCTGTCATTGGTGGCCAATGAAACTGACAATGCGGTAATCATTACGGATAGTAAGGGATTAATTGAGTATGTAAATAACGGGTTCTATAGGCTTACTGGGTGGTCGCTAGAGGAAGTGCGCGGCAAGAAGCCAGGGTCCTTTTTACAAGGTGAAGAGACCGACCCTAGAACGGTCGATGTTATCCGTCAAAAATTGCAGAACCGAGAAGCATTTTACGACGAAATATTAAATTATAAGAAAGATGGCGTTCCGTATTGGACATCACTTTCTATTAATCCAGTATTTGATAATGGCGAATTGGTTAACTTTATTGCGGTACAAGCTGATATCACGAGAGTGAAACAAATGGCACTCGACTTCACCAATAAATTGAAGGCTATCGGCAGTGCGTTGGTGCTTTTAGAAATAGAGCCAAATGGCAAAGTTGTCGACGTGAATAGTCTTCTTAAGAAGACCTTAAAAGGTGTGATTGACTCTCGAGACTTTGCCACGTATTTGATGGACGGGCTATCGGTTGATGAGAAGGCCGAACTAGAACGGACTAATTTTGTATCAAAAGTGGTTGAATTAAAGACCGACGCAAGCTTCCTCGCCTTTGATTCACGCATTTGCGCACTTAGAAACTTTAATGGGCAGATTACGCGATATGTATTTTTTGCGATCAATGTTTCAACACGTAAGCAGGCCGTGAATGACACACAAGAAGCTATGCAAGAGCTATTAACGACGAGCCAAACGATCAGCACCATCGTAGGGACAATTAACTCTATTTCTGAGCAAACCAATTTGCTGGCGTTAAATGCAGCTATCGAGGCTGCGCGGGCTGGCGAAATGGGGCGTGGGTTTGCAGTGGTGGCCGACGAGGTAAGAACATTGGCCGGAAATTCTCAATCCTCATCAAACGAAATCGATAATTTGGTAAAAACGACCGTAAGTAAAATTGAAGAACTTGCCTCGTTAATTCAACGAATTGATGGATAATCATTCTTCCTAAAAAAGTAGGGGTAAAATGAGGTTTGTTGAAATTTACATTTTTACTATTGCTACTGTTTGATACTTATCATGCAGTAGCAAACTTACCGCCACATACTGACATTAACACAGAGTATTACCGTGTCTTTTGTTCTGAAAAACGTCAATAGTACCTCGCGAGTGTAGGCGTCAAACTCTGCTTTTAAACGTTGTAATTAGATTTTCCTATCGGTGTCATTCATTTTATCAACTGTCCTTTTTCTATACCACTGACTATCTTATACCTATACAAACGTAAACAAAACGTTAACAGTGACGTATCGACCTATACTGACGTAGGTTTGTGCGCCACTTATGCCACTGCAACCATATATACAGGACAATACAATGACCATAAATGGGTTTAAGAAAACGACGTTGTCTGGCTTAGTCGCTTTAGCACTAAGCACGACTGCTGCATTTGCTAACGATCAAATCAGTAAACCTGCGGGAGCGAAAGGCACCGGGATGACTGCTGCTTTCCAAGCAAAAAATAATCAGTTTTGGTGGCCGAATCAGCTAGATCTTTCAGCGCTTCGTGACCACGATAGCCGTTCTAATCCGCTAGGCGATGACTTTAACTATGCTGAAGCCTTTTCAAAGCTTGACCTTGATGAAGTGAAGCGCGACGTCAATGCGTTATTAACTACCTCTCAGGATTGGTGGCCTGCTGATTTCGGCAATTATGGCCCGTTCTTTATCCGTCTTTCATGGCACAGTGCTGGTACTTACCGCACGCTAGATGGTCGCGGTGGGGGTGATGGTGGTCAAATGCGTTTTGATCCACTCAACAGCTGGCCAGACAATGGCAACTTGGACAAAGCACGACGTTTGTTATGGCCAATAAAACAGAAATACGGTGAAAGCTTATCGTGGGGTGACCTTATGATTTTAGCTGGCACGGTAGGCATGGAAAATATGGGTTTTGACACCTATGGTTTCGCTGGTGGTCGTACTGATGATTGGGAACCTGATATGGTTTATTGGGGCCCAGAAGTTGAAATGCTAGCAAGTGATCGTGAAGAAAAAGATGGCAAACTACAACGGCCGCTAGGTGCTACGCACATGGGGCTTATCTACGTAAACCCTGAAGGTCCAAAAGGGGTGCCTGACCCGATGGGCTCGGCTAAGAATATCCGTACCGCTTTTGGCCGCATGGCAATGAACGACGAAGAAACGGTAGCACTTATCGCTGGCGGTCATACCTTTGGTAAAATGCATGGTGCGCACAAACCTGCTGACTGCTTAGAAGCAGAACCCGGTGGTGCTGGTGTTGAAGAACAAGGTCTGGGTTGGAAAAACAATTGTGGTAAAGGCCATTCTGAAGATACAGTTACCAGTGGTTTAGAAGGGGCGTGGACGCAATTACCAACGAAGTGGACAAGCTTGTACTTACAAAACCTACTTGGTTTTGAGTGGAAACAAACACGTAGTCCAGCAGGCGCTATTCAGTGGATCCCAACCGATGAGTCATTACACGCTTCTGTGCCTGACGCTCACGTGGAAGGCAAAAAGAACGCGCCAGTCATGACCACTGCTGACTTGGCGCTAAAATATGATCCTGAATATCGCAAGATAGCAGAGCGCTTCTTAGCTGATCCTAAAGAGTATCAAACGGCATTCGCTAAAGCGTGGTTCAAGCTTACGCACCGCGATATGGGGCCCAAGGCACGTTATCTAGGCAATGATGTTCCAAAAGATAACTTTATTTGGCAAGACCCCGTGCCTGCAGTCGACTATAAAGTAGTTTCAGACCGTGATATCAAGAAACTGAAGAAAGAGATTTTAGATACAGGGTTAACGGTTCAGCAACTGGTTAAAACCGCATGGGCATCAGCAGCTAGCTTTAGAGCCTCTGACTACCGAGGCGGGGCGAACGGTGCTCGTGTAGCATTAGAGCCGCAAATTAGCTGGGAGGTAAATGAGCCTGAAACAGTGAAGGTGGTCGTTGATAAACTGCGTGCTATTCAAGAAGACTTCAATTCTGGAATGTTTTCGAAGAAGAAAGTATCACTTGCTGACCTAATCGTCATTGGCGGAGCAGCTGCTATTGAAAAAGCCGCAGCAGATGCTGGCGTTGAAGTAACGGTTCCTGTGGTTCCGGGTCGTGGCGACGCAACACAAGAGCAGACGGATGTTAACTCTTTTGCATTGCTTAAACCGTCAGCCGACGCGTTTAGAAACTACTACGATGCTGAGTCTAGCTACCGTTCTCCGACAGATATGTTGGCGGACAAAGCGGATCAACTTAACTTAACCGTACCTGAAATGACGGTGTTATTGGGCGGCATGCGTACGCTAGGTGCAAACACAGGTAACAGTGCACATGGTGTATTCACTGACAATATCAATGCCCTTTCTAACGACTTCTTTGTGAACTTGTTAGACATGGGGATTAAATGGAGAAAAACCGATGACCCTTCTGTTTATGAAGGTGTTGACCGCGCATCGGGCGAGCCACGATTTACGGGGACACCTGTAGATTTAGTGTTCGGTTCAAACAGTGAGCTGCGTGCCGTGGCTGAAGTGTATGCTTACGACAATGCGAAAACACAGTTTGTGAATGACTTTGTTGATGCATGGACAAAAGTTATGACGCTAGACCGATTCGATCTGCGCCATGACCTAAATGCTCCACTTAGCAAGTAAAGGCTACGTAGAGCAATAAAATGCGGGGCATGCCCCGCATTTTTGTTATTTTCTAACCCCTCTGTTTCATGCGTTATATCGCGCTGCTTATTTATTCAAAATTCGGTACACTACGCCTATTCCAACGCTCAATTAGCAGTAACTAAGCTGCTTGGTATTATTTTATACATGGCAACATTCCAACGTTTACTGGTTAACTTAGAAATTATCGCCGATGATTTAGATGCACTTCACGGAAGTGACTGTTTCAGCGATAAACATTTAGCGTTGCTTGAGGCGTTTCGGGCCGCATTAGTTAAATTAAATGCTGCGGCAATGGAGCAGACAGAAGCAAGTTGTAAGGCTTATTTTCAGCATTCCTCATTAGCATCGGTGTACGCAAAAAAACAAATGCTATCTGTACATGTAAAACTTATTGGGTATGTCCTCTCTTATTGGGAGGCAAATGAAAAAGTAAGCGAAATTATTAATGATGATTTTGACCCCCGAGCAGATAAAAGGCTGGAGCTACTTCAGGTCAAAGCCATTCGCGCTAAAGCACAATTAAAAACAGTGGCGACTGCGATGGGAAAAGAAGATTATGGACGTTTTATTGAGGTATTAAAGCTGAGCGGCAAGGATTGGCATTGGGATACCCTGCGCGCTCGATTTTAGTTAAGAAGTTATTTTAACGAATAATCACGGCGTCGTGTTTTTAAGTGCCGGCCCATTATCGTTAAGTACTCGAACTTCTCTTTGAGGGAAAGGAATTTCAATGCCGTGTTCTCTCAAGGTTTCAAATACCATAAGTAGTAAATCACCCCCAACACGGTTTTTGCCATCATCGACACCTTCCATCCAAAACTCGACAAACATGTTTACTCCCGAGTCGCCAAAGCTGTCAATTTCACAATCTGGGCGTTCTTCAAAAGGTACATCATCACCGGCGATAACTTGAGGATGTTGGCTAACCGCTTCTTTTATAATTTCAACCATCGCACGTATATCAGTTTTGTATGCGACTGAAAAATCAATGCGATAACGCTGTTTTGGATCTTTGTGTGTCCAATTAATAAGTAATGAGCTGATAAATTTTTCATTAGGGACAAGAATATCTTTTCCATCAAAGGTTTCTAGCACGGCATAGCGCATTTTAAATTGTCTAACAATACCTTTTTGACCGTCTTCTAATTCAACATAATCGCCTACGGTCAAACTGCGATCTAACAGGATGATGATCCCCGATATAAAGTTAGACGCGATTGATTGAAGACCTAAACCAAGCCCTACACCTAAGGCGCCACCAAATACCGCAAGCGCAGTAAGGTTAACGCCCATGACGTTAAGCAGTAGCAAGAAAATGATGCAGAAAAGTGCCACTTCAAATAGCTTCGCAAAGACTTCTTTAGTCGAAACATCAAGCGACTTATGACTTCTTATAATGTCTTGTCCAAAGGTGTTAGATGCGCGGCCGAGCCAAAACAACAAGCCACCAAAAATTACTACCCTAGACACGCCGTAGGCTGAAATCTCTATGTTTCCAATATTAATCGCCATACCTTCTAACGTTTCAACAACCACGGGTAAGACGCCTATTAAGAATAAGAACAACAGAGGTAAACCAACCCATTTGATAAAGCCTGCGAAGGCGACACTATCAATGAAATTATTCGCTAAAGAGTACGTGAACAACATAATTGCCAAAACCACAGCGGCATTCAGAAGCCAAGCTTCAGGAAGAAGCGTTTGCCCGACGGTAGACGTTACTTTGAGAAGCACTATAGCAAGCACCGGAAAAATGGCTTTTCCAAGTTTAAACAACGAACTGTGAAGTCGCTTTTGTGATGATGACGGCGCTTCTCGCGTATAGAGAAATTGCTTTCGAATACGCAAAGCAACTAAGTAGGCAACGCAGTAGCAAGCAGCGATGATACCCAATTGAACGTAAAACGCGGTTGACATGACAGCGTCCGTAGCAGCAAGAATAAAGTCCTGCATTTTTGATTGCAGCGCCATTAATGACATTACGTAGTTGTATCCCAAAAGTGCCAGTTCTTGGCGTTAAATGAAGTACGCTTTTTAACGTGATTAGTAGAGAAGAGTAAAGCGTTATTTTAAATTTTTTTGCTGAAATGTGTATTTTTTTACTACTAAAGTATAACGTTTTTCATGGTTTAACATTTCGGTGGAAAAAAACATTTGTTTTATCGGCAGTAGGCTATAAAAAACCTACAGACTGGTCTATTACTATAAATAGTAGAGTGCATTTGGTTTTGGTAAAGCGATTTTCCCATACTAACTCTCGTTATCGATATACGGATGTAAAAGAGAGGATATAGGACAAATGAACGCAAACCCGTCGAATTATGACACCTTGGTATCACAATGTGACAAAGAGCCAATTCATATGTTGGGTCGAGTGCAGTCACATGGTGTACTGCTAGCCGCAGACTCCGATGGTGAATTACTGTTCGTGTCTGCTAATGCCTTTCATGTTTTTCAAATTGAACAAGAAGATATAAGTGGAAAAACAGTATGGCAACTTTTAGGTAAAGAACTGTCACATGCTGCAAGGGGCGCATATCATCAAGCGCTGATTACCGGCAAACCTCACCGAATAGTCAGCGTTACCTTACCTCAAATGGCATCGGCCCAAGACATCAGTATTCATGATAGTTCCGGCGTCATTATTTTTGAGTTTGAGCCACACATTAAAAACGATGGCATGGACAACTTTCTCCTTGCCATGATGAACCAATTTAGTCAAAGCAAAGATGTTGCAACACTTTATGAGCAACTCGTGGAGGGCGTCCGTCTTTTCACACATTTTGATAGAGTGATGCTGTATCGCTTTGACAACGACGGAAGTGGTGAGGTCGTCGCTGAGTCTAAAGCGAACGAGCTTCCTCCATTTTTTGGTCTTAAATATCCGGCGTCCGATATTCCCAAGCAGGCGCGCGCGTTGTACAAGAAAAATTTGATTCGCGTAATCAGCGATGTACACGGTCATGACCATAAATTAGTTGCGCTTGGCGCTAAACAAGACATGCTCGATTTGTCTTTTTCACGGCTTCGTTCCGTATCTGAAGTACATATTCAATATTTAAAGAATATGGGAGTGGGCGCGTCGATGTCTATTTCCGTTATTGTTGAAGGTGAGTTGTGGGGGTTGATTGCCTGTCACAACAATTCAGCGCGTATTCTGTCGGGAAAAATGCTTGAGCAATTAGAGCTATTCGCAGAGTTTTTCTCTTTAGAGTTAAATAAACGCCTTGTTGTAGAGCGAATTGCTATAAGCGAGAAGGCCAATACAGCTTATACAAAAGTGATTGGTAATGTGTCTCCTTCGGTGTCTATCCCGCAAATGGTCATTGAACGCTATGACTTCTTTAAAAGCCTCATTGATATTGACGGTATTGGGTGCTCATTTAATGGCGAGTACAGGCATCGCGGTAAGTCGTTAGGAAGCAAAAAAGTAAACCATCTGCTTAATTTTCTAAAAAATAAAACAGATACCCAATTATACGCGATAGATAAGCTGGAAACATTAGATCCTTCCTTACGTGACAACAACGTGTCGGGCGTTCTCGCCATCCAAGTATCTCGCCATCCCGTTGATTATATTTTGTTGTATCGCGAAGCCGTTGTGCAAGAGGTACGGTGGGCGGGTAACCCCGATAAATCGGTCGTGAGCAATGGCGATGTTAAGCTTACGCCAAGGTCTAGCTTTGAACAGTGGATCGTTTCCCATGATGACCAGTCATTAGCGTGGTCGGTACTTGATATAGAGCGCGCCAAGTCGATTCGAACAGGTATTATGGATTTGACCATCCAGCACCTTCACGAAAAAGAAGCACTGCAAAAAGAGGCGAAAGAACGGTTACAGTTACTGATTGGTGAGTTAAACCATCGAGTACGTAATATTTTGAATTTGGTCAATGCTATTGTGTCTCAAACTTCCCATGATAAAAACGATATTGGCCTTTTCGTAGAGTCGTTATCAGCCCGAATTTCAGCACTGGCACTAGGGCACGATCAACTTACTCATTCCTCATGGCAAAGCATTAGCTTTAGCACATTGCTTTGGAACGAATTGCGCGCCTATATGATAAATGAGTCAGTGTTTACGGTAGAAGGGCCCGACATCAATATTAGTGCATATGGGGTTACGCCAGTTGTTTTAGTGTTTCATGAGCTCATTACCAATGCTGCAAAGTACGGCGCATTGAGTGCATCGAGCAGCGATGGAACAGTATCGGTAAATTGGTGGCTCGATAAGCAAGGAAATTGCACTATTGAATGGGTTGAAAAGGGCGGCCCGCCGATTACCGACTTAGGCCCTGATGGTTTTGGT
The DNA here is from genome assembly GCF_057539655.1 of Alteromonas sp. 4NH20-0056. Lineage (NCBI taxonomy): Bacteria > Pseudomonadati > Pseudomonadota > Gammaproteobacteria > Alteromonadales > Alteromonadaceae > Alteromonas > Alteromonas sp. 4NH20-0056. The sequence continues at coordinate 584,058 of NZ_BAAJLS010000002.1, read as the reverse complement.
ATGACGATAATACGTTCGGTGATTCCACATGAATTAGGCGGTGAGTCCGACATTATGGCATTAACCACGGGGATAAAAGCGGTATTTAAAATTCCTAGTAAACACATTGAAGAGGTTTCAAAAACTAACCAGCCGGATGACAGCAACGCGATGTTGTATAACAAAAACGATGTTTCATCAGGCGAGGAACAAGCAAATCATTTTGAGAAGGCATGTATTGTAGAAGATAACCTTCTGATATCGATGGATTTACAGAAAAAGCTGAAAAGTATTGGTATTCCATACGCCTCTATTTTTGGTTCTGTGTCTGCTGCCAGAGCAGGAATAGCGAAAGAGCGGCCAGATATCATATTCTTAGATATGCACTTAGGAAATGAAAACACAATCCAGTTGGCCACCGAACTGTTGGAACAATCAACGCCGTTTATGTTTATTACGGGTTACGGTGCAGAATTAGAAATACCAGATATTCTTTCGTCTGTGCACGTGTTAAGTAAACCAGTAAATATAAAAACGTTGGAAAAAACCTTAGAAGAACTTAAATAAAGAAGTGAATAAATGGAAGCATCGATAACTGCCAGAATATTAATTGTTGAAGACCAAACCATTGATGCAATGAACACAAGCTTTTCGCTAAAAAGCTTCGGTGTAGACGTGGTGGGTATTGCTGGCGATGCTGAAACCGCAATTAAGCTCGCGGAAAAGTATCGGCCCGATATTATTTTAATGGACATTAATTTGGGTGACTCACTGACGGGTATTGATGTAGGCAGGCATATTATCAGTAAGTATGCTATTCCCATCGTATTTACGTCAGCATACAGTGACGACGACACCCTGTCCGACGCGTTATCCATTGCGCCCTATGGTTATCTGGTTAAACCTTTTGGTAACGCGATGCTTCGCACCGCTGTTAAAGTGGCGCTAGAGCGAAAGCGTATTGATGACGAAATGAAGGACGCCTCCCTGCGATTAACTATCGCGTCGAATGTTGCGAAGTTGGCTGTGCTTGAAATAGAGGAAATGACAAAGTCTATTGTTATTAAAAGCGAGCAGAATCATTTCTCGTTGCCTCTTAATTTGTCGTTTGACGACTTTATGATTTTATTTCCTGAGGAAGACAAGAAAGCGCTGCAAAGTGCTATTGATAGTACTCAAAGCTTTCAAACTCGACTAAAAGTTGTAAATAACGAGAGCGAAATATCCTGGCTTCAAGTTACGCTTACTGATGTGTCACTATCTGATGAAGGTGTGCGGATAGGAGCGATTCAAGATGTTACCGACCTTCATCAAATAGAAAGCGAACTCTTCGTGTCGGACCGCATCATAAAAGAAATGCAGGAAGGCGTGTTGGTGTTTGATGCGGATGGCATAATCACCAAAGCTAATGTTGCTGCTAATGATTTACTAGGTGTCGCTACGGATAGTTTAATTGGAACATCGTTTTTTGATTACTTTCCAAGAGAGCGGGACGGTGATGATGATGGCCTTGTGTTTATCGATGACATGCGCGAAGAGATGAACATCGTTACCGAGGATGGCCAGAGAAAACATCTTGTTGTGTCTATTAATGTTATTGAACAGGACCAGCATGAGCGAAAAGTCGCGATTCTTACGGATGTCACAGCCCTTAAATCGACAGAATCAAAACTGAAATATTTAGCCTTTACCGACCCTCTTACGGGCGCAGGAAACAGAAATTATCTAAATCAAGTCATACAGAGTCTGCAAAGTGAATCCTCTGAGGTTGCGCTTATTTTCATCGACTTAGATGAATTTAAATTGATCAATGATTCTTATGGGCACGAAATCGGTGACCAAGTGCTACGAAGTTGTGTGTCTAGAATGTTGGTAAAAATTCGAGAGACCGATAAGCTTATTCGTTTTGGAGGCGACGAGTTTATTATTGTTGCTGCCGACAACAAACCCATTGATTTGCAGCGTTTTGCCGAGCGGGTAACCAGTGTCTTTGAAACACCTTTTGTGACGTCGTCGGCAGAGTTCGTGATAACTGCAAGTGTTGGTATTGCGATTGCGAAAGAGTCGATTTGCGCTAGCGATTTATTAAAACATGCTGATATTGCGATGTATCAGGCAAAGCAGTTAGGTAAAAATAACATTGTTTTCTTCGATGAATCGCTCACTCAGGATATCGAATATAGATTGTTTGTGCAGCAAGGGCTGCGAACTGCTATCACTTCAGGTGAGATATGTGCGTACTTTCAACCTATAATAAATACATCAGGCAAGGTCGTAGCGCTTGAAGCGTTAGCTCGGTGGCATGTACCAGGCCGAGGCCTTATAGGGCCTGACAAATTTATTCCAATCGCAGAGCGCACTCACCTGATTCACGAATTAGGCCTACATATGCTTAGAGAGGGGAGTATGGCCCTACAAGCATTAGAAAATTGGGGGGATACCGACGTCGTCGTCAATATCAATATGTCTGCGGTACAATTGCAAAACGAAAACATTGTTGAGGCATTTAAGGGGGAGATTACTCGATTTGCGTTAGCGCCTAGTCGTTTTGTCATTGAGATTACTGAATCGACCCTGCAAAGTAAACAAGCGCGAGAGGTTTTAACTGAGCTAAAACACATCGGCTTTAGGGTATCTATTGATGATTTTGGTACAGGGTATTCGTGTCTATCCGAACTTGCCGAAAGTATTTATGACGCGGTTAAACTAGACCGCTCATTACTGCCTGAGTTCCCAATTCAGTCTTCAACGGGGGAACGACAAGCAACGATATTAAAAAATGTGATTACGCTTTGCCAAGCACTAAATGTACCTTGCACTCTAGAAGGACTTGAATCCAAAGAGCAAGTCGCGTTTGCAATAAGTATCGGTGCAGATTCAATGCAGGGCTACCATTTTGCTATGCCCATGAGCTTGTTAGCGCTAATGGAATACATGCAAACTCAGCATGCAGTGCCTCGCGTGGTGGTGTGAGGTAGAAAATAGCCGATACGATTTACGTGCTATGCCTTCATCTTTGCTGGTGGGCTGAGCGGCGTTGTGGTATAGTGCGCATGCTTTTTTAAGGCTCTTTTGAACAATTTATATCTTCTTCAGTAATTTACTTTGTAAGTTCCTCACGCGATTTTCAGACATCAATATCTACTGATAAGCCAGAACTAGACGATAGCCTTTCAGCAACAGTTGCTGCCTTTGTGTAGCTTTTTAATTCGTTATCAGGAGACTATCATGTCTTTTTCTCATCTTGGCCTAGACGCTGCTTTAATGAAAGCTGTTGACAAGCAAGGCTATACCGTACCTTCACCTATTCAAGAAAAAGCGATCCCCGTTATTATTGAGGGTAAAGATATTTTGGCCGCAGCGCAAACCGGTACGGGTAAAACCGCCGGCTTTGGATTACCGTTACTGCACAACCTTATTGGTGGTCAAAAAGCCAAGCCAAATAGCGTTCGCGCACTTATTCTCACGCCAACGCGAGAGTTAGCCGCACAAGTAGAAGAAAGCATCCGTCAATTTAGCGAGTTTTTACCGTTAAAAACCGCTGTCGTTTTTGGTGGAGTAGGTATCAACCCGCAAATGAAACAGCTTCGAGGTGGTATTGACGTTCTTATCGCTACCCCAGGTCGTCTGCTTGACTTGTATCAGCAAAACGCGGTGAAATTTCAACAATTAGAAACCTTAGTGTTAGATGAAGCCGACCGTATGCTCGACATGGGCTTCATTCATGATATTAAACGCATATTGAAGTTACTTCCTACTCAGCGACAAACACTATTGTTTTCTGCAACGTTCTCAGAAGAGATTACCGAGCTTGCCCAGACGATTACGAATAACCCAGAAAAGATTTCAACTACGCCTGCCAATACAACGGTAGAAAGCGTTCAGCAGTATCTTATTCCCGTTGATAAGTCTAAAAAAACTAGTGCACTGATTAGCCTCATAAAGCAGCAAAAATGGAAGCAGTTGTTGGTGTTTAGTCGCACTAAACACGGCGCAAACAGAATTGCGGAAAAACTAGGTAAGGCAAATATACCTAGCGCTGCTATCCACGGAAACAAAAGCCAAGGTGCGCGTACCAAAGCATTGTCCGAGTTTAAAAGTGGGAAAATTCATGTGCTTGTCGCCACCGATATCGCCGCAAGGGGCATCGACATCAGTGAATTGCCCACGGTGGTTAATTTAGACTTACCCAATACGCCTGCTGACTATGTACATAGAATTGGACGTACCGGTCGCGCTGGTGCCAGCGGACAAGCTTGGTCTTTTGTGAGTATTGACGAACTTCAGCAGTTAAAAGATATTGAAACGCTTATTCAAAAACTGCTTCCTAGAACGCCTTTAGAAGGGTTCGCACCGCAGGCGAAAGTGCCAGATACGGTTCTCTCAAGCCCTAAAAAGCCGAAAAAACCTAAGAAGCCCAAATCGTTTCAGCAAAACGGGCCGTCTAGCGAGAGAAAAGCACGCAGTGGTGCCAATGATGGAAAAGCACCGAGAAGACGACGTTCTCCTCAGCCACGCAGAGGCGCTAGCGTAAACTCAGCCAATCCTAGCTAGAGATTTCGCATTCAAAATACAAAAAAGCACACGTAAAGGTGTGCTTTTTTATGCCTACATTTCCCAGCTAAACGGGCCAAAGGTCTCCCGCTTAACACTATTATCCTCAGAATGCGTTGCCGCTTGGTTGGCCAACGATTTTTGAAGGCTAATTCGATAACGTCTGACTTCTTTCCACATATCATAGAAACCGTCTGGGGCATTTCCTTCAATATCTAGCCCTAGCATTGGGCCTAAAATGTCGTAAGCATTTTGCAGCCTTTTTGCGTTCTCAATATCATAAGGGGTTAATACGCTCGATTTGCTTGGGACCTTGTTTTCAAACGCACCAAAATAATCGACATAATCCTTTGGCGGGACACTATCTGCGAATGCCCATTTGTCCATAGAGTCTGCATTCAAAAGGGCATTCGTTTGTGGGTCTATTACCATCACAGTCGGCGTTGCATAGTAGGTTGGGTAGTTGAATTGTGTTGTGATGGCGCGTCTATCTTCTAACAATCCTACGTCGATAAACTTGACTTCATAATCATTTTGAATAATTTCCTGCATTTTTTCGGAAGAAAATTGTGCCGCAAGCCCTCGGCTATCGTGACACCATTGGGCGCCTAACACGACCAGCAGGCGCTTATTATTCTCAATAGCCTGTTGCCTCGTATCGAACAAAGCCTCTACAGGATTCTCTTCGGGTGAGTATTGGTACAAGACATCGATAGTAGAGGTCGCTTCTGCATTTGCTAAACAGTCAGGCATAACGAATACAGAAAGAGCAAGGTAGCTAAAAAACGTAACGTATGTAGCGACGTCAAACAAGCGATTCATAAGAAGTATCCATGTGTTAGTTATACCGTGAGTGCCAGAAAAATAATATCTGTACGGTAAGTAAGTGTTAATTATCTTGCCGAGCGTTATTAGTACAGCCACGCATAGCTGAATTTCGCAAAAACAGTTTGCTCAAATCGCCTTAACCCTGGGAAATTATCGTTAGCTATTGCTGCATCGCCATAACCAATAAAAAGTCGAGACAGCGGATTAATCATATAAGAATATACCAATTGTGTACCGAGATCTCTGTCTCTTTCTGGTACGTCAAACAGGTAATTTTCTTTATTACGCTTTACGTCTGAGTACACTAACGCTAGGCGTACAAATTGGTTGGCGGAAAATTGATAACTTAGGCGTAAATCAGTGAGGTTGGCCGTAAAAAGTTCAGCATTGCTCACTTCAATATTATTGTATTCGTGGTTTATGGTGGCTTGAAAGTGATTACCTAAATTCATCGTAAGTTGGGGTTGTATTAGCAGTTGTTGCCCGAGTCGATTATTAAGTAAATCTATTCTGTCACCGAATCGAACAAAGTTTTCAAAATACAGGGTTTTGTTGGGGCGAGTTTCTACATAAAGCGACATTTGTTCTTCAGTGAATCGCGTGGTGTTTCCATCAATCGCTAATGACGAACGATCAGCTCTTAGCCCCACTGTATCGCGCTTTACCCATTGAAGGCTCATAAAAGACTGGTAAGCGGCGTTTAGCTCAAGCTGCGCTTGCACTTCTCGCTCAATTAATTCGCCATCGTCGTTATGGGTAATATCCCAATCACCACTAAATTCAAAGCGGTTCCACCAGTCGTTTTCTTGCCACCATATGTATCCACCACCAACGACACTTTTGTGTCTATCTACTGTGCTCTCAAAACCGAGGTCTGCACGAAAATCAGCTTGTGTACTCTTTCTATTGGCAAGAAAAAACCATTCTCTTTCTTCATGGCGATAGTCGACAACATAACTTACGCCGTTACGTGGCGATGAAGACTGGGTTCTAAGGGCGCTCTCGCTGTAATTATCACTCTGTGTACAGTCTTGCGCGCAAAATCGCTGAAAGAGGGTTTCAGGGTATTGTGTTTCCGAGGCAAGTACTTGCACCCGTAGCGTATCCGTTGGCGTTATTTGATAGCGAGAGTCGATGCCTGATACAACATTGCTATAGTCGTCAGCCTTTCTGCCGGTCAAAATCGTGCCAAAAGACAATGTATCTGATACATCAAAGCGATATCGTGCGGCGATGTTACGACTCTCTTTCCCTAACCGCGCGACGCGAGAACCGAGGTTTCCCGGCACTAAGAAGGTCGTGTCTTCGTCATTGGCAACAAGTAACCCGAACGTGTGATTATCTATTCGGCCCGTTAACTTTGTACCTACATCTGGCGATCCCAAATTACGGGTATAGACAAGGTCATGTTGTGTGCTAAAGAAGTCTGCATTCTCTAAGAAGAACGGCCGTCGTTCGGGGAAAAATAACGCAAAAGGGTTGTTTATAGCGAGTTGCCCCGCATCGGCTTCAACTTGCGAGAAATCTGGGTTGATGGTGGCTTGGAGCATCATATCTGAGGTGATCCCCCAGTTAATATCAGCGCCAATCTCTTTATTATCTGTAGATTGCCAGTCGTCTGTTCTCGCGATTGAACGGCTCCGCGCGCCCGACGCAACCGCATAAGGTACTATAGTAAGGTTTTTTCCTTGTTTGGCTGTGGCGAAGCCTTCTATTTGTCCCATCTGGCAAAGCGTACACGCATTATCTCTGTCGACTTTGCGGTTTGAGATACGTAGGTTGTTTTCTCGTGGATAGAACCTAACTAATTCAGCGCGCCACTGTTTAGGTCCGTCGCTATCAAGGAAGTTCATAATACGAAAGGGCAGTGCAATTTCTACGTTGTAGCCGTTTGTGGTAATCACCGCGCCGGCATCCCAAATGGCATTCCAGCTAGCGCTTTCCGTTCGCGTCATTTCGTTTTCAATGGCGTCTATTTGTATACCATTAGGGTTAACAAAAAACTGATAAGACAAGCGACTGTCGCCGAAGGTATCTAGTTTTATTCCTACTAAATCGTTGTCCCATACTTGGTCTCTGTCGCGAAACAACGCACGAATAGCATCGGGATTATTATCTTGTGCGCTAAAACCGATATAAAGCATATTCCCGTTTTCGAAAATACGAGCGGTGGTCGTCACAGGTGGTGTCGTGTTTTCAAATGGCCGAGTAATGTAATCAAGCGAGATAAGCGCGGCCGACTGCCATATCGCCTCGTCAATATTACCATCGACATTAATGTCACCATCGAGGTTTGGAATAACAATAGGCGTTTCGTCTTCGGTCAAAATAATGCCGTTCGCACCATAAGACGATATCGACAACATACTCAACCACATCAAAAAAAATAAACGAAGACGGTTGCATGAGGTGTTGGCAGAGAAAAATGGCATCACAAATTCTTATTGTTTTTAAATTCTCGGTAATTATGCGCAAAGGGGACACAAATAAACACCGCGCTCACAGATGTTAATCGCAGGTAAATGGAGATTTAACGTTTTACGTCTAATTACTACAGGTTTTTACTACAGCGCATTGACTTGAATAGTGTAATCAACGGTATAGGGTTGAGAGGTACGCAAGTCGTCATTAATGGACAACGTACCAAAAACGTTTATGGAAAGGTCGGCGCCATTTCCTTTTACTTCAAGTAAAACCGGCTGATTGGGCGTTAACAAGACGGTTCCCCCTTTAGCGCCAGACACTTCAGCTGTCGGGGCATAGTCAAGCGATGCGTTGGGCGAGCTAGTAATAACCACTTCAACAGTGCCTTTTCGTGGAAGGTCGGTAACGATAATGGTGCCACGGCTTATGTTGGCATCCGTTGCATCACAATCCCCCCCCACTTCTCCAAACTGGCTCATTGCACATTGAAAGCCAAGTTGGCCAAATATTGAACCAAAATGGACGGGGGTCGTTTCGATGATAGTGATTGCTTGCGTACTAAATGATGACGCAATAAGGGTGAATAGGGCGGTAAAAGTAAAGAAAGCGGAGCGAAATTGCATAGGGATAATTGGTGTATTGTTATTTTTATTTTTTGACTATGTCACAACAAGTACCTTTAGGCAAAAGATGTTAGTGTGTCTACATTTTAATTCATCTTCGCAAATGTTTTTGCATAGATGAAAACTTAGCTTACACTCAATATATAAGCGCTTTCATATACATGGCGATGCTAACAATTATTGGCATCGATTTTAACGTTGAAATAGGGTGATATTTTCGATGTCGTCTTGTGTAAACGCTCAAAGCAAAATGTATTTTTCAATGTAGACCGTTTAAGGAAGGTTAAATAGCGGTTGTGCGCCAACTATAATTAAAAGAGGCAGTGAGTGGTTAACGTCTTTCATCGCTGGGTTGTTATCGCCCTTTTTTTAACAGGCAGCGTTTTTTCGAGCGCACCCGAAGCAAACGAGCGAAATGTTTATGCTGATTATCAGTTAGTTAATGATGCGTTATTGCTTTACATGCCTGATGAAACCTTTTCTACTCCTAATGCAGCGCTACGTGCTTTTCATGCAGGAAGTTTCCTCCCCAATACCCATGGCAAAGTAAGCTTTGGCTTTACTGATAAAGACGTGTGGGCAGCCTTACCTATTACTACGCATCGTGCAGGCATATCTCAAATTATAACAATCGATAATGCGTGGCTTGATGAAATTGATCTCTATATTTTTCACAACGAGGAGCTTCAGCTCAGTACGTCCTTAGGTGATAAAACGGTCTTTTCTAAGCGCGAACGCAATATGCGCATGCCTTCTGTGCAATATGTGTTGTCTGAAGGTACCACGGTCGTACTGTTTAGGTTTAAATCAAAAGACCCCATGACCTTTCCAATTTATGTTGGGTCTGAAGAAGCCGACAAGGCTAAATCTTTGGAGCATGCTTACTTTTACGGCGCGCTTTATGGGTCTCTTCTTATTTTATTTTTATACAATGTCGTTCTATTTATATCGTTAAAAGAGCGTCGTTATCTTTACTACTCGCTTTATCTACTCGCGTTTACGCTGTTTAACTTTGTCTATACCGGCCATGGGTATTGGTTGTTGTGGCCATCCTCGGTATTTTTGCAGCAGTGGCTTATGCCGATTCTCATGTTTTGCTACTTAGTGTCGGCGACCACGTTCACCATCTCGTTTCTAAATGTGAAGGTATTTTTACCTAAACTGTATAGCAGAAAAAAATTTATCTACGCAGGGCTCATCTCACTCGCTATCGTGATTGTAATATCTGGAGATCAGGCTTTTGCGATCATGAGCCAGCTTATTGTGCTAACTACGCTTTCTGTTTGGATGTTATTGATTGGGGTTGCCGCCCTACGTAAGGGAAACCCCATTGCTAAATTCTTTCTTCCAGCTGTTGCACTGGGAACCGGAGGCGCGACAGTATCGAGTTTAGCAACATGGGGAATAATTCCTTATTCTCAATGGGCGTTTAGGGGTATAGAGATAGGTATGCTGTGTGAGATGTCGCTCTTATCAATATCGTTAGGTACCAGTTTTAAATTGGTTGAAGAAGCGCGCAGAAGCGCTGAATCTATCGCGAGGCTTGATCCGCTCACCAACTTATATAACCGACGGGCGTACACCGACTTAATTGGGCCAATATGGGCAATGGCGAAACGCAAAAATGAGCGTGTGTCCGTAGTATTGGTAGACTTAGATTGGTTTAAGAAAATCAATGATGAACACGGCCATGGTGTTGGTGACGATGTACTAGAAACCATAGCAACAGAGATAAAAAACCGAGTTAGGGCCTCTGATGTTGCCATTCGATGGGGAGGAGAAGAGTTTTTGCTGTTTCTTCCAAGTACTGACGCTGTGAAAGCGAGAGCCTTCGCAGAGGTGTTGCGCAAATGTATCGAAAATTCACCTTTTGATGGGAAAATAAAGATTACAGCAAGTATTGGCGTGGCCAGCGCGTCTCCGGTTGATATTGGTATTGATAGCTTAATAACTCTTGCCGATGAAGCGTTGTACGAAGCCAAAGCCATGGGGCGTAATCAGGTTGCCTACAAAGACGTGCCCGACGCTAATTCCCGAGCCCAGTTAGTAAAACCTTAAATACTGATGGTAGAGAACGTGATGGCGATGTGTCCTAGCCTCGACTTTTAAGCGTTTTCTTGTAAAGTGGCGCTGAATTATCGGCTTTTAGGTGGTGCAATGAAAATAGGAATAGGTGGCAAAACAGCGAAAGAGGCATTGGAGAGCCTTTCAGATATGACGGCAGGCGTGTCGCCTATTCAGGTCACTGAATATGAAGCCCGAATTGCTAAAGCGCAGTGTTACATGCAGCAGCACGGTATTGATGCATTGTACCTTAATGCAGGTACTAATCTGGCCTATTTTACTGGAATGCAGTGGTATGCAAGCGAGCGATTAGTCGGGGCTATATTGCCCGCTGAAGGTAATATTATATATATTGCGCCAACCTTTGAGATTGACTCACTTAACGAAAGAAAGGTGATAGCGGGCGATATTAAAGGTTGGGAAGAACACGAAAGCCCTTATGAATTGTTTGCGTCACTACTCCCTATGCCAGGGTTTGCCGGAAGAGGTAAAGTTGGTGTTGATGAATCTACGGCTTTTTTTATTGTCGACGGGTTTAATAAAGCGCTCGGTGCAACTACGCAGATTGTTAACGGGGCAGATGTCACCGCACATTGCAGAATGCATAAGTCAGAGAACGAATTAGCGCTAATTCAACGTGCAATGGACATGACGCTTGCAGTACACAAAGCGACGGCAAGTATGCTACGTGCGGGCATAACCACAAAAGAAGTCGAAGCCTTTATTGATGAGGCGCATCGTAAAGTTGGTGCTAGCGGCAGCTACTTTTGTATTGTCCTTTTTGGCAAAGCAACTTCTTATCCTCATGGCGTGAAAGACCCTCAAATACTGAAAGAAAACGATATGGTGCTTATTGATACAGGCTGCAAACTGCAGGGGTATCTCTCAGACATTACGCGGACCTATTGCTTTGGTCAGGCAACTGAAAGGCAACGGACACTGTGGCAGAGTGAAAAACGTGCGCAACTCGCGGCCTTCAATGCAGCAACCTTAGGTGCGCCTTGCGGGCATGTCGATGCTGCCGCTCGCAAAAGCCTAGAAGCGGATGGTCTTGGGCCAGACTACGCATTACCTGGTTTACCTCACAGAACAGGCCATGGCATTGGTATGGATATCCACGAATGGCCGTATTTAGTGAAAGACAATCCACACCTATTGGCTGACGGAATGTGTTTCAGTAACGAGCCGATGATCGTTGTGCCTAATGAGTTTGGTATTCGTTTAGAGGATCATTTTTACATGACAAGGGAAGGTGCACGCTGGTTCACCGAGCCGAGCTGCGCTATTGACAACCCTTTCGGTTAGCCCCTTAATTTGCCTAACCTTGCTATAAAAGGGCAGGTTGTCAACAGCGTTCACTTAACAGCGGGCTTTCTCTGACGGTCAATACGCTGACCGTCGGGGTAGTGCGCTCGCACAAAATATGGTTTGCGCTGCAAAAATTCGCCACAAGGCCGCTTTGCCTTAATAACTCTGCAGGCAAAAAGATCAATAACTTTCAGTGATTCGGCACACTAGAAAAACATCATTCGAACCTTGCAAAAGCTTGCTCTACACTTGTCATAATGTAAATTTTTTGTGAACTCTCAGTTGGCAACGCTGTAGTCAATGCGTCATTTTGACTGCGCTATGGCTATATTCTTGTGAGTTCAACTGTGAAGTTAGCGCCAGTGTTTTAAGAGGAACCGTGATGTCTGCAAACAATGCTTTGGTTAATGAAGAACTTACTATGTTCAAAGACATGGTACTGCGATTTATCGAGCAGGAAATCTTGCCCCATTATATGCAATGGGAAGACGACCATCGTATGCCACGTGAAGTGTGGCATACCATGGGGCAGGCGGGAATGTTACTCGTTGATATGCCAGAGAAATACGGCGCGGCTGCAACGAGTTTCGATGTGTGCCAAATGATTCAAGAAGAGATGTGCCGACTAGGTCTACATAGCTTGGCGACCGGGTATAACATTCACGCTAACATTGTTGCACCTTATGTGCTTAATATCGGCACCGAAGAGCAGAAAGATTACTGGCTTCCCAAGATGGTGACAGGCGAAGTGCTAACTGCGCTTGCGATGACTGAGCCTAATGCGGGAAGTGATGTGGCCGGAATGAAAACGCAGGCGGTTAAAGACGGTGACAGTTATATTTTAAACGGTTCAAAGGTATTTATTACTAACGGTACTATGGCCGACATGATCATCGTTTGTGCTAAGACCGATCCTAAAGCGGGGGCGAAAGGGGTATCGTTATTCCTTGTTGATACTAGTTTGCCGGGCTTCTCCACCGGTAAGCCTATTCACAAAATAGGTCAACATAGCAGCGATACGGGTGAGTTATTCTTCGATAACGTACGCGTACCAGCAAACGCACTGCTTGGCGAGGAAGGAAAAGGGTTTGTATACCTAATGCAAGAGCTGCCTCGTGAGCGATTGGGCTGTGCTGTGCAAGCAATTGGACATGCGCAAGGCGCATTAGATCTTACTGTTGATTATGTTACTCAGCGTAAAGCATTTGGGCAAACCGTAAGCCAGTTTCAAAATACGCGCTTTAAATTAGCAGAGTGCCAGACTGAATTAGAGATGTGTCGGGCGTTATTAGAAAAGCACATGGATAAGTTTAGCCGAGAGGAGATGACTGTAACTGATGCCGCAATGTTGAAATTAGCGGCAACTGAAATGCAGTTAAAAATGGTGAATGAGTGCTTACAGTTGTTTGGTGGGTACGGCTACACCGATGAGTATCCAATCTCTCGCTTTTATCGTGATGCTAGAGTACAAACTATTTATGCGGGCAGCTCTGAAATCATGAAGGAAGTAATAGCCCGCGGAATTTTAGGGCGTTAGCATTGCAACAATGAAAGCCGACAATTTGTCGGCTTTACATTCCAATACTATTCTTCGTTACTTGCCTCGCATTTATAAAGCGATGCCATCAGCGCGTTGGGGTTATCAACGCATAGAAATACTTCATCAATTTTCTCGTTAAATATGCCCATCATAGTGAACCACAATACAGGCTTGGAGAATGTCAGCTTGATATTAGCGTATGTACCACGCCCTATTTTCAACTGTTCTTTGTGGCATTGCCATTCTCCTGTTTCACACGCGTTGATCTGAGAAACTGGCGCTAACAGTAAATTAAAAAAGGTAGCATTCACCACAAGGTGGTTGTTATGGATATATATTGAATAGTGCCTGCTGATTCGATGGCTTGCGATAAGAGAAATAATGCCATAACCAATCAATGTCGATACGATAATGGCCGCCAGCTCGCTCCACTGCATAAGTAATGCATAGCTAATAGTGGTTACAGTGAATAGACCTATCACGACCAAAGTAATATGCCACCGCGAGGCGCTACGTAATGATAGATTCGATATTGCCGATATATGTTTTTTGGAGAATCGAGGGATAGCGTAATACCAGCTTGCTGGCTCACTGGCCATCATAAATGCTAGTTCTCGCTTTTTATCATCGTTATCTGCGTTATTAATGAGAGCATTAACCCGCGGGTCTCCACTGATTTTTCGCGACTTCCAAAGCATGGATACCACGTGATAAATAACTGCTAATTCAATGATAAGTAAAATAGCAATAATGGGGTAGCGTGCCCAACTGAGAAACTCAAAATAGGCAGCGAGAGAAGGGGGCATAGAGTAACGCGCTACTACACTGGCCACACTTAACGGAATAATGATTTTCCAGCGTTTCTGCTGGCCAACCTTTATTACGCAATACCAAAAAAGCGACGGTAACAAAACAAAATAGAAAAACAGAAAAACGCCTGAGATAAAGGTATCTCGTGAGGACGCTATGGTGTCTGGTATAAAAGTGAACCCCGCCACATACGTTAATATGGCGATAAGCAAATAGATAAGTCTGAATCGAATAGGTTTGCGCACAACATTTCCTTGTTATCTTTTACTATAAGGTAATGTTTATTATGTTTTTTATCACTAATTAAATGCGCAACGATTTGTAACAAGGTGATGTAGAACAGTCGAGAGTATAAAGATTATGACGTTTGCTTGGGCGGAAAATTATCACCCGCCCAAGCTACGGTAATGTTATTAATGACGCTTAAACGGAGGGCTACCTCTGAAATCGGTTGAACGCGCGTCGTCAGTTTGCTCGAACTGCGCCATATTAACCACTGGCACACATTCAATAGAGCGTTTGAATGGAGGCTTGCCTCGCATCGTTACCGATACTCTTTTTTCGCACGGAAGCGCTTCACTCATCGTTTCAAACTGTGCAACATCTACTTCTTTTGCATTTACAAAGGTGCGTTTGAACGGGGGCTTGCCGCTACGTTCTACCACCATTACTTTATTTGTTACGGCGCTATCGTTAGTCGCCGAAATGGCGCTGGTTGAAAACAAGGTCATTGAAACCGACGAGGCGAGTATCAAAGGCAATATCATTTTCTTCATAACGTGTCCTTAGTTTACTTATAGATAACGTACTTACTACGGACTTATTGTACGCTTTGTTCACTAAGAATTAACGAATTCTCGTGATAGTAAATTACTATCACATTGGTGATATTGGGAAGTATTTTTGGTAACCGCTTTCCCATATTGCACAAAGATGGTGCTGCTCGGTACGTTGGCGGTGCACCCTAAAGAGGTGGTACATCATAATACTATGGTAAATCAATGTGTTATTTTTTGGCGTTTATATTGCTTTGTTTATTCGTATTATTGGTTAGTAATTACGTACCTGCGCCTGAAAATGGGGTGATGCTTTGGTCAACGTATTACTTAAACGTTAGACAGAGATACGTTATGCGCCATATTACGCTAGTGTTCGTCATGTTGTTTCTTGCACTTACCAAGAGCCATATGGTGCAGGCCAATGCATTTTCCCTGGTAAGCAGTGATGGCGGCACGCTTTATCTTCAGAGCTCAGTTCATTATCAAAAACAAGCTCGGTATTTGATAGACACGGGGTCGTCTCTCACCGTCCTTAACCGTGAGACATTTGAGGCGCTAAAGGCTAAACAGTCGGTAAAGGAAAGTGGAGTGATTATTGCGAAGCTTGCCAATGGCAGTAAACAAAAAGTAAAGCTGTATACCATACCTTTACTGTCCTTGAGTGACGAATGTCATTTTGAAAATGTGAGTGTGGCGGTGATGAAAAACCAACACAATATTTTAGGTATGGAGGTATTAAGCCGCGCAGCACCTTTCGGTATTCAGATGTCACCTCCACAAATCACATTAAGCCAATGCGATATATCGACAATCCCTGTTTTAGCACGTAATCAGGCTGCTTCAAGCAATTTATAGTATTCCTTAGTTTCTAACCTCCTGTTTGTATCACCTTTATCAAAACGTTATGGCTACATTCTTAGCGTAAAGGACTAACGACGGGCTGCCCTAAATAAGGCTGCATCGCCGGTATGAATGATCACCGATTTACTAGACAGTTCAGTGTGGACATACGTAGACGTATGTCTCTTTTACAGCGGCGTTTTCACACTTAGTTGTTCAACTTTACAGACTCCCATCTTTTTATCTTTTACTGTTCATTAGTTAGATAAATAAAAATGCACAAGCAAATGATAATGATTGCTATTTACATTTATTTCCGAGTAGGTAGAATGCTACCGCCTTAGACACAATCACACGATAGAAATGGTTTTTTATGAAATGGTCACTTATTACGTTAGCAATATTATCAGCAACAACGCACTCAGCATTTGCTAAAACAAGCTCTGAAATAGACGGCTCTGATATCGATAGCTCTGAAATAGAAAACATTGAAGTAAGAGGCTCTTACATTGAAGGGTACGGAGCGCATAAGGCCAGTGGTGCGTCGCGCATTAACTTGCCCATTAAAGACATCCCTCAATCTGTATCGGTTATTACCAGTGCACAGTTCGACGACTATCAGCTAAATGGTATTAACGATGTTCTCGATACCGCCACCGGCGTTAATGTACAACGAGTAGAAACCAGCCGTACCTATTACAGCGCACGCGGTTTCGACATTAACAACTTCCAAATTGATGGTATTGGCCTGCCGCTTATTCGAGGCAATAACCACGGCGACGAAGACTCTGCCATTTACGATCGCATTGAAATTATACGTGGTGCAAATGGGTTAATGACTGGCGTGGGCAACCCGTCTGCTACGGTAAACTTTATTCGCAAGCGCCCTGGAATGCAAAACGGCTTAACCGTGCAAGGTTTAGTAGGCAGCTGGGACAACCGCCGCGTGGAAGTAGACGGCACGTATCGCGTAAATGAAGATTTTGGTATTCGCGGCGTGGCGGTATCTCAGTCGCAAGAGTCTTATCTCGACCGTTACGAGCAAGAGCGCCACGTGGCGTACTTGTTTGCAGAGTACAATATTTCAGATAGCACTACGTTTTCGGTAAGTCATTCGTATCACACCAACAATGCCGACGGTAATAACTGGGGCGCTAACCCGCTGTTTTATTCTGACGGCACAGCCACTAATTTTGATGTATCTACCAATACCTCTGCCGATTGGGCCTACTGGGATGTTGAAAAACACAATACCTTAATAGAGCTAGACCACGTGTTTGCTAACAACTGGTACATGCGCGCTACTTACTCTCGCAAAGTGACCGATGAAGACTCAAAGTTGTTTTATGTATTTGGCACACCAAATCGCGAGACGGGCCTTGGTCTTACCGGTTATGCCAGCGAGTACGATCACGATGAAGAAACCGATTTAATTGATGTATACCTTACTGGAGATTTCAATCTTTTTGGGCGCTCGCACGAGTTTGTAGTAGGCCTTAACCATGCCTCTATGACCTTTGAAGATATGTCGTTATACGATTTCACAACGGGCAATGGCTTTCCTGCAATGCCAGCGCTTGAAACATGGGGTGGCAATGCACCCGTTCCTACTCTTGAAGATGGGCTGACGGGCGCCGATGTTGATACCGAGCAGTCGGCAGTGTATTTCACTACTCGCTTTAGTCTAACAGATGATTTGCACATTACCGCCGGCGGTCGCCAGAACAGATGGGATACCAGCGGCATGTCGTACGATATAGCGCAAGACGCTGAAGACAGTGAGTTCATCCCGTATGTTGGGGTGGTGTATGCACTAAACGATTCCATTTCTGCCTATGCCAGCTACACAGAAACCTTCTTGTCTCAAACCGAGCTAGATATTAACAACAATACCTTGGCACCTATTGTAGGCGAGAGTAAAGAAGTGGGCTTTAAAAGCGAGTTTTTTGAAGACCGCCTTATTGCCACGGTCGCTTACTTCGACATTGTGCAAGAGAACTTAGCCATACCCGATCCAGCAACAGCAGATTTACCGCCCGGCGAACAGCGTTTTGTTGGCGCTACTGGCATAGAATCTAGTGGTTATGAATTTGAAGTGGCTGGCGAGCTATTACCAGGCCTTCAAACCAGCATTGGTTATACCGATTTCACCATTGATGGCAATGAGCTGGTGGCCGACTACACGCCAGAGCGACTGCTTAAGTTTGCGGCAACCTACACGCCTGCACGTTTCGACAAACTGTCTGTGGGGATAAACGCCCGCTGGCAAGACGACACGTCACGAGTGCAGGGTGTTGTGGGTGAAGGGTTTGCAAACGCAGGCGATACCATTACTACACGCCAAGATGCATACACCATTATTGATTTAATGGCCAGATACCGCGTGTCTGATAGCTTTTCTGTTGCCTTAAACGCCAACAACGTTACAGACGAAAAGTACATTAATAGCTTGTACTGGGCCCAAGGTTTTTACGGTGCACCAGCAAGCTACATGTTAAGCGCAACCTGGTCGCTGTAATAGTATAACGACTTACCGCGTTCCCCCACTAGGGGGAACATGGCTAAAGATGGAAGGTAGATATGCGCAAAACTCTGTTTAAATGGCATTCCATTACGGCGCTAATTGCAATGGTTCCGCTTTTTGTTATTTCAATTACTGGCAGCATTTTGGTGTTTAAGTCAGAAATTGATACATGGTTGATGCCCTCGCACATGAGCGTGCAGGCAGAAGAAGGCCAGTCTCGTGCAAACTTAAATCAGTTAATTAGCAAAGTAGAAGCCACACATCCTGATTTTGTATTGGGAAGTTGGGAGCTATTTGATAACAAGCAGCGCAGCGATGCGGCGTACCTTATCAGTAAGTCTGAGGGCGAATGGTATAAGCTTTACGTCGACCAGTATTCGGCAACGTTACTATCTACTCCGGTGCCGGTAACCCATGATATTACCGACTGGTTACTGTCGCTACACTATACCTTTTTGATGGGCGTGGCAGGCACATCACTCGGATTTGTGTTTTCGCTTATGCTGTTAGTGCTTGGCGTGACAGGCATTGTATTGCATCGCAAGTTTTGGACTAAACTGTTCACACTACGCGTGCATGCGGCAAGGCGCATCTTCTTTAGCGATGTGCATAAGCTCATAGGCATATTATCTTCACCGGTGCTGCTTATTTTGGCGTTTACTGGGGGGTATTGGAATGCCTCTGAAGTGATACACGAAACCTTAGAGCATGGCGATGACCACGCCTATGTTACCGAAGCCATTTACAGCCCTAATCTCGATTTTCAGCAGCTGGTTTATGGGTCGTCTAACGCTATTGACGGTCACCGGCCCACTTATCTTACTTTTCCCTACGAGCCAGAAGCGCACATTAATGTGTTTGGCGAGGTGCCTAACAAGCCGTATCTTTCAAGCGAATATTCCTCGGTAGTTACCTATAGCCGCGACTCAGGCGAGGTACTGGCCACATTTGATGTAAGAGAGGAGTCGGGCTGGGCAGTATTTGTTGATATGTTTAGAAAACTGCACTTTGGCTATTTTGCAGGCATTGCCAGTAAAATACTGTGGTGTGTACTGGGTTTAAGCCCCGTGTTACTTGCCATAACCGGCCTGTATTTTTACCTGTTTAGGAGGTCACCTAAAAAGCAACGAAGAGGTGGCAAACTGCAAAAGACTTTCTTGTAATAATTAAACGGGCAAACTTAAAAAGTACTTAACGTCATTGTGCAGGGTTACACTAACCCCAGCGCCGACAATGTGCCAAAAGCCATTGCGGTGATGGGAAGCGATACCAATGTGCTTACCGCAATAATGCTAGCGGCGAGCCTGTGGTCGCCGCCTAAAGTTCGTACCATGATGTAACTTGCCGCCGCAGTTGGGGCGATAGAAAGCAAAAGAATTACGCCTAAGTTCATGCCTCGAACCCCACATAGATACGCGATACTGACTAACAGCGCAGGGTAGACAATACACTTACTTACCGTTGCTAACGTGATGTTGTACCAATCACTAGAAAATGAACGAAATTGTAACGAGGCGCCGGTGCAAATTAGTGCAAGGGGAAGGGTTAGCTGAGCAAAATATTCACCAGTACGAAGTACAACCTCAGGCAACTGCCAGTGATAATACGAAAAGGGGAGGGCTGCAACAATTGAGATGATGAGCGGGTTCTTTGCTATGCCTTTCAGTTGATGTATGGGAGCAATGAATCCTACTTGGTAGAAGTTCAAAACAAAGACGGACATTACATTGTATAAAATGGTGACACAGCCCATGTAAACCGAGGCGGCGGCTAAACCGTCCTGACCGTATGTATTGGCCGCATACGCAAGACCAATAATACCCATATTAGCTCTAAATCCGCCTTGAACAATAACCCCTTTTGCACTTTTTTGTGAAACGCTAAGTTGGACAACAAGCATTAGCATGATGCACATGAAAAGCGTACCACTTAAGCCGATGGCGATAAGGGTAGGGTTAGCCGCTTGAGAGAAGTCGGATTGGCTTATGGACAAAAACAGTAAAGCGGGAAGGGCTACGTTAAATACCAACGTAGAGCTCGACTCAATAAAGCCATCGTTTAGCCACTTGATACGAAAAAAAAACCACCCTAACAAGAGTAAAATAATTACAGGGAATAATGTGCTTGTTATAAATGAAAGCATTGCTAAATGGCGATAATGTGAGTCTACGTATCAGATTATCAAATTTTTGATAATGCTTATGTATTAATGTGCAATATAGTCTCTTTTATTTGTTTTTGTTTTGAGGCTTTTTCACCGTTCCATCTTGTAGAGCCTAGCGGCATACGGTTCATGATTTTCGCTTCAGCTATTCCAATCAGCAAAAAGCATACTGCTGTCCCACTGTAAATTTGAAGCGCAATGCCATCTTCAAATGGAGGGCGTTGATGTACCCATTTTACAATAAGAATAGGAATGACAGGTATAAAGCCACTTAACAGCGCATAACCTGAATTACGTATAAGCCGATACAGTAAGGTGAGTGTACTGCTTTTCTGCGCGCTGCTAAAAATAACGTAAAACGCGATGCTGTGAATTGTGCCTATCGACATAAGCACACCAAAAAATATATCTAGGCGATTTGTTTCATAAAGCGTATTGCCAATAAGCCCTTCTATACTTGCTGCCATGACCAGAACAATGGCAAAGCGCACGACCAATTCAATAGCCATAATCATTGACGTAGATAGGTTTGCCAATTCACCTTGCGTTTTTAGTTGCCGTGCTTTTATTTTAAACGAGCGCGGCGGAGCTACCATGAAGAAGTACAGTGTGGCATATCCAAATATATAATTGTCGAACCGACATGCGCTTATTTTTTGTCTTAAATTTTCCATTATTTATTCTCCAGCATAATAAGTGGGCGCAGGTGGGTTGAGTTTCTTTGGCTCATGTCTTTCTGCATAATCTTTTAAATCTCGTCTTAAAGCCGTGAATACGTTCATTGAAACGACAAATAGCACACCGCAAAATACCAATAGAACAAGCGTGATGGCAGTCCACTGCTTGCGCGCAGGAAACGATTCAAATAAGGGAACGGTGGCAGGCTGAATAACTTCCAGTGGGTAGTTGGCACGGGCGTTAATAAGCGATTCAACAGCAAGTTGCGTTTCTAACAGCCTGAAAATAGACCGTTGAATTTCAGAATTTTTTATCTCGCTAAGACGTTGCTCTAAATAGCGTCTTCTATTCGTTATTTCTTCAAGGTCGAGCGAGCGTAAGTACTCGTTGAACGATCTCACAAAAGCATTCGCTAGCCTTGCGGAAAATTCGGGCGACTCAGAGGTCAAACGGATGTTGAGTAAATCGGTCTTTTTGTCAGTAAAAACATATAACGAATCAGTTTTGAATTTCTTAACTGCTTCTCGCATATCGGGCTCAAAGTCGTTGATCCATTCATTGGTATCGGCATTCCAATTTTCTTTATATAAATACTGAAGCAAATCCTGCTCTACGATAAACGCGCTTATATACCCAAACGAATCCATTCTTGCTAATAGTCTTTCTCGCTCATTAGCTTGAATACCGTCGATGATAAAGTCATATTCTAGGACGCCAATAGTATTCGCACCTCGATAATTATTGGGTTGGACACCACCGGGATCTTCGCTGATATTAATTGCAACGGTGGCCTGTGCAGAATACTTGTTGTTAAGTAATAACGATAAACCAAATACAATTCCGGCTCCCACGATTGCAACAAGCGCAATACGAAACTTGTAGCGTAAGAGTTGGTAAGTAAATTTAAGCAACAATTCGTATTCTGCGACATGCTGTGTTGTATCGTTTCGGTTTGACATAAGTGGCTCCCGCTTAATTAAGCAAGTTGGCTAGCATTGCAGTTGAAATGATATTTTTGTAAAGAATATCTACCCACTTTTCTGCTGACTCTCTTCCGTTGATACGGTCAACGCTTAGCGGCACAAATATCGTTGAGCCAGGCGTGACTTTTACGTTCGCTGGAGACTTAAACCACCCCCACGTGTTCGCCCGGACTGACATGACTTCACCGTTGGCTTGAACAATATAAGCATGTTCGTACTTCGCAAGCTCTTTAATTCCGCCGCTAAGACCGATGTAATCCAACGCAGCGCGGTCTGAACGATACTTGTGCGAGGTGGGAAAATAGACTTGCCCAATCACACTGATATCATCTTGATACTTAGGAACAATAATACGATCGCCATTTTCAAGCACAATGTCAGACGCTTCATCGCACTGTGTCACCGCACTATTAACATCGACCACCATTCGGCCCACCGCTTTTTCCGGAGCCATTTTTTTGAGCACATCATAGATGTCTTTTGCGCGTTGATCTTTTGGCATTTTCTCATCTTTATTCACACCTTGTGATATGTGAGAGTCGGCAAGTAAACGCTCTAATTGGTCGAACATTCTATCGAGCGCTTGTTGCTCTTTCGCTCGAACACTGTCACGAAGGAAAACGGTGCCAAAAAGGTAAGCATCTTCGGTAAACCCACCCACTTTTTGCATTAGTGAACAAAGGGTTTCTCGTTTATCAATGCGATACTTTCCAGGAAACGTAATCTCACCCTCTATCTGGACGAATTTAGGCGTTTGTACCCATTCTGGCTTCGTGCGCAGTATGAGGTGATCGTTTGGATGTAGAATAAGGTCGGTTGTATCTAATAGCGCGTTAGTTTTGTTTAGGCTGATTGCTCTTGAGTCAGTGCGGCTAAACTCACTGTCCATTAACACTTGGCGCGATAATGTAGCGGCAAGTCCGTATGTTTCTTCTTTCATACCGCCTGCAGCTTCGATTAAGTCTTCAACCCTCATGCCCGCCACCATAGGGTAAGCACCGGGGTGAAACACCGACCCACTTACATTGACAACAGGCACCTGTTGACCAAATCGCGTCTCGCGCTTTATCCGTTCAAGAGGGGTTTTAATTAAGCTGGCACGGTCAATATCTTTATTGAACAAATACACTTTATCTTTAGGTTGTAGAACGGGGTTATGATCGTGATGACTATTGAGTGCTTGGTTTAACGAAACCTTTACGAAATAGAGGCGATCGGTGCGTAAATCAGTACGCGCCAATAGCGCATAATTTAGATCTACATCTGCTTCTAATCCCCCAGCATACTCAACCATATCGAGAAGACGCGTGCCTGCATGCAGCGGGTAGCTACCAGGGTGTGGAACCGCACCTTTTACATCAATCACCTTAGCAGGAGCGGTTGCAGTGGCCTCATTCATCATTCTTGATACCATTTTGGATAGCTGACCGGCTCTTGGCGAATGGGTATCAAAGATGATTACCTGATCTCTAGGGTGAAGCGCTATATTGTCACTTGAGTCTGTATCGGTAATGGCGTTGTATAAGTTAAAGTAGATTGCTTCTGTACGTTTCTCGTCACGGTTCTCACGTTGGATTACCGCAGCGTTAAATTCTGCGCCTTGTCTAAGTACATTCCTAGATTGAATTAGGTCTGACACTTTCATGCCTCTAAACCACTGAAAGCCACCTGGTGTTAATACATGGCCAGAAAGTAGAATTACGTCATCCATTTTGTTTAAAACGGGGAATACTCTAATTAAATCACCATTTTTAACGTTTAGGTTCTTTCCGTTTTGATCGAAATTCGCTTGCATCAGCGTGTAAGTACCGTTTTGCGATACCCGTTCAATTTGCGCATTTTGTGTGTTGGCTGTTGGCAGAAGACCGCCTGCTAGCGCAAGAATTTGTTCAACGGTTTTTTCTTTTGCCACTTCATAAATGGCGGGTCTAAGAATTTCCCCTGCAATACCAATGGTTGAGCCAACCGGCGGAACAAAAATAAGGTCACCTTGGCGCAGGTAAATATTAGCGCTGTCGTCGCCCTTTAAAAGCAACGCATAAAGGTCAAATGTTGCAACCAGCTTACCTTGTCGTTTTACTTGGATGTTGCGTAAAGAACCAGAGCGTTTTATGCCACCGCTAGACGATAGTGCGTTTATCAACGTAGAAAAACCACTTACCGAATAACTACCAGGCTTCGCCACTTCGCCCACAAGCATTATTTGAATAGAGCGAAATTCTGATAGTGTCACAAGGGTTCTAATGCCAATACGCTTGGTTTCTATTGCCTCTGATATTGCCATTTTCGCTTCTTCAAAGGTTAAACCGCTTACCGTCACTGCACCGGCGTCAGGAATAAGAAGATGCCCATCTCTTGTAACCGTTAAATTATACTGCACGTTCGTTGCCGCAAAAGCTTGAACCGCAAACGTGTCTCCTGGACCAATGATGTAGTCATAAGGCACAGGCATGTCGGAGACTGGCGCGAAGGTATTTGAAATACCCGCGAACATATCGTACCCGTATTGTTCAAGCGTACTTTGTACACGTTGTTGCTGAATCTCTTCTTCAAGCGTCACTGGGCGAAGTGAGGCTGCCACGTTTTGTTCCAATTGTGACGGTGCAATATCTACCGCATTCTCATCGGGTTGAATTGTCACTTGAAAGCTTGGCTTATCAAGCGTCGCCTCGCTAGTTTGAGCCGATACAATCGCATCTCGGCGCTGCTTGTCTTCTAACGTTGCTACGCCCATTCTTTCAACCTGCGCCATGCTAACGTTACATGCGGCGCTGACAAGCAATGAACCGATGGTCAATATTCTCATTAATTTCATGGTTTACTGCTCCGTTAGTAATGGCTAGGGAATCGCGGACATCCGCTGTAATCAACAAGCTTATCTGGTCGCGTAGAAGGGCAGCGATCTTGATAATCGTAGATACCGTCATTGTCACTATCAGAAGGCCCCTTGTATAAAACGGTCTCGACAAAATTAGCCATGTTGCTAGGTTGCGCAATTTTATCGACAGCATAAGAGAAGCCGCAGCTATCAGCACTTTCTAAACGACTGCGCGACATTTTGTTACCTACTCCTATGGTGTAAAAGCAAAGCCCTGAATAGCTCTTTGGCCATGCCACCGATGTCGAGTTAGGTACGACAACATGCGCATTAGCATTGAATGTTACGCGTTGGCGCATGCGCATCACTGCGTTTTCAACAGATTCGTCGATTTGCGCCCAGTCAGTGACCAAAACTACTGCCGATGGTCCGGGCAAGTTACCAACCAGTTCAGAAACAAAATCTAGTGCAAGTGATAACGACTGCACTTCGATATGTTGCGAGGCTCTGTAATCCCCTAAAGATTGCACTAACTGATGAGGGTAGTGCGGTTTGATGCTTAGTCTTGCATCAAACGGTGCATAAAGTTGAAGGGTAGGCGAATCGTTATACGTAATAATTGTGCTACTAAATGCTTGGTCAGGCATGGTCTTTACAAAACGTCTAATGACTTCTCTTGCATAGTAACGTTTATCTAGGCCTCGAAATGTATCGTTTAATGCTGAGCTTTGGTCGGCCACCAACACAATATGCGCAACACGAGGTTTTAACTTTAATTGTGTTACCCGGGCGTCAATGGCCATCGGGTTGAAGATATGTACAGATTGGTTGTGCAAGCGCGTATCGTATTCGCTTACTTCAGTCATATTGTCGTGCGCAGGGACATGCATCAGGTCCTCAGTCACCATGCAAGCGCAGAGGCTTGTAATAAGTACTAGCGAGAAAACTACCTTTATGCAGTACTGAAATCTCATTGTTTTCGCCCCTTTCCAGATGTAAACGTTTGTCACAACGTTGTTTGCTTCTGTCTAGATACAGCAAGAACTAAACCTCTTTTAATAAAACATCGATTTTAGGTAACCGCTATTTTGTAAATTATTGATATGTATTGTCTATTTCTTGTAAAAATGTTTTGTTTTTTCATTTGAAAATCGGTTTTTCTATTTTGCAAAGCGAGAAAATAAGCCTTTTTCCTATTTTGCTTTTGGATATTTGCATATTGCTAATAATCGCATTTTCAAAATGACAGATTTGGCTACGAAAATTTCTTGAGGCCAGTATATTCAAGGGGTGGAGCGTGTTTAATGTCGTTGGCATAGTTCTAGCAATAGCCTTAGCAACCGCTGTTTTAAAAAAGAATGAGGTGTAATGTGCCAGACGTGTTTATCTTAGGTTTTACAAAATGTGCAACGACGAGTTTGTATAACCAGCTAATGCAACATGCCGATGTTGCAAAAACGAAGCGTAAAGAGCCTCACTACCACTTTTCGAAAGTCATGGGCGCGCAATTTTGTGGTGTCGCTGATAACGACACAGTGAGTCAAATGTTTGTGACTGACGAAACGCGTTACAACGAATTGTATTCACCCAATAAGATATCTATCGATGGATCGGCAATGTCTATTGAGCATCCCGAGGTGTTAAAAGGTATTCATGCTCAGTACCCAAACGCTAAGCACATTATCATGCTGAGAAACCCAATTGATAGAGCATTTTCAGCCTATGCGCATCTCGTTCGCGATGCCCGAGAAAGGCTTACGTTTAAAGAAGCCATTGACCATGAGTTACAGGGTAAGCGCAGCGATTACTTACCAATATGGCGCAATATTCAGTCAAGCCGTTTTGTCGAGGCCACGCAGTTTGCTCGTGCATTACTGGGAGATAATTTGATGGTAATAAATTATCACGACTACGCAAAAAATAACCAGCGAGTGATGGATGAAGTGGCGTCGTTTATTGGCTTGAGCAAGATGGCATGGACACAAGACTTCGCGAATCGCTCCGGTGTTCCGAGGTCAAAAACATTTCAAAAAGTACTGATGCGGCAGTCGGTAGCGAAAACCTTGTTTGTAAGTTTGTTTCCAGACCGCTTTGTTACTTCATTGAAGCGTGCGCTGGTAGAACGTAATACCGGCAAAAAACCAGAACTTACACCGGAAGACAGAGCGTACTTCTCAACGCTTATTGCTGATGAACAAAGCAAAATATTACCGAATACGCCAGATTCACAACTATTGCATTCGCTGTATCAGTTATGAATGAAGAAAAGCAAGTAACAATCGTACCTCATATTCTGTTCACGATGTTTATTCTTGAACTGATCTTCTTGATGGTAAAAAAGGTTAATCTTGCTTTATACGGTCCATTCGATTTGTTCGAAAAGCTGTTTCCCATTATCGCTATCGGTTTGTTAGTAACGGTTATTAAGCCCAAACTTAACGCGCAGTGGTGGGCAGCAACTGCTTTTTATATCGGATATTTGCTTTACGGCATACTCATCTCTCTAGCTAATCAAAAAGGTATGAAAATCATTTTGGTGCAGCTTTATCACGAGCTAAAGTTTTTCCCTATGCTCATGCTTTTTTCAGTCGTGCGTTGTGACGAAATATGGACAAAACGCACCCTAAAAGTGATTAAGCCTCTTATCGTTATTTGCATCGTGCTTATTGTATTTCAGGCGGGCGCGCCAGGCGCATATGATGCCGTATTCAAAAGCGGCGGGCATTTCGAGCCCGGCCATATTGGTGGGCGTTTAGTGCCTCGTTTTGTTGGGTGGTTTTGGCACCCAGGGCAATCTGCACTGTTTTTTACTATTGCTGCCGTGCTTATCAGTGTCGAGTACCGAAGAGGCAACCTTCGCTACGGACATACCCTCACGTTTTTATGCATTTTTTTTGTACTGTGTTCCATTCAGCGCCTAGAACTGATGCTGTTGTTGATGGCGTTAACCGCGCTAAAAGTGCAGCGAGTATTTAACATCGATTATCGGTTTATGTTGTCACTCATCGTATTTGCTTTTTTTACGTGGATGTTCAGCTACTTAAGCGTAGATCAAAACAATGTATGGCACATATTAGAAAACTTTGAGTCACCACGAGTCATCTTCTTGGTGGAATCGGTTTTTGTGTTATTTGAAAGTAACTTTTGGGGCGGTGGCTGGGGCACTATTGGTAGCCATGCCGCGGCAGATGTTGCCAATGTTTACGAATACAACGCCATGAAAGACCTCTGGTGGATTAAGTTAGGCCAGTACTTTTACGACACCTACTGGCCGCATGTTATCGGCGAAACAGGGCTTCCAGGGTATTTTCTTTTGCTGTTGTCTATGACCTTTATGGTCTGTGCGTTAAAGCGCCCAGAGGCTAGCTTATTGTTATTTTTACTATTACTAACCAGTGCGTTGTCATCAAACGCACAATCACTCTACCACTTAACCATTTTTGGTTGGTTCATCACCCTATTTGAGAGTAAAGCGAGCGGGTGGCGAACAAGACAAAATCAACCAGTCTTGAGCGTATAACAGGCTCTAGTAGGAGAATAATCATGAACAATGATTCGCAACGTAACGGTATTGCAATTGTAGGCACAAGGGCTAGAGGCGGTATTCACGCAGTGATTGAAAACCATATTCAAGCCGGCGTATATGACGATTATCAGCGCTATTTAATCGTGTCTCATGACGATGGAAGCATGTTTCACCGCTTCTATGTCTACGTTATGGCGTTAATTACACTCATAAGCCTATTGTGCAAACGCAAAATAGCAGTGTGCCACTTACATGGCTCGCATAAAGGCAGTATCTACAGAAAGGCGCTTTTTATCTTTGTGTGCCGTCTGTTTAATTGCAAGGTGATATTTCATTTGCATGGTTCCGTGTTTGCGCGTGTCTATGACAGTGCCGGTGGTTTTTACAAAGGGTTGGTGAAATACGTGCTAAATAAAGCAGACAGCGTGTTTGTACTCTCTGATTACTGGGCGCAGTATGTAGGCTCGATTTCAAATAATGCGGATATCCGCGTAATAAACAACTTCCCATCTCCAGTATTCGAAAATCTTTTTGACAACAGGCGCTTTGCACATCGTGACAACATTAAACTGCTTTTTTTAGGGTTTATTGGTCAGCGAAAGGGTATTTATGATTTGGTAGAAGCGGTTGATTTGCTTAAAGCGCAGGGGGTAACAGGCTTTAAAATCACGGTAGGCGGAAACGGAGAAATAGAGCAGTTAAAAGCGGTTATCAAAGAAAGGCAATTATCAGCTTATTTTGACGTGATTGGATGGGTGACAGGCGAACAAAAATATCAGTTGATGAAAGACTCTGATTTACTTCTTTTACCTTCGCATAATGAAGGGCTGCCTATCGCTATTCTTGAAGCCATGTCTGCGGGTCTATCGGTATTAAGCACAACGGTAGGAGGTATTCCAGAAGCTATTCCCGATGATTCTTCAGGTCTTCTTATTGAACCGGGCGATCATAAAGCGCTCGCTGAGGCGATAACTAAGTATATTAAATGTGACGGTCTCATCGAGCTAACCGCCAAAAATGCACGCAAGCGTTACGATGCCGCTTATTCATCAACGGCGAATTTAAGTGTGATTAAAGACGTGCTCAATAGTCTCGTAATGCAAGGCAAGTCAGCATAGTGGCGTTAAGGTCATGCGATATAGCACCCTCTATGCTGCCCACAGTGTCGGTGATTATCGCAGCGTATAATGCGCAAAATACAATAGCGATAGCCATCGAGTCAGCATTAGTCCAAGAGCGGTGCAAGGTAGAAGTCATTGTGGTGGACGACTGTTCTACGGATGAAACGTTCGCCATTGCGTCGTCGTACGTTAATAAAGATGAAAGCGTAAAAGTGTTACGTACACCGCAAAACGCGGGGCCGAGCACGGCAAGAAACATTGCAATAAAGGCTGCTTGCAGTGAATGGTTAGCGGTATTAGATGCTGATGACTATTTTGCGCCGGACAGACTGGCGGCATTGCTTACTGTCGCGGCCCGCGACGGTGCGGACATGGTCGTCGATAGCTATGAAATTTGTCATACACAAGGGCAGTCATCAGGTATTTCACGTTTTACCAATCTATGTGCACCTAACGGTGTGCTCCCGATTAAGGCCGCCGACTTTATAAAGCTAGGCCTCGGTTCTACTAAGCCTGTTTTCAAACGCTCGTTACTGTGCGACACCACGTTGTTGTTTAACGAAACAGTAAACAGTGGCGAAGATTTGTTGCTGTACGCTCAAATTTTGTTACGTAACCCAACATGTCAATTTTCAAATCAACCCAAATATTTCAGAACAGAGCATTCAGAATCCTTATCGAGGCGAGATCGCGTCGCCTTTCTTCAGGAGTTAATCGATATTTTTGAGTTGCTCAAAGTAAACGTACTCTGTGTTGCACACCCAGACAACGATATACTCAATGCAATAACCTTTCGTAAAAAAGTCAATGAAGATGCACTGGTCGCTGCGCGTTGGAGACTGTTTCTAGCGAACAGAAAGCTACCTGACTTTTGTACGGTAGTAAGCCTACACAAATTGATTCGCCATATTTGGTGTAAAAAAATGCGCTTTGCTTATAGCGAGCGTTGTTAAGCCTGTACAGGCACTTTGCATTCTGCATATTACCCGCTTTTTCCTACTTTGCATTCTGCAAAAACATATTTCGATATCGCAATTATTTTACGCAAGACTCTGATAAATAGTGATTATTTATTGTTGGCTCGTGCCTTGCAAATACTCATGTAGTTTCCAGTACGTTAATGACTTTACTTAACGTCACCCTCCGAGGCATTACCATGAAAAAGAAAAAAGTGTTAGCAGTTGCGTCCCAAGGTGGACATTTAATTCAGTTATTAAGACTAAAGCCAGTCTTCGACCAATTCGAAACTACGTATGTTTCTAATCAGTATCGCGAGGAGATGGGAACGAACTTTCGTCATGTCATCGATGCTAATGGTGATGAAAAGCTAAAGCTTATCGCTTTATTTTTTCAAATGAGCTGGGTAATGATAATCAACCGCCCCGACGTGGTTATTTCCAGCGGTGCCGCACCGGGTTTTTTTGCGGTGATGTTAGGTAAGTTGATGGGCGCAAAAACAATTTGGGTTGACAGTATTGCCAATGCGGAAGAGTTATCACTTTCGGGTAAAAAGGCGGGCACATTTGCCGATTTATGGTTAACGCAATGGCCTAATTTGGCTGAGCCATCAGGCCCTTCGTTTTGTGGGAGAGTATTATGATTTTTCTTACCGTTGGTACACAACTTCCGTTTGACCGCTTTATTCAGTTAGTTGACGTATGGGCGGAACAAAATCCAAGTATTGAGATATACGCTCAAATAGGAAAAGGAGAGTATCTCCCTAAGAATATGAAGTTTTGTCGTTTCTTAGATGAGAAGGCATACAAAGAACAGTTCGAAAGTGCGTCTATTGTACTTGCTCATGCCGCGATGGGGTCGGTTATCACATCACTTATCGCATCGAAACCTATCATTGTATTTCCACGAATAGCGGCTTTAGGTGAGCATCGAAATGAACACCAATTAGCAACCAGCAGAAACCTAGAAAACTTTGACGGGTGCTACGTTACTTACAACGAAAACGAACTTTTTACGTCGCTCGATAATGTCACAACGTTACGCGGAGGCACACTCGCGCCTTATGCCAATCCAGATTTATTAAAAAGTATAGAAACGTTCATATTGGCTGATGCGTGAAATGATCGCTATGGATAAAGTCCTCAAGTGGAAAACGCATCTTACCGAGCCGCATATGAGAGAGATGCTCTTAGGCAGTGCGGCAGGCCTTATTATTAAAATGTTAGCTGCGCTGAGTTTGTTTGCCATGAATGTAGTGGTAACGAGAACGGTGGGTGCATCTGAGGCGGGATTGTTTTTTCTTGGCTTTACCTTAGTCACTATCATCGCCACGGTTGGTCGGGTTGGGTTAGACCAGGCTGTAGTGAAATTTGTTGCTACTGAGTACGCTAGCGGTGCATTTGGTAAGGTCCACTCTGTTTATCGAAAAGCGGTAAGCTGGGCACTGCTTGCTACTGCTTTCGTTGCGTTGATATTGTGGTTGAATGCTGCGTGGATAACGGATTCAATTTTTAGCATCGCGGGCTTCGGGCCTGTATTAAAAATGATGGTGATCGCTGCCCCGTTTATTGCTGTTTATATTATTCACGCGCAAGCCTTACAAGGATTGAAGCGTATTTCTAAGTCTATGCTCGTTTCTAGCGTTTGCTTACCTGCAGGTATTCTCGCTGCTATCTTGGTTTTCCCAGTCACTACAGCGTATGACCTTAGTAAATATTTCGTCATCACCAGCATGATAACGGTGGTTGTCGGGCGTATTTTTTGGCAGCAGTCAGTCTCAAGCGCTTCGTCAGCCCCTTCATCATCTTCATCAACTTCTGACGATACCCCCTTTATCTCATCATCCTTATTGCGTAAAACCTGTATGCCGCTGTGGACTGTCGCTATCGTACACCAAATTATTCAGTGGTCATCTCAATTAATGTTAGGCGTGTGGGAAGATGCGCAAGCTATTGCTTTCTTTGCCACCGCACAACGAACCGCCATGCTGACAAGCTTTATTCTTTTTGCCGTAAATAGTATTGCTGCCCCCAAATTTGCTGTTATGTATAACAGTGGCGATCATGATGGATTAAAGCGCTTAGCCTTAATGTCGGTAAAAATGATGATGATAGTGGCTGTGCCTACCACCGCATTCATACTACTTTTTCCAGAATGGCTAATGAGTATGTTTGGGGATGAGTTTGTTGCTGCATCAACGGCATTAATGATTTTAGCGTTGGGGCAGTTTGTAAATATTGCTACTGGGTCTGTGGGGTATCTTCTCAGCATGACCGGCAATGAAGTCAAAGTCAGAGATAACATGTTAATCAGTGGAGCACTGACCGTTATTCTGGGCGTGGCACTCATTCCTGCTTTTGGTGTGATTGGTGCCGCTGTTGCATATGCATGTGGGGTTTCATCGCAAAATTTGCTTTGTGTATACCAAGTTAATAAGCAACTCGGCTTCAATACGTTACTATTTTGGAAGGCCTGAAAAATAACGTTGTAACCGTTTGCTATTACTTCCTTGAGTATCTTGTTTTAAGGGGCATGCTATTCACATTCTTTGCTGCGTTTTATTTAATAGCGCGTATTATCTTGTGTTTCGCGGGACAAAAAAGCACATCAAAAGGAAAATTAACGATGGTACATTGGGGAGTAATTGGTTGCGGCGGCATCGCGTCGATGTTTATGAGCAGTATGAAGGCGTCCGAGGGAGGACACGTGCTAGCGTGTGCATCCAGAGATCGCACGCGAGCAGAACAATTCGCGTCAGCCCATAACATAAAAACTGCATACAGCGATTACAATGCGCTAATGATTAACCCTGACATTGATGCAATTTATATTGCCACCACACACAACGCTCATTATGAAAACGTGCAGGCCTGCTTACACGCCGGCAAACATGTACTTTGTGAAAAGCCGATTACCGTAAACGCGCAGCAGGCAGCACGCCTTTATGCGTTGGCAAGAGATAAAAACGTGCTGTTAGTCGAAGCGGTATGGACACGCTTTTTACCCGCCATTACGGCGCTGAAAGAGGCGCTTACACGGGGTGTTATTGGTGAGGTGGTTAGCTTGAATGCCACGTTTGCAATAACCGGTGATTTTTCAAACTCTCACCGACTAAAGAGTTTAGCAACCGCCGGTGGGTCGCTGCTTGATTTAGGCATTTACCCTATCACCATGGCCTATATCGTATTTGGCGAGGCCCCATCAACCATCAAAAGTTCAGTAGTACTTGGCGAAACTGGGGTGGATGAACGTGCATTTATACTGCTCGATTACCCGCATAATAAACATGCACACCTTACGTGCTCATTTAGCCATCATCTTCCTACGGAAGCAATTATTGGTGGCTCTACTGGTTTTATTCGTGTGCCAAATTTTTTAGGAGCAAAATCGTTCAGTATTCATAAGAACGGTCACGCACCTGAAACGTTTGAGTACCCTTTCTCAGATGATCAAAACTTTACACCAGAAATTGAGGCATTTCACCGCGACATAGCAAACCAGCGAACAGAAAGCCTGCAGTTAAGCGCAAAAGAGTCCGTGTCGGTAATGGCAACAATGGACACATTAAGGGCACAGTGGGGGCTTCAATATGCCTCTGATATCGAAGCCTTATAGGCGCTCACGCCAAGAAGCTTAATACTAAGGCACCGTAACGCTAACTAACGCGCACTTATGAAAGTGCGCATGCCGCTTTAATTTCTGCATCGATTGCTTTTACGTCGGTAAGTTGCTGATATAAGGTGTTAATCGGTGCCTCTTCGATAAGCCCCATGATTGTACCTAACACAAACCCCCGATGAACGTTATCGCCCCCCACGTTGGTATTTGCAATGAGCGCTTTTTCTGCACTATCCATATAGCGATATGCAAAATACAGCACACTTGGCCAAGAACCTGAAATATAGCACGCGGAAGAAAACTGACGGCCAACGACTTCTATATCGCTTTTTTGTTTCGCCACTAATGAATCAAGAGAAAGATGAGCTGAACGTTTTGCTATATCGTTTACGATGTCCTGTGCTGATTCATTGCTGCGATACAGTAATCGGTAAAGCAACTCGACATAAAAGTCGCACACTGTTGCCAGTTCGTCGCTTGGGTGTGTAAGGGCAAGGTGATTTCGAGCTAAGGCCTGCGTATCTTCTATCGTTTCCCCTTTAAGTGCGCTAATTAGAGTAAGAGGCCCAATGGTCACGAGGCCGCCGACAGATGCGGTATCGTGAGTAACCGCGCCACATTTATGGAGTGGTTTGCCAGTTACCATATTGGCAAAAAAACCTCTGTGATAAGATTCGGCGTACGTGTCGGGATGCGCGGGCTTCTCGGCACACATCAATGCAACATACTCCTCTAAAA
The DNA here is from genome assembly GCF_057539655.1 of Alteromonas sp. 4NH20-0056. Lineage (NCBI taxonomy): Bacteria > Pseudomonadati > Pseudomonadota > Gammaproteobacteria > Alteromonadales > Alteromonadaceae > Alteromonas > Alteromonas sp. 4NH20-0056. The sequence continues at coordinate 549,182 of NZ_BAAJLS010000002.1, read as the reverse complement.
ATGCATCACGATCATAACCTTTTGATACACATCGCAGCATTAAGCGGGCGCAGTGTGCATTAAGTGTATTTTCCCCAGCCTTCATGCCTTGATGATAATGTTGATTCGCACCTGTCCAAAACTGACGTTTCCCTTTTAGGATAACGTCTCCTACGATGTCTTTTCTGCCAGTACTGGAAGACGCAGCGCGCCCGCCTTGACGGGTTGAATGAAGCGACATAATAGACGAAGGATGATAGGCCGGCGCATCTTCAAATTGCTGAATGCCACCAGTGAATGCTTTATAAATGTCCGCAGGGTTATAATACCAATGCACCGGCATTGCCAAAGCGTCTGCAATGAAGGCATTTTTTATTGCTGCGCTCACACGCGCGGTGAGTTGCTGTGACGTTATCGCGGCCAAGATTTACTCCCGTGAACGCGCACTCCTTTCTATTTACCCAAAATAAAGTACGCATATTATGTAGTACAGAGTAATACGTAAGCGAACAAAAGATTGATCGCAGGGCAATGATCAACAACCCACTTTTTGTGCCTTTTGGTTAAATGTTAGTGAACCACAGATGAGCAGACGGTTTCCTTTTGCGATAAGGTGCGCTTTTTATCCTCTTTTAAATTACCCGCATCTTCAGCAAGCGCGGTCATGGCATCAATTATGTCCAAGAATGTAGAAAGCTGTTGAGGGGTTAGCCCGTCTGATAGGTTTTCGATTTTACTGATAAGTTGTTTTGTGGGTAAGCGCATAGCGTCAAATTCTCGTTGTTCTAAATCGGTATGCCTAGTACTTACAAATTGCTTGCCAAGTTTTCATTACCTACACAGCCGTGCCTCATTCGGGCTGCAAAGGGCGAAACAAAAACGATTTTTTTGGTGGGAAGTGATGGCGCAACGCGTTTTTGCATTTGCGCCACATGGAATTCTCTGTTGACTGTATGGCGAGCTATTTCATTTCTTGTGCGATTACGCCCGCGTGGTCGGCTAACCGCGTAATTAATGATTCACCCATGGCTGCCGCGGGAGTCCAAAAACCACCCGGAAGGTCAGGGGTTTCTTTTGCCAAACATAGCGCTGCCTGAGACAACATTTTGGCTGTGCTTCCATAGCCGGGGTCTTTATCTCCTGTCACTTGCACGACTTGCGTTTGGCCATTTTCTAACGTTGCATAGAATCGCATGTCGAACATACCATTTTCTTGCTCGCTAGGGCTTGGACCTTCGCCCGGTTTTGGCAACACGTAGTTAGCAAGGAAGCTTCTCATCGGTGCAAAACTCGCCGCGCCAACGAAAGCACCTAAGCCTAACGTTGTTATCCACGCAGTGCTTGCCGTTTTACTCGACATGGCTTCATCGTACTTAAAGTCTTTCCCATACCGTTCATTAAGTAGCAGATTAGTGCGGTGCACAATACGCTCGTTAATTGCTGCCATTACAAATGGCATTGTCCATATACCTATGGTTGAGTCATATTCCGCTTTTTTATGGTTTTTCTGGCGAAGGTGAAAAGGGTGGTTATCGCCACATAGCATGTAAGGGTTAACTAACAGCTTTCGTAAACTGGGGTTGTCGCTCGCCTCTTTTAGTACATTAAGCATGCTTGCAATGGTGCCACCTGACGCACCACCTTTAAGTTTATAAACCCGCATTTTTATCTGCGAGGCTGGCTTTCCTGTTTTCTCAATAGCGAGGCGCTGAGATAAGTACACGCCCAGGTCTGAGGGAATGGAATCAAAGCCTGAACTGTTAATGATGCGAGCACCGGATGCTTTAGCTTGTGCTTCATACTTATCAAGCATGCTTTTAATCCACTGAGGCTCTCCGGTTAGGTCACAATAGTCAGTTCCCGTTTGAGCGCACACTTTAACAAGCGTTTCACCAAAAAGCGCATAGGGACCGACAGTAGAAATAATAACGCGTGTTTTTTCACACAAATCGGTAAGTGCGGTCTCGTCACTGGCATCTGCTACAAAATAGTCTAATTCAGGAAGGTTATGCTCGGCTTTCAATGCCTGCAGTTTTTGTTCGTCTCGCCCCGCAATGGCCCATGAAAAATCGCCCTGCGGGAGGCTCGCTAAATACGTAACCATTATTTTTCCGACAAACGATGTCGCGCCATATAGCAGGATATCAAACGTGTTGAGTTGCTCGTTGTTTTGCATGTTTTCTTATTTTGTGTGGTTACAAGCGGTAGCTTTACTGTGCACTAAAACCTAGTGCCGCACAACATTATCACAATGCAGCGCCCGCCCACGGCTTATAGCAAGGGTAATAGGTTTGGCGATAATGTGTGACCATTAGGCTGTTAGTTTCTCGATACGATTTTTATTTCGGCCATAGTGTTGAGCAGGTGCACGTGATGGGCGCGTGGAGGACAATGCGTTTTCAACGTTGATAGCAGTGAGGCTTGTTGCGTCGCCAGTGTCATGGAGAGAACTATCGTTTAAGGGCGTGTTATGGGCTAAAAAATGCGCGCCAGCCTGCTGACCCAGTTTGTAGTCATTTCGAAGCTGAGCATCACTGCTCCCTAATAACTTGCTTTGAAGTTTTTTGGGCGCAAAGACTTGTATGATTTCAATACCCTCTGGCGGATTTTCAATAAATGCCAGTTCTTTTCGGTAGGCGAGCTCGTGTTGAAGTAAGTAGTCTATCGTTTTAGGGCAATGGCCTGTTGAGCACATCACGGCACTTATTTTCTGCAACCAAGGAGATTGTGCTTGAAAGCCCTCATCTACTGTTCTTATAACCACAATTTTGGTTGCACCTCGGCGGTAGGCTTCGGTAACGGGGAGTGGTGCCGCAAGCCCACCGTCTAAATAAAAATCAGTGTTTGCTGCTTCTTGGGTATCTACCTGTGTCGTTAATTTTACCCCGTGCTTATAGAGCAGCGGAAGCGCACTAGAGGCTTTTATCAAATCTACCCAGCTGTGTTCACTAGTCATCGGGTTCAAGTAATACGCTTTTCTATCTCGCACATTGGTAGCGGTGAAAAGCACTTCCCTTTCACCAATATTCGCTCTAGCAGCATCAAGATTAAGCAAGCGCTTGGCTTCTTGTGTTTTATCAAAATACCAATCTAGGTCAACAATGTGTTTTCCCATCAAGCCTCTGCCCATTTGGAAAAACCGCTTATGCCTGGTTAGCCCGCGAATTAAGCGTTTTGCATAACCTTTTTGGCGTGCAACAAAGCTCGTTAAGTTTTGGGAACCCGCTGAAGTACCAATTAAAAGATCGAAGGGGTCATGCCCGTTTTCTAGCCATGTGTCTAACACCCCTGCGGTAAAAATGCCGCGTTGCCCACCGCCTTCTGCTACAAGCGCTACTTTTCCTTGTTTGACGTTGTAAGGTGCTAAAGCGTTATTAACGTCTTGAGCGGCAATGGGTTGAGCTAACATGTGATTTCTCTTCAAATGAATGATTGTTGACTAGATGGTCAAAGCATAGTGGGTTAGCGCAAGCGGCGAAAATTGAAAGAATGAATCGCGTTGATAGGAAAATCGCTAATTAAACAAAACAACGCGGGCAGTGCAGTTAACCATCAGCGCAATAACATAGCGATGTCCGCTTTTTTTACCGGACAGTTAAAGGTGTCCGCAGCGGACACTTTTTACCGGGGTTTTTAAATATAGTGCAATTAAATCAGTGTTATATGTTTTGGCATGTAACTGGTATAGCTAAGTAGGTTAATGTCGCGTTACGTTGATTCTCCAGCCCGATGTGAGCTGAGTAAAGCACCCTATTTTAGTGAGGAATAACCCAGTGATAATGCTAATACACCACTTTTGCCTTCCTATATTCGTGCTCGTCTTCGGTGTAGTTTTAGCAAACATCGAAGCACCGTTATGCAAGGACACACAATGATTCAAGATACAAGCAAACAAGATAACGCGGTGGTAAAGGTAAAGCGCGGTAAGAAGCAGTTGCTTTCTGTTAGCGCAGTTATTGCTGCATGCATAATTGGTTACTTTTCAATAACGATACCAGACGCTGATCTATCCATCGCAAAAGATGGGCTTAATATACATACGGTGTCGAAAGGCGATTTAGTGAGAGACATCATAAGCACTGGAAAGATTATCGCGGCGAATGCACCCCAAGTATATAGCCCTCAACAAGGCTATGTGATGCTCAATGTAATGGCAGGTGATTTTATAGAAGCAGATGACGTTATCGCCGTGGTGAATTCTCCGGAATTAAAAAGCAAGCTTAATCAGGAAAAGTTGGTATTAGCGAGTTTGCGAAGCGATCTTGCCAGACAAGAACTTGATGTGAGACGCCAAACGCTATTGCTCAATAAGCAAGCTGACCTAGCAAAAGTTGAGCTAAATGCGGCCATACGTGAAGACAGACGCGCGGCACTGTCTATTAAAAACCACCTTATTAGCCAAATAGATTTTGAGAAAGCGCAGGACGATCTTGCTCGCGCTACCGTTACGCATAAGCATGCCATCGATGAGATAGACCTTGCTGCCGATACACTCGCATTTGAACTGAAGACCAGTGAAGACAAAGTGGCGCGACAAGCGCTGATTGTTGATGAGTTGACAAGGCAAATGGCCAATTTAGAAATAAAGGCCAGCGTAAGTGGCATAGTAGGTAACGTCCTTATTCAACCCAATGCATTGGTAGAAAAAAACGCCCTTTTGATGACATTAGTCGATCTGTCAGCGTACGAGGTGCAATTGAGTGTCGCTGAAAGCTACGCAGGAGAGCTTGGTATTGGGATGGATGTAGAGCTAACCATGGGCGGGCAGACGATTCTTGGAACACTGGTGTCTATATCTCCTGAGGTTGTCGACAGACAAGTCACTGCGCGCGTACGTTTCCCAGAGAACAGTGTGCAATCTATTCGTCAAAATCAACAGGTCTCTGCCCGCATCTTGTTAGAAAATAAATCAAATATATTAAAAGTTGCTCGCGGCAGCTTTCTGCAAGCCGGAGGGCATACGGCTTATGTCGTTCGCGGTGATATCGCCGAGAAGGTAGCTATCGAGATTGGCGCCACGAGCATACGAGAAGTCGAAGTACTTCGAGGGCTTCAAGAAGGCGACAGAATCATTACGTCGAGCTATGAAAAATTCAAGCAAGCGCCTTCGGTGCTTCTACGTTAAAACAAGGAATATCAACATGTTGAAAATGCATAATATCAGCAAAGTGTATCAAACGGACAGTGTTCAAACTCATGCTTTAAGAGATTTTTCATTAGATGTCAAAGAGGGTGAATTTATCGCCGTTACCGGCCCTTCAGGCTCGGGAAAAACCACGTTCTTAAATATGGCGGGGTTACTTGAGCCTTTCACTTCGGGCAGTTATACGTTGGACGGAATAGACGTAGGAGGGTTATCTGATAACCAGCGAGCCGACCTACGTAATCAAAAAATTGGGTATATTTTTCAGGGGTTTAACCTAATACCTGATTTAAATGTTTTTGAGAATGTAGAAGTGCCACTGCGCTATCGCGGCGTACCATCAAAAGAACGCAAACGCAAAATTGACGAATGTCTTGAGCAAGTGGGTCTTGCCAGTCGAGCGAAGCACCTTCCACAGCAGCTTTCAGGGGGACAGCAGCAGCGTGTTGCAATAGCTCGCGCTCTCGCAGGGAGCCCGCGATTCTTGCTGGCCGATGAGCCTACGGGGAATTTAGATAGCGTCATGGCGCGTCAGGTTATGGAGCTGCTTGAAGAAATTAATCGCAATGGCGCCACTATTGTAATGGTAACGCATGATCCAGAGCTAGCGCGTCGTGCTCCTCGCACTATACAAGTAGTCGATGGACAACTGGCCGATTTTACCTTGTATCAAGGCAAGCCTGACGACAGGCCTACCGACAAGACTGAGCCTGTCGTAAAAGGGGTCATATAACATGCTTTTACATTACATAGATTTGAGTTGGCGAAGCATACGGAATACGCCCGTTATTAGCTTTCTCATGGTATTTGCGATAGCAATAGGCATTGGGATTACGATGACGAGCTTGTCGGTTTATCACATGATGTCAATGGATCCTATTCCACATAAAAGTGGCAAAATTCATTATCCTCAACTGCAAATTATGGATGAGGGGAGTGAATGGCATTCAAGCGATAACATGCCGTCACAGTTAACCTATAGAGACGCGACCAATTTATACAACGCTGATATCGATGTGTTAAGTACCCCCAGTTTTAGAAGCGGCTTTTCGGTTCACTTAAATTCCATTGATGTAAAGCCACGTATGGAACCTGCCAGGTTAGTGAACAAGGAGTTCTTCGATATATTTGAACGCACATTTATATACGGACAAGCATGGACTCGGGATGACCAGAAAAATAGGCCCTATGTGGTGGTGTTATCAAAAGAAATTAACGACCGATTTTTTAACGGCGAGAACTCGGTAGGTAAAGAGATTTTTTTAGATAACAAAAGCTATCGTATTGTCGGTGTAACACAAGATTGGGAACACCATGTTAAATACTATGACTTGAACAATGGCAGTTTTAATTCACCCGAGTCGCTTTATATCCCTTTTGCAATTGCGCCGCTGGAAGAGATTGGCTCGTGGGGAAATATCAATGGTTGGAAACAGCAAGTCATGCGTGGCTATCAAGATTTACTTACTTCTGAAAGCGTATGGACGCAGTTTTGGGTGCAATTAAACACTGAAAAAGAAAAGGAAGCGTACGGTCAATTTTTGATGGCGTATATGGAAGACCAAAAAGAGCAAGGTCGTTTTCAACGCGACCAACTGCAATACGGTTTGCGTAACGTCAATGAGTGGATGGAGTATAACGAAGTCGTCTCTGAGGACAATCGTATTTTGGTTGCCTTAAGTTTTATGTTTTTAATGGTCTGTGTTGCAAATATTCTTGGTTTGCTACTTGCTAAGTTCTTGAAACGTGCGCCAGAGGTAGGAGTGAGGCGGGCCCTAGGTGCCAGTAAACGCCATATTTTTCTTCAGCACATTGTAGAAGTGTCAGTTATTGGTATCGCGGGTGGAATGCTAGGCATCATCATTGCTCAACTAGGGTTGTGGGGTATTCGCACGACCAATGGCTATTATGCTGATTTAGCAACCATGGACTGGTCTATGTTGCTTGCTGCCCCGGTAATTTCTTTGTTGGCAAGCTTCATCGCAGGGTTGTATCCCGCATGGCTAGTATGTAAAACACAACCTGCCATTTACCTTAAGAGCCAATAGGAGCGACTACTATGCTTGATATTAAACCTATACTCAGTGCATTACGTCGCTCGAAAGCGGGGGCGGTTTTATTATTCCTTCAGGTAGCGTTAACCACGGCCATTGTAAGTAATGCCGTATTTATGATTAACGATAACCTAACTTACTTAAACGAGGACACCGGTTACCCTCAGCAAGAAATATTCAGCTTTACCGTCATGACCTTTGGTAAAGATATCGACTTAAGCCAACAAGCGGAGGTTGATGAAGCAATGATAAGGAATATCCCAGGCGTAATTAACGCCTCATTATCTCAGGCTGTTCCACTATCTGGTGGCGGCTCTTCGACATCGGTTAGGTTAAAGCCGCTTCCCCAGCCGTCTAAAGAAGCGCGTTTGGCTTACTTTTATGGAGATGAAAATGCACTTGAGACCTTAGGTGTAAAACTCATAGCCGGAAGAAATTTTAGGCCTGAGGAAGTAATGATAACTGATAATTTTCATGACAATGGCCCTAACACCATCATTATAAGCAACATGCTTGCGGAAAGCTTATTTGACGAAGGGACGGGGCTGGGTGAGTCAATCCGTGTTAACGGCAGGGCGCTTGAAGTCATTGGCATAGTCGATGTAATGGAAAGTGCATGGCCCCGCGCTGAAGATAGCGGCACAACGGGAATTATTCCCTTTATCAATGCGCAAAATTATCAGCATTTCTTGGTAAGAACAGAGGCGAACGAACGCGCCACTATTATGAAGCTTATAGAAGAGAAAATGCTTCAAGCGTATAACAAGCGTGTCATTATCAATGTGGATGGGCTTGATGAAAGCAAAGACAGTTATGATGCAACGGATGTATTAATGATGCGTATGCTCATGGTGCTGGTGGTGATATTAGTATTGGTGACGGCCCTTGGTATCTTTGGTCTGACACAGTTCAATATTAGCAAACGAACCAAGCAAATCGGCACTCGTCGCGCGCTTGGTGCGCGTAAATCGGCTATTGTGCGTTATTTCTTGGTAGAAAATGCCATAGTATGTGCGGTAGGGTTGGTGCTTGGCAGCGTCGCGGCGATATTTTTAGGTAGGGCATTGATGCAGACGTATTCTATTGATGCGCTTGAAATACAGTATGTTGTTGTGACAGCGTTGTTTATGCTTGCTGTAAGTCTGTTGGCGGTGGTGGTGCCTGCTGTTCGTGCGGCGAATATTTCACCGAGTATTGCCACTCGCAGCATTTAACGAACCACGCCCTTTTAAGCTCAAAAGGGCGTGTAAGCAACGTAAATCAAACAATAGCGATAAATGGAATAGACAGGGATAAAATGACGAAGATTTTACTAGTAGATGACAATGTTGCCGTGCTGGAAGCGTTGTCGCTGCTACTAGAGATACACGGGTATCACACTGTCACCGCTACGACGCCGAAAGAAGCGTTGCAGGTTGTTAACTACCAGTCAGTGTCACTGGTTATTCAAGATATGAACTTTAGTGCTGACACCACATCGGGTGATGAAGGGCGAGCGCTATTTAACGCAATTCGCGAGCTTAACCCATTATTACCCATTGTTTTAATTACCGCCTGGACAGAGCTTGAACAAGCGGTTGAGCTTGTCAAAGCAGGGGCGGCCGACTATATCCCAAAACCATGGGATGACGCGAAGTTAGTTACCACGGTTAGCAACCTCATTGCCTTGGGAGAAGCCAACACGCAAAACAAAGTTTTGCAGCAACAAACCAACGTATCAGTTAGCGCTAAACAGGCCGGTGAACAAGTAGGGTTAATCTACGAAAGTGGTGCCATGCAGCGGGTTGTTGATATGGCACTGCAAGTGGCGAAGTCTGATGTGCCTGTGTTAATTACAGGGCCTAATGGCAGTGGGAAAGAAAAAATTGCTGAACTTATTCAGCGGCATTCATCGCTTTATAAAGCACCGTTCGTTAAGGTTAATGCTGGTGCGTTGCCGCAAGAGCTTATTGAGGCTGAACTTTTCGGCGCAGAAGCAGGGGCATTTACTAGCGCAAACAAAAGCCGTATTGGTCGTTTTGAAGCTGCAAACGGCGGTACGCTGTTTTTAGATGAAATTGGTAATTTGCCGCTATCTGGCCAGGTTAAGTTACTTAGGGTGCTGCAAACCGGTGAGTTTGAAAAGCTAGGCTCGGTTAAAACGCAGCATACCAATGTGCGTATCATTTCGGCGACGAATTCTAACTTAGTTTCAGATATTGCAAAGGGTGAGTTTCGCGAAGATTTGTTCTATCGGTTAAACGTAATTGAAATTAATGTGCCCCCCCTTTGTCAGCGAGGAAATGATGCGTTGGCCTTAGTTAACCACTTTCTACCTGGCCGCGAATTAAGTTTAACTGCACAACAAGCCATCAGTCAGCACGCTTGGCCGGGTAATGTGAGAGAGCTAGAAAATGCATGCAGGCGAGTAAGTATTTTACACCCGGAAGGTGTGCTTGACGCTGACGCTTTTGGGTTAGTTGCAGAGGCAAACCAAGGGCAAACTACTCGTGGTGCTATCATCGAACCGAACCAAGCAGAAATAGAGGCGGCGTTAGTTAATTTTAACGGTGTAATTGCAAAGGTTGCTAAACATTTTGGTCTGTCTCGACAGGCTCTATACCGTCGATTAGACAAATACTCGATAGATTATAAGTCGTGAGAAACGTTCGTCATACACTTATTGCAGCAGCCATGGCCGCTACCGCTATTGGTATTTCGCCACTGCTTTTTATCGTCACTTTGGCTATTCAAAGTAAAGTGTTAATCGCCATTGTCTCTCTCGGTGTAAGTTGGTTTTGCGCTTATTTTATGACCGCAAAAATCAATCACAATTTACAAGCACTTGAAGTAGGGTTACTTAACTTCAAAGATGGAGAATACGCGTCAACCTTAGCATGTACGTCTAATGATGAATTTGGCAAGTTGTGTACGCTTTTCAATGCGACAGCAGACACCCTTCGCAAAGAGAAGCAGTGGCTTCATCAGCGTGAGCTTATGTTAGACAAAGTATTGCAAAGCTCTCCCGATGTACTGCTACTTGTGAATGATAATCGCCATATTGTCTTCAGTAATTACCAAGCACGTCGCTTCTTCGATACCGCGCATCGTTTAGAGGGCGCTTTACTTGATGAGGTGTTAAAGGGAAAGCCTACAGCACTTAGCGATATGATGTCAGACAATAAAGAAGGCCTATTTACTTTACCCATCGACGATAAGGGGATTGAAACATGGCACGTAGCAAAGGGAACATTTTTATTAAACAACCAGCCCCACAGGTTGTTTATTCTTAAACAAATGACGCGAGAATTAAACAGACAAGAAGTGTCGGTATGGAAGAAGGTAATCCGGGTAATAAGTCATGAACTAAACAACTCATTAGGGCCTATTTCTAGCTTGCTACACAGCGGTAAGATAGTTGGAAAGCAAAACGATGATCCCCGCCTGGTTCGTGTTTTTCAAACAATGGAAGAGCGAATTGCACACTTGAATCAGTTTGTCCAAGGTTATGGCAAGTTTGCAAAACTGCCATCGCCGCATTTTGATACCATTAATTGGCATGATATTTTAGCGCAGCTTTCGCAGCAGTATCCGTTTATGCTGACGATGCCGGAGCCGGTGCCATTTCAAGCTGATGCCGTGCAGCTTGAGCAGTTACTTATTAATTTGCTAAAAAATGCGCAGGAAGCGGGGGGGCCCGAAGAAGACATTGAGTTGGTAATTAAACAAAACTCTACTCAAGTTATTATTGAGGTACTCGACGGCGGGAAAGGCATGTCGGACAGTGTAATGGCAAACGCGCTTGTGCCTTTCTACTCTACCAAAGCAAATGGAAGTGGTCTTGGCCTTGCACTGTGCCGAGAGATAACAGACGCCCACCGCGGGCACTTAATCATTCAAAATAGGCAGCATCGAGGCTTATGTGTGCGCTTGATTTTCGAAAAATAAGCGAGGTGTTTCAGCGTGTTGGAATATCATGGTGCGGTAAAAATAGCGTGTCTAGCAACTAACTTAAGTAGTATTCACTCTCTGTTAATCAGTTTTTAATCTCGTACAAAAGTTTATGTAATCAGTACCTTGTATCCTTTAGTCATGGCAGTGCAACTATCACCAATTTGCACATGCTGACAGGCATCTTGCCTATCATGAACTGAAGGAGTTCTGTAATGAATACGATGAAAGTACTACGTTCAAAAATTTGCGTTGCAACCACAGCACTATTGCTTGTAACAGGGTGCAGCGCGGTTGCCACCCCTCAATATTCAAATGCTGATAAAAAGGCCGACAGCGCTCTTCCTGCGTCTGCGTTAGATAATGCGCTACTTTATTCCAACGCATGTATCACCGAGCGAGAAGTCATCACCGCGCAGAAAATGTGGGGCGACGGAATTGTCAGAATAGGTCGAGTATTCTCAGAGGGAGGCGACTATTCAAATGAAGCCGCTGACTTTATTCAAGACATGTATGGCTACGATTTAAGTAGCGTATTGTTTAAGCCTACTCTGGCTGCTAACGATCAATTCCGTTCAAGTTTTGATGCCGCCTTATCGTATTTTGTTGGCGGGAACGATGCGTACGCAGAAGACAAAGGATTTGCGATTAAACCGTATACCAATGTGAAGTTCGATAATGTTGGCATTATCAATAATAGCTGCAGAATGGCAGTGGCAATGGGGAATTACTTTTTTACGGGCACCGACGGTGGCGAAACGAAAGTAGAGTATACTTTTGCGTATGTAAAAGACAGTGAAGGCGACTTACGCGTTGTAGCACACCAATCGTCGTTACCTTATAACCCTGCAAACAACTAACACAGGGTAAACGCCCAGGCGAGTATCGTCATTAATGTCGTTAAACAATGGGACCCGCTGAAGCCTGCATTATTTATGCAGGCTCGCGGGATAACGAGCAACGCATGGTTACGACGGGCTATCGCTCTTCATTAACCATGCATAGGCACTTGTAAAGGCAGTTTCTTGAAACTGTTTTAATCCGGTCTCTGAAAAGGGTACCGCTATCGGGTTTCGACGCAAGGATTCTTTAATGTCAGTAGGGCTAAATACTACCACCTCTAACCCTTCAATTAACTCAATCGCAGCCTCAAGCTTAAAGCCTATAGCGCTTCCAGCAAACTTACCTTTGCTTTGACGCTGACGAATTATCACCGCATCGATTTTGTAGTCAGCAACCAATTTAGCGAACGTGCTTTGAAAGCTTTTGAGCCCTTTTGCACTGGTGTCGGCTAATGTCAAACGACGTGTACGACAGTCAGGAACGTGAAACAAGCCATCTATCAATGACAATAAACAAACCGTTGCCTCATTGCCTTTTAAATCTACACCACAAACTTTCATATAAATTCCTATTTGTATTTACCCGTTATTATACCCTGTTTTGGCAGTGATATAGATTAACACTCATTTTTCTTTGTTTGGGCGGTATGCGAGTCTGAAAAAAGAAACAAATCTGCGGTTAAAGTTTTGGTGAATGACTCAGCATGGTAGTTAGGCTGTCCGCATCGACCGGCTTCGAATAGAAGAAGCCCTGTAAATACTTGCACCCATGAGCGTTAAAGAAATCTACTTGTTGCTGCGTTTCAATCCCCTCTGCAACACATGCTATTTTCAAGCTCTCTGCCATTCTAAGTATGGCTAATACAATCCCTTCGTTACCTTGGTTAGTACCGACGTCGTCTACAAAGCTTTTGTCTATTTTAAGCACGTCGATAGGAAAATCTTTCAAATACCTCAACGATGAGTAACCCGTACCAAAATCGTCTAAGGCGATAATAAAGCCATGTTTTTTAATTATCGAGACAGCCTTCATTGCTTCTTCGTAGTTGGACATCAATGAACTTTCGGTAATTTCAAACCTTATTGCGCTTGTTGAAACATTGTGCCGTTTCAATAGGGCAATAATTTCATGAATCTTTGCGGGCTTTGAAATATGCAAAGCACTAAGGTTAATTGATAGGTAAAGTGCATGTTGTTGCCATCGCGCCCCACTTAAAAGAGGTATCGCTTTTTCAAGAACTTGAATGGTCATATCTTCGATGAAGCCAATGCTTTCTGCAACAGGAATAAACACATCGGGCGGCGTCATTCCGTTTTCATTTGGCCATCTCATCAGCAATTCAAAGCCGCTAATCGCGCCGTCTTTTGCATGTACGATGGGCTGGTAAAAACCAGTAAAGTGATCGTTGAGATACGCTTGTTTTATAGCATTTTCTAGTTGTAAGCGCGTTTGCGCTTTTTCATTCATATGCTTCGTAAAGTATTGGAAGTTATTACTGCCTAGCTCCTTGGCATAATACATTGCAATATCAGCATTTTTTAGCAATTCGGCTGGAGTGCTTGCGTCCTCGGGGTACAGTGAAATGCCGATGCTAGCAGAGACACTCACGATTTGATTGGCCAATGAGACGCTCTTCGCTAACTCTCTAATCATTTTGCTAGCTAGTCGGTTAATATCTTCTTCAGCCTCTACCTTTTCAATCATTACTACAAACTCATCGCCGCCCAAGCGTGCGACGGTATCTGATTGACGCAATATCTTTTCTAATCGTTTGCCTATTACTTTTAATAATATATCGCCTGCATCATGTCCTAAGCTGTCATTAATTTGTTTAAACCGATCTAGGTCGATAAAAAATAAACACAAAGATGTTTTATCAATTAGTGCCTGGTCAAAAGCGTGTTGAATTCGGTCAAGTAATAGGGAGCGATTTGGTAAACCGGTTAGGCTATCGTAATTAGCAAGCTGAACCAGGGCTGCTTGTGTATCTTTCTGCTGTGTTATATCAGAGAAGATAACCAAGTACCGGCTGATTTCATTGCTATCATTTGCGCTGCAAACAGCGGTCACGCCAGCATTGACAACATATTTCCTACCCCTCAAGCTTTCAATTTCAGCCTCGCCATTCCAGTGGCCGTTAGGGGGAAGATCACGCATTTTATTTAACAGCACTTTTAATGTGGCTTTTTGTTGGAAAAAGACCTTACTAAGTTGCTCTGAAATATCCTTATTAGCAGATATATGTAGCGCCTCTTTTACAGATTGGTTTGCAATAATGGGCTTTAATTGATTATCGAAAATGACAACCCAATCTCTAGTGTGTTCAAACGCTTCTCCAAACAACTGGGCTTTCGTTTGTGTATCGATTGATTCTGTAATGTTGGAATAGGTACCCGTTAGGCATTTTCCTTCGTTACCGGTATCGTCGGAAACTAACGCGCCAACGTCGCGGTACCATTCAAACTGACCGTTTTGTGCTTTCAGCCTGTAGGTGATATCAATATGTTTTATTTCCCCTAACAGCACACCTTGCCATAGCATTTCAAAAGCATGAAGATCATGCTTGTGGATAAGTTGGCAGTGTTCTTCAAACGTGAGTTTATCTGATGGGGTAGGGTAGCCTAACTCACTCTCTATTCTGTCTTGCGTAATAAGGTTAGTTTCTTCGCGCCAGTCCCATACCTTTGTGTTACTGGCAGTAAGGGCCATAGAGAGACGATTCTTATTTTTTAACACATCTAGATGCGCTGCTTTGAGCCTATTTCGATGTGATTTTCGGCGTTTAAAGATGACCGCAATAAGCGCAATGGCCAATAGCACGTAAACCGTATAGGCAAATGGTGATGCAAAAGGTGGGTAGGCAACCGATATACGCAATACTGAACTTGAGCCCGCCGTATTGGTGGCTTTGTCAAACGTGCTCACGCTGAAGGTATACTGACCGGGTTCAAGCCGAGGAAACGTCACTTCTGTCAGTTTACTAGGGGGGTAATCGATATCGACGTTCCCTGCTAATGTGTATTTAAAATAACCCGAGTTTGTAGGGTCGTACCGCATGTCTGAGTAATTGATCGTGAGGCCAATATCGTCGTACTGAAGCGCAATATCTTTGTCATTTTTGCGACCTATACCAAGTGGTATTTCGCGTGATATTAGCCGAGCATCGGTGATAAGCACTGTTGTTGAGTTGTCTGCATCATTCGTGAAGTCGCGAGGATCAAAAAGCGTAAACCCTTTCTGGGAACCAAACACCAGATTATCGTTTATTAGCTTTTTTCGTGCCCCCCAGGAAAATTCGTTAGTGATCAACCCCTCTTTTGTGGTGTATTGCGTTAAGGCCAGTGTGGAAGCGTTTAGCTTCAGCAGCCCCATGTGGCTGGCCATCCAGAGGTTGTTATGGGCGTCTTTAACTAAGCTGAAAATAATATTGGTAGGAAGTAAATTTGACGAGTCAAAAAAATACTGTTGCTCGTACGTATTTTCGTCGATTCCGTAAAGTCCGTGGCCGGGATAGCTTACCCAAAGTATTCCATGATCGTCTATCACGGCATCAGTAGGCTGAATAACATACTCGCCTTGAACGTTTCGTGCTTCATGAATTTTGGTGAGTGACCGTGTGTTGAAGGAGTAACGCCACAATGCTCCCGTCATAGAGACTAAAACACTCTCTTGACTTGACGAGTAATCGGGAAGAAACGTGTAGAACTGTTCTGGGTTCAGCGAGGAAGATAACGTCTCGTCTTGCAGTAAAATATTTCGCGCATTGTCTAGCCGGTAAAATCCGTCCTCTGCGGCCACAAGGTAATTATTATCGAATAGCCGAAGAATGTCATATGCTTTATCACTACCTAACACGCTATTTGATTGCGAACTTAACGTTAGTGGTATGGCTTTTTTTTGCTTCAAATCGAATTTGACGAGCCCTTCGTAGGTGACTAACCATACCCAGTCATCTTCGCCTTCTCTAATAATAAAAACTGAGCTTGATGAAGCAACAGCTTTTCGGTCATCAGTGACTGAAAATTGTTCTATCTTGCCCGATTCAAGGTTGTACAGGTTTAATCCATTGTTAGTGCCGACCCACAGGTTTTGCTCACTTTGAACGTATAAATCGTTAACCGTATTTTCACTTAGTTGCTCAGGTGAAATTTTATCAGCAAAAATATTTGTGAACGCGACAGACTTCGGGTTCCACAATAATACACCCGACGAATTCGTTGAAAGCCACAGTTGCCCGGTTGGGGTGGCGATAATATCGGTTATGTTATTGTCTGTAATTAACAGGTTTGAATCTGACGGTTTAAATAAATGGTTTATTTTCTCGGTGGAAACATCGAAAAGATAAAGCCCATCGTTGGTAGCTAAATAATACTCGTTACCGCTATAACTGAGCATGGCCCATATGTTTAACGAAGGTATTACCTGAGTGGCTTGAGGCAACATTGTGCTATCTGTGCTCGCATAGGTAACTACGTCATCAATACCAAATTTAAAAAGCCCTTCAACAGTGCCAAGCCATAGCTGCCCTGCGGAATCGGTGATAATTAATTTTGCATTCAATTTATCTTTATTGGTTTCCGTATCAGCAACGTATTGTATAGCTTTAGTTGCCTGAGTCGGAAAGTGGTAGGTATATAAACCTTGCGAAGTAGCGATGAATAGCACATCGCCCTGCAGTTTTATATTACGAATTATCGTGTCTTCAGAGAGTCCTAACTTTGGTAGTTGTAAATCAAATATGCTTTGCCACGTTCCAGTGTCGAGATTAAACTCAACGATCATATGGTCGAAAGCTATGTAGACGATGTTGCCGGGACCAGAAATGAAGTGTGATGCATATTGATACCACGCGGGCTGATTTTTATACTTTATCGCTAGTTCCCGCTTACTTTCCCCTGTTTCCCCGTCAACTCTGTAGACCCCGCTACTATAGGTACTCACCCACAGATCGTTATTTTGGTCCTGAAATAAGGAGTAAATTCCATCGTCTGCAAATTCACTGGAAAGGCCGACATAGTGCTTGTTAAAATAACCGTCGTAACGATTCAACCCTGTCCCAGTGGCAATCCATAGGAACCCATCGTTATCAAGTAACACATCATTGATAAAATCTTGAGATAAACCATTCTCGGTTGACAGCTGACCAAACCGAGGCGCTTTAACTAAGGGCTGCGCATTAATGTAAAAGCTTAATAAGCAGACAAATAATAAAAGGGCAATAATCGTATTGTTATTTTTCATTTTTAACGTTTATCACGGAAAAGTGTCTCAGTAGGGTACATTATAATGGTAGCTGTTTTTACCGCCGCCATATAGTCAGAGCATAGTGGTCGTTGCTTTTAACAAAAATGATAACCTTCACAGCTCACTAAACGCAGCGCTCTATCTATCAGAGTTACTACAAAACAGTATATCTGCCGTGCTAACGAAAGCAATGTAGACTTAATGGTATATATTTGAGCGCTGAGACTTATGAAAAAAAACGTGACGAATCTACTGAGGCTATTGGCGGGAATAGTGACGCTCTCAAGCATTTATTATTTTGCGCCGTGGGAGGCGGGCTTGTATTATTTACGGCCTCTTTCGCATACCTTGCAGCAAGAGGTCGACTTATTTGTTGAACAAGGTGTCGACGGTGTTATTGTTTATGTCGACAAAAAAGGCGAAGAACCAGCTTATTACAGCAGTGGCCTGGATAATCGTATTAATCAAACGCCTATTCGCCCGGATGCGTTGTTTAAAATTGCAAGCATTGCAAAACTCTACGATGCCGCTGCTATCACCAAACTTGTTGGTGAGGGTAAGGTCGCATCGGACGGTTATTTGTCAGACTATCTTCCTTTGATTTCAGCGCGTATCGAACATGCTGATGCTATTACCATACGTATGCTTATTCAGCATCGCAGCGGCATCCCTAATTATACCGACCATGCGCGCTATCACTGGGGTGAATTAGATGTAGATATTATGGATTTGGTGTTAGATCAGCCAGCAGATTTTAAACCCAATACCGATTATGCCTATTCCAACAGTAATTATTTGTTAATACAGAAGATTATTACTGAGGTAACCGGGGCGCCGCATGGGGAATATATACAGCAAACGTTGTTAGCGCCATTGGGGCTTTCACATACCTTCTTTTCTATCAATGACGTTAGCAAAGACAGGGTAATTAGTGGCTACCACGTTGGGTACGAAGACGATTTACGTCATTTGGACCACGGGTATTTATCAACAGCAAAAGACGTATCTATTTTCTTAAGAGCCTTAAACGAAGGCACCTTTTTTAGTGAACAGGAAAAGCAAATTTATACGTCGCTGTATGAATATGACCATACTGGTTGGGTATTAGGCTATCAAAGCATTGCTCGATATCACGAGCAAGAAGACATGGTTGTCATTCAATTTGTAAGCACGACGGGGAATGACATTGTTATGCTTACCAATATCCTGTACGACCGTGTGATGCATATTTTGCGCGCTAAGTAGGTACGCCATTGGCTACATCTAAAAAGCAACAGGCAGTACCATCGCTAAACGATATGTACTGCCAATAAAATGCGAGTGAATCGAGGCTTAGTAAGTGCACCTTTTATTCATAAAGACACACCCGCGGACTGCTATTAAGGCTTAATTTTAACTAGCCAATTGTGCGTGTCTTCAGCTTTGCCCCACTGAATATCGTTCAAGGCTTGGCGTAGCTTCATTGTTATCGGGCCTGCTTCTCCGTTACCTACCTGATATTCTTTATTGTTATGAATGAGTGTACCAACCGGCGTAAGCACTGCTGCTGTACCCGACAGCGCTGCCTCTGCGCCAGGCTTGGCTGCGCGCTCTAGTAATTCGTTTACGGTAAGCTCTCTTTCACTTACCGTCATACCGTGGTCTTTCGCAAGTTGTAACACCGTTGCGCGAGTCACGCCGTGCAGGAAGCTTGAATCTAATCCCTTAGTGATGATTTCGTTGCCATCAATAAGTAAGAAATTTGCAGCGCCGGTTTCCTGTACGTCACCGTTTGGACAAAATAGAATTTGGTCGGCTTGCACTTCTTCTCTGGCTTTTAGAATAGGGGGCAATGCGCTAGCGTAGTTACCACCACTTTTCACCATACCCATGTGCGGCGCACAGCGCATACCTGTTTCATCTAGCAACAGGCGTAGCGGCTTTAGGCCTCCGGCAAAATAATCACCTACCGGTGATAAAAGCACGTATAGCATTGAAGTGGCTGAAGGAGCGGCTGCTTTTCCTATAGAGGCTTCAGTACCTACATGCGTTGGGCGAATATACATTGAGCCTGGAGGCTCAGGTACTTCTGAGCTGTACTTCGATACCACGTCGATAATCATTGCTTCTACTTGCGCTTTATCTATTTCAGGCAAGTTCAGTAGACGGCTACTTTGAGCAAAGCGTTCGATGTTTTTATCCATACGAAAAATGTTGATACTGCCATCTTCGTGCTTAAATGCCTTAAGCCCTTCAAAACAGGTGCTTGAGTAATGAAGAACATGCGCGCCAGGGTGCATTTGTATGGCGTCTGAATTGACAAACTCTGTTTCAGACCATGCGTCGTTCTCAAAACGGGTAAGCGCCATTTCAGGCATGAATACGGTACCGAATACGGCCATTGGGGTTTCCTGTTAATGTGTTCTCAAAAATACTGAGGTGAGTTTATCAAAAATTGTCCTGTTTGCTAAAACAAAACGAAAAGAAGACATAACCTAAACATTGCTTTTTCTTTACATACCGCGTGAGTCGCCAATATCTAACGAAAAATGTTCCGCAGCGTGGTGTTATTTCGTGCCAGTGAGTAATGCTTTTTTTGATTGTAAAACGTCTACCAAATACTGCATTAATAACTTGATTCGGGGGGACTCTCTAAGTTCAGGATGCGTGAGTACCCATATATCTGGTTGTTTCAATACTTTTGCGCCGGGCAAACGTATCAAGCTAGGATGGTTTTCAGCCATAAAGCACGCCGCTCTGGACATACCATGTCCAGCCTCTAGTGCCTTAAAGCGCGTGACGATATCACTAATGGTTAACCCGATTGGCGCTTCAGGAAAGGGGGAGTCAGCTAACCACTCAGACCAAACCTCCTGCGTACTAGGCGCAATCCACCTGCGTTTTTCAGGCGGGGTGTCTGAGAAATAGGCGTGTTGTGAATAATAAGACAACGAGTAAGCAAAAAGGCGTCGGCCGACAAGGTGATCGGGTAATGTATTCACGGCGCGGATGGCGATATCGGCTTCAGATTTGTCTAAATTAACTATTTTTGTCGAGCAATTAATATTTAACGATATTTCAGGGTAGCGCTTGGCAAATTCAGCTAACGGCTCAAGTAGAAGGTATTGCGCCATTGCTTCTGCAAGCGATAATGTAATCGGGCCTGCAAGGGTGTCACCTTTTACCCTATCAATTCTATCCGTGGTAACGACAACTTGTTCTACCCTTTGAGCTACATTGATGAGCTGTTGACCCAGTGGTGTCGGCCGATAGCCAGAAGCGCATTTCTCAAAGACAATACCTTGTCTTCTTTTATGCAACAGCTCTAACCGCCTTGCTACGGTTGTATGTGTTGTTCCAAGCATTAGGCTTGCTCCGCGCAACGTTTTAGCTCGGTGTAGGGCAAGTATCAGTAAGTAGTCGTTCCAATCTTCCATTGGAACGATAATGCACCAACCAAAATAAAAAACAAGCCTCGTTAAAAATTAAGCAATCACTACACTAGTGGCTCATTTTATTTTTCGTTAATGCTAATAATTTAGGATATAGCTCATGAATTTAAAGGATGTTGCAATTCTTGCTTGCGTGATAACAAGCCTGACATATACAGATGATAGTGCGGTAGCTAGCGACGGCAGCCATTATGAACAGGATGAAGTTAAAACGTTAACGGTGCATTTTGAACCAAGCCAAATGCTTCAGTTAATCGCCCCGATCACTGAGATTTCAAAAAACAATGAAGAGGGAATAAAACTACGTAACCAGTATTACCAAAAAGCTATTCCGCTTGCACAACAATATGGATTTAAAAACCACGGGCAGTTAGTGGTAACAGAAACAATAGTGGGCGATTTTAGCCCGGGTGCCTATGTTATTGGTTCTTGGCCCTCGCTCAATGCTTTCGATGAGTTTGCAAACCTACCGGAATGGCCAACATTAAAAACATTGCGAATCGAAGCGTGGGATGAGTTGAAATTATTTAATGCTGAAATTAACGCGCCTTTGAGCTTGTCATTTCGTGAAGATAAATTCTATACCGTTGTATTTGCATGGAGCAATCCGCAACGCGCTAATGATTACACCAGTTACTTAGCAGGTATAGAACCAGCGTTGAACCGTGTAGGAGGGCGCTTTATGTTAAAAATTAAACATCCAACGATGGAGTCGCACGATGCAAGCGCTGAGGCTCCAAATCAGATAACCTTTGTCGAGTGGAATACTAAAAATGGTTTTGCTACGTTGCAGCAACAAGAAGACTACAAGCGTTTTACCGGCCTGCGGGATTCGGGGCTTGAAAAAATAGAATTTCACCGCCTAGCCCCCCTACTACCTGAATGAAGCTGGCAGGCATATGATACCTATGCAGAATTCTAACGTATCACCCATCATGTTGATAATTTCATCAGCTCCATGATGAAGACGGTGATAAAAACGATGATAGAACAACATCGCGTCGCTCGGCGGTGCCTCTCGACGGGCCCCGTGACTGCGGCTTATGAACTCAAGGTAGACGCGGGGGAGGTGCGACGAGATGACGCGCAAG
The DNA here is from genome assembly GCF_057539655.1 of Alteromonas sp. 4NH20-0056. NCBI lineage: Bacteria > Pseudomonadati > Pseudomonadota > Gammaproteobacteria > Alteromonadales > Alteromonadaceae > Alteromonas > Alteromonas sp. 4NH20-0056. Next base: position 527,467 of record NZ_BAAJLS010000002.1, on the reverse strand, counting down.
TCGCTCTGGCAGCAAAATTCGATGCCTTGCACCAGTCTCTTGCTTCGCTCCCACCAGTACCTGTGCGCACCGACGATCCGACAAACAGCAGCTGTACAAGCAGCGGTCCACGGTTACTGGCGCGACCCCTGGTATCCGCCCAGTCCTTTTTTCGAAAGAAGTTCCATTTTTGGTCTTTTGGTCCACCACCGCGAGGCATGTACATTCATGGACCGGTCGGGGTCGGCAAGAGCTTTTTAATGGATCTCTTTTACGCGTCGGTCAATGTTCCAGATAATGATTTTTGCTGTAATAATGACAGCGACAGCCACGCAAAAATTACCAAGCGCCGCGTCCACTTTCATGAATTCATGCTAGATGTCCATCATCGAATCTTTGTCTACAAACAGAAGCACCCACGAAGTGATGCTATTCCCATCATTGCGCAACAATTGGCACAAGAAGCCCAACTCCTCTGTTTCGATGAATTTCAAGTGACAGACGTTGCCGATGCCATGATTTTGAAACGACTGTTTTTATTATTATTAGATTACAATGTCGTGGTGGTGGCCACCTCGAATCGCTCCCCCGATGCCTTGTATGAGGGAGGCATTAACCGATCCCTCTTTTTGCCATTCATAGACATGTTAAAACATACGTTCGACATTATTTCCATGGAGGATTCCCCCAAGGATTATCGACTCGAAACTCGAGCGGATGGTCAATCCTATTTTTGGTCAAACAAGGGTGCTCATGGCGATAATAATGCTGATAACGACATACAGGCGCAGTTGGAAGAAATATTTGGTGGCACTGCATCCACAACTGAGGCCGAGGACATTCAGGTCCACTTCGGTCGCACCGTCCAGGTCACCCGATTGAATGACCGGTGCGCCTGGTTTGACTTTTCCGAGTTGTGCTATCAACCACTCGGGGCGGCCGATTACATTTCTCTCTGTAACCGGTTTCCGGTCCTTATCATGGACAGCGTCCCCCAACTAGACGCCAATCACCTTAACGAAGCGCGGCGATTCGTGACCCTTATTGACGCGTGTTATGAATCTCGCACCCGCTTGGTGTTGGCGGCACAAGTCCCTCTCGACGAGTTGTTTGTTGATTTTGAAGCGCAAGTTGAAAGCCGTGACGGAGATGAAGAATTGTTTGTGAGTGAGAAGGGGGGAAACTCGAGTTCCTTTGCGACTACCATGATCCGCAACAAAGAGGGGGAGCATGTGGAGTGGTCGGCAACGGGTCTAATTGGTGTGTCACTGGCACAATTATCGTCCGCCAATGATCTCGCCTTTTCCTTTCGACGCGCCGCGTCTCGGTTGGTAGAAATGGGTGGAAAGGAATGGGGACGACAATAACGAAAGGTCTCTACCGTGCCGTTTGCTCACACTTCAGACACAAAAAAACCGACTTACGTCGGTTTATTGTTTCTCTTTTCTATGAACTAAAAAAGAGATGGTACCAGAGGCCGGACTTGAACCGGCACGCTATTTCTAGCAACGGATTTTGAATCCGTCATGTCTACCAATTTCATCACTCTGGCATCAAATTAACTGGCTACGCGCCAGTGCAATGCATTATAGCGATGCAGCGCGCGCATACAACACTTTTTTCGTAAATTACCTTCAAGTGTTGAAAGTTTGTACATTGAATGCAAATGAGCTTGCGACTTAATGAAGGTTGTGTCGTGAAATTGTTTAACTATCGTTATCCGTGTTATCCCCACTTGTTGTGAATAGAAAGTACGTAGGTAGATGTTGCGTTCAGCATTTCTAAATTATAGTAGTGTTGATGCTTAAATATAGTTGTTGACATACTTAGCGCGCTCAAATCACTGGCTGGTCCGCAGGGGCGTATAAAACCTCTATTTACGATGTATTGCACGGTAGTAAAAATTAGATATGAAGACAGAAAAAATGACTTCACTGCGACGCTTTCACAATATCGTCTCTAATCAGTCGTCAGATTTCGATAAAAAAGTAGATGAACTACTGGGCTTTGGTCTTTCGTTATTTCAGTTAGACGTTGGCATGTTTAGTAGAATCGTTAGGAATGAATGTAAAATATTAAACGCTGTCAGCAATATTGCAGGTTTTAAAGTAAACAATACCCTTGATTTAACGCTTACGTATTGTGAGTACACAGTTAATAAGAATGAAGTGGTAGGGTTTCATCACGTAGGTGCTTCAGAACTTGCCAATCACAAGTGTTATAAGCTGCGTAAGATTGAGGCGTACCTCGCAGCACCTGTCATTGTAAATGGTAATGTATTTGGAACGATAAGGTTTTCATCATCAAAACCTACTAAAGAATTCGATATAGAGCATTACGAATATATAGAGCTATTTGCTCAGTGGTTAGGCTCTGAGATAGCCAGAAAAGAGGTGCTTGATAAGTTAAAGTCGAAAGCTTCTACACTTGAAAAGTTAGAAAAAGTGTCAAAAGTAGGCTCTTGGTCTTTCGATATAAAAACTAACCATGTGCAATGGAGTGATCAGACTCGACACATTCACGAGGCGCCTGATGGCTATCAACCCACTTTTGAGTCAGCGATGGATTTTTATGTACCAGGTAAAGCGCTAGACGAGTTGACATGCGTGATAGGGGTGGCTATTGAGCAGGGTGAACCGTGGGATCTTAAAGCACAAATAACAACGATGAAGGGGCGTCGCCGGTGGGTTGTTACTAAAGGCGAGGCGGAGTTTTTCGAATATGAGTGCGTTAGATTATTCGGTACTTTCCAAGATATTACAGACAGCGAAGAAGCATCTGAAAAGTTACAAGACGCTTAGGAAAAGGCAGAGCAGGCGACGAAAGCTAAAAGTGAATTTCTGGCTAATATGAGTCACGAAATCAGGACACCCATGAATGGCGTACTTGGTACGTTGCAATTGTTCGAACGTTCTACATTAGGTAGTGAATCAATGCGACTTGTATCAAAGGCGAACGATTCTGCAACCAGCCTGCTGACAATACTTAATGATATTTTGGATTATTCGAAAATAGAAGCCAACCAACTGGTATTAGAGCATCAACCTTTTTCAATGTGTGACGTAATGGAATATGTGCATTCTGAATTAAGCCTAGAAGCATCCGAAAAGCACATACCTTTAACGGCCAACTCAAGCAACGATTTCATCGATGGCTGGAGAGGCGACGTGGTAAGAGTGCGGCAAATTCTTCTTAATCTTTGCGCCAACGCGGTTAAGTTCACCCAACGTGGAGAAGTAAATATCACGTTAGCGAATGATAATTCCTACTCTCCTAGTGCGTTGACTTTTACCGTTAAAGACACGGGCATTGGCATGTCTAAAGAGGCGCAAGCTCGAATCTTTGAGCGGTTCGAACAGGCTGATTCATCAACAACACGTAAATTTGGCGGTACAGGCTTAGGGATGTCAATTACGGTCAGTCTCATTCAAATGATGGGAGGAAAAATTGTAATTGATAGTGCTCCAAATCAAGGCACACGCATTGTGGTAACGCTTCCCCTTGAACAGGAAACGCTAAAAACGAAAGGTATCGCCCCGAAAACTGAATATGTTCCTAATCTATCAGGTAAGAGAATTCTTATTGCCGAAGACAACGACATCAATATGTTTGTTATTGAGTCGATGCTTGCACCAACTTATGCTGATTTACATTTTGCTAAAAACGGGAATGAAGCCCTTCAGCAGTTTTCAAAAGAGATGCCAGATTTAGTCCTAATGGATATCCAAATGCCGGAAATGGATGGAATTCAGGCATTTGCTGAAATAAGAAAAGTAAATCAGAATGTTCCCGTTATCGCACTGACTGCAAATGTAATGAGCACCGATATCGAGCATTACGCTCAGTTGGGTTTTACAAACCATTTAGCAAAACCCATAGTGATAGCAAATTTGTACAAGCTGCTTCACCATGCGCTTATCTACGTTTAGCTCTTGCTTCATAGGCTGGTTAAGTGCTTAAAGGATGCGCCGTTTGTTATGTATTCAAATGAACGAACACCACACGCACACTACTACCAACGCTGTATCGTCCAGTTTAACGCAATAATAGCAATAACCGATGAGGCAAACGGCATAATGGTTATGCTATAGGTTTTCCAATTGCGTAACAGTACTAACAGCGGAAGTAACCCGGCAACAATGGCTAATTGACCCAGTTCAACGCCAATATTAAACGCTGCAACGCTTAACACTAGGTTGTTTGCTTGCGCATTTAAATCGGCAAAAACACTCGCGAACCCCATTCCGTGTAGCAGGCCAAACCCAAATGTCACAATACCCAGTCTTAAAATTACAGGGTAAATGTTGTTGATAGCAGTAAGCAGTACCGAAATAGCAATTCCTAATTCCACTATTCTGCTGCTAAGTGTTATTGCACCAAGCGCTGTGGCAGTCAGTGTTATTGAATGGGCAAGTGTAAACGCGCTGACCAATATCACGGTGTTTTTTATAATGGTGCGCACGCTTTGTTGTTTAGCCCATGCTTTGCCATCGCGGTGAAGGTTTACCGTAAGCAAGGTGGCAACAAGAAAGAGGATGTGGTCAATGCCAATAAAAATGTGCCATACCCCTTCGTATAGAAGGTTGAAAAACAATGAAACCAAAGAGAGGGTGTCTATCGATACCAGCATGGTTTTGTCATTTTTAGTCAACACTTTCGTTGAACTTGTTTCTAGCAACGATACCGTTAATAGCAACTTATGCGATGGAAAATGACTAAAGATACCGTCGTAGTGTATTAATAACGCGCCGGTGTTTTCGCATGTCATCGTAAGAGGGTAGACCAGTAGAGACTCTGCTGAAACATCGCGCATAGATGGCGAGGATAACGCCATCGAGCAGGCCTTTTCACCCCGTGAAAACGTTAATGCATTCATCAAGTACTGCGACACAGACGGTTGTGCTTGTGTTACTTCTCCCCATGTCAATTGTCCATCGTTATTGCTATCTATTCTCGTGGTTAGCGCCAATTCTTTTGGCTTCAATAACAATTCCCCCGATAGGGTTGTGTCATTGGTTTGGCTTAACGTTAGATAACCATTGCTTAACTCATGGGCTTTTGAGGAAAAAGAGGATGCAATTAGCAATAGAAATATAAGTGATTTCATGGTGTTCCTCTATCGCACATCGGTGGTATTGCTAGCATGCAGTGACTGATTATTCGCATGATGCGCTCTCTCTAGTATTCGCTTGTCGCTGGGGGTTTTGGCATGCGCCCAATTAATCTCAGCAAACTTAAGTGCAAGACGAGGGTTTGGCATAATATCAAGGTAGTAAAGCGCAACTTGTCCCGCGTGCGAGCTATCTTCTCGCCAGGTGCGCACTTTCATACGTTGCTCTAGTGCATCGCTGACGGCATTGTCTTCAGCGCCATGTAGCTTTAGTGCGTGCGCCCACCTCAACAGCACCGCGTCATCCAGTATGTCTTTTTCACGCGCTAAACCGCTAAATACAGTAATAACATTCTCGTATTGTGACAGGGCAATGTTTGCATCTGCCCAAATAATTAAGGCACTGATAGGCAGCGTATCGGTGGGGTGCGCTGATAAATGTTGTACCGATGCATCAGCGTTGCCGAGTGACAGCGCCATAGCGGCTAAGGTTTCTTGAAACCATCCTTGTTCTTTTTGAGGGATTGATTTGGCAAAACGTTTTAACTGCTTTAATTTTTCATACGTACTCTGCGTTGGGTTTGCCGTAAATTCAGCATTTAGCAGGCATGTAAAAGACACAATGTAGCTGGTTTGGCCGACAAGCTGTTGGCAATGGGTTTTCGCCTTGTTCACATCGCCTTGTTGAATTGCGATATCGGCGAGCAGGAGTTGGGCCGATGGAATGCGGAATGCTTCGATATTGTTTAATCGCTGCTTGGCTGCTTCAAATTGATGAATACCCTGAAGAAATCTTGCTTCGAGAAGCGCAAGTTCGATAGTTTGTGAAGCGCTGAGCGTGTTACTCGATTGCTTCATTGAAATAATAAATTGCTCAACAGTGTTCTGTTCATCCCCTGTTGCCGTGATGTACCGACTTTCACTGAGTAGTTCGCGCGCGTCTTGAATAGAAGAAATCGCACGAGCGCTGGGCTCCCACGATGCGATAACAGTGCGCTCTGTTAGTTTACCTGCCAATGCAGGTTGGCTTATTGCATTAACGAGACTTGCGATCGCAAGTAGGGCTAATGATGTCATTCTCAAAGACATGCTGTCTCCAAATAAAAAAGGCCATCCTTGGCCAAACGATTGAGATTTATTGATCTATTAATAAATCATCAAAACTTGCATCAGTGGCATCTTGAGTGAACGCACGCCCGTTAACAGGCAAAGGTTCATCTGTAGGTGCTTGGTTAAATGCATCGCGCGTGTAGCTGGTAAACGACACTTGTTGCGCTTCTATGGTGATCATTATTTCACCGGTTACGTCTGCATTGTTTCCGTCAGACACCGTAAACGTAAACGTGTCACTACCGGTCACCTGTGCATTAGGCGTGTAGATAAAACTGCCGTCGGCATTGACGGTGGCTGCACCGAGTGTTCCATCAGAAGCTAACGCAAAGGTTAACGTGTCTCCATCTGCATCAGAGGCAGTTACCGTGTCTTCAATAGCAACGTCTGCTTGCGTCGTATACATCGCGTCATCTGCTACCGGGGCAACATTGACAGGCACCATAGGGGTGTCGTTGTCATCGCTGTCGAAACATGCGGTGAGAGACAACGCGAGCCCAACAACCACTGCGCGTCGAATAAGTAAGTTAGTCATAATGTGACTCCTTATTTTGAGCCTGCAATAGGTGTTTTAAGGTACGGGAACGAGGTGTCGATTTTGTTTGCATCAAGCGGTGCGCCGTCGGTAAACGGTACGTTGCCTACACTTGCGTCTTCTGGCGCACACAAGCCTAAGTCCGTATCTTGACCATTCACCGGAATGGGGTAGCACAAGCGTCCCATCACTACGCGAAGCGCAATATCCACTACGTCATCACCCGGTCTGCGCCCATTAGGGAAACCTGCTAAATCGTCGCCGGCTACACCAAATGCTGACTGCAACGCCGCTGGTGTCGCTGGAATGCCTGTATTAAGTCGTAGCATCTCAGACGCGGTTACTGTCGCTTGCTGGTTAACGCCGGGAAAGCCAGTAAGGAATGCGGTAACTAAGTCCATTCTTGGGAAATTAGTTGGCGCCAATGTTTCGATACTTGTGCCTAATGTGGCGTTCACTGCATCTTTGAACAAAATATTCAATAGTTCAGGAAGGGCAGGATGCGTAACATAATCTGCAAATTGGCCATCTTGACTCGGGTGCGCGCTAGAGAACGTGTCTTTATCACCAATGCCGATTACAAGCTCATTCACTAAGGGGCTGCCTAAGCGAGACACCTGCGTCATTGCGCCACCGTTGACTTCTGGTTTTGCAAACGTTGCTTCAGCGTTTAAAATTCTTGCTTGCGGAAGGCTCGCCGTTGTCCAGCTGCCTACCACACCGTTACCGTCACCTGTTACGCATGCTGCTGGTACTTCAATAGATAGCGAGGTTACGTTTTTATCAAGTAAATCATCGTTACCGTCGCTTTGTGTAATACCGCCAGGGAAACCACCTCCATCGCCCGCACCCGGTGCACTATCACCTTCAACAGGTACGTAGTTTACAAGGTCGAATGTCTTTCCAAGGTTTACCACAAATGGGTCTTTGCGTTGCCCTACAAACACGCGAGCCATATCTTCACAGCCAGGAATTTGGAAAGAATAAATAAAGCTTTCGGCATAGCGTGCATATTCACTTTCGTTGGTAAATGTTTTATTACCAATGTAGTCGAGCGGTTTTTTGAACATGTTGCCATTTGCAGGCATAAGCGTAGTGCGAGTACCTGTTTTAACATCGCCAGATATCATAGTTAGGCTGTACGTTTCTGAAAAATTTGCAGCCGTTTGATCATCCGCACTAATTGGCCCGACGTTTTTCAACGGTACTTTTACCATTTTTTGTTCGCCTTCGGCGCCTATTGAAAGTGCAATGCCTTCATTTTCTGCCGCCAGCATATTAGTGAAATTGAACACAAAGCTTATGTCTTCAATAGCATCACCGTCGCTGTCAATATGAATAGCGTAATCGGCGCTAGGGTCCATGGCGAAGTAGTTAGGGCCGCCGTAGGCGTCTTGCAAAGGAATATAGTTAGCAATAAACGTTACATAATCAGAACGCCCAACTTCATAGCTGTTAAAAGCATAAAAGTCTGTGCTATCAAGAGTTGGGTGGCGGGTAATATTGGGTGCTTCTCTATGGCTTGATGCTACCGCATTAGCGGCGAGTAGTGCGCATGTTACTGAGAGCGCTGTGCGTTTTATTGAAGTCATTGTGTATCTCTCGTTGTGTGGATTCAAAAAGCCAAACGTACGAGAGTTTCAACTAGATGCAGATTTTTTATCTTTTTTTTAGTTAGGCGTAAAAAAGCCGGTATAAAACCGGCTTTTGGTTGTAAGACAGTAAAACAAATACCGCTACACAGAGACCAGTGGTGCAATATAAAGCACTTCCGTTGGTGCGCCGGTCTTTGAACCGCCGGGCTCTTCTAAACTAACTGCCAGTGCAGCAATGCTGTTATCAAGCAGAATATCTGGGGTTTGCTTTGCCAGGCCGCCAAGTTCAGGGAGTAGCCCAAGTGATATTGGCGCTTGCCCATTCGCCGGTACCATCCATAGCTCATAGTCTTTATCGTTCAACGCCGTAAAGGCTGTTGTTGCTTTTACTTCTAGTGTGCTCGATGAGACTTCAATCACCCATAGCGGTGTATTATCAGTGTTGTTTACCACAGCAATATGGGAAACATCTTCAACTGGAGCAGGCTGCATCATGACCAGCAATACGGCGAGCACTAAGGCTGCTGCGGTTGATAGCATCGATACCCCTTTCCAGCGCGCGCCTTTGGCTTGTTCAAATTCAATCACCTGCGCTGATGGTGTAGCGCTTTCCTCACTATGCCCTAGTCGTCGCTGTATTGTTTTCCACACAATGTGTGGTGGGGCGACCGGGGTAACCGTATCATTGAAACCGGCAAGGTATTGTTCCCACTGCGCGGTAGCATCGCTAACGGCCTGGTATTGCATCATTAGCTTTTGATAGCGAATTCGTGCCTTTCCACGCAGCGTGCCGATAACGTATTCGGCGGCGAGCGCATTTAATCGTTCCTCTTTTAAATAATTCATAGCGATAAACACCTCTGAAGGCTTTGGAGCCCTCGTCTTATCCAACTTTTAATGGTGCCAAGCGGCGACGATAAGTACCCTACGACTTCTTGGTGAGAAAGCCCGTTTATATAGGCTAGGTGGATAGCCTGTCGTTGCGGCCCCTCTAGCTCATCTAAACAGGCATCAAGCTTTGCTTGTTCAGCGCCTAATGGTTGTGCGTTAAATGTGTCGGTGGTGCCAACATCATCATCGCCAAGTTCTACCTCTTTGCGCACATTATGATATCGCATCAGATCGAGTGCTCGATAACGAACAATACTCACCATCCATGTTAATACCGTGCCTTTATTTCGTTGGTAGTTGCCCGCGTTATGCCAAATTTTGATATAGGCATCTTGGGTGGCTTCATCGGCAAGGTCAGGCCGTTTTAGCAACTTAAGCGCGACGGCATAAAGCTGTGAGCTTGTTGTCTGATAAAGCGCTTCAAACGCTTGTTTGTCACCGTTTGCTGTCTTGCAAAGCAACGGAAACAGGGTTTCGTGTTCCATTATGGCTCCTTACTCTACTGGCCATTTTTTATAAGCGTATTTATAAAGCAACAGGGTTTTGCTCTGTAATAACGCATGTTCCTAAAGCTAAACGATGCAGTTGGCATATTGGATGCACACACAAAAAGTTTATTATGTCTTTACATAATGATTACCATAGCACGCGAGTCGAAGATGTCGCGGTATTAGTGAAAAAATACAAACAGGGTTAGCAATAATAAAAATTTAAACTGATTGTCACCGTTTAAAGATTTATGCACACCGCGCGCTGTGGCACACTGTCGGCATATTAGTAAAGAAAGGTTGTTTCGTGAGTAATACACCAAAAACAAATACGCGCTCGCAAAGAAAAAAGCAAAAGGCAAAAGCCGTTGCAGTAGAGCAAGCTGAGGTAAACGCGAATAATGACGTGGGTGAGCGCGCCAGCTTTTTTAGACGTTTGTTAGCGATGATCTATGACACGCTGGTGGCTACCGCAGTAGGAATGTGTGCCGCGATGGTGATGATAGTGACACTCATGATCTTGTTAAAAAGTGGTGGGTTAGATTTGCAAGGCTACAGCGACCCAGCGGATTTAATTCAAGCGTCATTTACCTATAAGCTTGTCATTCAGTTGTGGGTAGGGGCGTGGGTTATTGGCTTCTTTTTGTGGTTTTGGCGTCGCGGAGGGCAAACGTTGGGCATGCGAGCATGGCGGTTAAGAATTTATAGTACCATTGATGAGCCCATGACGTGGTCGCGACTGTTTATTCGCCTAATTAGTTCGTTGGGAGGATTGGGGACGTTACTTGTGTTAATCGACTTTAAAAATAAGCAATCGTTACAAGATAGGCTTGCGAAAACCGAGGTGCTCAGGCTAAGCAAAGAGGCTAACGACCACAAACAATGGTAGCCGTTCTGCAAGCATTATAGAGGCAAGTTGCCTCTATAATGTGATAAGCGTTACTTGCGAAGCATGACTGCCGCAACAGCCGCAAAAAGCAGGCTAGGTAATAACGCGCCCAACACAGGGGGTAATTGGTAAACTAAACTCACTGGCCCAAACACTTCGTTAAGAATAAAAAAGCCGAAGCCCGTAAGTACACCCATAATCACCCTAGCGCCCATGGTAACACTTCGAAGCGGGCCAAAAATAAACGATAATGCCATTAATAACATTACGCCTACCGACACCGGCTGCAGTATCTTTCGCCACAGCGCTAATTCGTAACGAGAAGGGTCTTGGTCGTTACTTTCTAAATACTTAACGTAATCAATGAGGCCAGTAATAGACAGTGCTTCTGGCTTAACCGCAACAATTCCGAGCTTGTCAGGGGTTAATGTTGAATTCCAACGACGCCTGTCAGCGCGTTCAATATCAACTTGTGTGTCAGTAAATGTCGTAATTTCAACATTGTTAAGCCACCAACCATTGTCTTCATATATACCCCGTCGAGCGTAGGTGATGCTCTCTAGCGCTAAACTATCGTCAAAGTTAAAGATATTAATATCTTGAAGCTCGTTCTGGCTTATAACTTCGTCGATACTTACGAAGTGTTCCCCGTCTTTCGCCCAAACAATTTGGTCTGAAGAAAATAAGCTTCCTCCGGATATTGCTTCGGTGCGAATTTCTTTTGCTTTTGATTCACTAAATGGCGTTACCCATTCGCCAACTGCCATGACCAACAGAATCATTACTACCGCAGACTTCATTGCCGAGGTAATAATATTCCAACGGCTCATGCCGGCAGCTTGCATAACCACAAGCTCACTGTTACTGGCAAGCACACCCATTCCTATCAGACCGCCGAGTAACGTGGCCATGGGGAAAAACTGCTCTAAATCACGAGGTAGGCTAAGCAGTACATAAACGAATGCAATTACCATATCGTAGTTGCCTTCGCCAATCTTTCGAAGCTGTTCAACAAATTTTATTAACGCGCTTAAACCAATTAATACCGACAGCGTGACGGTAATGGTGCCCAGTAAAGTGCGCGCTATGTATAAATCGAGGATCTTAAACATCTATTTTTTCCCCAATATCCAAGCACGGAATTGCGTGCCTGTTTTACGGTCTCTAGCAATCAGCGTAATGCCGATAACAAGCATAACGGCATGCACCCACCATAACCCCAATTGAATTGGGATTTTTCCGTCTTCAAGTACTCTGCGACTCGCTAATAGCAGTAAAAAATATCCTAGGTATAAAAGAATGGCTGGAAACATTTTGCCAAAGCGACCTTGCCGAGGGTCCACCGCACTAAGCGGAACCGCAATAAGTACCAAAAATGGAATTGAAAGGGGAATAGCAATCCGCCATTGCAACTCAACATTTGCCTCGATGGTGTCGTCTTCCCACAGCTCTGCTGTCGGTAAAGAACTCACTTTTCTTCGGCTTTGTTCTGGCGGTTTATCGGCAATCTGAATTTGGTATTCATCAAACTCTACTTTCCGAAAACTCTTTTGAGATTGTTCACCTTCATACTGCACTCCCTCTCTTAATATGAGGTTTCGGGTACCATCTGGGTTCGTAGCAACATCGCCTGCCTGTGCATAAACTACGCGCAGTTTACTGTTCTCTTTGTCACCTTGCGTTTGAGAAAGAAAGACCCTGCGTAACTGGTCGTTAGTATCAATGTCGTGTACAAAAATGACTGCTTTTTCGTTTCCAGTTTGTTGAAATCTTCCTGGCATAATTGCAGATAAGCCCGCTTCGCTTCTCGCCTTTTCGCGTAGTTGGTACTCACTATCTGCTGCTAATGGAGCAAAGTAGAGTGTTATTACGCCAGTGAACACCATGATAATGAGGGACAAAAATAGCATTACACGGGTGATGTACCACTCGCTGATCCCACATGCTCGCATGACGGTCATTTCACTATCAACGTAGAGGCGTCCATGCGCGAGCATGATGCCTAAATAGGCGCTAATAGGCAGCACGAGTGACGCTAATATCGGCGCATACAGTCCAAGAAAGCCAAGTACTAGTCCAGCGGGAATGTCACCGTCTGACGCATCGCCAAGAACGCGAACAAATCGTAAAGTGACAAAAATAGCCATTAAGATAAAGAAGATCGCTAACTGAGATTTCAGCGTCTCCTTTAGTAAATAGCGGAATATCAGCATCAAAGTCCTTCCGGAAAATTAGGATTTATAGTGAAAGAAACCACAATTTTGAGTAAACTTATCGTTTTTATAAGTTTTGCCTGCAATCATAAAAAATATTTGCATGATGTCGCAACGCTAAAAGCACCCTAAACCAAGGGTATGAACGCGTTTTTTGCAGTAAACATACAAGTTATACTGCGTATTAAAACATAAAGCAGCGCGAAACGTTACGTGATTTTAGTCATCGTGCGAACCTTAAACGACGAAAAGCGAGGTGATATCGTGGAGTTTAGTGTAAAAAGTGGCAGCCCAGAAAAGCAGCGAAGTGCGTGTATTGTTGTCGGTGTTTTTGAGCCGCGTCGTCTTACCGCTGTCGCAGAGCAGTTAGATGAAATTAGTGAAGGATATATTAGTAATCTACTTCGCCGTGGTGACCTAGAAGGTAAAGCAGGGCAAATGTTGCTACTGCACCATGTACCTAATGTGCTTAGCGAGCGTGTGCTTCTTGTCGGTTGCGGAAAAGAGCGCGAGCTAGACGAGCGCCAGTATAAGCAAATCATTGCTAAAACGATTCAAACATTAAATGAAACGGGGTCTATGGAAGCGGTATGTTTCCTTACCGAGCTTCACGTTAAAGGGCGTGATACCTATTGGAAAGTTCGCCAAGCGGTAGAAGCGACGGAAGACTCTCTGTACACATTCCTGCAATTGAAAACTAAAAAAGGCGAACCACGACGTCCGCTGCGTAAGATGGTTTTCAACGTGCCAACGCGCCGCGAGCTTACGGTTGGCGAAAGAGCGGTTGAGCATGGTCTGGCGGTGTCTCGTGGTGCAAAAGTAACGAAAGATGTTGCCAACATGCCGCCTAATATTTGTAACCCTGAGTATTTGTGGAAGCAAGCGCAATCATTGGCCAGCCAATACGACAGCATCACCGCTGAAGTGGTTGATGAAACGCAAATGGCAGAGCTAGGAATGCAAGCTTATTTGGCCGTAGGACGTGGCTCAGATAATGAAAGTATGATGAGTATTATGCATCATCGTGGCGGTCCCGCAGAGCAAGCGCCGATTGTGTTGGTTGGTAAGGGCCTGACTTTCGACGCGGGAGGGATTTCGATTAAGCCCGGCGAAGGTATGGATGAAATGAAGTATGACATGGGCGGTGCGGCAAGCGTGCTGGGCACCATGCATACTGTTGCAGCGCTGAATTTGCCAATTAACGTTATTGGTATATTAGCAGGCTGTGAAAACATGCCTGACGGTAAAGCATATCGTCCAGGCGACATCCTTACGACAATGTCTGGTCAAACTGTTGAAGTACTAAATACTGATGCAGAGGGGCGTTTGGTATTGTGTGATGCGTTGACTTACGTAGAGCGTTACGAACCTGAGCTGGTGGTTGATGTTGCAACGTTAACTGGCGCATGCATCATTGCACTTGGCCATCACGCAACGGCAGTAATGAGTACGCACAACCCGCTTGCTCATGAACTGCTTAATGCCTCAGAACAAAGCTCTGACCGTGCGTGGCGCTTGCCGTTGTGGGACGACTACCAAGAACTTCTCGAAAGCCCGTTTGCCGATATGACGAACCTTGGCGGCCGTCCAGCAGGTAGTATTACCGCAGGTTGTTTCTTATCTCGCTTTACTAAGAAGTACAACTGGGCCCATTTGGACATCGCTGGTACAGCATGGCGCAGTGGAAAGAATAAAGGCGCAACCGGCCGTCCTGTGCCTATGCTTTCTCAATTCTTAATGAATCGAGCTGGCATAAAGCTAGAGGACTAAGACGTTATGCCACAAGTTATATTTTACCAACTTGTAGACAGCGACAATGGCGTTGCTGTCCGCGCTAGCGAAGTCATTGCTACAGCGTTTGCTAATAAACAAAAAATTAGCGTGCTGTGCGATACACAAGCGCAAGCTGAAGAGGTTGATGAATTATTGTGGCAACTTCCTGCAGAACGTTTTGTACCGCATAACCTTTTTGGTGAAGGGCCTCAAGTGGGCACGCCAGTAGAGATATGTTGGCAACCCGAGCAGGTTGCTCGACGCCAAATGGTAGTGAATGTGGGCTCAGGTATGGTGCCATCGCCCAATCAACACCGCCAAATCATCGATTTTGTACCCGTAGACGACAATGCCAAACAGGCCGCTCGGGTACGTTATAAAAACTATCAGCAAGCTGGGTGCGCGATGCAGTTTAAATCTGCCTAACGTGAATAATCATCTGGCTTCTACACGAGAGTAAGTTAAGTAATGGATAAAACCTTCGAACCACAGTCCATTGAGCAACAATGCTATGAAAAATGGGAAAACTCGGGCTTGTTTAAAGCGTCTGGCAGTGGCGACCCGTATTGTATTCTGCTTCCACCGCCTAACGTAACCGGCAGCCTTCATATGGGGCACGGTTTTCAGCAGACCATCATGGATGCGCTAACCCGTTATCGCCGCATGAAGGGTGATAATACCTTATGGCAAGTCGGTACTGACCATGCAGGTATTGCAACCCAAATGGTGGTTGAGCGCCAGTTAAATGCCGAAGGTAAAACCCGTCATGATTTAGGTCGCGAAGACTTTATTAAGAAAGTTTGGGAATGGAAAGAACATAGCGGTGGCACTATCACCGGGCAAATGCGCCGACTAGGGACTTCACCAGATTGGTCACGTGAAGTGTTTACCATGGACGACAAATTGTCTGAAGCGGTAACCGAAACGTTTGTGAAGCTTCACGAAGAGGGCTTAATTTACCGCGGTAAACGTTTGGTTAACTGGGACCCAGTATTGCACACCGCAGTATCCGATTTAGAAGTACTGAATGAAGAAGAAGATGGCCACATGTGGCATATGCGCTACCCACTTGCCGATGGCAGTGGAGAGTTAGTCGTCGCCACAACGCGTCCTGAAACCATGCTAGGCGATACCGCGGTTGCGGTGCATCCAGACGACGAACGTTATCAAGCTTACATTGGTAAAGACATTAAACTGCCTATTACAGGCCGTCTAATCCCAGTGATTGCCGATGACTATGTTGATCAAGAATTTGGTACAGGCTGCGTTAAAATTACCCCAGCTCACGACTTTAACGACTACGATATGGGCAAGCGTCATAGCCTTCCCATGATTAACATATTGACCGACGATGCGAAAATTAACGATGAGTCGCCAGAGGCTTATCGCGGTTTAGATCGCTTCGATGCGCGTAAACAAATTGTTGCTGATTTAGACGCGCAAGGCGCATTAGTTAAAATTGAACCGCATAAGCTTAAAGTGCCTCGCGGCGATAGAACTGGCGCGGTTATCGAACCTTACCTTACTGACCAGTGGTATGTTGCGGTTGAGTCTCTCGCTAAGCCTGCGATTGAAGCAGTTGAAAGCGGCGAGATTCGTTTTGTGCCAGAAAACTGGAACAAAACGTATTATCAGTGGATGCACAACATCCAAGACTGGTGTATTTCGCGCCAGCTATGGTGGGGACACCGAATCCCTGCTTGGTACGACGACAACGGCAACATTTACGTGGGCCGTACTGAAGCAGAAGTGCGTGCTAAAAACAGCTTGGGTGGCGATATCGCTCTTCGTCAAGATGACGATGTGCTCGATACATGGTTCTCATCAGCGTTATGGCCGTTCGCGACCATGGGCTGGCCTGAAAAAACGCCTGAGCTAGAAACCTTTTTACCTTCATCAGTATTGGTAACAGGTTTCGATATCATTTTCTTCTGGGTAGCCAGAATGATCATGATGACGAAGAAATTTACTGGCCAAATTCCGTTTAAAGACATTTACATAACTGGGCTTATCCGAGATGAGAATGGCGATAAAATGTCTAAGTCGAAAGGGAACGTACTTGACCCTATCGATCTCATCGACGGTATTGACCTAGAAACGCTAGTGAAAAAGCGTACATCAGGCATGATGCAGCCAAAGCTAGCTGAAAAAATTGAGAAGCGTACCCGTAAACAATTCCCTGATGGTATTCATGCTTATGGGACTGATGCACTTCGGTTTACCTTCGCGGCCATGGCGTCAACTAGCCGTGATATCAACTTTGATATGGCCCGCGTTGAAGGTTACCGTAACTTCTGTAACAAGATTTGGAATGCATCGCGTTTCGTACTAATGAACACAGAAGAGCATGATACGGGCCGTGATGGCGGCGACATGGTATTGAGTATTGCTGATCGCTGGATTTGGGCTAAGTTCCAACAAACGTTAGTTGAGTTTGAAAAAGCATTAGAAGACTACCGTTTCGACATTGCTGCACATATTGTTTATGAGTTTACCTGGAACCAATTCTGCGATTGGTACTTAGAACTGACTAAACCTGTGCTTAGCAACGATGCCAGTAGCGACGCTGAAAAGCGTGGCACACGTCATACGTTAATTAACGTATTAGAAAACTTACTACGTTTACTACACCCGCTAATGCCATTTATTACTGATACGATTTGGCAGCGAGTTGTGCCATTGAGCACACTTCAAGTTGAAGACAGTGCGAGCATTATGGTTCAAGCGTTCCCAGTTCAAGATACCGCTAAGCAAGATGAACAAGTGCTTGCCGATATTGAATGGGTGAAGAAGTTTATCGTGGGTATTCGTAATATCCGTGGAGAAATGGATATTTCTCCAAACAAGCCGCTTAACGCCTTACTTAAAAATGTAAGTGCAGAAGACAGTCGCCGCTTAGAGGCTGCCAAAGCCTTCTTAGATAAGTTATCTAAGTTAGAGACGGTAACTATTCTTAAAGAGGGTGAAGAGGCGCCAGCGAGTGCGACAGCACTAGTAGGTGAAATGGAAATTTTGATACCGATGGCAGGTCTTATCGACAAAGATGCAGAGCTTGCTCGTATCACCAAAGCCATGGACAAAGTAGACAAAGACGTTTCTCGTACACGTGGAAAACTTAGTAATGATAAGTTTGTAAGCAATGCACCAGATGCCGTGATTGAGAAAGAACGGGCCAAGCTAGACGAGGGTGAAAAAGCGCTTGCGAAGTTAAAAGCGCAGTACGACACCATTGCCGCGTTATAAACATGAGTAAAATAAAAAAGGCCACGCAAGTGGCCTTTTTTATTGCTCATTCAAAAATTGTCGTAGGGTGCTAACTAATGCGTTACGTTTTATGGGTTTCGTAAGGTAGCCATTCATACCCGCGTCTAGGGCGCTTTCTTCGTCCTCCTTCATCGCGTTAGCAGATAAACCAACGATAGGTAATGCGGTGATGCCTTGCTCTCTTAGTGTCTTAGTGGCTTGATATCCATCCATCAACGGCATTTGAACATCCATCAGCACAAGGTCGTAATGCGGTGCATTTTTTACTTTTTGTACTGCTTGAATACCGTCTTGTGCAATATCAAACGTCAAGCCAAGTGAGGTTAACATTTCGCCACTAACAAGTTGGTTTATGTTGTTATCCTCTACAAGAAGAACGTGGCCTTCCAGCTTGGTGTCGTCAAATAAGGGGAGGCGAGACGGTGGCGTTGGTGAAGGTTTTTCATTGGCTAATGTCATTACAAACGCTTTAAACTGGAAGGGGGTAAAAGGGTGGATGATGAGCGGACCATTCCACAGTGCTCTGTATTTTTCTTCTAATGCATCACCAACCGTATCGCAAATTAAGCCTATTTTTTTGCCTTGCTCTTTGAGCGCTTTTAACCAATGAATATGTTGCCTAAAGGTGCTAAAAGTTGGAATGTCGAAGAGTATAATTTCAGGCAGCTCCCCCTTTTGTTTTGCTTCACTAATCGTCATGGTCTGTTCGGACGAAAACCCGATTTGATGGCAATAAGCGGCGGGGAGTAGGGGGGCGTCGCTGACATATAATCCCACTGTAGAAATGTTAGAAAGCCCTCCAAGAATTCCCACTTGCCCTTCACGAACTTTTAACGGAAGCGTGACTGTAAAGGTGGTGCCTTTGCCTTGTGTTGATGCAATGGATACCTTCCCACACATCATGTGTGCTAACTGTTGTACAATGGCAAGGCCAAGCCCGGTGCCACCATACCGACGATTGGTTGAGCCATCTGCTTGCGTGAACGGTTTGAAAATACGTGAAAGTTGCTCCTCGTTCATCCCTATGCCGGTATCTTTCACAGTCATCACAACGTCAACAACGGTCCCTTCTTTTTGAAACGTGCCGTCGAAATGGATATGAATACTTCCTTCTTCGGTAAATTTAACTGCGTTGCTCCCAATGTTCATAATGATTTGTGCGAGTCTCAATGGGTCTCCAATCACTAGTACAGGAATATTCGGCGATACAGAGAAACGGACTGATAAATTTTTCTCTTTCGCCCGCAGAGCGATAACGGCAATTAGGTTGTCAAACAGCGAATGCAATGAGAAATTTACTTCCTCTATTGCTAACTCTCCCGCCTCTATTTTGGAAAAGTCTAAAATATCATTGATAACACTCATTAATATTTGGCTAGAGTAGGCGGCTTTCACTAGGTACTCTCGAACGGTATCGTTAATAGGCTGTTTCTGCGCCAGTTCGATAAGGCCCACTATACCATTCATAGGGGTGCGTATTTCATGACTCATATTGGCCAAGAACATACTTTTTGATGCTGTTGCTTGTTCCGCTTTTTGCTTCGCTTCCCTTAACGCTTGGTTAAGATTTTCTAGTTTTGTATTCATTTCGGTGGCTTCGTGCAGAAGTCGTTGAGTTTGGCGGTTTTTTGCGCTGAATATTAATGCGGCTTTGGCCAGTTTACCTATTTCATCTCGGCGCTCACTTACAGCAAGCTCTCTGACATCAGCCCCTTCAGATAATGCGTTAAACACCTCGGTGATATTTTGAATAGGGCCTAATACCCGGTAAACGGTATAAGCGGCCGCCAGAAGAGACAATGCAATAGCAATGAGGGAAAAGACTTCTTGGCTTGTTTGTGTTTCGTCAGCAAGGGTATTGGTTTGCGATGCGACGGTATTGGTGCTCTGTGTCACAAAGTTAGCCAGCTCTCCGCTAAGGTACAGAACCTCGTTAGCCGAGCCAGCCATAACAACATTAACTAAAAAAAGATTCCCTTGCGTTATCTGCGTTAGTCGAAAAAAATCAGAGTTAGCGCGGTCTAATAAACGGGATGTGCGTGTGGCTATTGCAGCATTTGAACGGCTGATATTGTCTATATCAGCAATGGCTTTACTAAATGTGTCTATCAAAGACATTTCGGGGTTAATTAAATAGCTAAGCACAGCGTTCTCTGCTCGCAGAATATGTGGATACATTTGGGCTAACGTATCGTCAGAAATCTCACTGTTATTGTTTGCTTTATCAAGGTAGCGCTTTAGCGCAATAATATCTGGAAGCGAGCCATCAAGAATTAAATTGTCTCGTTCAGCTCTTGCATCTACGACTTGCTTGAAGTTTTCTTGATAAGATGTGAGATGATCGCGCATGCGGCTGATGATGAGAGGGTCGCTAAAAGTCTTTTTGACACGGTCCGTTGATTCTAGCAAATCAAGCTTGTTGGTTATTGAAAGCATGAGTCGTTCAAAACGTGTAACGGCGGAAGAGCTAGCACTTTCCTTAAATATCAGCACATTGCGCTGTAAGTCGATGACGTCTCGTTCCAATTCTTCTACAAGACTTAAATCGATCACAGATTTACTAATAGACGTGATGCCACTGCTTAATACTGCTTGGTTTTCTCTTGCAATAAAGCTTTGCCCTAATAGGAGGGCGACAAGCGCAAAAAGAACAAGCACTAATTGTACTCTAATTGATGAAAGCATTGGCGTCAGCGATTCCGGTTATTAAGACGTTATAAATTCATACCACTTTTGTAAGCTGTATTCATAGGTTGGCATTACGGTATTCCAAACGGCAACATTACTAAACCTATTTTCATAACTACCACCACTTCGTTGCTGTCCTGCATTGACAACGATTTTGCCATCAGTGCCGCGCAGCGCTTTCGATGCAGGTTTTCCCGCATACCAAAAGTCCCATTCGTTCTTTGTTAAATATTGTCTGGAGCGTTCTGGGTTTGAGATATAATAACCTTGTTTAGCAACAAAAGCGCCGGGCCAGCCAGATAGCCACCAGTTCATGTATTCGTAAGCGACATCTTTGCTCCTGCCTGCGGTCATAGCAGAGAGGCACATCACGCCATGCCATCCTCGATAGCCTTCTTTTGGTGCTGCAAACCGCACGGGAATGCCTTGACCATTCAGCATAGATACCGCAGGAGAAAACATACTTTCTATGGTAACTCGCCCGGTTTTCATAAATGCGACTGACTCGGGTACAGATGTCCAAAAGCCATTAAAATGATTGAGTTGGGACAATTCAATTAACACACTGAACAGGTCATCGAGTTCTTGCCGGGTAATTGCACCAATATCGTTGAATTCAATATACCCTTTGGCTTGGGCCGCAAGGGCGAGGTCAAATAGGCCAATCGTTGGGTCATTAACAATACTTACATTGCCGGAGAAATGGCTGTCGAGTAACCACCCCCAACTTTCTTCCTGCTCTGTCAATTTATTGGGTAATTCAGAGGTGTTATAACCAAACGAGTCAACATTGTGAACATACGGTAAGAAACTGATAGCCTCGGTGTGCCCAGCATTTAGGGTACCGTCTTGCTGTACGTGCAATATTTTGTGTGGCGCATCACCAGCCCCCAGCTTCGCTTGCGGTGCAACCTTACCGGTTTTGGTCAGGTCATTAATTTCATCCCAATATAAAAGTCGTTTTTTTTCTATCGGTTGAATAGCCCGTGAGCGCCAAAGAATATTAATACTGTTTGACCATTGTTCGTATAAGTCGAATGTCGATGGATTAGTTGATGCTTTTTGAAGTATGGCCGCACTGCCACCTGGCTCAAATTGGATGTTTATCCCTAAATCTTCCATTGCCCGAATGCGCAGCGTCTCTTGAAGGGTAACGTGTGTACCCAATACACGAAGTGTGGGTTTGGGCTTTCCGATTGCGAACGGCGTTACGCCCGCGGTAATGGTCCAAGCTGATACGCGCTTTATAAAACTGCGCCGAGGCACATTTGAGGGGGAATTATCTGCCTTTTCTATTTTCACACTACTACCCATATATTCGCTAAGTACTTAGTGTGGCACTAAATCAGTACCCTTACCAAATGTTCACCAAAGTAATTCGATAATATGTCCAATAAAAGGACAATTTAAACAAATAGGGGTACGTGCAATGAATGAATTGGTTGATGAGCTGTGAAGGAAGGGCATTGATGATGTGAGCATGCTTATAGCTCGGCATTGAAGCGAATACAAAAATATAAGGAGTAAACCCTGTGTTTACTCCTTATGTTACCGCTTTTAATATCTAATGTTTAAAACGGCGAACAAACATAAACAACCCTAGGCTCAATATTGTAAAGAGACTTGTTGCACCGCCGTACTCCTCAACAACGATCACTGTGTCCTCTACCACGTATTCGTAGTTATTACTTTCTAAGCTTACGTAACTGAGGTCAGCATCATCGTAGGCATCTGAAAAAGCAACAAGCTCATCAGTATATGCATCATATAGTTCGATAAGAATATCGTAATCCCCAGAAGGAAACCCGGATATCAAGGCACTCTCAACGACAAACCCATCGGTAGAATCATCACCATAAAGCGAAAATTCAGAAGTAACATGAATACTTTGATAACGCTCGTTCTGGCCGAGGTAGATAACGGCGTATACCGGCACATTTGAAAAAATAGTATCGGCATCAAATTCAACGGTAAAGGCTGAAAAGTAGCCGTCGTAATCAATGTCTGTATCAAGCGTTACCCAACTGTCGTAAATCCAATAATCAGGATCGTTAACCACAGAGGTACTGCTGAACGACTTAACAACATTACTGTGCTGTTGCTTTCGCAGTGCTTGTTTATCTTCATTGGCGGTCAATGCAGTTGCAGGTAATACGTTCGCGGGTACGTAAGCAACGTCATGACGATACTCCTTCGCTACCACCGAAACGTTTTCTTTACTATTGCTGGCGAAGGCGAAGGCTGATGCGCACAGCGCAACAAAGCTAAGTAGTAGGGGAGTGAGTACTGAATGTGTGCGTAACGCTTTCATGATACATCCTTTTCCAATCAAAATGACAACGCCATTATTGACTGGAAAAGATGAACAAAAGCTGAAGCGTTTCTTAATGGAACGGCGTTGTTGCTAATTAATCGTCGAGGTATTCGCTTTCGTACTCGTCTTCATCATCGCCGCGAGGCATGAAGTAGGTGCCCCAACCATCGTATTGTACGTCTTGCTTATCGGCTATTTTCAATAGAGCATCGGTGTCTTTATCAAGTTGCTCTTGCTCTAATTTACGCTCGATAATGGCGTCGAAACAAAATACGGTACCGCCATCATCTAACATTAGTTCTTCTGCATCGGTTACCTCGAATCCAGCTTTAAATGCATCGACCGCGGCTTTTTCTAGTTTATCAAAATCGCTGCTCGCGAAGTGGTGTTCGATAGTGTAATCGGCATCTGCTTCGCTGCCATCTTCGAGCAGCGCTTCAATCGTCTCTTGATTGAAAGCATACCACTCTTCTCTTTCTTCAAATTGTGTCATAAGTATCTCGAATATAGTTGATGCAGCAAGTTTACCTACTTTTCTCTAATTCAGCGACCTGCGCATCAAGAGATTCAAACTTATGTGCCATTTTTTGATTAAAATAACCCATCCATTCTTTTATGGACTTCTCATCGGTAAGGGCTTCTGGCGCCGCAATATCGATAAGTAATACACCATTATCCCAACGGTTCCATTTTACCTTTTTATGAAGGTTGCTTGCGGTAACCATGACGATGGGTTCATTCGTTGACTTTGCAAGTCTGAAAGCGCCTTGTTTGAAAGGAAGTATTCCTCGTCCATAGCTTCTTGTCCCTTCTGGGAATAACCACACTGACGTTCGCTTTTTCGCAATGCGCTGTGCTGCAATATCAAGCGTATTTCTTGCCTTTCCTGAATTTTTACGGTCAATCATAATGTTGCCAGACAGCCAATAAATTTGCCCGAAGATGGGGATCCA
This sequence comes from Alteromonas sp. 4NH20-0056, assembly GCF_057539655.1. NCBI lineage: Bacteria > Pseudomonadati > Pseudomonadota > Gammaproteobacteria > Alteromonadales > Alteromonadaceae > Alteromonas > Alteromonas sp. 4NH20-0056. The sequence continues at coordinate 503,665 of NZ_BAAJLS010000002.1, read as the reverse complement.
CTTAAGGCTTTTCTTACCTATGGTGACCACGCCAGGAAGCGCCGCTTTGCAAATCGTTATTACATCAAAGCTGTTTTGATGGTTGGCAATAAAAACATAAGGCTCATTGATTTTAACGCGCGGGTCTTTTTGAATAACAATTTTTAGGCCTACAATTTTTGCCATTAATGAATAAAGGCGTCCTGCTGCATGCACGTTATCTTTGTGAAACGGGCGAAAAACGCATATCAAAAGCAATGCGATATTTATAAAGAGAAACGATAAAAAGAGCGTGGGAACGCGAAATAAAGCTATCAAAGTGGCTCCTGTAAAAAAATGACGGGCGAAGTATAGAATAAGTTTCAGCGTACACTTGTCCGATGAGATTAGGATTATAGATGATTTCACTTTTTCATGTAGTTTTTATCGTCGTTGCCGATAAAAACGAGGTAAGAAGGGTAGAAAATAAAGCGGTTTTCACATCATAGATTTCAAAAATTGCTGGAATGTACGATACTCATCGTTATATAAAAAATTTGCCGCCCCCGCATTACACAAAAACGTAGGCAAAATAACGTATTAACTACTGGTATTTATCAATGCAGACATTTGTCCCTGACGATCTCGAAGAAGATATTCTTTCTGACTTAATGGAAGAAATAAACGAACTTTATGAGTCGAGTGAGCAGACCTTGATTGAACTCGAATTACGTCCTGAGGACAACGAGTTACAGCGTGCGTTATTTCGTTCTATCCACACAATAAAAGGGGATTTGGGGTTAGTTAACTTCAGTCCCATGATTCCGCTTCTCCAGCATGTAGAAGACTTACTCGACTTTCTTAGAAAAGGGCAAGTGTCTTACACAAGCACCATGAGTGATCTTGTGTTGCTAACGATGGACAGAGTGAAAGCGTTTGTGGAAGGTGTGATGGCACAGGGTAAAGCCGACTATGACGATACGCTGCACAGTCAACTCGTCATGGCAATAAGCCGTATTACGCCTGACAACGGGAGCGATCATGAAAAATTGCTTACCGAAGCCGTATTATTGCTAAATCCTGCTTTAGATGTGGTTATGAATGAAGATAATCCTGAAAGCATTCAAATAAAACCACCCACACTCGCTACGACCGGTATTCCAAAGGATATGAGTAGTGAGAAAAAGTTAGATGTACTCTTTTTTCGCGACCTAATGCAGACCATCGAGCGACGTTCTGATTACTGGGGAGGCCGTGGCGATAGGATTGCTAAATTAGCAATGTATATTAATGATATTGCAGGCAACCCAATAGAAGAAGACCAATTAGCCGTAGCTAGTTATGTTCATGACTTCGGTATGGCTTTTATGCCGCTTAAAATTCTACACAAAGGCGATGCGCTTTCGGATATTGAATTTAATTTAATGCGGTCTCATGTTTATAAGAGTGCACGATTACTAGAGCATCTTGATCAGTGGGACATGGCCAGAAAGATTGTTATGCAGCACCATGAAAGAACCGATGGGACTGGTTATCCTCTCGGGATTAAAGAAGAAGATATTTGTGAAGGCGCTAAGCTTCTTGCTATTGTTGATACGTATGATGCAATGACACATTCAAGAGCCCACACTGAAGGTGAACCGTTATCCAAGAAAGAAGCGGTAATTGAAATAAACCGCAGCGCAAAGGGGCAATTCAGCATGAAATGGGTACGTCACTTTAATCAGGGGATGACTAGCCTATTTCGAATGGGGCATTAAGTGTGTGCGGCATAACATGTCGTTACCATGCTAATGATTTTGCAAGGGGTAAGAGGGGCAGGTTTCAGGTATCGTCGAGGTGAAACCCTGCGCTTGCCAGCCAACTGACCGCATCACTTTTCTGGCTAAAAATTCTGCGGTGAAAGTGCTCTTCTTTACAATCATTTATGTGAAGGTGTTTGTGTTTTTCAAACAGTAAAAGCTTGGCAGCGCCAGTATCGTTGACAACGGCCTCCTTTTGCATTCCCCAAGAGATGGCGGTTTGGACAATTTCTACCAGCACTTTTTCGCATTCAGGTGTACACAACTCCCAGTCGTTTAAAAGGGTAAGAACACCAAAAGGTGAGCCTTTAAGATGGCGGGCTTTCTCTCGTATTTCTTGTTGATAGGCGAGCGACGTTTCAACATTCCAAGCCCCTTCTAGCGTTAACGTAATCGTGTTATTCACGACAAAAACGTTAAAATTACCGTGTTGTTCAAACATGAGCTGCGCACTTCAATGGGCTTAATAATTAAACTATAGCAAAAGTACGAAAAAAATTGTTTATAAAAAAGCCCGCGGCAAACGGGCTTATTATTCTTCAGTTTATATCGAGTTCTTTTAACTTTCTGGTTAACGTATTTCTTCCCCAGCCAAGACGTTTTGCCGCATCTTGCTTATGTCCATGGGTATGATGTAGCGCTCGTTCTAACATGATTTTTTCAAACGTGTGCATCGCATCGTTCAAGATGTCGTGCTTGCCATCACGCAATTGCTTGTCGGTCCACGACGCGAGAAGCTCAGGCCAGTCGCCTGCTTCGCTGGCTGCACGCTCAATGCTGCCCTCGTTGTGAATTTCAGGTGGTAAATCGCTAGCGAGCACTTCTTGTCCGCTTGCCATGACGGTGAGCCATCTACACACATTTTCTAGCTGTCTTACGTTACCGGGCCATGCCAGTTGTGCCATAACCTTTTCTGCATCTTTGCTTAACGACTTTGCCTCAACATCAAGCTCTTTTGCGGCGCGACGTAAAAAGTGGCGCGCGAGAAGGGGGATATCTTCGCGGCGTTCTGAGAGGGAAGGGATGTGCACGCGAATAACATTTAAACGATGAAATAAATCTTCCCTGAACTTACCATCAGAAACGCGCTGTTCTAGGTTCTGGTGCGTGGCAGCGATAATTCGTACATCAACTGATACCGACTGATGACCGCCCACGCGATAAAATTGGCCATCGGCCAGCACGCGTAATAACCGGGTTTGAACATCAAGGGGCATATCGCCAATTTCGTCTAAGAATAATGTGCCGCCGTTTGCTTGTTCAAAGCGCCCCTGTCGCGCGTTCTGTGCGCCAGTAAATGCGCCCTTTTCGTGGCCGAAAAGTTCAGATTCAACTAAATCGGCAGGTATCGCCGCCATATTTAACGCAATAAAAGGCTTGCTTGAGCGTGGGCTATGTCGGTGTAGTGCATGTGCAACCAATTCTTTTCCCGTACCAGATTGTCCGTTAATCAGTACGCTGATAGAGGAGCGTGACAATCGACCTATAGCTCTAAATACTTCTTGCATTGCTGGCGCTTCGCCAATGATTTCAGTAACGCTTTCGTCTTGCTGAACATGTTGGGTATTTGATTGTTCTCTGGCGTGTGCTAATGCGCGTTGTGATAGCGTGACCGCTTCATCAATATCAAACGGTTTTGGTAGGTACTCAAATGCGCCTTTTTGATACGCATTGACTGCACTATCTAAATCCGAATGCGCGGTCATAATGATCACGGGCATTAACGGGTCTATGCTGTGAACTTCATTAAGCAGTGTCATGCCGTCCATCTGAGGCATGCGGATATCTGAAATAATAACTTCAGGTGATTGTCCACTTTGTAGTTGCAAGAGTAGATCTTGAGGGTTTTCGAAGCATAAGCAGCTTATGTTTGCAGCTTGCAACGCTTTTTGAAGCACCCAACGAATAGAACTATCATCATCGACAATCCATATTGATTCATTCGTCATCGCTTGTCTCCTTGCGCTCTATAGGAATATAAATAGTGAATTCGGTATGGCCAGGGTGACTATCAACGTCTATTTTACCGCCATGATGGTGGATGAGATTTTGAGAAATTGATAAACCTAAGCCGCTCCCCGATTGTTTGGTGCTTACCATCGGGTAAAAAAGTGTATCTCGCACATCAGCGGGTATGCCTGGGCCGTTATCGACAACGGATATCCTTGCGATAAGCGAATGACGTTTCGTTTGAATTGTCATTTGTCGTTCTATTCTTGTGACTAACTTAATTTGAGGGTGTGGTGTTTTATGTTCGTTGAGTGCCTGAACGCTATTGCGCACGATATTAAGCACAGCCTGCTGAATCATGTCGGGGTCGATCACGAGTTCGGGAATGCTTGGGTCGTAGTCTCTGATAATTGTAATGGGCGTATCGGCATCAAATCGCATAAGACTTCGCACCCTCTCTAAGGTTTGGTGTACGTTAGTCACTTCAAACCGAGGTAGTGCGTTTGGACCAAGCAGCCTATCGACCAAATTTCGAAGTCGGTCAGATTGCTCGATAATCATTTTAGTAAATTCTTTTAAGTCACTACTTAGCTCTTTTTCAAGGAGTTGCGCAGCGCCTCTTATTCCACCCAGCGGGTTTTTAATTTCATGTGCTAACCCGCGTATTAGTTCTCTCGCCGCGTAATGTTGCGCGTTTTGAAGGTTTTCACGAGAGATACGTTTTTGTTGATCAATCGTTTTTACCTCAAACAACAGGCGTGGACCCTGGTCCGTTTGTACGTTGGTTACGGTTAAATCTACCATCACATTGCGGTTGTCTTTAAAGCTCAACCGCATCTCGTTTTCGGTGAAGTCTTCACCCTTACGCAGCGCCGCTTTTAGCCGTGTTGTTTCTATTGTGTCGGGTAAAAAAAAGTCGGCAAGGTAGTGACCGATAAGCTGTTTCTTACCCGTTTCGAAAAGCGCCTCGCCCGCATGGTTTGCATAAATAATCGTGAGATCACTATCTACCATGACTAGAGCAACATTAAGGCTATTGATTAAATGTTGTGTTTCTAACTCGGTCGATTGCATCCGAGCTCATCTCCTCTGCACTATTATAGTGCATTATAGCGCATTACCCAGAAATGGCTGCCCAGATAAAAGTCTGCGAGTCTTTCTATGAACCGCTATGGTGCGGGCGCTGCGCTATGATTGAACGTTAATTACGATTAATGAACACTGAAGCTTGATGCAAAAACAGTGTTTGTTCGTCTGACGATGCAAGAGTCTTGCCCTTATTGTCAGTTAGCTCAACCTTAAATTGATGTGCACCTCGATTAACCCCTTTTAACTGGAAAAGACCGGAGTTGTTGGTTTCGATAGCTTGCCCATCAAACACGAGGCGGTATCGGCTTGCGCGTGGCGAATCAGGTTGTGTTGCACGAATGGTAATATTACCCATGTTGTTACGAATAGTGGCTTCCGGGGCAGGGGATGCGATAGTTACCTTATAACTGGGTTTTGCTTTGTCACGTGTTGGTACAGCAGGTGTGGGGGTGGGAATAGCAGTGACTTGGTTTTGGGTTTTTTCATCGAATTCTAGCGGCTGGGCATTCTCTGAGGGCACGTCTGTATAGACGATAGAACCGTCTTCTCGTTGTACTTTATAGATAGTCCCAGTTTGAGAGGTGTTATCTTGCTGCGCTGAACCTATCAATGGCATGAACAGTACTACTGTGAATAAAAACTGACGATGTGTTTTCAATTACCGCTCCTTGCCTTGTCATCGAGGAAAACCCTAACAACTATACTAGTTAAACATGCGCAATAAAAAAAGCCCGCATAAGCGGGCTTTTGTATACGTTTTTATACGCGAGCGTTACACGCTGTAGTACATATCAAATTCTACAGGGTGAGTCGTCATGTTAAGCGTCGTAACTTCCTCAGACTTCAAATTGATATAAGCATCAATCATGTCATCAGTCATAACACCGCCTTCCGTTAGGAAGTCACGATCGTTATCTAGCGCATCAAGCGCCATTTCTAGTGAGCTAGCAACCGTTGGAATTTCAGCTGCTTCTTCTGCTGGAAGGTCATACAAATCTTTATCCATAGCATCGCCAGGATGGATTTTGTTCTTGATCCCATCAAGGCCAGCCATAAGCATTGCTGTAAACGCAAGGTATGGGTTAGCAGTAGGGTCAGGGAAACGAACCTCAATACGACGAGCTTTATCGCTTGTTACGTAAGGAATACGGATAGAAGCAGAACGGTTACGTGCAGAGTAGGCAAGCATTACAGGTGCTTCAAACCCTGGTACAAGACGCTTGTACGAGTTCGTTGATGCGTTTGCAAATGCATTAATTGCGCGAGCATGCTTAATGATTCCGCCAATGTAGAAAAGCGCTTCTTCAGAAAGGCCAGCATACTTATCACCCGCAAAGATGTTTTTACCATCTTTTGAGATAGATTGGTGACAGTGCATACCAGAACCGTTATCACCTACCAATGGCTTAGGCATAAAGGTCGCTGTTTGGCCATACGCGTGAGCTACGTTATGAACCACATACTTGTATATTTGAATTTCATCTGCTTTTTTAACAAGCGTGTTGAATTCGCAAGCGATTTCGTTCTGGCCAGCTGTTGCAACTTCATGGTGATGCGCTTCTATTACTAAACCCATCTCTTCCATGACTAAACACATTGCTGCACGAATGTCGTGGGCAGAATCTACCGGAGGTACTGGAAAGTAACCGCCTTTCACGCCAGGGCGGTGAGCCATGTTACCGCCTTCAAACTCTTCGCCTGAATTCCATTTCGCTTCTGACGCGTCAATTTTGTAGAAAGAACCTGCCATGTCAGTATGGAATCGAACATCGTCGAATAAGAAGAACTCCGGCTCTGGGCCGAAATATACGGTGTCGCCGATACCTGTTGATTTCAAGTATTCTTCAGCGCGGCGAGCAACAGAACGTGGGTCACGCTCGTAACCTTCCATTGTTGACGGTTCAACGATATCACAACGGATATTAACTTGTGTTTCTTCTGCAAACGGGTCAACAACACACGTTGAAGGATCAGGAAGAAGAACCATGTCTGATTCGTTAATACCTTTCCAACCAGCAATTGACGAGCCGTCGAACATTTTACCTTCTTCAAAGAAGTCATCACCAACCTGACTTGCAGGAATTGATACGTGTTGTTCTTTACCCTTAGTATCGGTAAAACGTAAATCTACAAATTTCGCTTCGCTTTCTTTAATAAGCTCTAATGCCTTTTCAATTGACATCGTGTCCTCCAGGTTTAATGTAAAAATGCAGAATGATCAGCTTCATTCCAACAATGGAAAAAGGGAAAGCGATAATCATGCCATCTATCGCTATTCGAATTTTCGCGGGATAGCGGCGATATAGCGTTCGCTGTTATTATTTTTTTGCACCAATGTGGTGCTGGTGCGCCTTTCTTTGGTGCATTAATTTGTATTCGATGATAGCTAGCGTAGATTATGTTAGCGGGGCTTTCCAATGAAAATATGTGTTGGGCGGATGAATTTGTTCATTTGAGAAAATGAGTTAAGTCTAAAAAGTAGGTTTATCAAAAAAAAGATGCGCAAATGCCGTGGTTTTTCTGTACAATCCGCGCAAATTTTTCTATCTGCATTTTTTGCAAGAAATCTAGTGCATGCCATGTTGGTATGTATCGATTTATACAGGCTCTATTATAAGCATGAATACCACTGATATAAGTAAGTTGCGTAATATCGCAATCATCGCCCACGTTGACCATGGTAAAACTACCCTGGTAGATAAGCTTCTTCAGCAATCTGGTACGTTGGAATCTCGCGGCGCACAAGAAGAGCGCGTTATGGACTCGAATGACATCGAGAAAGAACGTGGCATCACTATCTTGGCGAAAAATACTGCAATTAATTGGCAAGATTACCGTATTAACATTGTTGATACTCCAGGACACGCCGACTTCGGTGGTGAAGTAGAGCGTGTAATGTCAATGGCTGATTCAGTACTTCTGCTTGTTGACGCGCAAGAAGGCCCAATGCCGCAAACACGTTTTGTTACGCAAAAAGCATTTGCTCAAGGCCTTAAGCCAATTGTTGTAATCAATAAAATCGACAAGCCAGGTGCTCGTCCTGATTGGGTAATGGATCAAGTATTTGATCTGTTTGACAACCTAGGTGCAACTGATGAACAGCTAGATTTCCAAGTGGTTTATGCTTCTGCATTGAACGGTTGGGCGTCGAATGATGCTGATACACCGTCTGAAGATATGACACCGCTTTTCCAAACTATTGTCGACCAAGTTGCTGCACCAGATGCGGACAGAGACGGTGGTTTCCAAATGCAGATTTCTCAGCTTGATTACAACTCATATGTAGGTGTAATCGGTGTTGGTCGCATTAGCCGTGGTTCAGTAAAGACTAACCAGCAAGTTACGGTAGTAACCGCTGATGGTAAAACTCGAAACGGTAAAGTTGGCTTGGTCTATGGCTACCTTGGCCTCGACCGCCATGAAGTTACAAGTGCAAGTGCAGGTGACATTATTGCAATCACTGGTCTTGGAGAACTTAAGATCTCTGACACAATTTGTGATGTGAACCAAGTTGAAGCATTACCGCCATTATCGGTAGATGAACCAACAGTTACTATGACGTTCCAAGTAAACACCTCACCGTTTGCGGGTAAAGAAGGTAAATACGTAACGTCACGTAACATCCTTGAGCGTTTAAATGACGAGCTTGTTCACAACGTGGCGCTTCGTGTTGAAGAAATGCCTGATCCAGATAAATTCCGTGTTTCTGGTCGTGGTGAACTTCACTTGGGCATATTGATTGAAAACATGCGTCGCGAAGGGTACGAGTTAGCAGTATCACGCCCTGAAGTAATCTTGAAAGAAGAAGATGGTGCGATACAAGAACCGTTTGAAACACTGACGATAGATTGTGAAGAGCAACATCAAGGTTCTATCATGGAGCAACTTGGTCTTCGTAAAGCAGAAATGACCGATATGTCACCAGATGGCAAAGGTCGCGTACGTATAGACTTCGTTATTCCAAGCCGTGGTTTGATTGGTTTCCAAACTGAGTTCATGACAATGACCTCTGGTTCAGGCTTGTTGTATCATTCATTTGACCATTATGGCCCTTACAAAGGCGGCGTTATTGGCAAACGTAAAAATGGTGTACTTATTGCCAACGCGAATGGTAAAGCACTGACCAATGCCTTGTTTAATCTTCAAGAGCGCGGCCGTTTATTTATCGGTCACGGTGTAGAAGTTTATGAAGGTATGGTTATCGGTATTCATAGCCGTGATAACGACCTGACGGTTAACGCGTTAAAAGGTAAGCAGCTTACTAACGTTCGTGCATCAGGTACTGATGAAGCGCAAACGCTTGTTCCGCCTATTAAGATGTCACTTGAACAAGCACTTGAGTTCATTGATGACGACGAACTAGTGGAAGTTACGCCAGTATCTATCCGTATTCGTAAGAAGTTGTTGTCAGAAAACGAGCGTAAGCGCGCATCGCGAGCGCCTAAATAAGATTAGCGAGTAAACACGCTTAAGTCTTTTAAAAATGCCAACGTAATGTTGGCATTTTTTTTAGATTTGAAAGCGTAAAGTCGACGAAAGGCGACTTGCATCATTTCTACTACACTCTATTATCGGGGTTTACACCGTTCATGAGGAAAGACTATTGCTATCTGTTGCCGTTATTGAAGACGATGAACTTACCCTTGAACTCGTTACAGAAACATTAGAGCAGCGCCTGTCTGCCACAGTGTATCCATTTAGTCGCAGTAAATTGGCGAGAGATTTCTTATTGCAACAAACACCTGACTCACTTCAACTCATTATTAGTGACCAAGTCATGCCACACTTTGATGGGCTTAGTTTGCTTAAAACTTGTCGTGCAGCAAATTTGCATATTCCTTTTCTACTCATAACCGCAGACCCTAGCAAAGCGCTGGTAATGGAAGCTCGAAAGTTAGGCGCATCAGGTTTTTTGGCGAAACCAATCGATATGACAGAGCTAACCGAAAAAGTCTTAGCCACAGCAGCAAGGCCTCCTCGATAACTTCGTGCGGTGAATAAACAAGTGCTATTTGATATAAGCAGCGCGTATTTTTACCCTACACAACGCTAGTGTATTGCGGTGCATCTTATTACACTGATGAAAGACACGTTTACTTCAGGACCGCATTGTGACTTTCAGTTTTGACAATACACCACCGCGCAACGATACCTTTTCTTTTAAATGGCAGAAGTACCAAGGCCGTGACATCATTCCTGCTTGGGTGGCTGATACCGAATTTAAATGCGCTCCGCCTATATTGGACGCTATCTCAGCGCACGTTGAACATGGCAATATGGGTTATATTTTGCCCGCTCATCATACTGATGCTATCGCCGCCGTTCAGCGCTGGCTAAAAGACAAACATGACTGGCATATCGAGCCAGAGTGGTTGGTGTGGACACCGGGTGTCGTTCCTGCTTTTAACGTGGCATGTAAGGCGTATTGTGAACCTGGCGATAAGGTACTTATTCAAACGCCCAATTACCCTCCCTTGTTAGCAGCGCCTCAATTAAACGGATTAGAGCGTGTCGATATTGGTACGGTTATCGAAAATGAAGGAACGGATAGTGCCAGATATACCCTAGATTTTGATGCGCTTGCGCAGCACGCCAAAGACCCCAAGTGCAAACTTTTCATCCTGTGTAACCCCATGAATCCAGTTGGTTCGGTGCTGACACAAGCCGAACTGGATCGTGTTGCATCAATTTGTAACGACAACGGTGTGCGACTGTGTTCTGACGAAATACACTGTGATTTAATTTTAGAGCCCGGAAAAAAACATATCCCTGCTGGAAGAGAAGCTAACTTAGCCGAGAATAGCGTTACGCTGATGGCGGCGAGTAAAACGTTTAATATTGCTGGTTTGGGTACCTCTTTCGCTATTATCCCTAACAAAGCGCTTAGAACCGCCTTCACGCAGGCAGCAGCAGGTATTGTTCCATGGGTGAATGTGATGGGGCTTGTTGCGACGCAGGCGGCGTTTACTCAGTGTGATGATTGGCATGAAGCTGAGCTTGCGTATCTTCGTGAAAACAGAGCAGTAGTGGTAGACGCAATTAATGCTATTGATGGACTAACACTTATTAAACCTGACGCCACCTTTTTGGCATGGGTAGATGGTAGCGGCTTGAAAGTCGATAACGTGCTTCAATGGGCAGAAGATAAAGGCGTAGGGCCATCGCCGGGGGCTGATTTTCATAAGCCTGATCATTTCAGGATCAACTTCGGGTGCAGTCGAGCAATGCTCAAAGAAATACTAACGCGCTTGGCCAACTAAACACATTTCTTTCGTTTACTCTTCCTATTGCACGGTGTGAAACGACACCCTGCAATAGGTGGTATAAACTACGCGTTAGCCTACTCGACGCAAGTTAGCTGTGATGCTTACAAAAACGTAGTGATTAGCTTATAAAACCCCAGCCCGACCACTACGCTCACCACAAATAAACCAGCAACATTGCTTACCCAGTTATTTCTAAACGCGCCAAGTTTGTCGCTTTTGTTCATGACCACCAATAAAAAAGCCGCAATGATAGGCAGAAGTAAGCCGTTGGTTGCTTGCGCGAATAGGATCGCCGGTAGGGGCTTGTAGCCTAATGAAGCCACAACGACACCGCTTACAATAATGGTGAACCAAACGGTTCTAAATGCGCGTCCTTTTAAGTCGTCAGATAATCCAATCGCGCCACATACGGCGTAAGCCGCAGCTAAAGGGGCGGTAATAGCACTTGTTAGCCCTGCCGCAAAAAGACCTAATGCGAAGAACCACTGGGCGCTTTCTCCTAGTACGGGTTTAAGCTGCTCGCCCATATTAGAGGCGTCCATCGTGGCTGCACTGTTAAAAAATGCCATCATTGCGGTCGCCATGACAATTAACGTGATAAGACCACCTAACGATATTGCTCTTACCGATTGTGCACGGCTATCTTTAACAGCAATGTCAGTCGGCCTGCCTTTAGATGCCTTCGCGACTAAACTGGCATGTAAAAACAGGTTGTAAGGTACAATCGTTGTACCAATCAATGCCAGTATCGTTGTTATCTCTCCAGCTGAAAGTTGCGGTGAAAAAGCCTGTGAAAACATATCGGTTAGGTTGGGTTTTGCAACGATGAGTGTAATCAAAAACACCGCAGCCATAATGAAAACAAGGCAAACAAGTACGTTTTCAATCCACTGATAACTGCCTGTATACAAAAGAACGACTGCAAGCATACCCAATATAGCTGCCCACTCTGCGACACCCACACTGATAAATGCATCAAGGCCAATTGCTGCTCCAGTCAGGTTTCCTGATTCATAAGCGGCGTTGCCAATGCCTATTGCACCGACAATCAGCAACATAAAAGCTGTTCGTAGCCAAGGGAGTGATACTGTTTCTTTCATTGCTTGAGCAAGCCCACTGCCTGTTGCCGCGCCTAATCTCGCGGCCATATCCTGCAATATAATGGTGGCGAAAATAGAGAAAAGGAGTGCCCATACAAGATGAAAACCGAAATTCGCACCCGCGAGGCTTGCGGTTGTAATGGTGCCTGGGCCTATAAAAGCCGCTGCAATAATATAACCCGATTTATCTTTTGCCATTTATCCCACTTCTCGTTATGTTTCTTAATCATGTGAGCGGTGTAATTATGCTGACGGTGATATCGTTTGCCATAAACATAGCGGTAAATACAAAAGCCGGTAGCCACGCTCGCATTAACATGTTGTGCACTGTAACGGAAATTGCCGTAATATCGCAAACATAAACGAGGACGCACTATGAACGCCCAAAAAAAGCCGATAGATATTCTCAAACCTCTCTATGATTCATCGTCGTTTGCAAGCGTGTTGCCCGACATCTACCATGCAGACGGCATGATTTTCGCGGTTGCGTCTGCGCCGGAAATTCCTATGCCAGAGCAATGGATGCCGTGGTTAGTTCAGCAGTCTTCAGGTGTGCTGGTTGATAGTGATGTAGACGTTATTGCTGATGCGCTTATGAATACACTTCGAAGCCATTTACAGCATATGAGAGATGAACAGTCCTCTTGGCCTTTTACTACAGTTAATCTGAGTGATAACGCGTCTACGAACACAGCACTTTCTTGTTGGCTTAAAGGTTTATTAACGGCGCATCAGCAGCTTGAAGATGTGTGGCAACGGGCATGGCAGAACGTTACTCAGCAGCCGTTATCAATCGAGCCGCCCGAGAAGCGGTTAACGCGGTGTTTAAAGTTGTTTTCTACTGTAGCTGATGAAGCATTGGCATTACGACAACGAAATGATGAACAGGCAAAAGTACTTAAAGAAAATTTGCCCGCATTAAGAAAACAGGTGTCGCCATTATTGTCAGATTACGTGGCGCTCGCTGGCGAACTTGCGCAATCACTACCTAATCAATTTGAAATGTTTTCATCACTTGATAGCTAACGCTCTTATTCATAAGTAATGTTTATTAACGGTGGCGATTTTGCTGTTGGCGTCGGGAAACCGCTTGTTTCATTGATGCAGTGTAAGCATCTAAATCCGCTTTTGCCTTATCGTAAGCATCCGATAATTCAGTCGCTTCAGGGTGTTGCATGAGTGCTTGAAAGGCAACATCGGTTTCGTGCAATAATACTTTCAAGTGCTGGTTACCAATGTCTATCGTCTTTTCTTCCATGAATTGAGTCCTGTCGTGTTAATCCGTGACACCAGAGATGTGTCAGCGCAATAGCGTCGCTGACACACTATCCAACTTACCTGCTTTTTGTTTTTTTACAAGGGTTTAACAACCGCTAAGCATACAATTGCTAATATCAATAGCACGGGCGCTTCGTTCAATATGCGGTAAAAACGAGGCGTGTGACGATTTTCATCTCTTGCAAACTGTTTCATCAACTTAAATAAATAGAAGTGATAGCCATAAATGGCAAGCAAAAGTAAAAATTTTATATGTAACCAGCCCGACATTTTAAACCAGGTAGCCCCATAACTGATAATAAGTGCTATTCCAAAAGCAAGGGTAAGAAACGCAAAGGGTGTGACAAACCACCATAATCGCCGCTCCATCACTTTAAATTCGTCTTTTACAACTTGAGACGTTGTCGTTGCGTGATAAACGAATAGGCGAGGAAGATAAAAGATACCGGCCATCCACGCGAGCATAAAAAACAGGTGAAGTGCCTTAAACCATAAGATGTACATATTAGTATTGTGCCTTTTGTAAAAAGCTTTGCAAAATATTCCAGGTGACGACGCCAATAATGTCATTCAGTTCTTGATCATAGATATAAACTGCACCTGACCGTGTGTTTTTGAGAAGTTCGTAGACCTCATGCAGTGTTGATTGTGCACTAATGCCTTCCATCTCGTGATAACTTAATGGTTGAGCATCATGCTCTAAACTCACATTGTATTGGACCAGACGATGTTGCACATCTATTTCAAATTTTGAGCGCTGCACAACAATCGTGGTTGGGTTTTTGGATAAAAAGTCTTTTAATGCCGCATTAGGGGCATCATGGAATAGCTTATATTCGGTGCTCATCGCCGCAAGCACCCCTGTTTTTTCTAACGACTCTCTAATAGAGGAAATTGCGTAGGGCAAGTTTTGATAATCTAACTGCCTTATGAAAATAGAGCGGTTACCAAAAAACTGTGTTGAAGTAACATAGGCTGGCACAATAACAAGCATGGCGGGCAAAATGATTTGTGGGCTATACGATAATTCCATTACCGCCGACAATGCAGCAAGGGGAGCGTGGAGAACCGCCGTGAGCATGCCGGCAATGCCAAGCAATGCAAAGCTGCTGGTAAAATCAGGCAGGTCGAAGAAATAAGCTAAAGGTAAAAGAAGCACCGCCCCTGCAAGCATGCCTATCACCATCACCGGACCAATAATGCCGCCAGGCACTCCGAGTCCAATCGCACATACTGCTAGCACAACTTTAAATACTAAAACGGCACACAGTAACCACGTACTTGGGCTGCTTAGAAAGAATGACTCTACGTCGGAAAAGTTTGCGCCTAACGCTTGTGGAAGAAGCGTACCGACGGTGCCGGTGATGATGGCCGCGAGGATCAATCGCCATATCATTGATACCGGGCGAAAAAATGTCATCACTCGCATCAATTGGTTGTTAAAAAGTGTAGCTAGCATTCCCAACAGCACGCCAAAAACAATAAGGTATAGGTACATCCACTCGCTAAATGCGTTAAAGGAAAGGAACGACAATTCGTTCACTTCACCGAATACCATTCTGGTGAGAACCGAGCCACATGCGGCGGCTAGCATGATAGGAACAAAAATGTGTATCTTGTATTCTCTTAACACCACTTCCATCACAAAAATCACCGCTGCAAAGGGGGTGTTAAATGATGCCGAAATACCGGCTGCAATACCGCAGCCAGCTAATATACGAATGCTGTTGTAGGGCAGTTTAAGCCACTGTCCGATAAGGCTACTGCTTGATGCACCTAAATGTACCGACGGCCCCTCTCTACCTACAACAAAACCGCCTGCTAGGGCTAACATGCCTCCAAAAAATTGATTGATAGTGGTTCTAAAAGGGATATACCCATAAAAATACTTAATGCGGTGGATAACGAAGGGAATGCCCATTCGGTAATGTTTGAAACCAGTAAAATAGGCAATAATCAGGATAAAACTTACGCTAGCAAGCGGGAGTAAAAATAAGACCGGCCAGTCTGCATAAAAATAGCGTTTTAATGTATCGATGCCCGAGGATTGCAACCACTCTACGCATAGCCGAAAGAGTATAATAATAAGCGCTGCACTCACACCACCGACAATGCCAAGTAAGCAAAGCTGTATGGACGTTCGAGGGTGAGCCACTTCTTGTCGTAAAGATTGCAAGCGCATGATGTGATAAAGTAGTACGAGTAATATTCAAAGCTTAACACAAACACTTGCATTTCATAATGTTAAGAAGACATGGATTTAGCATTCAAAACACTAAAAAGCGCATATGACTACAGATGAACTAAAAGCCCGACTTGGAAATTATAAGTGGTCGTTATTGACGGTCTGCATCATGTTGTTAATGGTAATTTTCGGTTATCAGTTGGCACGTTACATAGATGAAGGTCATGCGCGGACTGTCACAGCACAAAAAGAAACTATTTCACTCTTGCTCAATGAGAACGACAAACTTCTCACTCAGACGAATCAACGAGATATTGCATTAGCCATAGCCAGTGAGGAAAAACAAATTATCGTTGGTGAATTAGCGGCGCTTAAAAGCGAACAAGACAGGTTGAAAGAGCAAGTTGCGTTTTACGAGCGGGTAATTGCGCCGGAAAATACGCAAGATGGGTTTCTCGTTGATGATATTGAAGTCTTTAACACACAAAGAGATAACACTTATCAATTGCGCTTTGTGTTACTGCAAGAGCGCTTAACCAAAGCGGTTATCAAAGGGACGTTGAACATAAGTGTATCTGGATTTATTGACGATAAGCCGATTACCGTAGGGACAGATGATGATACATTTTTAGCATCCCCGTTGGCGTATCGGTTTAAATACTTTCAGAACGAAAATGTGACGTTTTCATTGCCCGAAAATATGAAAGCTGAGTCAATCGTATTTACCACTACGGTTTATCAATATAAACGGCGACTTGGCGAGTATACAAAGTCGATAGCGTGGGCAGAAGCCGTTACAAATAACGACGAAAGCACACAAGCGCCATAAATCGTGACGTGGAGTCACTAGATAAATCCAATAGGGCAAAAAGGAAGCGAGTGATGACAAAAGGTTTTCGCACAGAGCAAGATAGCATGGGAAATATAGAGGTGCCGATCGGCGCGCTCTACGGTTCACAAACCCAACGTGCTATTAATAACTTTCCTGTCAGCGGTATGTGCATGCCTCGCCGATTTATCGAAGCATTGGTTTTGATAAAAAAAGCCGCAGCGAAAGCGAATAGTGAGCTTGGTGCCATTGAGGAGAAAGCAAGCGAAGCGATTGTGAATGCCTGTGAACAACTCGTAGACGACCCTTCGTTGTTGGATCATTTTCCTGTTGATGTGTTCCAAACCGGTTCAGGCACAAGCACTAACATGAATGCTAACGAAGTCATTGCCACGCTAGCCAATAGAGATGCAGACACGCCTATTCATCCTAATGACCACGTTAATTATGGTCAAAGCTCTAATGACGTTATTCCCACGACTATTCATGTAAGTGCAGCGATAGCGCTAATTGAGAACCTTTTGCCTGCGTTAGACGCATTAATTACTATTATTGATGTGAAAGCAGCCACCCTCACTCACGTGTGTAAAACAGGCAGAACCCATTTAATGGATGCGATGCCGATTACCCTGTCACAAAGCTTGTCTGGCTGGTCATCTCAGCTGCGTCAACAGCAAAGGCTTTTAACGCAGTTTATACCGGTCATTACTGCCATTGCACAAGGGGGCACTGCAGTGGGGACGGGGATCAATGCCCCTGCCGGTTTTGCGTCGGCCTTTTCTCGTCAACTCTCAACATTAACGGGAATTTCTTTTTCTCCTGCTGATAATTTTTTCTCTCATATCGCCTCTCAAGATTCGGCGGTTTCACTGTCTGGCTTAGTTAAGTCACTGGCGGTTACGTTGATGAAGATAGCAAACGACTTGCGTTGGATGAATTCAGGTCCTTTATCCGGATTGGGAGAGATAGCATTACCCGCTGTTCAACCTGGTTCGTCAATTATGCCCGGAAAAGTTAACCCCGTTATTCCTGAATCGGTTGCGATGGCGGCTGCCCAAGTCATAGGAAATGATGCTGCAATCACCGTGGGTGGGCAATCAGGGAATTTTGAACTTAATGTCATGTTACCCATGATTGCCAATAATTTACTTCAGAGTATTACCCTTATGACCAATAGCATGAAAATACTCGGTGATAGCGCCATAAAGGACTTTGTGGTTCAAGAGGATGTGCTTAAAAACGCATTGCGTAAAAATCCTATCTTGGTAACAGCGCTTAACCCTATTATAGGGTATGCGCGCGCTGCTGAAATTGCCAAAAAAGCCTACAAAGAAGCGCGCTCTGTCATCGATGTGGCGTCTGAAATGACCGATATACCCCGAGACGAGCTTGTTCAGTTGCTTGACCCCGTAAAATTGGCCATGAATAACGCTGAGTGAAACATGTTGAGATCGTCAGTGAAAAGGCAAAATGTGTATGAAGTGGTTGATTTGTGAACGGTTGTTGCTGATTTTATAGGTTATTTGTTGCCGTTAAAGTGGAATTTGTTAGAGTGCTACGCTTGCTAAAGAGCCCGCTTTAGGGGCATTGGCGCTAAACAAACCCTCAGGAACAATAAATGACAGACACGTGCTTTCGCATGAAAGGAACCACGCTAACCAGCATAGTGTTAGAGGTGGTAAGTTTTGACCCAGATATATTTACTTCACAGTTAGAACACAAAGTGGCAACCGCCCCTCAGTTTTTCAAACGCTCCTCTCTCATCATACAGTTGAATGTATCTTTGTCGGCAACCGAGTTCGAGCTATTAGTGGCAATATGTAAACGCTTGGCACTTCAACCGATGGCGGTTCGCGGTAACGTAGAAGGCCTTAAAACCACTATAAATGACTTGGGTTTGGCTGATGTGAGTCAAAGTAAATTTAGTGAAACTTCACTTGGCAATAATCGAAGTGAAAATACGCAGCAAGATGAGGCAGAAGGCATGTCGACAAAAGCTAGTGCTGTCGCTGCTACCGTGTCTCAGACTGCGTTAAAACCGGCAAAAGTGATCACTAGACCCGTTCGTTCAGGGCAGCAAGTTTATGCAGATGGGTGCGATTTAATTGTGGCCGCGACCGTCAGTGAGGGAGCTGAAGTGTTAGCTGACGGCAATATTCATATTTACGGTACGTTGAGAGGGCGGGCACTCGCCGGCGTGAAGGGAAATACTCACGCCCGCGTATTTTGTCAGTCTCTTGACGCCGAACTCATTTCCATTGCAGGACAATTCATTATGCATGAAACCGTAAAGGCATCATGTTGGAAAATGCCTGCGCATATCTTTTTAGAAGACGATACGCTTCGCATTGAGCCTCTTGCTCAGCGATAAGCGTCTATCATTAGGAATTCAGCAATAATGGCAAAAATAATAGTTGTAACGTCGGGTAAAGGGGGCGTGGGTAAAACCACCTCTAGTGCAGCCATCAGTACCGGTCTAGCGTTAAGCGGTAAGAAGACGGTAGTGATCGATTTTGATGTAGGCTTAAGAAACCTCGATTTAATTATGGGCTGCGAACGAAGAGTGGTCTATGATTTTGTTAATGTCATCAATAAAGAAGCCACACTGAAGCAGGCACTTATAAAAGATAAACGTACAGACAACCTGTTTATCTTGCCTGCCTCGCAAACCAGAGATAAAGACGCGCTTACCATTGATGGGGTGCAAGCGGTTCTTGATGAACTTAAAGAAGACTTTGACTTTATTATCTGTGATTCACCAGCAGGTATTGAGCAAGGTGCGCAAATGGCGCTGTATTTTGCTGATGAAGCCATTGTGGTAACCAACCCTGAAGTATCGTCGGTACGAGATTCTGACCGCATATTGGGTATTTTACAGAGTAAGTCGAAGCGTGCAGAGCAAGGTCATGTCGTAAAAGAACACTTGTTGCTTACTCGCTATAACCCATCTCGAGTGGAAAGTGCTGAAATGCTTAGTGTTGAAGACGTTGAGGAAATTCTTGCTATCCCGTTATTGGGCGTAATTCCTGAATCTGAATCGGTATTAAAAGCGTCTAACCAAGGTTTACCTGTCATTTTAGATGAACACGCGAATGCGGGACAAGCCTACAATGATGCCGTGAAGCGTTTACTGGGTGAAACGGTTGAACATCGCTTCTTAGAAGTAGAGAAAAAAGGCTTCTTCAAACGGTTTTTAGGAGGTAAATAATGGGTATTTTCGATCTGCTGAAGAAAAAGCAAAAGCCAAGTACTGCTGCAGTAGCGAAAGAGCGTCTTCAGATTATTGTTGCTCATGAGCGTCGAAAGCGAACTGAACCTGATTATTTGCCAATGATGCAGCAGGAAATCATTCAGGTCATTCGCAAGTATGTCAGTATTGCAGATGACCAAGTGTCTGTGCAACTAGACAACAGCGACGATTGCAGCGTACTCGAACTCAACGTGACATTGCCAGAATCTTAATCTATCGGCATGTTATCGCTTTAGGGCGTTTATTTGTGATTCAATAAATGCCACTTTTTCCTCGTAATTTAACTCTTCATATAACGCCAGAAACTGGCGTTATACTTCTCCAGATTGTCTTCACTTAATTATAATGTCTGTTGTTACGTAACCTTGTATTACACTAAAGATGTATCTGAATAAATGATCTACTACACTACAATCGGAAATGAAAAAGTATGAATTAACTAGGCTGCTATGTAAATCAACTAGGCGAGTTATGGCAAACACTACACTACAAGACGAATTAAATGTGTTGCGAAGGCGGCTTGCAAGAGAAAAGCAGGCGAGAGAAGCAGCAGAGAGTTTGTTAGATGATTATGCAAAAAAATCGTTTCTTGCTAACGAAAATCTTCGTAAAGCGGTTGAAGATGCCAGCGCGAAACAAGAAGAAATTGAATTCTTCGTTAAGTCTGCCGCGGAACTACAGAAAACTCAAAGTAGTCTCGCGTTAGTAGAGTCTTTGCTGAAATTGTGTGTCGACTTTACTGACGCCGCTTTTGGCACATGCTATTTTTGCCAGCATGGCGAAATAGTAAGAAGCGGGGCGACTTATGGCGACCCAACTGGGTTTGAAGTTTCCGAAACCGTTGCTCAGTGCCTCTCTACAACTGAAGAACAAATTCTGAATTCATGGTGCGTACAAGATCTCGATATTGCCAACAAGCAAGAAAACGTGTGGTTCTTATCGTCAAATTTTCAGTACGATAATGACACGATAGGTTGGTTGGTTTTTTTCATTGAAACGCAGTTCATTAATGAAGAAAAATTGTACATACTTGATAGCCATTTAGCGCATTTGCGGACAGGGCTAGAAAGCATGTATGAGGGGGCTGTCGGTGGCAATAATGCAGCATCGAAAGCCCTCGAAAAAGAACTTAATCAAACAAAAAAACAGCTTGCTGCCGCTGACAGAATGTCTTCATTAGGTTTTTTGGCCAGCGGTGTTGCACACGAAATCAATAACCCCCTTGCGTTTATTGCATCTAACAATCGTTATTTGCAACGCACACTGATGACGCTCGTTTCATCACTGAAAGACCTTCTGATGAGTTCGTCAGACTCGGCAACGATTGATGCGCTACAACAAATCGACTTGCCCAAGCTTGAGCAAGATGTATTTGAAGTGTTAGACGACAATATGCATGGTTTGAACCGGTTAAGTGGCATCAGCGATAACCTAAGAACCTTTATTCACACTGGCGATAAAGGCTTCGTGAAACTGAATCTCAATCGGTGTGTTGAACGCGCTGTTAAAATGGCATCATTTTCAAAGAAGAGTCAAAATTTAGTAACGGTTAATCTTCTTGAAGGCGAACCTGAAGTGTTTGGAAACGAAGGAGAAATTGAGCAAGTACTGCTCAATATATTTATTAATGCCCTTCAGGCGATAGGTGATGGTGGAAGTGTTGAAGTAACGTTAATAAATGATGCAGATACATTTAGCGTGAAGATAAGAGACGATGGCCCTGGCATAAGTGAAGCAAATTTAGAAAAGATATTCTCTCCATTTTTTACTACAAAAGTGGTGGGAGAGGGTACCGGTTTGGGGCTTGCCATATCTAAAAATATCATTGATGCTCACAACGGTGCGCTATTGGTTGATTCGGTGGTGGGCGTTGGCACTTGCTTTAGTATCGTGCTGCCTAAATCAGACGACGTAAAGGATTAAAGGGAACAGAATATGGCAGATAAGTTAGAGGTATTACTAGTAGATGACGAGGTCCAAGTACAGCGAGCGTTGAGACGTACGCTTGACTCTATTATCTCTGCCAATATCGACACCGCCAGCAGTGGTGAAGAAGGGCTCGAAAAATGTCATGACAAAAGCTATGACATCATCATCAGCGATTTGACCATGACGGGTATGGAAGGCACTGAGTTTTTAAGGCAGGTATCAGAGTTTGCACCCGAAACCATACGCATTATGCTGACCGCTCATGGTGACGTTGATCATGTACTAGACGCCGTGAACGAAGCCAAGGTGTGGAGCTATCTACAAAAACCATGGGACGACAAGCGTTTAGAAATGGTGATTGATCAGGCTGTGAGTATGCGTAAAGTGCTGGTGGAACGTAGCATGCTTAAAACGGCATTACTGGCTGCGCAAAGTAAGCGCAAGCGGGTAGTAGAGGGCTTTATTGGTGAATCAAGAGCACTTCAGAGCGCTTATGCCGTAATTGAAAAAGCGGCGCCTAGTAATGCATCTGTTTTCATAACGGGTGAAAGCGGTGTTGGTAAAGAGGTTGCAGCCCAGGCAATACATAACTTAAGTAAGCGAAAATTAGACAACTTTGTTGCGCTAAACTGTGCAGCGATACCGTCTGAACTCATGGAGTCTGAAATATTTGGCCATGTTAAAGGTGCTTTCTCTGGCGCAGTGACACACAGAGATGGCGCGGCATCACTTGCGGACAACGGCACATTATTTCTAGACGAATTGGGCGAGATGGATATGGGGTTGCAGGCTAAAATTTTGCGCTTCATACAAACCGGCACGATTCAGCGAGTGGGGTCGGGAAAAGTTGAAAAAGTTAATGTACGCTTTATTGCCGCAACCAATCGGGACCCTTATGACGCGATTAAAGATGGGCGTTTAAGGGAGGATTTATTCTACCGATTAAATGTAATAGCGCTTCAGCTTCCCCCTTTACGAGAGCGAGGGGATGATGTTTTGCTTTTGGCTAACCACTTTATGCGCTGCTTTATGGAAGAGGAGCAAAAGATGTTTGCTGGCTTTACCGAAGATGCGAAATCAGTACTGCGTAAATTTTCATGGCCGGGCAATGTAAGGCAACTACAAAACCTTATTCATAGCTGCGTGGTAATGAATGACGGCCCACTTTTATCGGGCGCGATGCTTGCCTCGCAGTTGCCAAAGCTACAAGAAAAGATAGCGTCTTTAGTGCCGTCTGTAGATGAAAAACAACACGACATTCCCTTCACAAATAGTATAGATGAGATACCAACCTCTGAGGCATCCATTGAATCTTTGGCGGATATCGAGCGAAAAGCTATTCAAAGTGCAATCGCGTATTACGAAGACAATGTCGTTAAAGCCGCAAGTGCCCTTGGCGTTAGCCCCTCAACACTCTATCGTAAAATTCAGCAATGGTGATTATTGTTCACGCTAATCATTCTTTGGGAATAGTTCGGCCTTACATTCCGTATTTGGTATGCAGCAATGCTTACACGTGAAAGTGACGTATTGCGTACCATTTCTATGAGACAGTAAATGAAGAAAACGAATCAAGACCAACATCCGGTTGATGATCCCGCCGTAAAAAGCTTGCTTAAGCGTATGGACCCGAACATTGCGAATAGCTTTACGATAGAGCAATTGGTTGCGCTGCGACGCGTGGTGGGATTGCGAGGAGGAAGACTGCATAGCGTTGATGTTAGGGCCACGGTTAAACTGCCTTTTTTGCCATGGAGCTTTTATGCGGTATTCGTTGCGGGTAAAAACAGACGTGACTTGTCGCAGGGCGAAAAAAATATTGCGGTTGGTATGTTCTTGTTAATCATTACGCTGTCACTGCTAATCGTCTGCCTCATTGGCTTGCTGGTGGTGTACCTACTCAAGTCTTGGTTGGGCATTAATATATTTGAGTCTTTCTCTTTAGGAATATGGGACTGGTTTAAAAACTTATATTGACCTACTACTTCACGAGCCCACGCGCCACGTGTTATGCGTGGCTTTTAGCATTTTGCTAGAGTGCTTTATCTTATGTTTTTCTAGTTTACGATAATGCTTCTCGAGTGAATCAATATGAGAATCATATTGAGAAAAAGCGAAAAACCCTCTCCTTTTATTCCCTAACCTTATGATATTAAACAATAAAAAACATGGCACGCCCCTTGCTTATTCATGTGAGAAGCTTATTTTCTACAAACGATGTATGCCAGATATGTGATTTTTAAAGCAGGCTGGCGCTAAGAGAGGAATTATGAATAACCACATTGTTGACCAGCGAATTATTGGTTCAATTCACAAAGGTATGCCACTGATTGTTCAAAAGCTTACCGCATTATTTATTCTACTTCTGCTCTCTCCTCTGTTAGCGGTGGTGTGTATTCTTTTGAAATTGGAAAGTAAAGGGCCATTATTTTTTACCCAACATCGCGTGGGAGAGCATGGGCGGCAATTTCACTGTTACAAGCTTCGCTCTATGTATACGCCTGATAGTATTCAGTGGAAAATTGCGGCTAGTATGAAGAGTGACCGAGAAGGTATCTGCCAAAAAATGTACAACGACCCTCGGATTACCCGCGTTGGAAGAGTAATAAGAAAGCTATCTATCGATGAACTGCCGCAACTGTTCAATGTGATAAATGGCGATATGGTGCTCGTTGGTCCTCGCCCCCATCTAACGACGGAATATATGCAATATGCGTCAAATGTCTTACCGCGACTTAATTGCAAGCCTGGTGTGACGGGTCTCTGGCAAGTTTCTGGCCGCGCAGACACCACGTTTGAAGAGCAACTTGCATTAGACAAAGAATATATAGAAAAACAAAGCTGGTGGTTCGACATAAAAATTTTGGTAGCAACTGTTCCTGCGGTGCTTACAGGAAGAGGTGCTTACTAAGCAACGTCTTTATTTATTAACGCTTCTCCTAGCGTTTTACTATAACCCTCTCCTTTGGCGCTATGTTGCAATACTAGCGCCTTTTTTTTGGCTAGCCCAATTGAGCAACATGTGTAAAGGCCAGAAGATCATCTCCAACGTCTTTCCAATAAGGTCCAGCAATGCGGCTCTTTGGTTGCCCATCACTCTCACCCAAATCCGCATTGAGCTCATGTCTTACTTTCTCGCTATGCAAATGTATTTACCTTCTATCTTAAATGAGAATTCATTTTGCAAAACACATTGCAAACTGCGATAGAGAGTTTTTAAGAAGGTGTATTTTAATCTAAATTGTTGATTTTAATCGATTTTAAGTGTTGGCATTAAGTTTGCTTAGTAATAGGTAACAAGTCACTTTGTAGTATGAAAATAGGATGTCCTGATGAAAAGATTGATTGAAATTAAAACATGTTCATATGCTTCTTCGCATATCAACGACCAATTTTTTCTTGTGGATACCCTTGTTAGCGCAAGCTCGCCACTATCACAGACTTTACCCTTAACGGCAGCGCAATTTTCTCATCTAGAGGCCACATTATGAAAACTATTTCACTATCAGTCATTATTCCACTTCGCAATAACGCTCAGCACATCGAAAGAGCAATAAAGAGCGTGCAACAGCAATACGTGAGTGTTGATGAGATTATTGTTGTCGATGACGGTTCAACCGATGGAAGCGTAAATCAAGTGCTCGCGCTCGATGTTCCTAACTTGACGTTGATTGAGCAAGTTAATCAGGGGCTATTTGCTGCAAAAAATAACGGTGCGGAAGCGGCGCGTAATGATTTAGTTGTATTTTTAAACCCGAACGATGAATGGCTGCCCTTCTTTACTCACGAGATTCAGCATTTGATAAATGCGTTTCCCAATCGCTCATGTTATGCATCTCGATATCAATGGATAACGGCTAGCGGCGCGCCAGTAGATGCTGGTGTGAAGTTAAGTAATGTTAATCCTGAGGGGTATGAAATGAATAACTTCTTTGCTGTTGCTGCAAAAGGAGACCTTCCGTTCACCTTATCATCTTTTGTGATTGAAAAATCTCACTTCGAGACATTAGGCGGATTCGTGACTAAAAATCCTGCCGAAGATGAATGTGAATTTTTTGCTCGAGTCGCGCTTAAAGGTAACATTGTCTACAGCCCAAACATTCACTTGCATCAGCATTTAACTGCAAAGGACGTGCTGAACGTGAATGTTCCTCGTCAGCTGCGCCTATCTACGTATCGTCATTTAAACCAAGTGAAACAGTCAGCCCATGAAACGAGTGACATTGTTGACTATTACGCCAATATTTTACTCTCAACGGCTAAGCAAAATATTTTGTGTTCGAATTTTTCCACCGCGCTTCAATTACTCAGTTTACCCCTTTGTAAACGCCGTTATTTGCGCAGCACCACATTGCGTTGCTGTGTGCGTTTACTCCAATTAAAAAATGCTTTCTCTCACTCTATGGCATTCGTTAAGAAGGATCTACTTTCATGAAGCTCAACGCAATTATGACGGTAAAAAATGAAGTTGATATTGTTGAAGAAACATTGCTAAACGCAATGAAGTTTTGTCATAAAATTTACATTTACGATAACAACTCAAACGATGGTACATGGGAAGTACTTAATGAAATGGCGGCACGCTTTAACGACCTAGTTATCGTCGGTCAAACTGACGAATCTCAGAAAGGTCTGCTATGCAATAGAATTTATAACCGCTATCACAGCGAATATGCCGCTGATGACTGGTGGTACCTTCTTGGCGCGGATGAGCTGCTTGCAGAGTCGCCCATTAAGGCATTGAAACGCGCTAGTGCAGCCCTCAAAAACACAATGAACGTATGGCACGCTCAATTTTATTTCACCGATGTCGATTATGAAAACTATGAAAGCGAAGATAGAAAAAAGCCGATTTCTCAACGTCGTCGCTATTATGCGCTGAATGGGAAGTCGCCTCGTTTTTTTTGCAACGAACCTACTAAAAAATGGCCCGAAAACGTTGTAAATGAAATCCCGTCCTGGGCAAGCGATGTCTATGCAGAATCACCTATTTCTAGACGCTTTTGCCAGCGGACACCAGAGCAAATGCAAAGTAGCGCGAAAGGGCGGAAACAGAAAATGCTCAGCACTATTTTCAATAAACAGAGGTTTACGGTGAATTACACAAAAGCTCGCACACTCTATTTCTATAGCGATAACGGGGAGTTTAAATTTAGTAGCTCAGCGCTAGTGAAGTGTTACCTGAAAAAAGCGGGCAGCTTTCTCCAAAATCTTTACAACACGTTGTTAAAAAAGTGGAACAGCGATACTAAAAAACTGCCGGCACAGTCGAAAACGTTTTAGAGGATAGAGTTATGCAATCTTTAAGTGAAAACACCAAACGTAGTGTGCTGATTGTCGATGACGACTCTCTCTTTAGGTCTACACTCGTTGGAATGTTATCGGATACATTTACGTGCTTTGAAGTTGATAGTGGGCAAAAAGCGGTCGATTTTTGTAGGCGTCTTCAGCAACCTGATGTCATATTGATGGACTACAATATGCCAAAAGTGAGCGGGGCTGATGCGTGTAAAAGGTTACAAAATATTGCCCAGTTAAAGCATGTTCCGGTTGTATTTCTTACTGCTGAAAATGATCCAGAGTTACAACATCGATGCTGGCAAGCTGGCGCATCAGATTTTGTCGTCAAGCCTGTGGTGTCCGAAGCATTGAAGCATAGGTTAATACATCAAATTCAGGTAAAGCAGCGAGAAACGCATTTAGAGAATTTGGCATGCACAGACCCGCTTACGGGGGTGTATAACCGAGAGTATCTTAAACAGCATATTCCTCCTTTAATACGTGAATTGAATAGAGAGCATAGGTCGTTGTCAGTGCTTATGATCGATATCGATGACTTTAAAAAATACAACGATAACTACGGGCATATAGAGGGTGATAGGGTATTAAAGAAGGTCGCGCATAGGCTAAAGCAAGTTGTTAACCGTCCTTTTGACAATGTCATACGGTACGGAGGGGAAGAGTTTATCGTGGTATTGCCCCGCACTAACCTCGAGGGGGCGAAGTTAATAGCACATAAAATGTCAAGAGCGGTAGAACGTTTATTGATTGAAAACAACTACTCTCCGTGCGGGAGAGTGACAGTGAGTATTGGTGTCGCCGCGTCTAAAGAGCATGCTACGTTGGATTTTGTTGATATAGTCAAAAAGGCTGACAAAGCGATGTATAAAGCTAAAGTATCTGGAAAAAACAATGTGGTAGCAGATACTGATTTAAGTATGAAAACATCGCGTTACGCCATGGTAGGAGGAAGTTTAAGGGCTATTTAAAAAATCATCAGTATTAATTTCTTTTAATGGTGTTGAAAAAACAATAAGAAATTTAATGACGACCTCGAAATTCTCAGATTTGTTGCATATGCTAGTGAGTAGTGTTTGTACGCAAAAGATTAGTGGGACAATGGAGTCGTCATGCCAATAGAAAACATAATTGATTTTAACGTCGATGCGAAAGGCGCGATGTCACCAACTGAAGCATCGACGTGGAAGGTGCTTAGCGTAGAAGATGATATCAACTATCAGCGTTCTATATCACTAAGTTTGCGTGCTGTTGAAGTTATGGGACGTGAACTAGAAGTCCTTACGGCCAACTCTGCTACACAAGCGGCAAGTATTTTATCAGAAAGAGACGACATAGCGGTCATCCTTCTCGATGTCGTCATGGAGAGTGATGACGCAGGGCTTTACCTTGTCGATACTATCAGGCGTGTTATCGGCAATGACAGGGTACGCATTGTGCTGCTAACAGGGCAGCCAGGTGTCGCGCCGCAGAAAAAGATAATGCAGCGCTATGACATAGACGAATATTGGACAAAAACGGATACAACAGAAGAAAAATTACATTCAATCGTCACGAGTAACATTCGCACGTGGCAGTCTATGACCGAGTTATATCATGCCAAGCGCGGTCTACAAATGATTGTAGACGCATCTCGTGTGCTCACATCCAAAGAGAATATCGAAGATTTCACGCAAACTGTTTTACATGAAATCAGCAAGCTTGTTGGTGTGTCAGATGCTGGCGGTATCGTGTGTGCCTACCATCCTCAACACGAAGCGTTAGAAGCAAGTGAGATTTTTGCTACCAGCGGCAACTACCGGCATGATAGTGCAGAGATGCTTAATGATATCTTCCTACAGAAACGGAACGGTGTTGAAAAAGACAAGATTTTATCGCTTCTTAGAGAAACGATTCGAACGCAAGAGCACAATTTTTCGTCTGGGCTAACGGCCTTATATTTTTCAACGACGATGGTTGATGAGCGTAGCTATATTATCCTTGTTGAGTCGCCTGAAAAACTGAAAAGCAGTCACATCGCGCTTCTTCAAGTATTTTGCGAAAATGTAAGCAACGGCTTTACAAACTTAGCATTGCTTAACAAGCTATCACAACTTGCCTACTTCGACAGCGAGTTACATATACCTAATAAAAACTGGTTAGTGCGAGAGTTAGAACAATTAAACACGACGAAATGGAAAAACAGCGTATTAGTGTTGGTTGATATCTCAAATTTTTCAGACATCGCAGTGATGTTAGGCAGAAGCTATGCTGAAGAAATTGTCAGGGCATTATATCAAAAGATCAAAGAGCGATGTGTGCACACGGACGCGATCTGCAGAATAAGGGACAATACATTCGCCTTCATTTTTCCTTCTGCACACGCGCCATCGAAAGCATTATTAAATCACTTAAGCGACCTGTCGGTAGATATCGACGGACTTGCTCATACCATCATGTCGGTAGTATGCAAAGCAGAACTTCACCTTTTTGAAGACTGTGAACCGCAAGACATTATTACTATATCAGAGCTTTCTATTGCCGAAGCAAGAGAAAAAGCGCGGTCGGTAACTCAGGTCGATTCTAGCATTGCAATGAATATTGCTCAGCGTCATCAGGTGCTGCTTGATTTGTATCAAGCATTACAATCACCCGATACATTTCAACTAGCGCTTCAGCCCAAAGTGAATATGGTAACTAATGAGGTCGTCGGTGCCGAGGCGTTGATTCGGTGGGTTAAGCCTAATGGTGAAAATGTTCCACCTTCAGCGTTTATCCCAATAGCGGAAGCCTCGGGGTTAATGGGTAAAATTGATGTGGTGGTGATGGAAAAAACATTTGAAACCATCGCTATTATGCAGCGTAACCACATTACCCTTCCTGTTTCTTTCAATGTGACTTGTAGTGACATAACTAACCCAGATTTTTTATCGAAGCTAGAGTACTTGCTGGATTCGACGACAGTAGAACCTAGCTTACTTGAGGTTGAAATCACCGAAAGCCAAGCTATGCAGGACTATGCCGTGGTTAACCCAATACTACAGCGTTTAATCCGTATTGGTGTGAAGGTCAGCATAGATGATTTTGGTACCGGTTACTCATCACTTGCCCACATCGCTGATTTAGCAGTCTCAACCCTTAAACTAGACCAAAGTTTTGTGTCAAAACTATCAGAGGAAGGCGATGCGGGGATTGCTGTCTGCGAGATGGTATCAAGACTTGGAGAGCGCTTTCATTTTAATATTATTGCAGAAGGGGTGGAAACTGAAGAGCAAATGCAAAAGCTTATCGATAAGGGTTACACCATGGCGCAAGGCTATTATTTTGGTAAGCCGATGATGCTAGACGCCTTTATAGAGTGGCTTGAAAAACGAGCTAAATAACATGAAAGCAATGACGGTATTATTGCTTGTTAACAAGAAAAGCACACTGGTGTCATGTCTGCTTACACTAATCACTGCCAGCGCAGTGGGTATGGCATTGTTTTTGTATCTGTTTAATGCTCACCTAGCCAGTTTTCGGAGTCAGCACAATGTCGCCGTTACTAACGCAAATCAGTTGTTCAACGCGCGCTTAGGTGACATAAGAAATAGCACGACATTGTTGAATGCCCATATTGTTGATTTACTCTCTAATGAAAATAATGACGTTGACGTAAACAAAGTCTTCGCGAGGGTTGGCAAGTCGCTCCCCACAATTTCACAGATGCGTTGGTTGTCGCTAAGTGGACAAGAAGAAGTACGCGTTAATTTTAAAAACGGCGAAGCTAGGCCTGTACCGCCGGCGCAGCTGCAGAACAAAAAAGGTCGTTACTACTTTGAGCGAGCTTTATTGTCGAGTTCACAGGAAGTCTATTTATCGTCCATCGATCTTAACGAGGAGTTTGGAAAAGTAGAGGTGCCTTATTTGCCTACAATTCGCAGTGCAATAAAGGTTGATAATCATCCATTGGGAAGCGGTATATTTATTATTAATTTTGAATTGAAATCACTGTTTAACGATTTAAGAACGTTAAGTGATTTTGGAACACGTGTATTTGTTGCGAAAGGGAATGGTGAATGGATGATTTTTTCAGACACCGAAAAGGAATGGGCAAGCTACAAGAAGGATGTCAGTGCGTCGGTATCAGATTCCCTAGAGACAGTGTGGGAAAGTGTTCTACAAGACGGTTCGACTGCTTTAGTGAGCGGTGATGCCGAAACCGTACACAGCGCGGTATCGCTTTTTGGCACTCAAGAAGGTGGGATCCAAGAAGAATCTATTATCTTAATTGCTAGCACTGACAGAGCCAACTATCGTTCGGCGTTTTACCAAGCGTTAATTCCGTCGTTGTTGCTTTCATTTGCTGTCGGCGTTTTATCGCTTTTCTTATTGTTGAGAGACCGTTTTCGAGAACAGCAATTGAGCATCCTAGCGAGTCGATTAAGCGAGGAAAAAAACGCATTAGCTGAAGCATTTGCTGCACAGCAGCTTCTACAAGACGAACTCGTGGAGTCAGAAAAAATGGCGTCGTTGGGAATGCTTGTGTCCGGTGTCGCCCACGAACTTAATACTCCAATAGGTGGGGCTTTGATGACGGTTAGCGGTATCTCGCGTAGAACCCATGATCTTGAAACGCTACTACCGGATAAACTGAGCTATGAAAAGCTTACAAGGTTTATCGCTTTCAATAATGAAGCGTCAGAGCTGGCAATATCTAATTTAACCAAGTGTAGTGAATTGATTAAACGCTTCAAGCGGCTTGCTATCGATAGGGGGAGCGAATCGGTTGTTACATTTTCTCTTGATAAGTTAATCATCGACTTAGGTCATTCGTTGAAGCCCATATTGAAAAAGAAAATGGTTTCGCTTAAATATGATTCAGATATCGATATTGAAATGACAACGTACCCAGGCATACTGTCTCAAGTGATACAAAACTTCGTTGTTAACAGCGTTGATCATGGTTTTGATAAAAAAGACAGCAATGAAATCGTTATATCGGTAGAGCGTGTGGCTGACAACGTCACTATAAAACATACGGATAATGGAAAAGGGGTTGCAGAAGACGTCGCCGAAACCTTATTTGACCCATTTGTTACCACTGCCCGAGGAGAGGGTAATTCAGGTTTAGGTTTGCACCTTGTACATCAGTGGGTAACTAAAATGTTAGAGGGAAAAGTGAACGTGATGAGTAAAGACGGTGTAACAGTATTTTCTGTCACCATCCCCATTGCTATTGCGGTGCAAGGCGAAGAGGAGGAGTCATAACGTGATGCCTAGTTGTTGTTTTGCCTTTTCGATAAGACTTTCATTTAATGTCGGTGGCGCAATAGATATGTGTGATGAGAGCGTTTGCGTTATATGACGGATAAAATCCACACGGGCATGCCATTTATGTTCCCCGTTTATAACATACCAAGGTGCTGAACCAGTATGTGTCAACGCTAACATATCGCTAATAGCGGATACATACTCAGCACGTTGGCTTCGATTATGTAAATCTTCTGCAGTTAGTTTCCACTGTTTAAAAGGGTTCAGCAGGCGTTCTTCAAATCGCTTTTTTTGTTCGTCGGCGGTAATGTGAATAAATAACTTTACTATTTTGACACCATCGTCGCTTAAATTTTTTTCAAATTGATTGATTTCTGAATACGCCCGTTGCCATTCATCACGAGTACACAACTGATCTACACGTTCTACTAACACACGCCCGTAATACGAGCGGTCGAGTACAGTGATGTGTCCGTTCTTAGGGGTCTTTGACCAAAAACGATGTAAATAATGATGTTCTTTCTCTTCTGCAGAGGGGGCGCCAACAGGGAATACAGTAAAGCCTCGAGGGTCAAGTAATTCTGTTGTGCGGCGAATGGCTCCGCCTTTTCCGGCCGCATCCCACCCCTCTACCACGATGAGTGCTTTTTGTTTGTTGTGAAAATAGGCTTGTTGAACATGAAATAACGATTTTTGCCAATGTTGTAACGTGTCCTTATAGGCTTTTTTGGACTCGAATCGCGGTGCCTCAACCTCGTCAGGAAGGCGTACAGACGTGAGCGGGGGCATAATGTTGGTCATGTGGTACCCAGTCATTACTGAAATCTTCTGTTCATAACGTAAGCTATTTTGAGGTGAAATTACACCTATTATGCATGCCAACGCGATAATAAGACCGTTGAACATGGGTAGCATGCCTTGCAACGAATTGTTTTGCCCCAATAGTTGATAGAATTACTCAAGTATTAGATAATTGAACGAAGATAATGTGCATAAGCACGTGACGAATTAAGAGGTGGGTATGTCTGTAGAAATGGCGTTGCCAATTGAGTTTTCAGATGCAGCGGCAACGAAAGTAAAAGCCCTCATTATGGAAGAAGAAAACCCTGAGTTAAAACTTAGAGTTTATGTAACGGGCGGCGGATGCTCTGGTTTTCAGTATGGTTTTACTTTTGATGAAAAAGTAAATGAAGGCGATATGACCATCGAAAAAGACAGCGTGACACTGGTGGTTGACCCAATGAGTCTGCAGTATCTTGTTGGCGGAGTGGTCGATTACGTCGATGGTCTTGAAGGCTCTCGATTCCTTGTGCAAAACCCTAATGCGACAACCACGTGCGGTTGTGGTGCCAGCTTCAGCGTATAGTGTTTATTCGCGTATAGTCAGTCGACTATACGCACTTCTTTGACGCGTCTTTCGACGGTTACTTTTCCAAATTATCAATCTTTACTACACTAGTGGTATTAAGCCACGCTATTTATTCGCTACGTTGAAGGTAAACGTAACGCGCGAGAATGGCCGAAAGTAGGTAAGATAAGAATATGAAGTTATATGGGTCTACCACCTCTCCTTACGTTAGACGCACTCGTATTGTACTTTTTAATACTTCTCATGAATTTATAGACCTTCAGATATTTTCTAATGATGACCGAGCGCTGCTTGCCGCGCGAAATCCAACCATGAAGGTGCCGTGCCTAGAAGATGACGGCAGAATGATTTTTGACAGCAGGATTATATTTAATTACTTGTCTGAAAAGCTGATGCTAAACCCCTTAACGTGGGAAGAGGAAAATCAACTTACCCTTATTGATGCGGCCAACGACTCGTTCGTACAGTTACTTTTATTACAACGCTCTGACGTTGATGTGGAAGCAGATAAGTTGTTCTTTTCGTTGCAAAAAGAAAGAATAAGCAGTGTGCTTGGTACGCTCAGCGAGCAATGCGAAAAGGGGGCATTTAGTGAGTGGGGCTACCCAGAGATATCACTTTACACGCTTATTGACTGGGTATTGTTTAGGCAGTTGCACACCTTGCAGGATTATTCCGCATTACTCGACTTTCATGAACAGCACCGCGACCGTATCGAGCTTACCGCGACAGATCCTAGACAATAACTCACCGATGTTATAAACCGTGTGATTGTGTCAATAAGCGAGTGAGCATTTTAATACCCTTTTTCAAAATCAAAGGTATGTAATAAAGGCTGTTGTTGAACAAAGCGTGTTATGTTTTCAGCAAAGATTGCAGCAACATCCTGCGGAGAAGATTCTGCTGCGGTGTGGGCGGTAATAATGATGTTGGGATGGGACCAAAAGGGATGGTCACGAGGAAGCGGCTCTTCTCTAAATACATCCAATACTGCCAACGCAGGTTTACCGTGCGTTAAAGACTGTAGTAATGCATCGTCATTAACCGCTTCACCTCGTCCTGCATTAATAAAAACCGCATTAGGTTTGAGCGCACTAAAAAACGCTGTCGAGAGTATATTCTGTGTGTCTGGCGTGTCGGGCATCAGGTTGACGATATGATCGGCACGCCCTGCAAAGTCTAACAGTGACGCTTTTGTATAGATATGATCAGTACCTTCTATCGGCGCGCCTGTGTTCGTTACCCCTATTACTTTCATGCCAAACGCTCTCGCAGCAGGTATTAGCGCTCGGCCAATATTGCCAAGGCCTATGATACCTAACGTTTTCCCTTGCAATGGAACACGCGCTGTCGCTTCCCAAACCGGTGGTGTTGCGGCCTGGTTAGTGGAAAACGCGTTAACACTTCTTGCATGGTGTAGCAGATAAGCAAATACGTATTCACGCATCAGTGGCCCGAAAATATCTTTAATACCCGTGAGTAGATAGTTTTGTTTGGCGTGGCTTAACAGTGGCCGATTTCCAGCCCAAGAAGACTGACACCATACTAGGTTATGGCATTCACCAATAATTTTTACCGCGAGGTTTGGGGCCGCGAGCAATACTTTTATTTCGCTTGGTGTGATGCTTTGCGGGTTATCGGTGACATGCACAATATCTATCAAGTGACGGATGTCATCTATTGAAGATAAATTGTCGGCAAGTATGTCTGCGTCTCTACTTAGAATAGATATCTGTAAGGGGGCATTACGTGATGATTTCATTAACGTTCTCTTCATTAAGTAAACTTATCTTTCCTTACTCGTGGGATCATTTGGCCGTCACTTTGTTTCAAATTTGTAGATAACGTTTTACATTTTTGTAAATTAAAAAGTGAGTGACAGAAACAAACTCACGTTCAACCTCAGAAAATAATAAGGAAAAACGGAATGGCCACACTTGAGGATACCAACACAGTCAGTCAGGCGAAAATATTATCACCAAAGCGTAACTCAAGTAACGCACAGTCTATTGAAGGTTTAGTCTCAGAACAACTCGCTCACTTTGGGATATCGTCGTCATCTGAATATGGACAGGCGTTGTCAGATACTGCGCGACATCTCTATGGTGCGCAAGCCGATGTCATGCGGCTGTGGGATATTACCAACAACACATTAAGTGCATTGGACAAAGAGGATCGTGTTGCGTATTTCAATGCGAAGAAATTCCTCTCTTTTCAAATCGCAAAAATTCTCGATACCTTACAAAACCCATTCCGCGCAACCTACCAAAGCTTATCCAGTGGTAATGGGTCACAAGGGCATTATCCATTGTTCGACAATGTGACCGCCCTGTTTTCAGCAACGCCTGTGGTTGTGCGAACCGCCACTTATGTTTATGCGTGTACCGAGTGGGTAGACGATGCGTTTCAAGGCAAGGAGTTTACTCATCAGATTTATTCGCGCTTATTAAACCCTACGAATATTTCGTTAGCCAATGCTATCGTCGATATGGAAGCGGGCCCTTATGCTGCAGACTACATGGCGTGGAATTTTAATTCTGGCATGGCGGCAATTGATGCATTGTTATCTAACGTGTTAAGCCACGGTGATGTTCTTATCGTGTCTAGAAATGTTTATGGTGGTGTTTACCAGTTACTTCACGATTACTTCGCCCGTGAAAACCGTATGAACATTAAGCTTGCGTGGTTTGACGGCTACGATAGCGACAGTTTTGCCGATTTTATGGCGAAAACAAAAGTAGAAAATGCAGAACGCCTTAACAATGGTGCTAGCATGCACGTTTATATGGAGTCACCATGTAACCCGCATGGATATGTGCTTGATGTGCCCGGTATTAGTAAGCTGGCGCATGAAGAGGGGGCGTTGGTGATGCTAGATTCGACACTAGCAACGCCGGTCTTGCACCAACCTCTCCAACATGAAGACAAAGCGTCAAGACCCGATTATGTCATGCATAGCTATACAAAAGATCTGTGCGGAAGTGGTGCAACGACAGCGGGTGTGGTTATTGGAGAAGGACATCGTATGTTCCAGCCAAAAGGTAGCTCGATGCACGGTGTTGATTGGTCGCAAACCATGTTCTGGGATGTGTATTATATCAAAGGTGCGTTCCTCGACTCAGAAAAAGCATTCGATGTGTTAAACGGCATGAAGACGTTAGAGCAACGTATGATGACAAAAGTGATCAACACTCAAGTGTTTACTTCATTTTTAAATGCGCACCCTCATATTCGCGTCAACTGCCATGCGCTGCCGGAGCACAGCAATGCTGATTTACGCAAAAAGCAGCATAAAAACGGATGGCCGTGCACGTTGTTCACTATCGATATGGCGCCTGCACAGCTAGAACGGGATGTGTTTGTTCGTTTCTTCGATGCGCTTGAGCCCGCATTTAGCCACCAGGTGAGTATTGGTCAAAACAACACTATTGTGCTTTGCCCTGCGCTGACTTCGCACTCTGAGTTGAGTACAGAGGAGCAGAAAAAGGCGGGTATTGAACTAACAACCATGCGAATCGCGATGGGTACTGACAACGTTAAGCAATTGATTGCACACTTCATGCTGGCAGCGAAACACTTTATTGAACCGCATCAAAGTGGCTTCTGCTCTCACTTCATGCGTAATGAAGCCATCGATACACTTTATCGTGATGTAAGCGAGAGGGTTTGCGCAGAGCATTTTAATGGTGTTGCCAGCATGGACACATTGATGGAATGTAATGATGATTAGCCCGTTGCCGGTTTTGGTAAAGTTATAGTACTCACGTGCCGATACACCTATTAAATAATGTCCCGAGCCTACTAGCACTAGGCTCGTTTTTTAAAAGGGCGCAGTATGTATCAATTTACGCTAGATGTGAGTCTTCACGGCTCGTTACCCTTTATGTTCGCAGCGTTCCACGAGGTGGAATATTTGTCAGAGTGGTTTGCCCCTGGTGACAGTGCAGTGACGCAAATCATGAGTAATTTCAGTGAAGGCGGAAAGTACCGCATTAAAATGGCAGAACCGAATGGCGCAGAAATGGCATTGGTGGGCGAGTATGTTCATATTCTTACCAATGAGCATTTAGTGTTTTCATGGGCGTGGGAAGATAATCTCGAGGCGTCGGTAATGACATCTGTCGATATTACATTCGAACAAAGCGAAGCTGACCTGGTAAGGATCGTATTAACGCATACGGGTTTTAGTACCCAAGAAGAATGCGACCAGCACCAACATGGATGGTTATCGTGTTTGGAAAAGCTCGCGGCGTTGGCTGATAAACAAAAGCAGTTTAATTAGCATCGATTAATCGTAAAAAAGCCCAACGACGTTGGTTGGGCTTTTAATCAATCTGTAAAACAGCAAAAGACGTTGCTTATGTCATTGACTCCATTGACGCTTTGCCGCTACGTTCTCGATACGTTCGGTAATCGTTGTATCCCTCTTCGTCGCCACCATACCACGTTGACGGGTCGTCAAAGGCAGATAATGGATAATTATTTTTAAAGCGTGTTGGCAAGTCGGGATTCGTGATCCATGGTCTGCCGTAAGCAATCATATCGCCATCGCCATCATTGATCCTCTTTTCACCTTCTTCCTTCGTGTAACCGCAGTTACCGATAATCATGCCATCGAATAACGCTCTGAATTCAGATAACATCATGGGTTCGCCGCGTTCATGAAAACCGAAGGCCAGCCCGTCCATAACATGAAGGTATCCCAACTTTAATGCGTTGAGT
Source organism: Alteromonas sp. 4NH20-0056 (assembly GCF_057539655.1). Classification (NCBI taxonomy): domain Bacteria; kingdom Pseudomonadati; phylum Pseudomonadota; class Gammaproteobacteria; order Alteromonadales; family Alteromonadaceae; genus Alteromonas; species Alteromonas sp. 4NH20-0056. The sequence continues at coordinate 465,408 of NZ_BAAJLS010000002.1, read as the reverse complement.
TGCTGTGCAACATAAGTAAATGTCTCACGATAGTCATCGGCACCCATGTCGTTGAATACGCCATTTGGTGAAAGCCTCACCCCTACTTTTTCAGCAGGCCAAATAGCTAAAACTGCATCCATAACTTCACTTAAGAATCGATAGCGGTTTTCAATGCTACCCCCGTAGTTGTCTGTACGCTGATTGCTTCTGCTGTCAAGAAATTGGTTCAACAGGTAACCATTAGCAGCATGGACTTCTATGCCATCGAACCCGGCAGCTTTGGCATTGACGGCTGCTGTTTTAAAGTCGGCGATGGTTCTGCGTATGTCTTCATGCGTCATCGCTCGCGGCACTTCGTAAGGTTTTTTTCCTTTAGGCGTGTGAATTTCGTCACCTTCAATTTTTATTGCAGAAGCGGATAATGGTAGTTCGCCATCGTGAAAGTCGCTGTGCGATGCGCGTCCAGTGTGCCATAGCTGAAGTACAATCTTGCCGCCTGCGTTATGGACTCGCTTATTGATAGAACGCCATCCTTCAACCTGCTCTTCGGTATAAATTCCAGGTGTATCTACCCAACCTATTCCTTCTTCGGATATTGCCGTTGCTTCGCTAATGATAAGCCCTGCATCAGCCCGTTGTACGTAATGGTCACCCATGATTTTATTGGGGATACGATTGCTACCGGCACGTCCCCGTGTCATCGGTGCTAGCACCATACGATTTTGTAATGTATTGCCAGCCCATTCAAACGAAGTGAACAATGGTGAATCTGACATGATAATTTCCTTTTTTGTCGAGTGTGTAATGACTACTGAAATGGCTTCCATTTGGATTGATTCAAGAGGGGTGGGTATAGCAAAAAAGACTAGTAAATACCGAATAAGACTGAGTATAAGGGGTTAAAGTTTCTTAACGATTTCGTGTCTGCCCGATGTATTAGCACAACGTGAAACTTACCGTGTATGGTGCGTTTTAGTCGGCGCTATAGTAGGCGCCAAGCACGGCACTACGAGACGCCCCTGTAACGCCTGGCACATTACCTGAAATACGATTTATATGCGCATAGGCAAACCACGCGAAAGCGGCGCCCTCAACGTGCTGCGGGTGGATGTTAAGGCAACGGCTATTATCAACAGGATGTGGTGAGAGGCGGGCGCTTAGCGCCTTCATTAGTGCGCTGTTGAAGGCGCCTCCGCCGCATACGATAACTTGCGTATCTACACTCAATTTGTGCCGCATCACTGCACTAGCGATACTGTTTACAGTGAGTTCTAGTAAGGTAGCTTGGACATCTTCGGTGGCAATGTTTCTTCCGATGGTTTTAAGTACATCGTCTAGCCATGTTAGGTTGAAATATTCTCGCCCAGTGCTTTTAGGCCCATTTTTTGAAAAAAATGGATCAGTTAATAAATGAGCTAACAACACATTGTCTACTTTCCCCGACGACGCCCATTGACCATTTGCGTCATACGGCTTGCCATAATGGCGTGCAATCCACGCGTCCATTAATGTATTGCCAGGACCGGTATCGTAGCCAAGCGGCGTTGACCCGTCTATTTTCGGCGTTAGCAATGAGAGGTTCGCGATACCGCCGATGTTTACCAGAACACGTGACGCCGTGTTATGCGCAAAAACTGCCTGATGATAAGCAGGTACAAGGGGAGCGCCTTGCCCACCAAGTGCAATATCTTTGCGTCTGAAGTCAGCGATAACATCGATATTAGTCAGCACAGCGATGGTATTGGGATCGCCTATTTGTAACGTGAAACTACGATGATCATGCGGGGGAAATTGGCTAATTTGCGCATCGCCATCTAAATGGGTTTGCGGAAAGTGGCGAATAGTTTGTCCGTGAGAGCCTATAGCAGTGATGTCAGCTGCCGATGTATCCGTTTTCTCAAGCAATGCGATAACCGCATTTGCAAAGGTTTCTGCTACTAACCTGTCTGCAACGGCCATGGTATTGAGTTCATTTACCGAAGGGCTACACAAACTGTGTAACATGGCTAAGAGTGTTGGGGGGTAGGGCAGTGAAGTAGAATCTAGGGTGTGACACTCGCCTGATTCAATATAGCAAAGGACGGCGTCAACGCCGTCCATGCTTGTGCCTGACATCAGGCCGATATATTTTGCCATTACAATTTATTATTGCATAGCAAGCATAATGCGCTTGTTGTTGTCTAATTGTGCCTTGCGGACACTCGCAATTTCCATAAAGACATCACGCTCTTCTTTTGCTATCGGTAAGGCTTTCGGTAACGCCACTGTGCGCGGGTTTCTGTGCACGCCATCCACTAAAAACTCATAGTGCACATGAGGGCCAGACGCAAGACCAGTGCTGCCTAAATACCCAATCGTTTGTCCTTGCTTAACGGTGTCACCTACTTTCACCGCGCGCTTTTTAAAGTGCAAATATTTCGTGGTGTACTTTTCACCATGTTGAATAAATACATGATGGCCGTTGTACTTATCATATGATGACTTAATAACTTTACCGTCACCAGCAGACATCACTGGAGTACCAACCGCAGCCACATAATCGGTGCCACGGTGAGCTTTCCAACGTTTCTGAACAGGATGGAAACGCGCCTTAGAAAAATTAGAGCTTACGTACTTAAAGTTGATGGGTGCACGCAGAAAGCTTTTGCGCATGCTGCGCCCTTCTGGCGTGTAATAGGTACCATCTTCATGAAGAATGGCACTAAACTGTTCACCTTGGTTAGTAAACTCAGCCGCGACGATATCGCCGTAGCCGACAAATTCGCCGTCGATGTATTGTTCTTCAAATACAACATTAAAGGTATCGCCTGAGCGAATTTCCATCGCAAAATCGATATCCCAACCAAAAATACCGGCAAGATTCATAATTTGATTGCTTGTAAGGCCGGACTGAACAGCAGCATTCCAAAAACTAGAATGTATTTCGCCTTGCGCGAAGTTATAGCGGATATCTACATCACGTTTTTCAACCGCAGCCATTAATGTGGCATCGTCATCGCTTGAGTCAGGGCGAACAAATAACGTTTCGGTTGATGATAATTTGTATTTAAGTTCACCAAAGCCACCATCTTTATTCGATTTAAATGATAGCTCGTCGCCCGGCAATAGCGTGACCAAGGTTTTGGCTAATTCGCCCGCTTGCGTCACATTGTAAACATCACGAGAGGTGAAGCCGGCACGCTTAAATAGTTTTGCGAGTGTATCGCCACTGCGCACTTTATACGTCTGCCAGCTTGACTCTTCTTCGCCCATAAAGACGTCGGTAGAGGGGGCGATGTTTAGCTCGACAGGATAGCGTACGCCAGCATCAAGATTATGTGCTTCATGATGACGGCTTGCTTCTACCGACTCAGACGGCAGAAGAATTAATGCACCTAAAAGCGCACTGGCTATTGCGAGCCCGGTTCTATGCTGCTTTGGTAATTTTTTGAATAGAGTTAGTGCCTTTGTGGCATCTAATGTCTTTCTCATACTACTGCCCACCTGAGAAACTAACGATTGCTTCATGACTTTTTACATACGTTGCTTAAAAAAGCAACTTTTCTCACTACATTTTTATGCAAAGTGCGGCTTTTTGCCACATATTGCCATGTAATCCGCTTTTTGACGCGTAAACCTTTTAATGGTTCCCTTGTACGCGTAAAATGCCGCACCAAATAGAATTCAATTTTCAAAGAGTGTGAACATACCAATGAAAGACTGGCAAACAGCGCTAGCTGAGATCAAACGGGGAGCGGACGAAATTCTTCCCGAAGAGGATTTAATTGAAAAACTTAAATCCGGTAAAACCCTAACCATTAAAGCGGGGTTTGATCCAACAGCACCTGATCTTCATCTTGGTCACACTGTATTGATAAACAAGCTGCGTACCTTTCAGCAACTTGGCCACAAGGTCGTATTTCTTATTGGTGACTTTACAGGCCTTATTGGTGATCCTACAGGTAAAAATGTAACACGCAAGCCTTTGAGCAAAGAGCAGGTATTAGAAAACGCTAAAACGTATCAAGAGCAGGTGTTTAAAATTCTTGATAAAGATAAAACTGAAATTCGCTTTAATTCAGAGTGGATGGACGGGCTTGGCGCAGCAGGCATGATTAAGTTAGCGGCCAGCCAGACTGTAGCGCGTATGCTAGAGCGTGATGATTTTAAAAAGCGTTATAACAATGGCCAACCTATTGCCATTCACGAGTTTCTATATCCGCTTGTACAAGGATGGGATTCGGTTGCGCTTGAAGCCGATGTTGAACTTGGCGGTACCGACCAGCGTTTTAACTTGTTGATGGGGCGCGAGCTTCAAAAAGAACAAGGTATTAAGCAACAATCGATAGTTATGGTTCCATTACTCGAAGGCCTAGACGGCGTACAAAAAATGTCTAAGTCATTGAATAACTATATCGGTATTACCGATGCGCCAAACGATATGTTTGGTAAGGTCATGTCAATTTCTGACGATTTAATGTGGCGTTACTACGACTTGCTAAGCTTCCGACCGCTCGATGAAATTGCTGAGCTTAAAGCTCGCGTCGAGCAGGGTGAAAACCCTCGTGATATAAAAATCATGCTGGCTAAAGAAATTATTGCGCGCTTCCATGATGACGCCGCAGCCGAAGGTGCGCATCAAGACTTTATTCAACGCTTCCAGAAAAATGCTATTCCTGATGATATGCCAGAGGTAGAGGTATCATTAGGTGAAGCGGGCATCGCTATTGGCAACCTATTGAAAGAGGCTAGCTTAGTGGGCTCTACGTCTGATGCCATGCGCATGATAAAACAGGGCGCGGTTAAAATTAACGGCGACAAAGTAGAAGATACGCGTTTGATACTTACTGATGAAGGTGAGAATGTGTATCAGGTAGGTAAGCGTAAGTTCGCGCGGATCACGTTAGTAAAGTAGCGCATCTACGGTTCATGATACGAAAAAAGCCCCATTTGAATGGGGCTTTTTTATGGGGGCAGCGTTTAACTATTCATTTTATGGATACTGCAAATTATGCTTCAAACCCTTCTAGAACAAGTTTTCCGCGCGCGGTGTGTGACTCTACTATACGGTGTGCTTCAAGAAGGTTTTCGGCAGTTATCGGCCCTAAGTGTTGCCCTAGTGTGGTTTTTAGGGTGCCAGCGTCAACGAGTTCGCTTATCTCATTAAGCAGGTTGTGCTGCTCAATCATGTCGGTTGTGGTAAATAGCGAGCGCGTAAACATAAACTCCCAATGTATCGATATACACTTTTGTTTGAATTTTAGAATGTCGAACGATACGGGGTCATCGATTAATGCAAATTTGCCTTGAGGCTTAATGCAGGCCACGATTTCATCTTGGTATTGCTCGGTATGTGTAAGGCTAATGACATAGTCAAACTCTGCTAGGCCTTTTTCGATACGTTGTTCGTTTAAACTTTTACTGTGATCAAGGACATGATCAGCGCCAAGTTCCTTTAGCCATGCCACACTTTCATCTCGAGAGGCCGTGCCAACAACGGTTAACCCAGTTAACTGCTTTACAAGCTGAACTAAGATAGAGCCAACGCCACCGGCTGCACCAATAACCAAAATTGACTGCTGTGTGTGCTGCTTGGTTTTCGAAACCTGTAAGCGATTAAACAACATTTCATAGGCGGTTATACTGGTAAGTGGCAGTGCTGCCGCCTGTGCATCATTGAGCGTGGCGGGCGCGCGGCCTGCAATACGTTCATCGACCAATTGAAACTGTGCGTTACTGCCTTGGCGCGACAAGTCTCCCGCGTAAAACACACGGTCACCGATATTGAAAAGTGATACCGATTCGCCAACGGCTTTTACAATGCCAACCGCATCCCATCCCAATACTTTATAGCCGTTTTCTGGCGCAACCTTTGCTCTTATTTTGGTATCGACCGGGTTGACTGAAATGGCACTGATTTCAACCAGTATGTCGTGCCCAGAAGCGGTGGGTGTTTCAAGCTCTATGGCTTTAATTGCCTCTGGTGTTAAGGTTTTTGAATTGCTGCTGTAACCAAATGCTTTCATGTAATTTCCTGATAATGAATATGACGTTTCGTTATTTACACAACGATGATTAAAGTCGAACAACGTTATCTACATTAAAACCGATAAGCGTACGCGAGATTTAAAAAGTCTACGCCGGGGTTTTTACTATTAAGTCCACCGTTAGAGTAATGCATGTATCGCACAGAGGTAGACTGTCGCAACTCGTGGCCAAATGCTAACGTTAATCCAAGTCGGTCTTCAAATTGATAATGTGAACCAATGTCTTTTCCTGCGAAGCGCGTGTCTTCAACAAGTGAAACGCCAATGCCTGCTTCCCATTTCAACGGGTATCGGCCGTCTACATGGTAAAAGGTTTTGCTAATAACAGGCGACAGCGCAAACACAAAGTTTGTTTCATGGTTATTGTCTGCACCGTACTCCCAAAAATTTACGCTAAACTCCCAATATATCTCCACACCATCAAAAAAGGGGATAGTAGTTATGTTGTGTGAATAGGGTCTATACGCCAATCGTACACCTGTTATATCGTCAGCGCCTATAAGAATGTCAACGGCCACTGCTTGCTTGTAAGTTGGACTCGCTAATGCGGTATTTACCGTTAACAGGCTTATTACCGCGGTTAGTACTATCGCTATTAGTGTTTGTTTCATTTTCACTGCTACTTTTTAAATTGGAGTAAGCAGTTATGGTGTTAATTCAATATAACTAAATTTGATAAATTCTATTAAATTAATCGAAAAAAAGAATAAGAGGCAAGGTAGTAGAGAAGGAAGTGAACTAACGCGTTACCGTCTACTTTGCTAAATGCACAAAACGTAAAGGTGGTGGTATCAGTTATTGCTTATCTTCGCCCATTTATACAAGGCATGAAGCGCTACTCTTCTTATGACGGGAAATGGATACCGAGGTAAAGGCGAAGAAAAAATAGGCAGGCTCTGATCGACTTGTTCACCCAACATGCGCTGAGCAAGCCGTTTTCCTGCTTGTGCTGCAAATGACACACCCGAACCACAGTATCCCATCGCATATCCCATACGATTGTTACCGTCCACGTAGACACGTGGCAAACTATCTAACGCGACACTTACCCAACCACTCCAAAAGTATGGCATGCCAATACCATTCAATGCAGGGAAACTTTCTACCATTGCCATGTACAGCCGTTTTCTTTCATTCGTATTGTTAGCATTTTTGCCTGTCACGGCACCGCGCCCACCAAACAATAACCGACCGTCGGGTAGTACGCGGTAGTAATACTTCATCATGCGCGTATCCATGAAACTCATCGGTCTACACAAACCTGTTGCGTGCTGTTGTTCTTCAGTCAAAGGGTCGGTGACCATGATGCTTGATTGGACAGGGAACTGACGTTTGTCTACAAGAGAATGAAAGGTTTTTGGCGTATAGGCATTTGACGCAATAAGAATATGGCGTGTGTTTATTTCACCTCCTGGCGTGGTTACCTTGAACCAATTACCAAACTCAGTAATATCGAGAGCGGGGCTGTTGTAATACAGTGATGCCCCTAACTGCGACGCGATGCGAGCATATTCGTCGGCCAGCTTTAAAGGGTGCAAGCACGCACCCGGCTGAATAACCGCACCGTGAGAGCCTGCAACAGTTAGACGTTTACTCAATGCATTCTGAGTTACGTTTTCAAGTGTGTCGCCATAGCGGTCACGCTGAGCATTGGCAGCACTAAAGAGTCCTTTTGCAGCTTTGGCGGTGTGGCCAATTTTTATATAGTCGCCAGAGGTATAATCTACCTGCATGGCATAGCGGTTTATTCTGTTCTCTAACAACGAAACGGCTTCGGTAAATTCGCTATGCATGCCATCAGCAACGGTGGCGCCCCATTTTTCAGCTATCGCGCTAAGCGATAATCGGCCGCTACCGCTTAATATAAAGCCGCCGTTTCGTCCAGCGCAGCCAAAACCTAGGGTATTACTGTCTATGACCACCACATCTTTTTGTTGCTCAGAGAGCGTAACTGCTGCGCTTAGCCCGGTATAGCCACCTCCTATCACGAGGTAGTCTGTAGATATCCCGCCGGCAAGTGGCGCATAGTGTGTGGGTGTATGAGTGGCATGCCAATAAGAGGGCGGAGATGAGTGTGTAGGGGTTACACCATTACTCACTAATGGGTCGTATATCTCACTGGTATTCATGAGGTAAACGTCAACATCATTTCAGCGCCTTCACATTCGCAATAATCAACACAAACAGGGCAGTCATATCCTTCATAAATAGACGCATGACGCCATTTCCCCGGGTGTTTATTGATAAGTACGCCGCCGTTTTTAGAGAAGTATTTAAAAGCACTGTTTCCTGGGCTGGCTAGCCATATGTGTGCAAGGCCTGCTTCTGCACCCTGTAACTTAGCCTGCTGAATAGACAGACGTAGTAGAGCACTACCTATACCTGTACCCTGCATGTGGGGCGATACGGTATTGCATTTGAAATAGCAAACATGGGACTCTGCAACCGGCCATTTAGACGGTGTACACCAACTATCACGTTGCCATTGGCTGTGCGCATACGTAAGACGAAAACCCACCACATTGCCTTGGTAAAGGGCAACAAAGCTTGCGTTGATGTCCTTATGCCAACCCTTTTGATAAATGGCTTCTAACAAAGACGGGGTTAAGTAATTTTCGCCGTGAACGTCATTCCCAAGTGCAATAACCTGATTGAAATGTGCTCGGGTTAGTGGCGTGTAGGTGATGTCACTTGAGGTTATCGTGGTCATGCTGTTGCTTCATTCCTTCTAAATGAAAATCTAAGGCTTCAACAGAAATAAGTATCTCTCGTACCGACATCCATAACGAATAGAGCAGTGATACGAGGCTTGCCGCGAATATCCAGTTTCCTACGTTTTGATAGTTAAGGTAGATAGTCAGCATCGATACGACGCAAAGGAAAAAGCTGCCCACACCGGCTATTTGCATCCGCTTAATAAGCTGAATACGTAGCCTTAGATTTTTGATTTGTGCCACAGTATTATCGTCTCGTTCTTCTTTTGAGAAGTTACGAATAAGCGTAGCGAGCGTTAAAAACCGATTGGTATAGGCCAACAGCAATAGCGATATAGCTGGAAAAAGCATGGCTGGCGTTGCGATATCAATTGTCATAGCGGGATAAAAAGGTCTGTCGCCTCGTCGATGTTTCTGAGTGTATCAATAGCACGTTGAATTGTCTTGTTAGGAATTGACGCGTTGTGTTGAGCGCGTGTTTACATACGGTCAACAGGCAGGCCTGCCGCACTCCACCCGAGCATATCACCCTCTAAATGCATAACTTCAGAAAAATCGAGCGCCTTTAATACTTTCATTGCTAATTTGGCACGTCGCCCCGAGCGGCAGTAAACAATAACAGGCTTCTCTTTGTTCCCTTCAAGTTCACTAATATAACCGTCTATCGCGTCGTAAGGCATATTGACAGCGCCAGGGATATGGCCTTCAGCGAACTCTTCAGGAGAGCGCACATCAATTAACATCCAGTCGTTGTTTTTTACCCGTTCAATTAGGTAGGGTGAGGGCTGAATTGATGGCTGAGTGGTTGCTTTAGCGGTGTATTGGAGAGAAGCAAAAATGGCGATTGCGATAGACACAAAAAAAACTGCTGTAACTATCCGCATCTTATTTTTTCCCGTCCGTTGTTTTCATTTAAGTATACTCGCTAAAATCGGTGGTTTATACCCTCACATAGCGTTTTTAGTTCATCAGCCAAGCGTAGCGTATACCGGCTTGTAATATCAGGGTTAACAGTAATCACAGGCGCATCGATAAAATCTGCGTGAGGCGCCCAAAATGTATTGAGTTCCTTTGACGACGATTTGCTCGCGGCAACGAGTATTTTTGGTTGTCGTAAAAGGACTTCCTTGATAGATACTTGCGGGTAATCAACAGGGCTATCTTTAAGTAGTGTTTGTGCACCGCAGATATTAAGCAGTTTATTAGGCCAAGCGTGAGGGCCAATTGACATAAGCGGTGCTGTCCACGAGTAGTAAAAAACAGGGATGCGTGCAGTGCGCTTGTAACTGTTCTCGAGCGTCACTATTTGCTGCTCAAAGTTACTCGCCAACGTTTGGGCTATGTCTTCCCGCTCGGTTATTTGTCCTAACGCTTTCAGCTCTTTTGAAATATCAAAAAGTTCATTGATGTTGCTTTTAAATACCCGATACCCCATTTGTTCGAGTTTGTTTATATCACTTGGCTTATTGCCCCCTTCCCACGCCAAAATAAGGGTGGGGGACAATGCCATTATTCTGGCAATATCTGCGCCTTGATAGTCAGCCACGCGAGGAAGTGACTTAGCTTGTTCTGGGTAATCACTGAAGGCGCTTACTGCGACAAGATGGCGCTCTAAATGTAAACTGTATACCCACTCTGTCAAATGAGGCGCGAGGCTTACGATACGCAGCGTACCATCATTTTGTGGCGCGGCATGGGCGTTTAATGAAAAGGCCAATAGGAAGAATGCAGCTATACCCTGAAGCCATTTTGAGGTTAACGTCATCATGTTATAAAAAGTCACCAAGTGATTGAGTGGATACCGCTATGCCGAATAAACATAGGCTAGCGAACGCCGCAACTACCGTCATTGCGCTGTAAATGGTGCGCTTACTTCTAAGCATGTCTGAATGGCGGACTTCACGTTTTCCCCCCACACGGGCATGCCTTACTTTTTTTCCACTGTAAATAGCAGGGCCGCCTAACTGGAAGCCATGAATGCCGCCAAATAACGCAAGTAATAGTGAGGTTTTATCTCTTGCCTTACTGTGCTTTATTGCTCTTATCCCGGCAATTGGATTGGTAATGATAAGCGTGCTACATGCCCCGAGAAACGCGGGAGGCAATAAGAGTATATTTACGATAACCCGTATTGGTTTGCTAAAGAGTGAAAAGCCCGGTAGTTGAGGGTGCCACTGCCACGCGGTGAGTAACAACAGACGGTAGGTTAGTGCGCCTATTGGGCCGGCAATAAGAAAATAGAAAATGACACCGCAATAAAGATACAAAAACTTGAGCCACAATGCCTCGATTGCTGCTTTTGCAGCGCCTACATCTGACAGTATATCGCAATCACGTGCAACGATAGTCGACAGTGTTTCTCGTGTAAGCACTTTCTTGCCTCTCCCTGTATTGGCGGTAACCCGTTTAAATTGCTGTCGCTGATAACGGAAATCTAGCATCGCAATGACGATAACGGCTTCGAAGAAGATGGGGTATTCTGCCATCTGGACGAGCAGTGCAAGACAGGCAATGAGGGGGAGCAGTAACACTGCGGCAGCAAGGCTGCCGGAAATATAGTGTTGCATCGGCGCATATTGTGAACTGGGTACGACGCGTTGTCCCATCCTTAAAATGAGATAGCGCATAAGCGTAAGCGGGTGGCTTTTGTGCGGCCACAGCCATATGGCGTCAACCGCAATCGCAAGCCACAGTACCAGTAATGACTGGTACCCTGCGTCGTTAAAAAAAGCGTCCACGCTGCGTTAGGCGATGTGTTTAATCATCGCCATAACCAATTGGGCAGAGTGTTTTGCAGCAGTTTCTAGATATTCTTTAAAGCTGACCGTCGAGGTTTTTCCAGCAATATCTGAAAGAGAGCGGACCACGAGAAACGGTACATTGAGCATGTGGCAGGTTTGTCCTATGGCAGCGCCTTCCATTTCTACTGCTTTCATATCCTGAAACTTTTGACGTAGTTCCGCCACGGCCTCATCGCTACCAATAAACGCATCACCGGTACAAATCAACCCTTGGCGAGATTGTACACCCTCAATGGAGGTTGTTGCAGATTGTGCAGCCTCAATTAATGCGCTATCGCATCGGAAGTCTTTGGGCATACCGGCACACTGGCCTAGTGCGTAGCCAAAATGCGTAAGGTCGGCATCATGATGAATAACATGCGTTGCAATAACAACATCACCAATGTTTAGGTCTTTGTCGAACCCGCCAGCAGAGCCAGTATTAACCACGGCATCGGGTGAAAACTTTTCAATCAACGCGGTAGTAGCAAGTGCCGAGGCCACTTTACCTATACCGCATTTTACGAGTACGACGTCGATACCGTGTAATTGGCCTTCAAAAAAGGTCAGGTGATTCCACGTTGTTTCTACAACATTAGATAACGATGCTTTTAGCAATGCGACTTCTTCATCCATTGCGCCTAAAATGCCAATTTTTTTCATAGTGATACCATCAAAATAAATACGGGGTGAGCGCTAATCTCGCCATAGGCAATGTGCCAGCAAGGCGGTAAACCAAAATAACAATACAGGCCGTATAATGGCTCGTTTACGCTAAGTGAGCTAATTGTATAAGGAATAGGGAAAAACTGATAGGAAAATGCCTTTGTCGCGGGGGTGGAGAGCGACAAAGGCGGGGGAAATGGTGCGTCTTTGTAAGATGGCTACGCGTTTTATGCCGCCGCTGGGCGACTTGAGCGTAGCGGTCGCGTTGGTCTTTTAGGCGTAGTGGGATTGTGCGTAGGTAACTGTGCCATCTTCTGTTGCAAGCGACGATAAGGGATCAATTTATTCTCAATACACTCACGAATGTCATCGACGCTGTATCCTGATTTCACTTTAATACGCGCATGAGGAACGCCCGCAGCGTCTAAAGCGCCAGAAACAAACCAATCTTTTTGTGCCTTGTAGCCGTCTTTACCTTGGTTATGAACAAGGTCAATGGCTAATACAGGGCTCATGTCCTCTTTGTCTACAAGTACAAAATCAAGTTGTCGAGATGATGCTCTTGAAATAGCCTGACTGGCTGTTTTTTTATTTGTGGTTTGTCGTACCGACACCACATCGCTTAATTTTACGCGACAGATAATGCGAAACTCTCTTCCCATTGCCTGTTCAATTAGGTTGAGAAACGTATGCTCGGCCGGTGTGAAAAGCTGCGCTTTTCGGCGAAATGGGAATGCCACGCCACCGTCTGATAACTTAATGGCACCTAATGCCACTACGATAAGTAACATCATTAAAATAATTGCCAATTCCATCGTAATCCTCACTCATCAAACACTATTGAGCGTCATAAAAATGACGTTTTCGTTGATACCTATTGGTTCATTGATGAAATTGCAAGGCAAGTGCCACTTTTGCAATGGGGAAACAAAATAGCGTAGAGCCCTTTAATTACAAGCGTTGGCACAGGCGCTTAGCAAAAAGATAGGGTAAAGCGAAACAAAACGTACTGCCAATAATGGGGTGCTCTGATTATGAGGGGGAGACTTATTCGGCAGGGTCTTTCATTACCAGTATATCGACTTGCGCGCCATTATTGTCGGGCGACACCACAACACGATACGTATTATCTGAAGAAACTATCAAAACACGTGAATTAATGGGGGTATGAACATGCGCGTTAGGAATGTTGTCTTGGTAGTAGCGGATGGTTTCGCCTGCTGAGTTTTTTGTAAAGTAAACTAAGCTGGCAGGTAGCCCTTCGTTAAAGGCCTGGCATTGGGTGGCGTTACTTGCAATGACTACCTGATGAAAAGCGCTAGGGCATGATGAAATGTCAGGCGATGATGCTGTGTTTGAGGTATCGGCAAGCGCATGCGTCACTAGGAGCCCTGAGCAAGCCATTGCACATGCACCCCATGTCACCATGCGTTTTATTTGCTGGCCTGCACTGGAACCAATAGTTGTTAGGTTGTTGAAATTCATCTTTAAAGCCTCACCACATACTTTAACGGTTGATTTTATGATAACCGCCGGACCGCTTACGCATACCATGATAGTAGATAGCTTTGCGTCACAGAGCAACTGAATATAGGTATGAATAGGAAGTGTCGAGTATATGGCGCATTGTCGGTAAGTGCGAAAAACAAAAAAAGCTCGCTGACATTTATGCCGCGAGCTTCTTATTAAATAACGCAACGTGTTGTTATGCGCCGATATAATCCATAATGCCTTCCGCGGCTTTACGACCTTCATCAATGGCAGTAACGACTAGGTCACTTCCTCTCACCATGTCTCCACCTGCAAAAATTTGCGGGTTTGACGTTTGGTAAGCAAATTTACCGCCACGAGGAGCGCGTACTCGACCTTTTTCATCAAGCATAATGCCAAACTCACCGAACCATGGTGATGGGCTTGGTTGAAAACCGAATGCGATAATAACGGCATCGGCTTCAAGAACGTGTTCAGAGCCTTCAATTTCAACCGGACGTCGACGGCCGTTTGCATCAGGTGGCCCCATTTCAGTTTTAATTAGCCTTACGCCACATGCATTACCATTTTCATCAACGGCAATATCAATGGGTTGTAAGTTGAACTGAAACTCTACACCCTCTTCTTTTGCGTTAACGACTTCACGGCGTGAACCAGGCATGCTTTCTTCATCACGACGATAAGCACAAGTAACCTGAGCAGCACCCTGGCGAATAGAAGTACGGACACAGTCCATCGTGGTATCACCACCACCTAGTACCACTACGCGTTTGCCTTTCATGTCGATGTAGTCGGCTTCATCTTTCTCCAAGCCCATAACACGATTGGTGTTAGCAATTAGAAATGGTAACGCTTCATGCACGCCGTGCACATGCTCGTTGTCGAACCCACCTTTCATCGACTTGTATGTCCCCATACCTAAGAACACAGCATCGTAATCTTTAAGCAAGGTTTCAAACGCGATATCTTTGCCAATTTCGGTGTTAAGAATAAACTCCACACCCATGTCGGTGAAGATTTCACGGCGTAGTTTAATGACGTCTTTTTCAAGTTTGAATGACGGGATACCGAACGTCAGTAGGCCGCCTATCTCTTCATACTTATCAAAAACAACGGGTTTTACGCCATTACGGACAAGAATATCAGCGCACGCTAACCCAGCTGGGCCTGCGCCAACAATAGCCACTTTTTTGTCTGTCCAAACCACATCAGACATATCAGGGCGCCAACCCATCTTAAAGGCGGTATCGGTAATATATTTTTCAATGCTTCCGATAGTTACCGCACCGAAATCGTCATTTAGGGTGCATGCGCCTTCACATAATCGGTCTTGTGGACACACTCGGCCACAGACCTCAGGAAGGCTGTTGGTTTTATGAGACAGCTCGGCTGCCTCTAATATTCTTCCCTCATTAGCCAGACTTAGCCATTGAGGAATATAGTTATGTACCGGGCATTTCCATTCACAATAAGGGTTTCCGCAGTCCAGACAGCGATCTGCCTGGCCTTCGGTTTGTGATTGGGTTAGCGGTTGATAAATTTCGCCGAACTCTTCTTTACGCACCATGATCGGCTTTTTAGGCGGATCGATACGTTCAACATCGACAAACTGGTATACGTTCTTTGCCATTAACTTAACTCCCCCTACTGCGCTTGAATGCGTAATTCAGCGCTAGAACGGCTGATGTGACCAAGCAAGTTCTTCACATCGCTGGTTTTTGGCTTAATAAGCTTAAAGCGTTTCAGCGTCGCGTTGAAATCGGTAAGTAGCGATAACGAATGTTCGCTTCCGGTTTCTTCGTAGTGCTGATTAATTAAACCACGTAGGTGTTCGGCAAGGATTGCCTTATCTTCAATAGACATAATGTCTACCAATTCAGCATTAACACGGTTATCAAGGTCATCATTGTCATCCATAAGATAAGCAAAACCACCTGTCATGCCCGCGCCGAAGTTCACGCCAACCGGGCCAAGGACCGCAATGATACCGCCAGTCATGTATTCACAACCGTTATCACCAATACCTTCAACCACGGCAATTGCGCCTGAGTTTCTAACACCAAAACGTTCGCCTGCGCGGCCCGCCGCTAGAAGCTTACCGCCTGTTGCGCCGTATAAGCAGGTATTACCCATAATGGCACTGTCATGCGCGTCGTATTCAATACCTCTAGGAGGGTGAATAACCAGCTTACCGCCTGTCATGCCTTTACCCACATAGTCGTTTGCATCGCCCGTTAGGTGCATGTGCAAACCGCCGGCGTTCCAGACACCAAAGCTTTGGCCTGCCGTTCCTGTGAGGTCTATTCTAATAGGCGTATCTTCGAAGTCTTGGTTACCGTGGTGCTTGGCAATTTCGCCAGACAATAGCGCACCGACAGAACGATCCGTATTTCGGATGTTATATTTCAGAGAAATAGACTTCGTTTCTACCACCGCTTGCTGGGCATCTTTAAGCATTTGCGCATTAAGTTCGCCTTTATCGATAGGCTCATTCGTTGTCTGAGAGCAGAACAAACGTGTGTGTTCGCCCGCTTCAGGCCGAACTAACAACGGCGATAAATCTAAGCGATTCTGTTTTGCGGTAATGCCGTCTAATACTTTCAACAATTCAGTGCGACCTACTAAATCATCAAACTTAGCGATACCAATTGATGCCATGATTTCACGTACTTCTTGTGCAATGAACTTAAAGTAGTTCATTACCATTTCTGGTAAGCCAATAAAGTGGTCGTCACGAAGCTTTTGGTCTTGCGTTGCTACACCGGTTGCACAGTTGTTCAAGTGGCAAATACGCAAGTATTTACACCCAAGCGCCACCATTGGTCCTGTTCCGAAACCAAAGCTTTCTGCACCTAAAATACCGGCTTTAACAACATCTAAACCTGTTTTTAAGCCGCCATCGGTTTGCACGCGCACTTTATGACGTAAGCCATTCTCAATAAGCGCTTGCTGGGTTTCCGATAAGCCTAACTCAAATGGGCTGCCAGCATATTTAACTGACGTAAGCGGGCTTGCACCCGTGCCGCCGTCATATCCAGAAATAGTGATAAGGTCGGCATACGCTTTGGCAACACCAGTCGCGATAGTGCCCACACCCGGCTCTGATACCAGTTTTACTGAGATAAGCGCCGTTGGATTAACTTGTTTAAGGTCGAAAATAAGCTGAGCCAAATCTTCGATAGAGTAAATATCGTGATGTGGCGGTGGAGATATAAGCGTTACCCCTGGCACTGAGAATCGAAGTTGTGCAATGTACTTATTAACCTTGTCACCAGGGAGCTGACCACCTTCACCAGGTTTCGCACCCTGGGCAACTTTAATCTGTATCACACTCGCATTAACTAAATAGTGCGGTGTTACACCGAAGCGGCCTGACGCAACCTGCTTGATTTTCGAGTTCTTTTCGGTACCAAAACGTGATGGATGTTCACCACCTTCACCCGAATTAGACTGACCACCTAAGCGGTTCATTGCAATGGCGAGTGCCTCATGTGCTTCGGGGCTAAGTGCGCCGATTGACATCGCTGCGGTATCAAAGCGTGGGAACAAGCTTTCTGCAGGCTCTACGTCGCTTACATCAATAGGGTCACAGTCTGGGTTTAACGCAAGTAAGTCGCGGATGTGCGCTGGCGCTCGTTCGTTAACCAGTGTGGCGTACGCCTGATAGTCAGTGTATTGCCCGCTTACCACCGCTTTTTGTAACGTTGTGACTACATCAGGGTTATATGCATGATACTCACCATCGTGGACATACTTCAACAAACCGCCGTGGGAAAGCGGCTTACGCTTGAGCCACGCGATACGGTTTAAATTAATGTGGTCTTGGTGGAAGTCATCAAAGCCAGCGCCCTGAATTCGAGAAGTAACGCCTTTAAAGCATAGCTCCATCACTTCACTGTTCACGCCTACGGCTTCAAACAGTTTTGAGCTACGGTAGCTGGCAACGGTGCTTATGCCCATTTTGGACATAATTTTATACAAGCCTTTGTTTATGCCTTTACGATAGTTCAATGTGGCTTGCATAGCTGAAATATCAAGTTCACCTTTTTCACACAATTGCTCAATAGTTTCATACGCAAGGAAAGGGTAAACCGCTGTCGCACCAAGCCCAATAAGCACGGCAAAATGGTGCGGGTCACGTGCGCTTGCCGTTTCGACAACCACGTTCGCATCGCAACGTAAAGACTTTTCAACAAGACGACGCTGAACTGCACCGACAGCCATAGCTGCAGGGATCACTAAACGATTCTGTTTAATGTTTCGGTCTGAAAGAATCACAAACGCAGCCCGTTTGTTTTTCACGAGCATTTCTACTTCGTTACAAATCCGCTCTATCGCTTTCTTCAAACCTTCTTGAGGTTGGTATTGAAGCTCAACAACCTCTGAGTAGTAGTTGTCAGGGTTGAATTCACGTAGCTGTTTCAGGTCGGTATACATCAGTATTGGTGAGTCGAACAATACGCGGTCAGCGTAACCTGACGTTTCACTGAATACGTTTTGTTCTCGACCAATACAGGTTGCTAATGACATCACGTGATTTTCACGTAAGGGGTCAATAGGCGGGTTTGTAACCTGAGCAAATTGCTGACGGAAGTAGTCATAAATAGTACGCTGGCGCGATGACATTACTGCCATTGGCGTGTCGTCGCCCATTGAACCAACCGCTTCTTGACCGTCTTTGGCTAGAACCTTGACCACTTGCTGTATTTCTTCGTAGCTGTAGGCATGTAGCTTGTGATAAACCGCCATGGCGTCATCATCAAACACGCGTTTGCCGATAAGCGATGCATCAAGTTCTTCGATAGGCGTGAGATGACGTATGTGCTTGTCGAGCCATTCTTTATAAGGGTGACGTGCTTTTAAGTCATCATCAATTTCGTTAGAGCGCCAGATCTTGCCTGTGTAGGTGTCAACCGCAAGCATTTCACCCGGCCCCACACGTCCTTTTTCGATAACGTCGGTTTCGCTGTAGTCCCAAATACCCACTTCAGAGGCAAGGGTGATAAACCCATTTTTGGTGATCACGTAACGCGCCGGACGCAACCCATTTCTGTCTAGGTTACATGCCACGTGGCGTCCGTTTGTTAATACGATACCAGCTGGCCCATCCCACGGTTCCATATGCATCGAGTTAAACTCGTAAAATGCACGTAGATCGCTATCCATGGTCTTGTTATTCTGATACGCAGGTGGGACAAGTAAGCGCATTGCGCGAAATAAATCCATTCCACCAGCTAAAAACAGCTCCAGCATGTTATCAAGAGACGATGAGTCAGAGCCTTCGGTGTTAACGAACGGCGCTGCATCTTTTAAATCTGGAATGAGCGGTGTAGAGAACTTGGCGGCACGCGCCATTGCCCAATCACGGTTACCCTTGATGGTATTAATTTCTCCGTTGTGCGCAAGAAAACGGAAAGGCTGCGCCAGCGGCCAGCGCGGTAACGTGTTAGTCGAGAAGCGCTGATGGAATACGCAGATTGCGCTTTTCATGCGTTCGTCAGCAAGATCAAGGTAAAAGGCTGGCAGGTCTTTCGGCATGACCAAGCCTTTATAAATGGTTACCAAGCCAGATAAACACGCTACATAAAAATCAGGATCAGCTTCTAAGCGTTTTTCCGCACGACGTCGAATCATATATAGTCGGCGTTCAAGGTCGCGTTTACGCCAACCCGCGGGCGCATTAACAAATACTTGCTCTATTTGTGGTACACCGGTTAGTGCAAGTTCACCCAGTACCGATACGTCAACAGGCACTTCGCGCCAGCCGACCACAGAGAGGGTTTCTTTTTCTAACTCTTCGTTTAGTACGTCGCGAGCGATTTGAGCACGTTCAGGGTCCTGACTTAAGAAAATCATCCCTACGCCGTATTTTTTGCTGAGCTTCCAGCCATTTTCTTCGGCAATAGTATGAAAGAATGCGTCGGGTTTTTGTAGCAGTAGGCCACACCCATCACCTGTTTTTCCATCGGCTGCAATGCCGCCTCGGTGCTGCATGCGGTCAAGACCGTGTATTGCAGTTTCTACCAATTCGTGACTGGCTTCCCCTTGAGTGTGGGCGATTAAACCAAACCCACAGTTATCCCGGGAATCGTTGGGATTGTATAAACTCATCTCTTAACTCCTTCAACCTTTTGACTGGGCAAGGTATGTGTTGCGTGTAGATGCGCCTAGGTATTGCGTATCACAACATTGTTCAGACGTCTTTTATTGTCAGGCAGTATTACCCGATACAAGCGCCTTTCTTGTCGTTAATTATTATTAGAGGATTCCAGTCGTATTCCGCATTTTTATGCATTATTGCGTTGCGGGCCGTACAAAATACCCACATTGAAAAGTAAAATCAAACCATAAAATGGCTCATCATCTAGTGAATTAGTATAATTGATATAAAATTCAATAATATCAATTTGTTATAGTTGGTTAAATTTTGAAATGTAACAAAAATGTAAAGACATAATGAACAAGATTAGTCATCCATTTGCTAATTGATAACTCTTCTCAATTAGAGAGTATGTTTGAATAAAAATTCATTCACTGCATGGCTTTATAAAGTCACAGTTTATCGTGGCTAGCGCTGCTAGCGGTATGAAAAGTTACCATTTCTACAGACTTATAAAGACTAAATCTGCTTTTTGCTTACCCCGTTATTAGCGCTTAATAGATATGCTTGGGTTATTAGCGTTTCGCGAACAGTTACCGAATGTTCTTTTTCCTGATAGGATATCGCCAAACTACTCATTAAAAAGCGCTTATGCATTCAGATTCTCCAAATGACTCTTGGGCCATTCGATTCGCTCAGTTTGTACAACGTTTCGGTACATTGAAACTGAGTATTCTCTTTGTGGTTCTTTCCTTGGTATTTACCCTAGGCGGCTCTTACGTCATCCGCGTGAGTATGGGCAGTCAGGTTGAACCTGACGACTTTATCAGCGCTGTTGTGCTTACCATGCTTTCTGCACCCTGGGTGTTGTATTTTTTCAGCGAACTTATAAAGCAGCTAGAGAATTCGAGAACGAATTTGAAAGATGTAGTGAGTCAGTTAGAGCATCTTCGAGAAGAAGATGTGTTCCTTAACCGGGAGCTACAGTCGAATATTAGGCAGCTCAATCACGAGATTGAACAGCGTAAGCAGGCACAAGAAGAGCGAGAAGCCTTATTTAAGGATTTAGAAAACGAGATTCAAGATAAGTCATTGCAAGAAGCTCAGGCAAGGCGCTTGTCAACGCTATTGCGCTCTATTATTGATGCTTCTCCAGATCTTATTTATTACCGGAATGAAGAAGGGCGCTTTGCAGGCTGTAATCGAATTGCAGAGCTAATGACTGGGAAAAGCGAGCAAGAGCTTTTAGGGTTAACGCCACAAGATGTTTATGAAGAAGATTTGGCGCGCCAAATAGTCGCGAGCGACCACGAGGTCTTAGAAACCAACGCAAGTATTACCGAAGAATTATGGCTTCGCTTTGCTGACGGACGTCGACGTTACTTCGAAATGAAACGTGTACCTTTCTTCGACAAAGAAGGCAATCGCCTTGGTTTGCTTTCGTTTGGGCGTGATATGACCGAGCGTAAACAGGCTGAGAATGCAGCAGCGAAAGCCAGTACTGACAAAACACGATTTATAGCTACGATAAGTCACGAACTACGTACGCCGCTAAATGGCATCGTAGGGTTAAGTCGCATGTTACGCGATACTGAATTAAGCGAAGAACAATTTAATTGGGTAAGCACAATTTATGCTAGTGCGATTACGCTTGGCAATATTTTTAACGATATCATTGACCTCGATAAACTAGACAGAGACAAACTTGAACTAAGTTTAAAAACCATATCGCTGAAAGATTTTACGGAAGAACTAAGCAGTATTATTCGCCTGTTGGCTGGCGATAAACAGTTAGCGTTTAAAACACGAATAAAAGATCCGCTTCCTCGTTTGGTCGAGATTGATGGCACGCGCTTGCGTCAAATTCTGTGGAACATCCTGTTCAACGCTGTGAAGTTTACCCAAAAAGGGCACGTGAGCCTTTCTGTATCATCAACGAAGCCTGATGGCGACAAAGCATTCGTCACCTTTGTTATTGAAGATACTGGCGTGGGCATCCCTGAAAGTGAAATAGATAAAATCTTTGCGATGTATTATCAGGTCGACCATCCCGACCATCAGTCTGCTACGGGCACGGGTATCGGGCTTGCTATATGCAAGCAAATGGTTGACTTGATGAATGGTGAAATACACGTATCAAGTACAGTGGGGAAAGGCACACGCTTTGAAATTATATTGCCGGTAAGCATTTCAAACCGACCGATGCAGGTGGCGCAGCTTGAAGTTACTGGGTTAAATATTCTGCTTGTTGAAGATATAGAGCTTAACGTCATGGTGGCAAAAGCGCTGCTTGAGAAGCTTGGTCAAAAAGTTGATGTTGCCATGACAGGGCAAGAAGCAATAGACAAGGCGCGTGAAACACAATATGACCTTATTTTACTTGATATTCAGTTGCCAGATATGACGGGCTTTGATGTGGCCAATACCTTGCACGAAGAAGACTTGGTAATGCAAACGCCTATTGTTGCGCTGACCGCGAACGTGATCAAAAAACGTGAAGAGTATCTGCAAAATGGGATGGATGACGTTATTGCCAAACCTATTAAAAAGTCACGCGTTATTGAGGTTTTTAACGACTTGTTCCATGCGCCACCGGCGCCACTGGAAATTGATGGTGAAGTTGAGCGGCCAGAACCAAACAAAACGTTAAGCAACATTTTAGATATGGACTTGTTGCAGATGTTGGTGGATACAATCGGTGACGATATGGTGCGCGCTAGCGTCAAGGTCTTTCAGGAGAAAATGCCCGAATATATGGAGATTCTCCAGCTTAGTTTGAGCGCTGATGAGAAATCTGAAGTATGTTCACAAGCGCATAAAATTAAAGGTGCAGCAGGGTCTGTTGGCTTGGCGAGAGTACAGCGTATAGCAAATCAAATACAACAAGGCGATCATCCTACATGGTGGGAGAATGTTCATGATTGGGTTGAAGAGCTTCAAATGGCCGTACTTTATGACATGTCTGCGCTGACAAACTGGTTAAACGAGCAGCAGGTTGATGACTAACTGATATAATTTCATTTAGCAAAGAGGTGGGCAGCGCTTTCGCTGCTCTCTTTTCATGTGTAGATATCGCGTTGTTGTAGTGAATAAAGTAGGGGTAAAGAATAATGACAGGGATACCGTCGTCTGCCACAACGACCTTTTCAAATGAACAGCTCACTTCAGAAGGTGTACCTGCGCTGGAAGCACTCGTATTAACCGATGTTTCTCCACGCTATCGTATCGTGAATGTATCGTTGGCGTTGTGTACTACTACATTGCTTTTAACAATAGTCTGCACGCTGCGCCTGCAACCCTTCTTCATTTTGCCCGAGCCCTTGCAAGTGGCCTTTCCTTTTGTACTTGCCGGAATAATCACCCTAGGCGCTTGGTGGGTGACTTATCATGTTCTGGCCGACGTGCGTGTTAAGTACAGTGTTCGAGAGCAAGATTTAAACTTACAATCTGGATTAATTTTTCAAACGCTGGCTTGCCAACCCATTCTTCGCGTACAGCATGTGGAAATAAAGCGTGGCCCCTTGGCGCGACTCGCAGGGCTCGCGTCGTTACAAGTGTTTTCAGCAGGCGGCGCATTGCATACATTTGAAATACCAGGCCTGCCAGTGGAGCGCGCGCAGCAGCTTCGACAGTTTGTATTAGATCACAAAGCGTTAAGTGCGAAGTAACGGCAGTGGATAATGAAAACATCACAAATAACAAAATAGCAGGCTCCGAATCAATAGATACGGGCGGCCAATGGCAGCGTTTATCAGTAATCGCTATTTTATATTTTACCTTTAGCAACCTTAAAAACTTAGCTCAAGGCTTGATATACATTGTGCCTGCGCTAGCCGTCACCGCCAACGTGACGGATAATATCCATTCAAACAGTACATACATCGGTATCGCGGTATTAATGCTGAGTACCACCATTAGCGGTGTTATTAGCTTCTTTATGTATACGTTTCGCGTTCATAATGAACATATTGAAATACATCATGGCGTTTTTTCTCGTCGTTTCACCAACCTCCCTTTTTGGCGTATTCAAAATGTCAAAATAGAGCATCCTTTTTATTATCGCCCGTTTGGTTATGCCTTGGTAGTGTTAGATACGGCTGGCAGTGCATCAGAAGAAGCCAATATTGTGGCGGTACCACACGACTATGCGCAGGCGCTGAAAAAACAAGTACTGGCGTTTAATGCCCAAAATTCGGACCCACACCCAGAAGAAAGTGAAGCCGAGGTGGCAGTACCGCAATACAGTGATGAAGTTGTGCTAAACCGGCGGTCAATCACTGACCTCGTTATTCACGGTATTACGAATAATCGCGTATGGATTTTATTAGGTGCTGCTGCGCCTTTTTACGATGATGTATTTTCACGCATATCCGGGTGGCTCGCCTCAAAGGGGCTTCAACTTAATCAACTTGTTGGCGAACAAACTATCGCGTGGTGGCAGTTTGGTTTATATGCCTTGGTTATTGTAATGATGCTTATGGCGGCCATTGCGTTGGTGAGCGTGGGTGGGGCGCTATTTACTTTTTACGGCTACACCCTTTCAAAACAAGATGACAGATATATTCGCCGCAGTGGGCTGCTAAATAAACAGGAAGTGAGTATGCGCGCCTCTCGCATACAAATGATTACGGCAAAACAAGACTGGTTAGACAAAGTGCTCAAACGGGTAAACCTGTATTTTGAACAAAATGTGTCTACGCAACAACACGGCCAAGAGCTTATGTCGCCCAATAAGCTTATTGTCCCGTCGGTTACTGAAGCCGAAGCGCTGGCGCTTGCCCAAGAGGTAATGCCTAACAGCTCGTATCAACGCCATGATTACCTGTCTATTAGTAAGCGCTTTATCTTACATTGGAGTATTGTTGGCTTAGCTGTGCCTTTTGGTGTTTTATTTACTGTAGGTATCGTTACCGCACATCTTGATATCGTTGTGATGAGCATAAGCGTATGTTTATTACTTCTGGTGGTTATCGGGCTAAGGTGGTGGCGCTGGGGTATTGCGACAGACCAAAAGCACATCTATGTACGTCGCGGGCGAGTAGGCGTGGATTATCTGTGTTTTGAGCCCTATAAAATTCAACAATTGGTTATAAAGCAAAGTATCTTTATGAAGCGTAGAAAACTGGCCAGTATTAAGTTTGTACTGGCCTCCGGCAGTGTAACCGTGCCTTTTCTACCCGAAGGCTATGTGTTCTCGTTAGCCGATAGGGTAGTGCACAATGTAGAGTCGACACAGCGCTCTTGGATGTAGCCTAAGCAAAAGCGCAACGAAGCGCCTTACCTTTATGCTTCATCACGTGTAATGATTTGATTTTTTCCCGCGTGCTTGGCGTGGTATAGACGCGCATCAGCAACTTCTAGCTGTGTTTCAAGACAGGTATGCTTTTCTGCGCATACGCCAATACTGCACGTCATATTAAATTTATGTTGGGTGAATTTGGTGGTTCGTACCGCATCCATAAAGCCTGAAAGCGCAGCTAAATAAGTTTTAGGCGGCCTGATAGACACCACTGAAAATTCCTCGCCGCCATAACGCACGATGAGATCGTCAGGAAAATGCTCACTTAGTAGTGCAGCAAACTCCTGAAGCAAAACATCGCCCGTTTTGTGGCCTAGCGTATCGTTCACATTTTTAAAGTTATCCATGTCTATCATAGACGCGGTAACGTGGGCTTTAGGATGGCCTAAAGAGAAAATCTCCTCGCCATATTCGTATAAATAACGACGATTATAAACCTTGGTAAGCGCATCTAAATTCGCGGAGTCTCTAATGGTTTGAATCATTTCCTGAGACTCAAGGTTTTGCATGATGCGGCAGTAAAACTCCTCGTGATAAAAAGGTTTAGATAAAAAGTCATTGGCGCCGCTTTTTATAAATTTAGAGGTTAGAACGCTGTCACCTGTTGCGGATAAGCCAATAAAGATTAAGTCTTGCAAGCGTCGCTCACGACGAATTGCTTTTACTAGTTCGTAGCCGTCCATATTGGGCATTCGATGGTCGGAGATCACCATTTTGATGTCTTTGTGTTGCTCTAACGCTTTGAGTGCTTCGAGTCCATCTCCAGACTCTAACACTTGAAATCGAAACTTTTTAAGCAGCGAGCAAATATAGCTTCGGCTTGTTTTTGAATCTTCAACGACTAAAACCTTGGTGTCTACATTCTTTCTAAGCCTATCAATAAGCTTAGAAACTTGGATGTAAGAATAACGAGACTCTTTGGTGATGTAATCTAATACACCTTGATCGAGGAGTTGTGCGCGGGTGAACTCATCAAAATTACCCGTTAATACAACGGTCGGAACGTGGTAAGAGAGGCTCAGTTCAACACTTTCACCATTGGGGGCATCGGGCAAATTCAAATCGACAATAGCAGCAAGGAAGTCCTGATCTTTTTCGAGCGCTTCTTTTGCTTCTGCGAGGCTTTCACATAAAACACAGGTGAAGTGAGGGTTATCTTCAATAAGTTTATTAACGATTTTTCGAACCGTTAAGCTGTCTTCTACTACCAATACTTTATACATCATGAGCACCTGTTCTTACAGTGAATCGAAGCATAACGAAAAAAGAGGCGGTCTGCCTCCTTTCTCGCGTCAATGTAGACTGATGTATAATACGGTTCGCGTTTACTTGTCGGTTGGCGGAACTCTTACCCATCCTTCCATCAAGATTCTGGCACTGCGACTCATGATTGCCTGCTCAATTTGCCATTGTCCGCCATTGCATAATGCTTTCGCGCCTACGCGCAACGTACCTGATGGGTGACCAAATGTGACCGCTTCTCGCTCAACGCCACCCGCGGCGCTATTCACCAACGTACCGGGTATAGCAGCTGCTGCTGCAATGGCGACGGCGGCAGTACCCATCATAGCGTGGTGTAGCTTACCCATGGACATTGCCCTTACCAGAACGTCTATATCGTCAGCATTTACAGCCTTACCACTTGATGATGTATAGGATTTTGCTGCTGCAACCATGGCTACTTTGGGCGTGTGCTGACGCACAGCTGCTTCACTAATGTCACTAATGAGCCCCATTTTTACTGCGCCGTACGCCCTAATGGTTTCAAATTTTTCTAATGCTTCAACGTCGTTGTTGATGTCGTCTTGCAGTTCGGTTCCGGTGTATCCGATGTCATGGGCATTAACAAATATAGTAGGAATGCCCGCATTTATCATGGTCGCCTGAAGCGCCCCGATCCCAGGAACATCTAACGTTTCATTAAGTTTTCCCGTTGGGAAAATGGCGCCTTCACCGTCAGCGGGGTCCACAAAAGCGACTTCCACTTCGGCAGCAGGAAACGTGACGCCGTCAAGCTCGAAGTCACCTGTTTCTTGTACTTCACCGTTGGTGATAGGAACTTTTGCGATAATCGCTTTGTTAATATTCGCTTGCCAAATAGTCACCGTAGCAATGCCATTTTCTGGAATGCGGTCAGCATCGACTAGGTTGTTGTTAATCGCAAACGCGCCGACGGCGGCGGTAAGGTTTCCGCAGTTTCCGCTCCAATCTACAAAGGGTTTATCAATGGCCACTTGACCGAATAAGTAGTCAACGTCATAGCCTGCACGCTCACTTTTACTGATGATAACGGTTTTACTTGTACTTGACGTTGCGCCGCCCATGCCGTCGGTTTGCTTGCCGTATGGGTCTGGGCTGCCAATGACACGAAGAAGTAGTGCATCTCTGTCAGGCCCTGGCACTTGTGCCGATGGCGGCAAGTCAGTTAACTTAAAAAACACCCCTTTGCTGGTACCGCCTCGCATGTAGGTGGCGGGAACACGAATTTGCGGTGCATGTACTGTCATGATGTTTCCTGTTTTTTTGCTATTGCTTATCGATGAGGCGATAACACGTAATGTTCAGAATACGGAACCTAACTGACCATAATAAAATGGCCCGTTAGGTTCATGGTGACGTGTTTCTGAAATGCTATTGTATTACTGAGCTTCAGACTCTAAGAAGTCCTTAGCAAAGCGTTGAAGCACACCGCCAGCACTATAGATAGACACTTCTTCAGCGGTATCTAATCGGCAGGTCACGGGGACCTCTACGCTTTCGCCATTGGTACGGTTTACTACCAATGTAAGCGTAGCACCAGGAGAAGGTTCGCCCTTCACGTCATACGTTTCCGTGCCATCAAGGCTTAAGGTTTTGCGCGTAGTACCAGGTTTAAATTCAAGCGGTAATACCCCCATGCCTATCAGGTTGGTTCGGTGAATACGCTCAAATCCTTCCGCGACAATAACTTCTACACCTGCTAGGCGTACCCCTTTTGCCGCCCAGTCCCGAGAAGACCCTTGGCCGTAGTCAGCACCGGCAACAATGATAAGCGGTTGTCGACGTGTCATGTAGGTTTCAATCGCTTCCCACATGCGCGTTACTTTACCTTCAGGTTCTAAGCGAGCAAGCGAGCCTTGTTTTACCTCACCATTCTCCATCACCATTTCGTTGAACACTTTTGGATTCGCAAGCGTTGCACGCTGCGCGGTTAAGTGGTCGCCACGGTGAGTTGCATAAGAATTAAAGTCTTCTTCAGGTAAGCCCATTTTCGCCAAATACTCACCAGCCGCACTATCAGCCATAATGGCGTTTGACGGTGATAAATGGTCAGTCGTGATATTGTCACCCAATATGGCTAACGGGCGCATGCCGGTCATAGTGCGTTCGGCATCCATTGCACCTTCCCAATAGGGAGGGCGACGAATATAGGTGGTTTGCTCTCGCCATTGGTAAAGCGGGTTAATATCTTTACCGTAGTTTACGCTTAAGTCGAACATCGGCTCATACACTTTGCGGAAATGCTCGGGCTTCACGCTGCTCGCAACGATGGCATCGATTTCTTCATCTGATGGCCAGATATCTTTAAGCGTTACCGGCTTACCGTCGTTGTCGATGCCAAGTACATCTTTTTCAATATCAAAGCGAATAGTGCCAGCGATGGCGTAAGCAACAACCAGCGGTGGTGAAGCTAAGAATGCCTGTTTTGCATAAGGGTGTATACGACCATCGAAGTTTCTATTACCCGATAACACTGCGGTTGCGTAGAGATCTCGGTCAATAATTTCTTGCTGTATTTTAGGGTCTAGTGCCCCACTCATGCCATTACAGGTGGTACATGCAAACGCGACCACGCCGAAACCGAGATCTTCGAGTTCGGTCATTAAGTTTGCCTCTTCAAGGTATAACTTAACGGCTTTAGAACCGGGGGCTAATGAACTCTTCACCCAGGGTTTACGCGTTAAACCGCGTGCATTAGCATTTCTGGCAAGTAATCCGGCTGCAATAACATTTCGTGGATTTGAGGTATTGGTACAGCTTGTGATAGCGGCAATAATCACCGCGCCGTCCGGCATTTTACCTTCTTCCTCTTCCCACTTGCCAGCAATCCCACGGCTTGCTAAATCGCTTGTAGATAAGCGAGCATGTGGATTTGACGGTCCTGCCATATTTCGGCCTACTGACGAAAGGTCAAAGGTCAATACACGTTCATACTCTGCGGTTTTAAGATCATCGGCCCATAGTCCAGTGTGCTTTGCATACTGTTCAACTAACGCAATTTGTTTTTCTTCACGGCCCGTTAAACGCAGGTAATCGATGGTTTGCTGATCGATATAGAACATGGCCGCTGTCGCACCATATTCTGGTGTCATGTTCGAAATAGTTGCTCTGTCGCCTAACGTAAGGTGAGATGCGCCTTCACCATAAAACTCAAGATAGGTAGAGACCACACGCTCTTTACGTAAAAATTCAGTGAGTGCTAACACGATATCGGTTGCAGTTATCCCAGGTTGAGGTTTGCCCGTAAGCTCAACGCCAACGATATCAGGAAGGCGCATGTACGATGCTCTACCTAACATTACGCTTTCTGCTTCAAGCCCACCAACACCAATAGCAATAACCCCTAAAGCATCAACATGCGGCGTATGGCTATCTGTTCCTACGAGCGTGTCAGGAAAGGCGACACCGTCACGGGCTTGTACAACCGGTGACATACGCTCTAGGTTAATTTGATGCATGATGCCATTGCCTGGAGGAATAACATCAACATTTTTAAAGGCGGTTTTCGTCCAGTTGATGAAGTGAAAACGGTCGTCGTTACGTCTATCTTCAATGGCACGGTTTTTCTCAAATGCGTCTTCTTCAAACCCTGCATGCTCAACGGCAAGAGAGTGATCAACGATAAGCTGAGTAGGGACCACCGGATTGACTTTAGATGGATCGCCACCTTTTGCAGCAATCGCGTCTCGTAGACCAGCTAGATCGACCAGCGCAGTTTGCCCAAGTATATCGTGGCATACCACTCGGGCTGGAAACCAAGGGAAATCGAGGTCGCGTTTACGATAAATAAGCTGTTTTAGTGATTCTGTTAACGCGTCAGGAGAACACTTTCGTACCAAGTTCTCAGCAAATACGCGAGATACATACGGCAGCTTGTCATAAGCCCCTGGCTCGATATTATTCACCGCTTCGCGAGTATCGAAAAAGTCGATACCCGCGTTAGGGAGCGGCTTACGGTAATCAATATTCATTGCTATAGCCTCTATGCGCGCTCACTAATAGGTGGAACTGGACGAATGTCTTCACCCGTATACTCGGCTGACGGACGAATGATGCGATTATCAGCGCGTTGCTCCATAACGTGTGCAGCCCAGCCCGTTAAGCGAGACATCACGAAAATTGGTGTAAACAACGGCGTAGGAATTCCCATGAAGTTGTAGGCAGAGGCGTGGAAGAAATCAGCATTACAGAAAAGCTTCTTCTCGCGCCACATCACTTCTTCACAGCGAACTGAAACAGGGTAAAGCACTTCATCGCCAACGTCTGTAGCCAGCTTTTCTGACCACTGTTTTATGATTTCATTACGCGGGTCAGAGTCAGCATAAATAGCATGACCAAAGCCCATAATCTTCTCTTTACGCTCAAGCATACCCATCATTTTTTCTTCAGCGTCATCAGCAGACGTAAACCCTTCAATCATTTCCATCGCCGCTTCATTTGCACCGCCGTGAAGTGGGCCGCGAAGTGAGCCTATCGCGCCTGTTACGCACGAGTGCATGTCGGAAAGTGTTGATGCACAAACTCGTGCGGTGAACGTTGACGCGTTAAATTCATGCTCTGCATATAGAATTAACGAAACATGCATAACCTGTTCGTGTAGCTCACGAGGCTTTTCGCCGTGAAGCATGTGTAGGAAGTGGCCACCGATTGAATCGTCATCGGTTTCTACGTCAATACGAACACCGTCGTGTGTAAATCGGTACCAATAACAAATGATGCTTGGGAAGCACGCTAACATGCGGTCGGTTGCATCTTGCTGTTGTTCGAAGCTTTCTTCCATTTCAAGGTTGCCAAGCATTGAACAACCGGTGCGAAGTACGTCCATTGGATGAGCATTTTTTGGAATGCGCTCGAGTACTTCTTTAAGTGCCGTAGGTAGTCCACGCATACTTTGAAGTTTCGTTTTATAAGCGTCTAGCTCAGACTTATTGGGTAGCTTGCCTTTAAGAATAAGGTACGCTACTTCTTCAAATTGACAGTGTTGCGCTAAGTCTTTTACGTCATAGCCACGATACGTTAAACCAGAACCTGATTTACCTACGGTTGATAATGCTGTTTTACCTGCAACTTGGCCGCGTAAACCCGCGCCACTTAACTGTTTAGCCATCTTGTTGTCTCCGGTCTTGTAAAATTTGTAGGGCAATTTATTAAAAATTTGAGAAATAAAAATTATATTGAACTCAGCAGTCGATAAGGGGCGTTGTAACGCTAGGCCTCAATGATGCCTCGTCCCTCATTCGCTTTTTGCTGTTTCGTATTCGTGTTAGTTTTTACCTTCTGCAAAGAGAGCATCTAGCTTTTGCTCGTAGTCGTGATAGCCAAGGTAGTCATATAGGTCCATACGGGTTTGCATGGTGTCGACAACCGCTTTTTGATCGCCGTTTTCAAGTATAGATTTGTACACCATCTCTGCCGCTTTATTCATGGCACGGAACGCACTTAATGGGTAAAGCACCATGTCGGCTCCCCATTCGCCAAGCTCTTCTTTGTTCCATAGCTCGGTTTTACCAAACTCTGTGATGTTGGCAAGGATCGGCACATCCAACGCTTCTGCAAATGCGCGGTAGTGTGCTTCGGTTTGTACTGCTTCAGCGAAGATACCGTCAGCCCCTGCAGCAACATAGGCTTTAGCGCGTTCAATGGCGCTTTCTAGGCCTTCTTGAGCAAAAGCGTCAGTGCGCGCCATAATGAAAAAGTCTGGGTCGGTTCTGGCATCTACGGCTGCTTTAATGCGGTCTACCATTTCACCAGTACTTACAATTTCTTTGTTAGGGCGATGACCACAGCGTTTTTGCGCAACCTGGTCTTCCATATGCACTGCCGCGGCTCCCGCTTTTTCCATATCACGAATAGTCTTAGCAATGTTAAATGCACCGCCCCATCCTGTATCGATATCTACCATAAGCGGAAGGTCGCATGCACTGGTGATGCGCTGAACGTCTGCAAGCACATCATTCAGTGAGGTCATACCTAAATCGGGTAGGCCATAAGAGGCGTTCGCGACACCGCCACCGGATAGATAAATCGCGTGGTGGCCGATGGCCTTCGCCATCATG
Source organism: Alteromonas sp. 4NH20-0056 (assembly GCF_057539655.1). Classification (NCBI taxonomy): domain Bacteria; kingdom Pseudomonadati; phylum Pseudomonadota; class Gammaproteobacteria; order Alteromonadales; family Alteromonadaceae; genus Alteromonas; species Alteromonas sp. 4NH20-0056. Next base: position 433,034 of record NZ_BAAJLS010000002.1, on the reverse strand, counting down.
GCAGTATAGGCATTAATAGTGCCGACAATTTGTAGAGGCTTATTGTTCTCTAATGCGGTTCTGAATTTCTTTCCTGCACTCATGATAATCACTCGCTTATTTGAAAGTAGGGTAAATGGGATAAAAAGAAGCGGCTTTGATGTTATTCATGATTAAGCTTCTTCTCGATATTATTTTTTGAATAAAGAATGTGACGGCGCATTAGCATCTCTGCTAGCTCTTCGTCTCTGTTTGAAATGGCATTTACGATGTGGCGATGTTCCTCAAACGCGGTGCTTACCCGTGGGCCCGCCATACCTAATTGCACACGATACATGCGAACTAGATGGTATAGCCCATCAATAAGTACACTGATGAGGTGATTGTTTTTACTGCCTGTGACAATGCGATAATGAAAGTCGACATCTCCCGCTTCTTGGTAGTAATTCTCCTCGCCTTTCACTTTGTTAAAGTGACTGTCGAGTAATTGCTGCATGGCCGCGATTTCTTCATCGGTCATATTTCTCGCTGCAAGGCGTGCGGCCATACCCTCTAGCGCCTCTCGCACTTGGTAAAGTTGAATTAAACCTTGTGTCGATAACGCGACTACACGTGCGCCGACATTCGCTTTTCGTTCTACCAAGTGACAGGTAGCCAAACGGTTGATGGCTTCCCGAATAACCGCCCGGCTGACTTCATACTTTGTCGACAACTCGGTTTCACTGAGTTTGCTACCTGCGGCGATGACTCCCTCGACAATATCCTTCCTTAATTGGAAGAACGTACGGTCAGCATTGGTTACTGCATTTTCGTTTGATAACGGCACGAGTATTATCTTTATTCTTTATTTGTGTCGACAATATAGGCTTTAAATTGCATTTTGTAAATAAAAGTGGCTTATATTGTCGACATTTTGGGTGGGTGGTTGATTTGATAAGATGAAAGTAGCGTGTCGACTAAAACACATCGAGGTGAAACGAACGTCTCGTATCGTCCCCTTACGTTGTAATAGTGAGCGTAATGATTAATATATAACCACTTAGTCAACTTTTTTCCATAACGGGCTAATTTTACTGTGCATTTGCTTTAAACGTCGGTATCATATCGTTCCAGTCTTCAGGCCTAAATTCAAGTGGCGATGAACGAAGGCTGGAACATGAAGTGCCATGACTCTGAGTGAATTATTCTTTTTCGCGCTCTGGCATTGTGACAGCTCACGTTACGACCCTTTTTCCTTGATTTTCGCTTTAGTAAAAAGCTCCATAGAGAGTTTTGAAGCACCATAGCACCTAACATACCCAACACTCACGCAAAGGGGTTTACCATGATATCCAATACTGATGTGTCTAAGACACTTGCCAGTAAACTTTCGCCTGTCGCTCTTGCAGTGGCATTATCTGTTCCGTCTATCGCATTTGCACAAGAAGCTGATGAGTCAGCAGCAGAACAAGAACAAAAGTTCGAAGCAATTACGGTTACCGCTACGAAACGCCCACAGGTCATCTATGAAGTACCAATCGCACTCAGTGCTTTTGACGGCGATAAACTAGCAGAGCAAGGTATTACTGACTTAACTGACGTGGGTAAATTCGTACCAAACCTTAACGTTACGGGGTTCTCGGCTGGTCATACGTCTTCTGTTAACCCATTCATTCGTGGTATTGGACTTCAAGATCACCTTATTACTACCGATCCAGGTGTAAGTGTTTACGTTGATGGGGTTTATTTAGGGCGTCAGGTTGGCCAAAACTGGAGCTTAAATAACATTAAGCGTATTGAAGTGCTTCGTGGTCCACAAGGCACGCTTTACGGACGTAACTCAATCGGTGGTGCAATTAACATTATCACCAAGGAACCTGATCAAGGCGACGTTACCAAGATCAATACTGAGTTTGGTACACGCGGTCGTGTTAAGGCTGACCTTTTCGTAAACCACGGATTGTCAGACACGCTAGCGTTCAATATGAACCTAGCGTTCAATAAGCGCGATGGGTTAGGCGAATTTATTAATGTACCTAACGCTGAGTACGATGTGGGTGAAACGGAAGATATCTCAGGTCGTATTTCCGTTAAGTGGGAGCCATCAAACGACTTCCGTATGGTATTAACTGCCGATGCAAACAACGGTGACGGTGGTCTTCGCCCTTACACTGTGCTTATTGATGAAGTCGGTTCTGCACGTTATTTTGGCGGCGGAAACGGTCTAGGTGTTGAGTTACGCAATAGTGACGTGACACCAGAAGGATTTGATAGATACGATAATGCGACCGGCACAGAAGCGGTAACTAGCGTATCGAACGAAGCTCGTGGACTTTCATTAACTGCCGAATGGGATGTGAATGAAGATTACACGGCTAAAATTGTCGCCAGTCAACGTAGCTCTGAATATAAAGCGGGCCTTGACGATGATGGCACGGTGTTCTCACTCGACCAATTCCCTGAGCGCGGTGAAGCAGATCAAACTTCAGTAGAATTACAACTGAACGGCTACATCAACGAATATACTGACTTTGTTGCGGGCCTTTATTACTTCAACGAAGAAGGGAGCAACCGTCAGGGTGACGATTCAAACTTTGATGGTGGTCCTAATTTACTTGAATTAGACCAAGAAACCACATCGAAAGCGGCGTATGTTAACGTTCGCCACGATATTAATGATGCGCTAACCGTGTCGGGTGGCCTGCGTTACACCGAAGATGAGAAAGACGCATCAGCAAATGTATTCTCTGCATTGGGTACTATTTTCGACGCAAATGATTGGGACGAGCTTACATGGGAACTAGCCACCAATTATACGTTTGAAAACGGTATGACAGGGTATGCGACTATTCAGTCTGGTTACCAGTCGGGCCAATACCCTGCACGTCCTTATTGCCTAATTGGCCAATTCTTTGGTGCGGGTGGTTTTGGTGATATTCCTGCTGCACAGGCGGCGGTGCGAGCAAATAACTGTTTCACTGCATCTGACAACATTACCGCAACCAACTATGAAGTGGGTATTAAAGGTCGTGTTAATGATTACATTGACGTGAGCGTAGCAGTCTTTAACACCGAGTTTGAAGACTTGCCTTATCAGGTAAGCCGCGTTAGCGAAGGTGGTTTCGATACGGCAAACCTTGTTGTTGAGCAAACGTCGCGTGGTATTGAGCTTGATACGACACTTAACTACGGCAACTTCAGCATGATGACCAGTATTGGTTACATGGACGTAGACGTAGAAGAGCAAGACGGCTTTAATCCCGTTGCACCACTAACGCCAGATTTGACGTTTGCTATTGGTCCACAATATACGTTTGAGTTAGATGGCGGCGATTCAATTCGTGTACGTGCTGACTACTCTTATCGCTCTGAAATGTACGGTGAGCCAACGGCGGCGCCTGAGCGTATGACTGAGTTAGATAGCCGCGAGTTAGTTAACTTTGACATCGCCTACACACCTGCAAACGACGCTTATACAGTTGCCTTGTATGGTCGCAATATATTTGATGAGCGCTATGACAACGCACGATTGAATACAGGTGACTATATCCTTCAAATTCTTAGCAATGATGCGAGCGAATTTGGTGTGAGGTTCTCAACAGAATTCTAAGTAAGTCTGTTGCGAAAGTAGAATGAAATGCCGGTCAGCTGACCGGCTTTTTTATCACTTGAAATATTTTCTTGGGTGAAAGCAATCTATTCGGGCAGCGTTATTTTTGACAAAAGGGCAACAAGCTTTTCTTTACAAAAGGGTTTTGTAATAACATGCTTAACGCGTGTTGATACGAATTTTTGCAATACGTCACTAATCGCATCTGCTGTTTGTGCGATTATGATAGGTGAATGAGGCAATGCTAGTGCTTCTATTTTCTTTGCCGTTTCTACGCCATCCATTTCAGGCATATTTACGTCCATGAAAATAATATCATAGTGGTTAGCTTGTACTTCTTTAATGGCTTGCCTTCCGCTTGTAGTAACGTCTACATATGAAACGTGTTCTTCTAGAAGTGTTTTAGCGACAATCGTATTTATTTCATTATCGTCTACTACAAGGGCCTTACATTTTCGAACCTCCGGGGCAATGCTATCAACATGTTTATTGTCTTCCTTGAACTTACGTTGTTCTCGTATTACCTCCCCCAATACTAGACTGAATGCTGTACCGGTACCAACTTGAGAGGTAACTGAAAGTGCAATGTCTAATTTTTCACACAATGCTTTTACAATGGCTAATCCTAATCCGGCTCCTTGAGTTTTAGACTCTGCAGTGCCTTCTTGAACATAAGGGTTAAATATAGAGTGAGTATCTTGTATACCAATGCCAGAATCTGAAACTGAGACCAACAACTGTTCATTTTCAATTTTAGCGGCAAGCGTAACATGTCCCTTATCCGTGAATTTCAAGGCATTCGATAGTAAGTTCGACAGTATCTGATTAAGTCTAATCTTATCTATGTTGATTAAGACTGAATGTTGTTCGGTGACATTATGAAATGTGTAAACGAGGTTTTTGGAGAGTGCCTTGTCTTCAAACAGTAAAAAGGTATTTTTAAGGATGGGGATAACGTCTAACTCATCCCGTACAACGTACAAGGCATCTTCCTCAAGCTTTGAAATGTCGAGGATGTCATCAATCAGTGACTTCAATAACTCGCCACTTTTATTAATATTGTCGATATGATGGGCTATGTCATCAGGAAGGCGTTTTCTCGAAAGATGGTCAGCGGTACCTAAAATTCCATGAAGTGGCGTACGTATTTCGTGAGACATGCGTGCGAAAAACGTATTCCTCACTGACAACGCGTGTAGCGCTTGCGCTTCTGCATGTTTTAGCGCGGTGACATCGGTATGCGTACCAGTAAAGCGAGTAGGGTTGCCGTCGCTATCACGCTGCACTACTTTACCTCTGTCTAATATATAACGCCAGGTACCATCAGCATGCATCATTCGATGCGTATTTTCATAAAAATCAACATGACCATCAATATGTGCCTGAATATCTTTAAAGCATTCATCGATGTCGTCCGGATGAACTCTATTTTGCCAATCGGAAAGCGTTTGTGTCAGGTCTGTTAATGTCACGCCGAGCATGTTTGCCCACCGTTCGTCAAACACAACATCGTTCGTCTGAGGGTTCCAATCCCACATACCCAAGCGTGTGCCTTCTAATACTAACGAAAGACGATTACTCACTTGGGAAAATTCATCACGTTGCTTAGCAAGTGCTGTTATTTCAGTAAACACCGATACATAGTCGCCATTCTCGTCGTGAACTATCTCTTCCAGTAAGTAGGTGGTCCCATTAATCCCGCGTACGGGGTAAGTGAGCCTTGCTTTGTGAGTGTTCTCCAATGTTTGAATTGCTGTGCGTCTAACCTCAATATCAGACGGTTGTTTAATGAATAGATTGAAATCAGATTGTTCCAAGCGTAAATCTGCAGTGAGCTCAATAAATTTGAGCGTATTTTTTGAAGTGTATTCGATGAATGAGCAGTATTTATCGGCCCATTTTATTGCAAATAGGTGAGATAATTTTTCAAGTATTCTGAAGTCTTGCATGGCTAAAAATACGCTTTTTTTTTAACTGTAGCTCAATAATCACAGTTATCTAGCCATCTATGAATTTTTTGCTTGCTGTATCGATCACTGCTGACTATAGCCACCCTTTTTGTATGGCGATACGAGCAGCATCGACACGGTTGGTCGCATCAAGCTTTGAAATTGCCTCTGACAGATAGTTACGCACAGTACCTTCAGATAGAAATAAAGCGGTAGCAATGTCGTGTGTTTTCACCCCATCGCTCGCAAGCTTTAACGCGGCACATTCTTTGTCTGTCAGCGGGTTGTTATCATCAAGCGCCATTAAGGCTAATTCAGGGGCAATTATTCGCTCACCTGCGTGTACTTTATAAATAGCATTAAGCAAGTAATCACTGTCTGCCTCTTTGAGTACAAAGCCTTTTGCGCCTAGTGTTAACGCTCGTTTTACATACCCGGTTTTCGCGAATGTAGTCATAAATATAAGCTTGCAGCGGCAGCGCTGTTCTTTCATTGCTGCCGCTAACACCAGCCCTGACATTTGCGGCATTTCAATATCGCTTAATACAATATCGGGTGCATCATGTGAGGCTAAGTAAGTGAGCGCCTCTTCACCATTACTACATTTCCCGACAATCTCAATATCGTCTTCCAAGGCAAGTAGCGACGCGATAGCGTCCCTTATCAGTGACTGATCTTCTACAATAAGTATGTTAATTAGTTTCATAGCACTATCGCATTATCCGTGTAGAGGAAGGTTAAGTGTCAAGCCCGTGCGCTCAGCCCAGCTAAAGGTTATCTCTGCGCCAATTAGGGTAGCGCGTTCTTTTATACCGGCTAACCCATTTCCTTCAACGGGCTCGGTGGTATTCCCATTATCAAGTAGGACTAAAGTAGCCGTATTATCATGTTGGCTGAGTGAGACTGTGACGTGGGTTGCGTTGCTATGTCTCAATATGTTGGTCACTGCTTCTCTTGCTATTAGAGCAAGCTGCGTTTCTTGCGTAGGGTCCAGGACAGCAATTACGCTTGCGTCTATGGTTGACGTCACTCTCTTGCCATCATCACTTAGCTTTTTCGTTAGGCTAATAAGCTCTTGTTCAAGAGGGCGCTGTTTTATTCCTGAGATAGCCTCACGTATTTCACTGAGCAACTGTGAGGACAACGCCGCTAATTCTTTTACTTCTTGCTGCGCTTGCGAATAGCGCTGTCTTTCCAGAAGCTTGTCAGCAAGTTGTGCCTTAATAGATATACTGCTTAAAGCATGGCCAGCAATATCATGCAGGTCGCGGCCAATGCGTTCTCGTTCAGCAATCGCGGTAAGCGTCTCGATAGCGGCCGCTTGCTCATCGCGTTTCATTTGATGAATGGTTTCTTTGCGTTCCATTACTCCGTAGATGAACAACACGATACTATTTAGTGCAGATGCAAGGATAAAAAAGCCTTGCTCTTTTGCTCCTAATACCTGAATGGCTATAAGTGTAGATACGACTAGGCCAATAAAGACTGCCCCATATTTTATTGAATAGTAGTACCCAATAATGAACGCTAAAAAACCAAAAATGATTGCGCCACCGGGATTGAATATACTTATCACATAGCCAAGTACTAAGAGGCTAAAAAGGTAAAATGGTAGTGTTTTCATGCTTTGATGAAGTGTGACAAGGTAGACCACAACGAAGGTTAAATACCCGCCAACCATGAGTATGATGGTGGCGGTTTCAGGGGCCTGCGTGAAAAATAACGGGACAAAGTAAAACAGCGAAAAAAACAGTGAGCCATAAGACCATTTTTTCTTACGGCCCTCAGCAAGTCGAGGTAGGGTAGGAGAGCTTTGCATTAGCGCATTTCGTCCTTATTGAAATACAACGGCCGATTTACTGGTAATAAGAATCGTACCTGACACAATAAGCATAATACCGACTATGGCATACATGTCGAAAGATTGTTTCCAAAAAACAACCGATGCGGCTGTGATAAGCGCGATGCCCATTCCAGACCAAATCGCATAGGCTACGCCAATTCCCATATTTTTAAGCACGGCGGCAAATATAATGCCCGATATCGTATAGAAAAAGATAGACGCAGAACCGTATTCCCATTTTTCCCAACCGTTTGATGCTTTAAGTAATAAGGTGGCTGTAACTTCTGTTGCAATAGCGAAAGCAAGTAGTAAATAGGTCATGTCGTTGTCCTTAATGTTGTGGTGATATGGAAAGAGAGCTTGTCATTGAGATGTTCTGGTACCGCGACTCTAATGCCACCAAAGAAATGAGGTAGACGACAACAATAACGGCAGAGATAGCCTCTACACGAGCCTCGGGAAAGAGATACCACACAGTGACAATGCCCAATGTACGAGCTGTTGTATGAAAATAACCAACCCAGTGTTCGATAGCCCAAGAAAGCGGCATCCACATCAACCCGGCTAAAATTCCAAGGCTTAGCGGCAATGTAGTATGGTCAATAGCGGCTACAGGAAGCGCTATAGCAAATACGAGTAGACTCATCACCATACCAACATAGAAAAGTGTATCAAAGCTGGTATGTTGACGCTGTTTAGAAAAGAAACGCTCTCCGGTGACGTAAGAAAGGCCGGCGCCTAAGTAAAAAATCGCTCCTGTACCAATATAAAGTGCCCATGTAATGATGTAGTCGCTCACGAAAGGGGCCATTAAGCCTAGTGTGGCCCATACGATTGTCCCTGCTAGTGGCATAGCGACAAATCTATGTTGTTTAAAGATAATGCGTTCTTGTTCAAGTGTTAATGACGGGGCCATGATTTTGTCCTTTGGCGTTGAAAACAAAATCATTATGTCTAACATCATCGCGGGGCGTAATTCACAAAGGTAATCAATGTAAGATGACAATTGTCATGCGAAAGAATGTTGCTGATGCCGCGCTTATTTGGCCTTGCTATTAATGCGCTTTGTTAGCAGGTTTTCACCATCATGTTTTGAAAGCATTACGCTATCGGTAATGCTAATCAGTGAGAGCAGTGCCATTATGAGCATGGCCAGAGCAAAGGTGTCCAGAGACGGTTGACCCAGCGTATCTCCTATAAATAATGTCGCGCCAGCAACCGCAAGTGCTGACAAGGTGATGCCTAACCCTCGGTTCATTTGCATGAGAATAGCACTTAGCGTATTGGCATCTCGCATTTCATTGGTAGGCACGTCGGCAAAAGCGATGGTGTTCAGTAGCGTGAGGTGCATAGAGCGTGTCATGCCATTTATGAAGAGCAGGCTAGCAATAATAGCAGAGGGCGTTTCTTCTCGAATAAAAGCCAATGCGAAAAATCCCGCTGAAATCAATAACCCATTAGCAATGAGAACAGGTTTGAAGCCAAACGCGTTCATGATCCACGTTGTGGCGGGTTTTATCGCAAGGTTCCCTGCAAACAGCCAAAGCAAAATAGAGCCTGCTTCTACAGGGCTGTAATCCATGCCCAGCTGCAGCATTAACGGGATCAAAAATGGTGCGCTGCCCAGTGCAATACGCACCATTGACCCGCCATAAAGAGATAGCCTAAACGTGCGATACTGCATGGCCGAAAATGAAAAGAGCGGTGAGGGGGACCGTTTAATATGGACGATAGCCAGCCCCATTAACAGTAAGCCAATAGCAATGACAACAGCACTTGTGGTTATTGCGTGCATATTGCTTGCAAGGTGTTCAATACCTGCCATAAAGGCGGCAAAGCCTAACCCGGTCAGTAGAAAGCCTTTAACGTCAAAGCGGTGGACGGTTTTTTTGGCATTGTTGAGTAGGTAATACGACGCAACGATAGCGCCTAACCCAAGGGGCACATTCATATAGAATATCCACTGCCAACTAAAGTGTGTAGCAATGTAACCGCCAAGAACAGGGCCTAATAGTGGCGCACTTAAGGCAGGCCAGGTAATAATGGCAACCGTGCGTACCAGTTGCGCTTTAGGAAGGTCACGTAAAACGACGAGGCGCCCTACGGGTACCATTAAGGCACCGCCTATCCCCTGTAATACCCGTGCTGCGGTAAATTCTGCTAATGTTGTACTTAACCCGCAAAGCACAGAGGCAAGCGTGAAAATAACAATCGCGGCAATAAAAATTGTGCGCGCCCCAAATTTGTCAGCCACATAACCACTTAAAGGAATGAATAGGGTTACTGCAACGAGGTAGGCAGATACACCAATCGATAGATGGGGGGCAGGGACACCGAAGTCATTGGCAATAACCGGAAGCGCGGTGGTAATAACCGTCGCATCCAGTATTTCCATAAATAATGCGCCGGCAACAAGCAGTGCCGTAGCGACGTCTCGACTAATTAATTTCAAATGCACGTACTACTCGTGCTACACCCGATACATTACGAGCAATGTCTACCGCAGCAGTAGCCTCTAGATTCGAGAGACGGCCCATTAGAAACACTTCAGCGTCTTGAACTACCACTTTGACTTGAAGTGCTGGCACCCGTTCATCGGCGATGATTTTTGTTCGTACCTTTGACGCCAGCCAAATATCGTTGGCTTGGGTTGTGGCCGCTATTGGAGATGCAACCCGTATTTGATTGTGAATTTTCTTAATGTAATCGACTTCTTGCGCCAATCGTACCGCTTCATCTACTAACAATTGGCTGGGAGCCTGTCCGGTCAATAATGCCACGCCGTTATAGACATCTGCCTGTAAATTAGCTTCTTCTTTTAACGCGTCGCTTTTTGCCCAGTGGTAAGCAATCGCGCTATTTGCATTTTGGTCGTCTAATTGTGTACCCACTGTGCGGCGATCATTCGCAACTTTTGCCGCCATGGCCCCAGCAGCGCCGACCGCTACGACACAGCCTTGTAAGTGTGTGACTGCCAGTGCCATCACAAGTAATAGGTAAATTGGGGGTCGTTTTTTCATTGCGGTTCTATTCATCGTCAAAGTCTGCAGGGAATAAGCTGTCGTCAATACACTCGCATAGGTTATGAATGACCAACATGTGTACTTCTTGAATACGTGCGGTACGGTTTGAAGGCACACGTATCTCTACATCATGCTCGTTCAAAAAACCGGCCATTTCACCGCCATCTTTACCCGTTAAAGCAACAATCGTCATGTCTCGGGATAACGCAGCTTCCATCGCCGCAATCACGTTGCGTGAATTCCCGCTTGTTGATATAGCGAGTAGAATATCCCCTGGCTGACCTAAAGCACGTACTTGTTTTGCAAAAATATCGTCGTAGGTATAGTCGTTTGCTATCGATGTAAGTGTAGAGGTATCAGTGCTAAGCGCAATGGCAGGAAGGCTTGGGCGGTCTCTTTCATAACGGTTAAGCATGTTAGAAGAAAAGTGTTGCGCACCGCCTGCAGAACCACCATTGCCACAGCTTAACACCTTATTCCCGCGTATTAAGGCTTCGACCATCATCATTGCCGCTTTTTCAATTGCTTCAGATAACACTTCTGAAGCCGCTATTTTTGTTTGAATACTTTCGGTAAAGTTTGCTTTTATCTGTTCAATCATACTGCTTATTCTCTCGTAATGGCTGAAAGCTAAAGTAGGCTTTTAGGCGCGCTACCCTACATTTTTCAACCATTGAAGGTCTGGGCCATCGATGGCGATAACATCTATGCGCAAGGGTGTAGATGCTGGATTAAGATTATTATCTAACAAATAGTGTGTGAACGCAGCTTGAATTCGTTGTAGTTTTTTCGCAGTGACAAATTCAACAGCATGACCATACTGTTGGTGCTTGCGGTATTTTACTTCAATGCACACAACGGTATCACCGTCTTGCATGACGATGTCTAGTTCGCCTCGCCGTGTTCGAAAGTTTTGACAGCGAAGTATAAGACCTTGCTTCTTTAAATAAGTAACCGCTTGATTTTCACCCGCATTCCCTTGCAGTACTGACATAGTTTACTCCGTAAGCCGTTGAACCTCTTCGTTTCGAATAATGCCCTGTGGCAATAGGCGAATCACTTCCCCGTGTTCGTTTATCGAGAGCTGTCCGCTTAACCCTTCATACGATGCATAGGGTAGGGTACTTAGATAGCCTACATTAGACAGTAAGTTATACGCATCGTAACCAAAAGCAAATAAGCGGTTTTGTAATGTTGTGCGTTCTGGCCACGTTTCTTGGGTTAATTGTGCAAGAGACTGCCACTTATGCTCGGGCATTAACCACGGCATGTCTAAAAAGTGTATGTTTTGAAGGTCTCGCCATTGGTTTTTACCACTGTCATAGTCCATAGAACGTGACGTTGCATAAACGGGTACTTGTTTGCCGTCGTATGGGTTAAGGCTTGCTTCAATAATAGGGTTTAGTAACTCTGTATCTTGTGGAGAAGCAAATGCAATAATGGCATCAATATCACGTCTGCTGCGAGGCATGTTATATACCTCGTCATTTGTCATGTATTCGATTTGATTGATACGCTCATTACTCTGCGCAACGTCGAGTGCTTCGGTTATCCCATCTTTTAGTGAGCCGCTGTCACTAAAACTTACGGATGTCACATTCGCTGTTATACGGTGAATATCAGATAGCCTATTCCATTTATCGACGAAGGTATCGTTCATCCGCTCGTATAGACTGTTTTGTGAGGCAATAACAATAGGTGCACGTAGCCCTTTATCAAAAATATACTGCGCTAATTGCAGCGCTTCATCTTCTGGGGCTAATGCAAAGTACTTTATATCAGCGAACGTGGTTTCTGGTAGCGCCGTTTCATTAAGAAGCTCCATCGTTCCGACTATTCCATCAGGGCGATTTAGTGCAAGCATATTTACCGTAGGGGGCAGTAAAGGGATAAGTGCATCAATGGTATCTTTTAATAACGGGCCGATGACAAAGCGAGTGTCGCCGAGCGACGCGATAATCTCTTCAGGCGTTTTATCTGCGGTATCAACAAAATCTAACCTTGGCAACTTTGCTTCTGCTGAGGTATTACTACTGGCGTTGAAGTAAGCGGCCATGATGCCATCTTTTACCGCTTGTCCGGTACGAGCTAACCTGCCGCTCAACGGTAAAAGTACTGTCAGCTGTTCAGGTTTCACCGCTTGTATCGTCATCGCTAACGTTACGTTATCAGGCAATACTCTTGATAAAATGTGCCCACGATAAACGTTTTGAAATTGTGAGACGGTATCCGCGTTAAAGGTCTCATCAAGCGACAGCGCACGCAGTGCGACAAAAGGCTGTAATGCTGGGAATTTAAGATTGACTTCATTTAGCTTGTCCGGTGACAAATGGGTAAGACGCTGCCACACGTACTGCACTTTTTCATGATCAGGCAAGGGAGAGGCCAGTGCACTATTTGCAGCATTAAGTGGTTTGCCTAATGCGGTAAACAATTGCATTTCGTATTGTGAGCGAGCTTGGTCATTAACATATTCACTAGGCATACTATCTAACAATGACAGTAAAATCTCTGGGTCGCTGCTTGAATCATCAATGTAAGCATTAAATAATAGCGCGTTAAATTCGGTAGACAATGATGAAGGTACACCGTCTTTCTTCATTGAAATTAGTATTGATTTGGCCTGAGCAATATCATTTTGTGCTAAATACAGTGAAGCGGCGTCGAGAAGTAATCGGTCTCGTGCTTCTTTGTCTCGGCTCGATTGCCATACTTGCTGCGCAGCGTTAAGTTTTTCGCTGGGTAACGCCACTTTTTTTTCAACGACAGTTTGTTCGGGCTTTTCGGTTGCGACAGAGGTTGTTGAAACCGGTTTCGGGGTGCTACCACACCCTGCTAAAAGCAATAAGCTAGTGGTAGTGGCAAAGACAATACGTTGACTAAGTTGTCCTATATGACGCACAGTTTCATTCCTTTCACTTCAAAGTTACATCAGTTTATCTTAACTACACGTAAAATCTACGTTTGGACGCATAATCTGGCCCAATGCCATGGTACAATTTCATCATTACAGCGTACGTTGAAACTATTATGACCGATTTTGCCACCCTTTATATTGTTCCCACTCCAATTGGTAATTTGGACGACATGAGTGCTCGCGCCATTTCCACGCTTAACGATGTCAACTGGATTGCAGCAGAAGATACGCGACATAGCGGAAGGCTATTGCAGCATTTCAGTATTAATACTCGGACCTTGTCGTTGCATGATCACAATGAGGACAAGCGCACGGCAATGCTATGCGAACGGCTTAAAAGTGGCGAGTCTGTCGCATTGATCAGTGACGCGGGAACGCCGTTAATTAGCGATCCTGGGTTTGTTTTCGTCAGAAAATGCCGAGAAGAAGGCATTCCTGTTATTGCGCTACCGGGGCCATGTGCGGCGATTACAGCGCTCAGTGCATCTGGGCTTCCCACCGATAAGTTCATTTTTGAGGGCTTCTTGCCGGTGAAAACACAGGCTCGAGACAGCGTTATTCTTTCGCTGTCAGAACGCCCGTTTACGAGCGTGTTTTATGAAGCGCCGCGCCGAATTCTGGATACCGTTAAAGATATTGAGCGACTGCTTCCTGGCAGAGATATGGTGATTGCCAAAGAAATCAGTAAAACGTTTGAAACGTATGTAAGCGGCAAGCCTAACGATGTTATCGCTTATCTCGAATCAGAGCCTGCGCATCAAAAAGGGGAATTCGTCGTCATGATTTCGCCTGCACAGATAAATACGTCTGAAATAAGTGAGGAGGCAATGTCGTTGTTAGTGACCTTATGCGAACATATGCCTCTCAAAAAAGCGGCAGGGGTAGTGGCTCAGCATTATGGGCTAAAGAAAAACGCGCTTTATCAAGCGGGTTTAGACATGAAGGACTAGCCCTTATTTGCGATCAAAAAAACCGCCATTGTAGGCGGTTTTTTTATGGCGTTAATGATAAAACCTCAACGCTTAAGATAAGCGCGTTTTAAAATCTTCATAGGTAAAGGTGCGAACCAATTCGAAGTCGCCATTTGTACGTAAAATGCCAATGGCAGGGTGCTCAACACCATTAAAGAAGGTTGTTTTAACCATGGTGTAATGCATCATGTCTTCAAATTGGAGCCTGTCACCTCGTTGAAGGGGCGCGTCAAATGAATAGCTATCAATCACATCGCCCGCCAAACAAGAATTACCTCCAAGTTTAGCCGTGTACGCTTTTTCATTCGCCTCACCTGCATGAAGCACCTTTGGTCGGTAAGGCATTTCTAATACATCAGGCATGTGCGCTGTTGCTGAAATATCCAATATAGCAATGTCACCTTCGTTATTCACGATATCGACCACTTCGCAAATAAGAGGGCCGGTTTGCCATGCAACAGCTGAACCTGGCTCTAAAATGACATCAAGGTGCGGGTGACGCTGCTTGAAGGCTGTTAATGTCGAAATGAGATGTTCAACATCATAGCCTTCACTTGTCATTAAGTGACCGCCACCTAAGTTAAGCCATTTTAGCGCGCCAAGCCATTTACCAAACCGCGCTTCAATAGCATCGAGTGTTCGCGCAGTCGCATAGGAATCACACTCACATAAATTGTGACAGTGAAAGCCTTCAATACCTGATAAATCGACGCCTTCTAATTCAGATGCGCGAATACCTAAACGTGATCCTGGTGCGGCAGGATCGTAAAGCGGCGTCTCAGCCTCTTGATGCTCTGGGTTAATACGAAGGCCCAGAGACACGTTTTTCAGTGCCTCTTTGTGCGTATCATACTGCGACAAACTGTTGAACGACAGATGGTTAACAAGTAATGCCATTTCAATAGCATCAGCTTCTTTATACGCTGGGGAGTAGGCATGTACCTCTTTTCCCATTTCAGCGGCAAGCTTTGCTTCCCACACCGAGCTCGCGGTGGCGCCTTGTAAGTATTGCTTAATAATGTCAAAGCAAGACCACATGGAAAACCCTTTCAATGCTAGGATAATTCGAACGCCAGATTCATCTTGAACCCGTTTCATTATCTCTAGATTGCGAATAAGTTTTGCTTCTTCCAGCACATAGCACGGTGAAGGAATATCTCTACGCTGCGTTAAATCTGTCAACCTTATAGCTCCAAATACGACGATATTATTTTGCGAACGGACTGCTATCACATTCGATTACATGCCATGGTAGGCCGTGTTCATTAAGCATGTCCATGAACGGGTCAGGATCGAATTGTTCCATGTTCCATACACCAGACTCTTTCCACGTTCCATTAAGCATTAATGCCGCGCCAATCATAGCAGGTACACCGGTAGTGTAAGATACGGCTTGCGCGCCCACTTCTTCATTACATTTTGCATGGTCACAGTTGTTGTAAATGAAGATGGTCTTCTCTTTACCGTCTTTAATACCTGTGATGTACGTGCCAATACACGTCATTCCCGTGTAGCCTTCTGCCAGTGAACCTGGGTTAGGAAGTACCGCCTTTAAAAACTCTAACGGTACGATTTGTTGGCCTTGGAATTCGACAGGCTGAATGCTTGTCATGCCAACGCTTTCAAGTACGCGTAAATGGGTAAGATAAGCGTCGCCAAATGTCATCCAAAAACGTGCACGTTTAAGGGTTGGGAAATGCTTTACCAGAGACTCTAATTCTTCATGGAACATCAGGTATGACGCACGCACACCTATATTTTGATAGTCTAAATCTTCACGTACACTTAGTGGATCTGTTTCTTTCCACTCGCCATTTTCAAAATAACGGCCACGCTGCGTAATTTCTCGAATATTAATTTCTGGGTTGAAATTAGTTGCGAATGCTTGACCGTGATCGCCACCGTTACAGTCAACAATATCAAGATAATGGACTTCGTCAAAATAGTGCTTTGCGGCATAGGCGGTATAAACGTTTGTTACGCCCGGATCAAATCCGCTGCCTAGCAATGCCATGATACCCGCTTCTTTAAACTTATCTTGATAAGCCCACTGCCATGAGTATTCGAATTTAGCTTCATCTTTAGGCTCGTAGTTAGCTGTATCAAGATAATCAGTGCCAGTCGCTAGACACGCATCCATAATAGGTAGGTCTTGGTATGGCAGCGCTAGGTTAATAACTAAGTCTGGCTTTACGTTGTTGATTAACGCTTCTACTTCTTTTGCGTTATCAGCATCAAGAGCAAATACGCCCTTAACCCTATCGACACCAACTTCCTGCTGAAGTGCTTCACATTTTGATACAGTGCGGCTTGCAAGATAAATTTCGTCAAAGTGCTGGGGTAAACGAGCACATTTTTTTACGGTAACTGACGCTACGCCGCCAGCTCCAATGATCAATACGCGAGACATAGAAAGTAATCCCTAATTAAACTAATGAATTTTGCGCTGAATGCTAGCAGACAAAATTGGTTTGGCAAGCATAGTTAGCGCGCGATTAACTAAATATTTTAATCGTTAGATTAAAAATTGAAAGTCGACTGATGTATTTACCTGTCTTGTGTGTTTAAAGACAGTGGTTGATAGAAAGCAGGTGACGACGGTTTGCCTTTTGACTAATTGGGCATGGTATTAATTGGAGGAGAAATAACAATCTTATTACCCACTCTATAATACGGATACAACAATAATTGCTCATCATTCTCATGGCCTGAGATAGCGATAGCGATGGCGTCCATGTTATTTTCTCTATGTGTACGCACCGTGGCTGCATATACTAAAATACTGTAACTGTCTGTGCCTGTCGTGGTATCAATAATTCTCCACTGTAGTTTTTCTATCAGTTTGGTTTCGGTTTCTTTTTCTTCCGTTTCGTGGGCAAATACACAGCAAATAACATCATTGGTGTTAATGGCGGCAAAGGGGTAGAACACACTAACGTTAGTAAGGAGTTGTTCACACATCGTCAGCGCTCGTGAAATGAGTTCACGAACAGGAGCAGGCATAAATTCTGGGTTGTTCATTGTTATTTTCATCCGCAGTTGTTGTTATTAAACATATAAAGCGCATACATAACGTAAAATTTTTAAAACTTGTTAAGTTAGAAACGGTAAATTGATGGTGTAAGATCAACTCGTTTAAATCTACCGAGCCCCTTGAAGCCCTCCCGTATGTAAAATAACGATACGTTCTCCGTCTTCAAAGCAACCTTGCGCCAACATTTCTCGCAAAGCCCAAAAAACCTTTCCTGAATATACACCCTCAATGCGAAAAGGCATAACCGCATTAAACGATGCGCAAAAATCTGCTAAATATGGGGGGATTTTCGCATAACCACCGCAATGATAATCGTGGTTTACAGACCAGTTAGTGGAACGGGTGGGGAGTAAGGTAGACACAAGTGATTCAAGGTATCCTTCTCCTTTTAATACGCCGATACCGAGGGCTTTTTGTTTTGGCTGCAACTGTGCCACGATGCCTGCCAGAGTGGCACCGCTGGCTACAGGGGCGATTATTGTATCGACGTCGTCGTCAAGTTCAGTGACTAATTCAGCCACGCCACGCAATGCAGATACCTGGCTTCCTCCTTCTGGAACAATAAGGTACCCAGGATATTCTAGTTGCAAACGCCTCCAGTAGTTGTCGTCGTGACGAAGCGCATACGTTTTCCTATCCACATAGGTGATGTGAACATTCCAGCGCATCAAATCCACAATCATAGGGCTAGGGTGCTGGGTATAATCACCACGAATAATAGCATTAAAGGCAATACCTAACGAATGACACACAAACCCTAGCGCGTGGAGGTGATTGGAGTATCCTCCTCCAAAACTAACGATGCCTCGTACCGAGCTAGGCGCTTGCCCCAGCGTATACTTCAACTTTCTCCACTTATTTCCCGATATAACGGGGTGAATCAAATCATCTCGTTTAACACTTAATGAAACGCGCTCAACACCTTCCCAATCTGGCGTGAAGGGAACAATGGGGGACGGCAGTTGTAGCGTATTTTCTATTTTTTCTACGTTCAAAGGGGGCTGCGATAATGATCATGACGGGGATATTAAAAGTATAACGTTATATAGAAAGGAAAAACATTACGTAAATGCTAAGACAAGTAAGTGTAAAACGTAGCAAACACGAGACTGAACAATAAGGAATAATAGGATGAATAGAAATAGAGGAACGCTGATGAAAAGCATTTTTCTCATTGTTATAGGCTTGTCATTTATGTCTCATGCGTCACAGGCAACGGTTGTATCTGAACACGTTGACAATCCTCAGGTGGTAGGGAAAAAAATGTTTTCTTACCTTTTTTGGGATGTGTATGAAGCGTCATTACTTGCGCCTGATGGCAAATATGATTCATCGAAGCCATTCGCCTTAATGCTAGATTACCAACGTGATTTAGATGGAAAGAAAATTGCTGAACGTTCCATTACTGAGATGGAAAAGCAAGGGGTAACTGACAAGTCAAAGCTTGATGAGTGGCTGGCAATAATGACGGACATTTTCCCCGATGTTTCAGAGGGAGACGTTATCACGGGGATAGCAACCAAAGAGAACAAAAGCCTTTTTTATCTCAATGGTACGCTTATCGGTACGGTTGACGACAAAACGTTTACCGACCGCTTTTTTGCGATCTGGTTAAGTGAAAAAACATCCGAACCGGCGTTACGCCGCGCATTGTTAGGGAATTAATAGGGTAAAATTATGATGAAAAATAGAGGATTACGCGCCGTAGGATTCGCACTAGGGCTAGGTTTACTTTCTGGCTGCTCGGTAAATATAGAAGGTGAGGATTATGTGTCGACACAGCCCGCCTTCAACATAACAGAGTTTTTCGATGGCGATGTTCGTGCGTGGGGTATTGTTCAAAACCGGTCTGGTGAAGTTGTTCAACGCTTCGTTGTTGATATTGAGGGTCAAGTAGATGGAAACACATTAACACTCGATGAGTCATTTACCTATGGTGTTGGTAAAGGCGCAATGAAACGAGTGTGGACCATCGAAAAGCAAAGCGACGGTACGTTTGTTGGTAATGCCGGTGATATAGACGGTCCGGCAACAGGGACGTCGTACGGAAATGCGTTTAACTTTCATTATATGATGGACTTGCCGGTCGATGGCGATACATATTCAGTCACGTTTGACGATTGGTTTTGGGCATTTGACGAAAATGCGATGATGAACCGTTCATACATTCGCAAGTTTGGGCTTGTGATGGCTGAAGTAACTATATTTATGCAGAAACAGTGATATAGATAACAGGCCGCCCACGCTCTGGCATCAAACGCTATCGCGTGGGCACTATCAAAGGAATTGAGAGCACTACGCCTAGCCCACTTCCTCGCATGAGCGGGTCATGCACAAACCAAACATGGCCGCTGTGTAGCCTGACAATAGCAGACACCAACGATAAACCCAGGCCATTTCCCGGTGTCGTTCTGCTGCCATCGGCTCGATAAAACCGTCGTTCTAAATTGACAATATCATGCTCAGTTACGCCAATACCGCTGTCGTTAATAATGATAACCGCATTCGTTGGGGTTGTTGTCAGTTCAACCGTAACCTCGCCCCCCGTTGGGGAATATTTTATGGCGTTATCGACGATATTTGCCACCGCTTGAAACATTAAATTAGGGTCGGCAAACAGTGATACGCTATTAATATCAAATGTTAGTGCAATATTTTTCTCTTCGGCAAGAGGGTGGTAGAGGTCTACAACATCTTCTACCACGCGATCTATCTGAGTGGTGGTGAAACCATCTTTCTTTTGATTAGACTCTAAGCCGCTGATACGCAACAAACTATTGAACATATTTAATAGGTTATCGGCCTCTTGCGTTGTATCGTGGCGTAACTCCTCATCGTCAATACGCTCTAACGTGTTTCGCAGCCGAGCGAGGGGGGTACGTAGGTCATGAGCAATGCTGTCAGTTACCGTCTTTATGTTATTTACTGAACTTTCGATGGTGTCGAGCATGTGATTGAACACCACAGATAGCCGACTTAAATCATCCCAGTTGCTGTCGATTTCTAGCCGTTCCTCTAAACTTCCTGTGCTGATAATGTTATCAGCCGTTTGACTCATTCTGTTAATGCGCTTAACGACATAAATAGCGACCGTAAAGCTAACAATACCAAGCAGGCAAAGGAGAACGATGATTACCCAGCTAAAGGTTTTTCCAAGCCATTGCGCGCTATACAAGTCGTTAATGTTTCTGCCAACAAACAATGTGTAGTCGCCCAATGAAATCACTTGGTAAAGAATATTTTGCTGGGTTAGTGTTCCTGTTTTAGCATCTTTTACCGCTAGCGCAACCATCGCTGTATTGGTCACTGACGATTGCGCGTCGTTCTCAATAATATTCTTTGGCCATGCAGAAAGGTTGCCTGCAATAATGTTCGACATCTTATCTTGAAGTGCAAAAACGGTTTTGTCGTCGTAGGATGCGGGCGCAGTATCTACGGTGCCGATAAAGCCAATAACTGGCTGAACGCCTAAGTTATCGTAAAGTTGAGTGAGTGCAAAAGCTTCAGCGTTCACGGCTGCTTTTGCTTCTCGAATAAATACATCACTGCTCGCTAAGCGCCAAAAATAGATAATGAAGACGATGGCAATAATAGCGAGCGATGAAAGAAGAGCCCCAACACGAAAACTTGAGCTTCGTGTGAAGTCTCTTATGGCTATCACGTAAGCACTTCCGCTATGCGATAGCCAGTCCCTCTTACTGTCTCGATAAGCGGAACGTTAAATGCTTTGTCTACCTTTTGACGTAATCTGCTGATATGCACGTCAATGACATTAGTTTGAGGGTCGAAGTGATAGTTCCACACTTGTTCAAGCAGCATGCTGCGCGTCACGACTTTTCCCTTATGACGAAGCAGGCATTCAAGCAGTTGAAACTCTTTCGCTTGGAGGTCTATCTCAGTGTCCCCACGTTGTACCTTGCGATTAACTAAATCAAGAGTGAGGTCGCCCACCTTAATTAACGTTTTATCTCCGCTGTCTCGTGCTTGTCCTGCAAGACCTTCCACTCTTGCTAACAGTTCTTCGAATGCGAAGGGCTTAGTAAGATAGTCGTTGGCGCCAGTTCGTAAACCACGTACTTTGTCGTCAACTTGGCTTTTTGCACTAAGCAGTAAAACAGGGGTAAGCACTTGCGACTCCCGCAGCTTTTCAAGCACAGTAAAGCCATCCATGATGGGGAGCATTACATCGAGAATAATAACATCACTGTTTTCAGATAATGCTTCTTGCAGGCCCTGGCCTCCATCACATACTGATCTACAATCATGCCCTTGGCCCACAAGCCCTTGCTCTATGTGAGCGGCAACTTTCGGATCATCTTCTATCAGCAGCACATTCATGATTAACTTATCTACTCTATCAACCAAAGTTAGTTGCTATTAATACAGCGAAAAGTGACTATTCCGATCACTTTTCAACTCAACGGGACAATAAGAAAGAGCGTGCCTCTTAACATGTGGCGCTAATAAACAAAACGCGTAAAAACTGCGATGCAGCGCAAACACTGACTAACGCTTAAAACACATCTCTTTATTATAAGGGGTGAAATGCTGTACATCGTTACTCGCACACTTTTTTTGTACCCCGCGCCAGTATTCGGCGGTCATAAGGTCTCCGTGAAGTGATTTTAAGATATCTTTCAGCTTTCTTTTTCCCACAATAAAATGTTCGAATTGTTGTGGAAACACATCAGCAGGCCCTACTGACAGAGTATCTAATGCATAAGGGTCGTCAGAGACCGGAAGCTCGCGAAAGTTTCGCTCGTGCATTAGGCATATTTCGTCATAATCATAAAAAATAACGCGTCCGTGGCGGGTGATGCCGAAGTTCTTATGAAGCATGTCGCCGGGAAAAATATTTGCCATCGCAATCTGTTTTATACAAAGGCCTAGCTCATGTAACGCACTTTTTATTTTTTCCTCGTCAGTTTCCTGTTGCAAGTACAGGTTTAACGGTGTCATTTTTCTCTCGATATAAAGATGCTTTATGATCATTTCATCTTCAGTAAACTCTAGACTACTTGCACAGGTTTCTTTTAGCTCTTCAATTAGCGCAGATTCAATACGAGACAATGGAAAGCGAAAGTTAACGTATTCATGTGTATCTGCCATTCGACCCACGCGGTCTGACATTTTGACCAAACGATAGCAGTCTTTTACATGCTCTCGCGTTATTTTTTTGCTCTCGGCAAATTCATCTTTAATAATTTTAAAGACCACGCCATAGGAAGGAAGGTGAAATACCATCATGACCAGCCCGCGAATACCAGGTGCCGCCTCGAACTTATCGTCAGACTCGTCCATATGCTGAAGGAAGTTGCGGTAGAAAACGGTTTTACCATGCTTATAGTGGCCTAACGCCATATAAAGTTCGAAATGCTTTTTATTCGGTAATAGTTCTTGCAAAAATGCGGCTACTTCAGCGGGGTTTTGCGTATCGGCCATGAAGTAACTTCGCGCAAAACCAAAAATCACGCTTAAATCTTTTCTGTCGGTAAGTAATGCATCTACGAATAGTTTATGCTCATCACTACGTTGCATAGAGATAACAAAAGGCATCGTTTCATCTGGCATACAGATCCTGCCAATTAAATACGCTGACTTCCCGCGAAAGAAAGTAGGGCGCAGAATTTCAACCGCTTGTACACTTGCTAACTGCTCTGTTGACAAGCGGGCGCGTAACGCGCTTTCAAGATTTGCTAAGTCTGCTTCGAAGTCTTCAAAAGCAATGTTATAACGATAAATTTTGAAGATAGCATCATACATTTCTCGCACTGTCGTAGTGGTATCAAAGCTGTATATCACTTTATGCCTATCTTGACCGGGTAAAAAGCATCGGCTGGGCAGAACAAACATCATGCTGTTATCTATTTTACGGTGTTTGAATAACCGGCCAATTACCGAGTTATAAAAGGTTTCTGCTAGTTCAAACTGTGGGTGGCCTTCAAGCTGAGAGGCAAAGACCTTTTTTAGGTTTTGCCAAAAGGTGTCGTCTTTCTGATGCACTTCTGTCAGATGGTAAATCTCAGCGACGGCATCGGATAAGCTTTGTTCATAAATCGTAATACGCTGCTTTGACGCCAGTTGCGTGGCTTTCCAATCACCTTGCTCAAAACGTTGCTGTGCACCACGCGTAATTCGCGTGAACCAACGGTAACTTTTATCAAAATGGGTGAGTACTTGATAAGCCACTTTTTTTTCTAGAACTAGGTCTTGCATGGTATTACCTTTATATAAGCGAGCGAGGTAGCATAGTTATTTCATTTTATACGGCTAGATCTACCACAAAATTAGTGTGAATAACGACATTTACCTTCAAGAAACGGTATAAATTAGTGTTTTTTCTTGTAGTTATGTTTAATATAGAAAATTCCTTATTCTAATAATAATAAAAAATATAGGTATAGTATGGGCTTCAACGTACTGATTTGTGACGACTCTGCACTCGCTAGAAAAATGGCTAAGCGTAATATCCCTGCTGGTTTCGCAACTGAAATTTTAGAAGTATGCAATGGCATGGATGCGCTAGAAGCTTTAGCTCATCACCGTATTGATCTTATTTTACTTGATTTAACTATGCCTGTATTAGACGGTATTGGCGTACTTGAAGAAATGAAACGAAGACAGCTAAAGTCTTTCGTTATTGTCATTTCGGGCGATATTCAGCCAGTAATGAAAGAAAAAGTGTTGTCGCTTGGAGCACTTGCGTTTATTGAAAAGCCGATTAAACAGCAGTTGTTAGAGGACGTACTTAAGCGTTACGGCTTTATACTGCCTGAGAACGTCGCGGTGTAATCACGCAGAAATAATGAAGAAAAAAGGTGCTTTAATAAGCACCTTTTTTCGTTAAAGCGCATGGTGCTTGTCCCACCCCACTATTGGTTTTGCTCGACTAAAGGGATGAAAGACATACTTACCGAAGTGTTGTGTTTTGCATTGTAGCCGCTAATCGCTTCACCCATAAATGTGAACCAGGTTACGTTAGGTTGCCAAATGTTTAGTAAATCCTCTTTAGCAAGGTTCTCATCTTCACCAAGCACAGTAATTCGATACAGGTAGGTAAAAGATGCACCCCGCCAGTTCAATTTGCAGTGAGTAAGGACTTTTTCTTTATCTGGTTCTGCTTGTGCCATCGCCAAGATATATTGCTCAAAGTGTTCAACAGTGGGGTGTTCCCAATCCACAGGAATATTGGTGTACTGTAGCCCAAGGGCGCGCGTTAAGCCGGCTTCGTCACTTCTGTCCCCAGGGATTAAATCGATAACATGGGTAACGCCTGCTGCTTTTAAAAAGGCAAAATGTTCAGGGGCGGGTAAACCAGAACTTTGCATAAAACTATTGTTGATTTGATAATTAGTCAGGCTGTCTAATGAAACGATATTGTTTTTCATCGGTTGCTCATCGGCCTGAGTATTGGCATCGGCAATGGGCACTACTGCAATAGCAGTTGCCAACGTCAACGATAGCAGCACGTTTGGCACATTTCTTATTGTTTGAAGAAGCGTAAAGGCAATCATTTTCCATTCCTTATCTGTTTTCTAAACGGTTAAAGTCCAAATAGCCAAATTCAATAGGATAGTGTGTCTTAAAGTACTCGTGCATGTTATCGGCAAATGCCCAGAAATGAGGGTTTGTTCGTCTTACGCCATAGGCATCTAATAGCGCTGCATAATCTGCCTCAGAAGACATGGTTGAAATGTGTTGTGCAAAACCATTAATGTCAGACACGTCTACTTGCAAAAATGCGTTGGGGTGCGACGTCATAAACCCGCTAGCAAGGGTTACCGTGTCCTCTTCGGGTAATCGTCTGTCATCTTCATTAAAAAGGTGGGAGATATTGGTATGAGCACTGTGTCTAAGCATGGTGTAAAAGTGCTGTTTCCCGTTGCTTTTATCAAATAGTCGCACAATAGTGGATTCAGGCAGTAGCGATACATGTTTACCTTTCTGTTTATTGATTTTTGCAATATTACTTAGCACCACATCACTATCAAACCCATTTTTTACACTATGTCTATGGCTTATAGTGCGTTGATACTTGCGCTTAATTTTATCAAGCAACTCTTGGTATGGGTCATTGGTTTCGTATTCGATATTTGTTTTAAGTTTTGATGTATTGCCTTTGTAGACAAACTCTTCAACTTCGCTTACCGATCCTCTGTACCATTTGTTGCGAATATCTTCTTTGGTTTGGATTGGAAGCAATGATAAGAAGTTGAATTCGCCTTCCATGCGTAAAAAGTCCATATACATTCTGCTATTAAGCTGATGGCCTACGTTGCCATACACGTCATACCCAGCAACAAGCAAATAGTGAATACGTTCAAACAAGGGGTAGGTAAGTACCCAAGCGGTTTGTGGTGTTTCGCCGACGAGCCCTTTCACTACGCTGGCAGCGTCGTTATGACGGAAAATGGTTAATGCCATATTGGGGTTGTCGTTATCACCGTCCCACAATAGATTTAAATCGATACTGATCTTATTTTGAATTTGCGTTTCGATAAATTTCGATTTTGCAGTGAGGTATTCTCGCTCCATTGCCGCATAACTCATCCATGCCGTCGGCAGGGCAGTACTTTCTTCTTCTGCGGGAAGAGCAATATTTTTAAGCGCTTGTTGTATAAATTCGCCATTATTTTGAACAAGATCTAAATCAGGCTCTGAGAAAACAACCCAGAAATGATCGTTAATAACGTTCAACGCCATTTGACCGCGGCAAACCGGGCCTTTAATAAACTGCATGATGGTATTTTGTGCCTCATCAAGCATGTATTTATATCTTGCGTTTATCGGTATTTGAGCAAACGTGATAAACGGGTTAGAGGCTTCTTCCGGAAGATAGGAGGGAAGCGTGGTTACTTGATAACCGTCGTGTAAAAACCATGCTTTCCACTTAGCCATGCGGTTGTCGTTTAACAATACCGGCATATGTGATTTATGGACCAGCGTTTGTTTGACTGGCACAATCCGATAGTAAACACGCTCTATTTTAGGGTCGTCAAAAGGACGACGTGTGTTTACACTTTTTACAGTTTGACCTGGTGCAGTAGAAGACCGGACTACTTTAAAAAACTGTTGTGGTGTTTCGGCAGTAAAATGTAAATGCACTAAAAATAGGTGTTCGAATAAATAGCGGCTCATCAGTTGAGACTGTAATGAATCGCCGTTGAGAAACCGTTCCCATTTCTCAATCTGTTGATGATTGTTATCGGTTACTACTACGTTATCGTTACCCTCTGCGCCTTGGGCAATCCAGTTCATCAATAGATTGTTGTGTTCTTTACTAAGTGCAGGTAAGGCATACGGCATTCCCCATAAAGGGTAGTCGTTTTTATAGGTTTCGATATCGTCGATAGTGGGGCACTGGTATTCACGATTAATATTCAACGGGTACTGCTGTTTATCCAAACGGTTGGGCGATGTTTTGTCTTTTAATAGAGGGTTGTCTTGCTTTAGTTGGAGTAAATGGGCCATCACGCTGGTGGATAAATTGTGAGTTGCTGCTGATTGGTACGCTGGCGAGGAAAATGAATCTGTTGTTGATTGTGAATTATCTGAAATAACGGGGAAGAAGTCTTTTGCTCGCCATTGGTCGAGAGTGTGAGCATCTTCAAACAACCGCGTTAAGTTTGCCTTTACTAGCCTTTCTCCGTCGTAAACCCGTTCCTTATTGGCGCCGCGTTCAATGCCCGTATAAGATCCCATTTTAAGTTGACATGGTGCATCATAACACGCGTGACAGACCACGCAGCGCTGCTCCACAACTGGCTTCACCTGTTGATGATAGTCGACTCTTTCATTTGCAAGGGGGGCTACAATAGGAAGCGGTTGTGCTTTAGTGTCCGAGTAAAAAAAATGGTAAATGCCAGCACTCGCCCCTAGCATTAGTAAAATCAAAATGGAAGAAAACCATCTGTTCATGCAAAGCTCCCTTATGTATTTTTATGGCTTTGCATTTAATTGCACGGTACGGATACTATACAGCGTCGCTAGCCAAGATATTCTCTATTATCGAGAGGATACCTTACCCAGTCATTAAGAAGATAGGGGAAGGGTATAAAATAAACCCGATGAAAACACCGGGTTTATTCAGCTATGTCTCTATTTGTCCATGTGTACAACTGAGCGAATGCTTTCACCTTTGTGCATTAAGTCAAAGGCATCATTAATACCGTCTAACCCCATCGTGTGAGTGATGAACTCTTGCAAGCCAAACTCGCCGTTTAAGTATTGCTCTACTATGCCAGGTAGTTGAGAGCGACCTTTCACACCACCGAAAGCAGAGCCACGCCACACGCGACCGGTAACCAGTTGAAATGGACGTGTAGAAATTTCTTGTCCCGCACCTGCCACACCTATAATGACAGATTCGCCCCATCCCTTGTGGCAGCACTCTAAGGCAGAGCGCATAACATCGACATTCCCAATGCATTCAAATGAATAGTCCACACCACCGTCTGTGATATCAACGATATGTTCTTGAATAGGTTTATCGACGAGCTTAGGGTTAATGAGGTCGGTGGCACCAAGTTGTTTCGCAAGGTCGAATTTACTTTCGTTGATGTCGATTCCAATGATGCGACCTGCGCCTGCCATTCGCGCACCAATAATTGCCGAAAGGCCGATACCACCTAAGCCAAAGATAGCCACGGTGTCGCCTTTTTGTACTTTTGCTGTGTTCAATACCGCGCCCATTCCCGTCGTAACACCACAACCCAATAAGCACACTTCATCAAGTGGGGCAGTCTTGTTTACTTTGGCCAAGGAAATATCTGGTAGAACGGTATATTCAGAAAAGGTAGAGCAACCCATATAGTGATATATGGTTTCGCCATTTTTGGAAAAACGGCTGGTTCCATCTGGCATTAGCCCTTTGCCTTGCGTGGCTCTTACTGCTTGGCACAAGTTCGTTTTACCCGACGTACAGAATTTACATTCACCACACTCAGCGGTATAGAGAGGGATAACATGATCACCGACCGACACACTGGTAACGCCTTCGCCGACCATTTCTACGATACCGCCACCTTCATGGCCCAATACTGATGGGAATACACCCTCTGGATCTTCGCCTGACAGCGTAAACGCGTCAGTGTGACATACGCCAGTAGCAACAATGCGAACCAGTACTTCCCCTTTTTTAGGTAGTTCTACATCAATTTCTTCCATTTTAAGTGGTTCGCCTGGGGCCCAGGCCACGGCAGCTTTTGACTTAATATGGGTTTGCCCTTCACTGATTTGTAATGTCATTTAAAATTCCTGTGGTTGCGATTTTTCTAAGTCGCATAAGTATAGAGAGCGAAAAAGACTAGATAAATGCGCTGTACGTAATTTATTATTACTTATACGTAATAATGAAGTGTGACAAAAAGAGAGTGTTTATGACGTGGGAAGGTATTGTCGAATTTGAAGCTGTGGCGCAAACACGAAGTTTTACCCTTGCGGCTACAAGACTAAACACATCAGGCGCGCAAGTCAGTAGGAAGGTTGCCTCGTTAGAGCGTCGTTTGGGAGTGAAACTTTTTAACCGAACTACACGCAGTGTGTCACTAACTGAAGCCGGCGTATTGTACTACGCGAAAGTTAGTGATGCGCTTTCATTGCTGTCTGATGCTGACAATGCCATGAGTGAACTTCAAAAAGCGCCAACAGGTTTGATTAAAATGACAGTTCCTGTGGCCTATGGAGAGGCGTTCATCGCGCCATTAGTCAATCAATTCTTGCGTCGTTATCCCGATGTTCGTATTGACTGCCAATTTACTAATGACCGAGTCGACATCGTAGAGCAGGGGATTGATGTGGCTATTCGCATTGGTGCGCTAGAAGATTCTACATTAGTGGCCAAAAGGTTAGCGACGAGGCAGTTGTATGTTTGCGGAAGCCCCGACTATTTTCTCAAATACCCGCCACCCTCGACCCCTTTTGAGTTAAAAAATCATCAGTGTTTAATTGGGTCGCAAACGCAATGGCGTTTTCGTACCGATAAAAAAGCAATCAAACTGACAGTGAAAGGACGTGCGCGGTATAACAGTGGTAATGCCTTGCGTGACGCCGCACTTCAAGGCATTGGATTGGTGCAGTTACCCGAGTTTTATGTTCAGAAAAATATAGCCAGTGGAGAATTACTTGAAGTGCTGAGTGAATCAAGAGACGAGCGAGAAGGCGTGTGGGCGCTGTTTCCTGCAAGTAAAAATATGGCATTGCCTGTACGTTCTTTGGTTGATTATCTTGCATCGCAATTAGCTGAGCGTGACTAAAAGTGGTTTTTTAGGGTAAGAAAACAAATAAACTGGTTTGTTGCCGCACTATATGTTCAGCGTGATGACCAGCCTAAACTACATTATTTTAATTCGTACTGGCAGTGTATCCGCGATATCACCACTAGTTCCTTGTTTTTGCGTCTGTTATTACCATAGTGTCTCTATTTATGCAATGTGAAAGCCTCCATGTTGCAATTTATGCAACACAGTGTGGTGAAAACTGCGGTTGACAGATAGACGTCTATACGGCAAATTGAACGCATGAAAAAGATTTTACTGATTGGCACCACCGGCATGATGATTACCACCTTAAATAGGGCGGTCGCTGGCTAGTGCAAATAGCAAAAGACAACGAAAGCCCGCTCATAACGAAAGCGGGCTTTTTTTTACTTACGTTTTTGCGAGCAAAACGACGACAAAAACGTTGATGTAACCTTAAGGAGCAGCACATGAAAGTCTTAAAGTTTGGGGGCTCATCACTTGCCGACGCACCGCGTTATTTGCGCGTAACCGACATTAGCACGGCCACCCACCAAACCGACGGCGCTGCGGTCGTTCTCTCAGCGCCCAAAGGGGTAACCAATGCGTTATCGTTGCTCTGTGAACAAGCCGCTGCGGGTGAAGATTTTGCGCCGTTATTCGACAAATTAACCACCACGGTGACGGGGATAGCGAACGCGCTCAACGAAGCGCTTGATAACTTTCAACATGCTCACGTTATCGATTTTATTGAGTCTCATTTATCGTTACTGAATAAGCATTTAGATGGCATCAAGCTACTTGGTGTGGCACCAGATAACATTGCTGCCGGCATTTTAAGTATCGGTGAATATATTTCTGTGACGTTATTCAGCGCAATCTTGTCGTCTAAAGGGATAAAAAACAGAGTTATCGACCCTGTTGACTATATTCTTGCCGACGGTGAATGCTTAGACAGCATTGCAGATGTTGCCCTTTCTAAAGCGCGATTTACCGACGTTCCTTGCGATGGAAGCGAGCTGCTTATCATGCCGGGTTTTGTTGCTGCAAACGAAGCGGGAGAGAAGGTTACGTTAGGGCGGAACGGTTCTGATTATTCTGCTGCCATCCTTGCAGCCTGTATTAGCGCCGACTGTTGCGAAATTTGGACTGACGTGGATGGTGTTTACAATGCCGATCCTAACCAGGTTGAGGGTGCGGTTTTACTCGATAAACTCACCTATCAAGAGGCGATGGAGCTGTCGTATTTTGGGGCGAAAGTGTTACACCCTAAAACAATAGGCCCGATTGCTCAGCACCATATTCCGTGCTTGATCAGAAATACGCTAAACCCTGCCGCGCCTGGTACGCTCATTAGCAATGAAAAGAGCGAAAAATGGACATCGGTTAAAGGTATCTCCCAGCTTGATAATGTGACGATGTTTAACGTTGCAGGGCCAGGCCTAAAAGGCATGGTAGGCATGGCAAGTCGTGTATTTGAAGTCATGTCTAATGCGAATATTTCGATAAGCCTTATTACACAATCTTCTTCAGAGTATTCCATCAGTTTCTGTATTCAGAACAAAGATGCAAGCCGCGCGCTGAACCTACTTGAAGATGCGTTTGCTCTTGAGTTACAAAATCAATTACTAGATCCCATTGAGGTTAGGCATGAGTTAGCCATAGTGACGTTAGTAGGTGACGGCATGCGTCACACTAAAGGGTTGGCAGCGCGCTTCTTCAATTCCTTAGCCCAGGCTCGTGTTAATAATGTAGCCATTGCACAGGGGTCATCTGAACGCTCCATATCAACGGTGATTGAGAGCAAGCGCGCGAAAAAAGCGGTTAAGGTCATTCACCAGAATTTTTTCTCAAATCGTCACACCATTGATGTTTTTCTGGTTGGGTGTGGCAATGTAGGCACAGAATTACTCAACCAGATAGCAAAACAGCAACCTACACTGCTTCAACGCAACATACAGCTAAGAGTGTACGGTATAGCAAACAGTAAAAAACTGTTGTTGAACAGTCAGGGTATCGATTTAACACAAGAATGGAAGCCGGCCCTAGATGCAGCGGGCGAAGGGTTAACCACCGAGCGACTTCAGCAGTTTGTTAACGACAATAGTCTTGTTAACCCCGTTATTGTCGATTGCACAAGCCACGAAGCAATCGCCAACCAATATGTAGAAATGATGGAAGGCGGCTTTCATGTTGTTACGCCAAACAAAAAAGCCAATACCAGTTCGATGGCCTACTACCACAAACTACGTAAAACGGCGCTATCGACGAATCGCCAGTATCTTTATGAAACCACAGTGGGTGCAGGACTTCCGGTAATCGATAACCTACAGAAACTATTTAGTGCAGGCGATGTATTACATCGGTTTGAAGGCATCTTGTCTGGCAGCTTATCTTACGTTTTTGGTAAGTTAGAAGAAGGTATGACGTTGTCGGTGGCCACCAAAACAGCAAAAGATAACGGGTTTACTGAACCTGACCCTCGCGATGATTTGAGTGGAATGGATGTTGCCAGAAAGCTGCTTATTATGGCTCGAGAAGCGGATTTAGCCTTGGAGTTATCTGACATCGAGATTGAATCAGTACTGCCTGAGGGTTTCGCTGAGGGATGTTCAGTTGATGAATTTATGACAAAGTTGCCGGAGCTTGACGAGGCGTTCTCCAAACGTGTTGATGCCGCAAGAG
This sequence comes from Alteromonas sp. 4NH20-0056, assembly GCF_057539655.1. Taxonomy (NCBI): domain Bacteria; kingdom Pseudomonadati; phylum Pseudomonadota; class Gammaproteobacteria; order Alteromonadales; family Alteromonadaceae; genus Alteromonas; species Alteromonas sp. 4NH20-0056. Next base: position 400,808 of record NZ_BAAJLS010000002.1, on the reverse strand, counting down.
CTGATGGCAATGTTTTACGCTATATCGGCAGTATTGAGGGCGATAAGTGCAAAGTCACGATTCAAGCGGTACCGGCAAGCAATCCACTATCTCAAGTGAAAGACGGCGAAAATGCGTTGGCAATTAACAGTGATTACTACAATCCTATCCCTTACGTTATCCGTGGGTATGGTGCAGGTGGCACGGTTACCGCAGCGGGCGTATTTGCTGACATTCTTCGTACCATGCCGTGGAAACAAATGGCGCATTAATGAAAGGTGAAGCAATGAAAACACTACGTGCTTATGCACCTGCCTCGATTGGTAATGTGAGTTTAGGATTTGATGTCTTAGGTGCATCACTTGAACCTGTCGATGGCACTCGCCTAGGTGATGAAGTTGATATTACAGGTGCAGAGCAGTTCTCTCTCACTACGGTGGGCAAATTCGCGCATAAACTTCCCGGTGATGCAGACAGTAATATCGTAACTAAATGCTATCACTATTTTTGTAGTGAAATGGAGCGTGTTGGAAAAACAACAACACCTGTTGCCCTTACGTTACATAAAAACTTACCAATAGGTAGTGGGCTAGGTTCCAGTGCTAGCTCGATAGTGGCAGCATTTGTAGCGTTAAATGCATACTTCGATTCCCCCTTCGATGAAGATACCTTGTTGACCATGATGGGGGAGCTTGAAGGGCAAATAAGCGGAAGTATCCATTATGATAACGTTGCGCCGTGCTATCTTGGAGGCATGACGCTGATGACGGGGGCGACCTCACCGGTCACGCTTTCATTACCGCTTAATAATGAATGGTATTACGCCATTTGTTACTCAGGCATTAGTGTATCAACCGCAGCGGCCAGAGATATTCTACCGAAAAACGTTGATATGGCGACGGCGCTCACGTTTGGGCGTCAGCTTGGTGTTTTTGTTCATGCATTGCATGTAGGTAACTTTGCGCTTGCCGCATCGGTAATGAAAGACGTTATTGCAGAGCCCTATAGAAAATCACTGCTTCCAGGGTTCGACGAGGCACGCGCATTTAGCGAGAAAGAGGGAGCACTGGCGTTTGGTATTTCCGGCTCTGGTCCCACGGTTTTCGCAGTATGTAACTCAAAAGCACAAGCAACACGCGTTGCGGCTTATCTTAACGAACACTATATTCAAAACGAAGATGGTTTCAGCCATGTGTGCCAGATACCAACTGCCGGCACAACCGTAACGCAACATGACTAGCGTAAAGTCTTAAACGTTGCTTGGCATATTGAAAAAAGGTAATAACAAGTGGAATTGGTAAATTTAAAAGATTCAACAGATACAGCAAGCTTTGCCGAAGCGGTTAAGCGTGGTTTAGGTAAACACCAAGGTTTATATTTTCCAGAAAACATTCCCACATTGGAAAATATCGATGCGTTACTCGAAAAACCGTTTGTAGAGCGCAGTATTGATGTGCTTGGTGCGCTTATTGGTGACGAACTTGATGCCGGCGAGTTAGAAAGTATTGTAAAAACTGCATTCGCATTTGGTGCTCCGGTAAAGCCCATTACTGATAATGTTTATACCTTAGAACTCTTCCATGGCCCTACGCTTGCTTTCAAAGATTTCGGCGGTCGTTTTATGGCGCAGACGTTGTCACGTATAAGCGAAGGCAAACCCATCACGATTTTAACGGCGACATCGGGTGATACCGGTGCCGCGGTAGCCCATGCATTTTATGGTATAGAAAATATTAACGTGGTGATTTTGTTTCCTAAAGGCAAGATCAGCCCTTTGCAAGAAAAGCTTTTCACTACGCTTGGCGGTAATATTCATACTGTTGCAATTGATAGTGACTTTGATGCGTGCCAATCACTCGTTAAGGCCGCGTTTGACGACGTAGATGTAAGAGAAGGGCTTCACCTAAACTCAGCGAACTCGATAAACATCAGCCGTTTGCTGGCACAGGTTTGTTATTACTTTGAAGCATTCAGTCAGCTACCTAAAGATAAGCGAGATCAGCTTGTGGTGTCTGTGCCAAGTGGTAACTTTGGTAATCTTACTGCCGGTATGATTGCTAAGTCGATGGGCCTGCCCATTAAGCGCTTTATTGCGGCCACTAACCTAAACGATACCGTTCCACGGTTTTTGAAAACGGGGGAGTGGGCACCTAAGTCAACCATTGCCACCATCTCCAACGCGATGGATGTAAGCCAGCCGAACAACTGGCCGAGAATTGAAGCATTAATTGAGCAGGGTTATATCGACAAAGGCTGCTTAAAAGGCGAGATGGTTGACGAAGAATATACGCAGTTAGCCATGCGTCAACTTGCGCAATTAGGCTATACCAGCGAGCCTCATGCGGCATTAGCATACCGTGCGGTAAGTCATGACTTAGAAGAGGGTGAAATAGGCTTGTTCCTTGGCACCGCTCACCCCGCTAAATTCCGCGAAACGGTAGAAAATGTATTGGGTAACCCTATAAGCTTGCCGAAACCGCTTGCTGATGTTGCCGGCGAGGATAGCCTAGCGGTTGATCTCCCTGCTTCTTATGCGTCACTTAAAGCACATATGATGAACTTGCTTAAGTAATGATTACTTGGGATGACGTTATTGCTGAGGAAAAGCGCAAACCGTATTTTACTGCGCTTACTGAGAAAGTAAGCGAGGCTCGGCGCGCTGGTGTAACGGTATTTCCGCCACAGTCAGATACATTCAATGCACTGGCAATGACGGCGCTGCATGACGTGAACGTCGTTATATTGGGGCAAGACCCTTACCATGGTGATAATCAGGCTCACGGGCTGTGTTTTTCAGTTCGCCCTGGGGTTAAGACGCCGCCGTCGTTAGTGAATATTTATAAAACATTGGCTGATGATATTGAAGGCTTTACCGTACCTAGTCATGGCACGCTTAACGCTTGGGCACAACAAGGCGTACTGTTGTTGAATACTGTGTTAACAGTAGAAAAAGGTATGCCGAATAGCCATGCAAAATGGGGCTGGGAAACGTTTACTGACGCCATAATAGACGCGGTAAACACACACTGTGAACACGTAGTGTTTCTCTTGTGGGGCAGCCACGCGCAAAAAAAAGGTAAGCACGTGAATCGCGAAAAACATCTTGTTTTACACGCGCCACATCCTTCACCGCTTTCAGCTTATCGCGGTTTTTTCGAGTGCAAACATTTTAGCAAAGCAAACCATTACCTATCAATAAACGGAAAAACGCCCATTAATTGGCAGGTATAGTTAGGTTGCTCGCCTAAAACGTAAAAAGCCGCCAAGTTATTTAACTTGGCGGCTTTTTTTATCGTTCTAGCGTTTCTAGCTCGTATTCGAACCCACAATCTAATTCAGCGAGTTCTTTTTCTAATCTATTGCGATCCTGCAAGGCTTCGATTTCTCTCCACTTTCGTTTTTTGCTTTTTGTTTTCGCTGGGCTTGCTTCAATATCTAGCATGGCAAATAGGTCTGATTTGTCCATTTGGATCTCCTTCTTCTTACCACTACAACAGTACAGAGCTTTTTATTTCCTTCTGTACGTTTTTTATCACAGCCATCACAAGAATAAAATACTTTCGTTTACTTTTTATTAACAAAATGTGACGTTGTCGTTACAGCTGGGTATTGTGAAGGGGTCAGCGAGACAAATAAAAACGGCCGAAACTATATCGGCCGTTCAAATGTGGTTGCATATTTCAGGTTATTGCACGTGTTGTACAAACCTAAAGTAAGCAACCGGTGTCAGATTGCACCATATGGACAGTATTAAAGCTGGCTACTTTCCTTATTTTGGTGCATTCGCTGCTCTGAAACGGGCAATTAACTGTTGAGTAGACGTATCAAAACTATCGTCTTTCGCCTCACCATTAATGCCAGAAAGCACTTGATTTCCAAGTGCTTTCCCTAATTCTACGCCCCATTGGTCGAATGAATTAAGGTTCCAGATTACACCCTGAACGAATACCTTATGCTCATACATTGCAACCAACGCGCCAAGAGTTTTCGGCGTAAGACTTTCGAACAAAAATGTATTGCTAGGGTTATTACCTGGCATGGTTTTATGCGCGGCCAAACGTTTACGCTCATCTTCTGGTAGCTCGCTATCTGCTAAATCTGCATAACATTCTTCAAATGTCTTACCTTGCATAAGCGCTTGAGTTTGTCCAAAGCAATTACTCGCAAGCATGGCATGATGGGTGTCATCTTGATTTGGAACGCTAAGCGGCAACATAAAGTCAGCAGGAATAACCCCTGAACCTTGGTGGATTAATTGGTGAAAGCTATGTTGACCGTTAGTCCCTTCACTTCCCCAAATAATGGGGCCAGTAGGGTAGTCGACAGCTTCACCCGATTGCGTCACTTCTTTGCCGTTGCTTTCCATATCTAACTGCTGCACGTAAGCGGGTAGCCCACGTAAATAGTGGTAGTAAGGTAATAAAACGTGTGACTGGGCGTCAAAGAAGTTGCGATACCACACGCCTAGCAGGGCCAGTAGCACTGGCATGTTTTCTTCAAGTGGGGCAGTGGTAAAGTGGGTGTCCATATTAAACGCCCCTTCCAGCAACCCTTTAAAGCTTTCAAAGCCTAACGCGAGCGAAATGGGTAAACCAATTGCAGACCAGAGCGAATAACGCCCGCCTACCCAGTCCCACATTGGGAATATATTGTCTTCGCTGATGCCAAACTCGGTAGCGGCTTTCACGTTTGACGACACGGCAACGAAGTGTTTTGCAATATCGCTCTGCGTTGCGCCAGATTTCAAAAACCATGCTTTCGCCGTTAGCGTATTTTGCAGGGTCTCTTGCGTCGAGAATGACTTCGAAGACATAACAACGAGCGTTTCTTCAAAGTCGACGGTTGAGAGCACATCATGAATATGGCACCCATCAACGTTAGCAACAAAATGTACTTTAACGGCATCAACGGTATGCGGCTTTAAGGCCTCAGTCATGATTTTAGGGCCCAAGAATGAGCCACCAATACCAATAGCGACAATGTGTTTAATTGGTTTGCCGGTGTAGCCTTTGTGTTCGCCGCTATGCACGGCATGCGTGAATGTTTCAATTTTAGCTAGGGTGTCGTGCACTTCTGGCATAACGTTTTGGCCATCAACCAGGACGGGTCTGTCTGAAAAATTTCTCAGTGCAGTATGAAGAACGGCGCGCCCTTCAGTACTGTTTATCTGTTCACCAGAAAACATGGCATCACGGACAGACTCTAGGTTGCAGGCTTTGGCCAAATCGAACAGGGCAGTAAGTGCTTCGTCATTTACTCGGTTTTTTGAATAGTCGAGGTATAAACCGCACGCTTCTAGTTGCATTTTTTCAGCGCGTTGCGGATCGCTATTGAACCAGTCTCGCATATGCGTTTGTTTTATCGAACTTGCTAATGTTGATAGCGTGTCCCACTGAGGTAATGAAGTAAGGTTACTCATAAAAATAATTCCTTAAGCACCTAGTTTTTCGCGAAGCATAACTTCTAGTTTATCTTGGTCAGCGGCAAAGTTACGGATACCCTCTGATAACTTTTCAGTCGCCATTGCATCTTGGTTCATGTCCCAGCGGAATTCTGCTTCACTTAGACGTTCGCCCGGCGTTTGTGTCGCACCGGTATCTTTTAATTTAACGCTTAGCTCACCTGGTTCATTGGCGAGTTCTTCTAAAAGTCCTGGGCTTATAGTTAGACGATCACAACCTGCAAGCGCCTGGATTTCACCTATATTTCTAAAGCTCGCGCCCATTACAACGGTTTTGTAGCCATGCGCTTTATAGTAATTGTAGATTTTCGTTACTGACACTACACCTGGATCTTCATCGGCCGCGTACTCAGTTGTGCCTGTTGCTTTTTTGTACCAGTCTAATATACGACCTACAAAAGGAGAAATAAGATATACACCCGCCTCGGCGCAAGCACGAGCTTGTGCAAAACTGAACAGCAACGTCAAATTACATTGAATACCTTGCTTTTCGAGCTCTTCAGCAGCTTGAATGCCTTCCCATGTAGACGCAATTTTTATAAGAATTCGAGACTTATCAATACCAGCATCTTTGTACAGCTGTACAAGGCGTTCTGCTTTTTCCATAGTCGCTTGTTTGTCAAAAGAAAGACGTGCATCAACTTCTGTTGAAATTCGCCCAGGAATGGTGCCTGAGATTTCTTTGCCGATGGCTACCGCCAGTTTATCGGCGGCATCGACCAATTGCTGCTCGCTATCGTTTGATTGCAATTTTGCCCACGCAACGGCATCGTCTATTAAACTTGCATATTGTGGCAAACTTGCTGCTTTTAGTAACAATGACGGGTTCGTCGTTGCATCTACTGGCTGGTATTTTTTTATCGCGTCAATATCACCGGTATCGGCAACAACAGTAGTGATGTCACGTAAAGAAGCTAGCTGATTGCTCATAATTCTCTCTAATTCTAGTTTAACTAATAGGGACACCTTGCTACGACAGCAAAGTGAATAATATGATACGCGTGTGCGTTTGTAGGGCCACAACACTTGTATGAAATAAGCGTTTGTTTGTTATGTTGTAGTTATACCAAACCCGTGTGAAAATTTATAGCGCATAACGCGTAAATAGCTGCTAATCGGATTTGTCTGTTAAGGTGATTTGGCTCTTTCTTATTCCATAACCGTAGATAGTACTTCTGAAGTGGTATACTACTGCCATAGAAAATGTAAGGAGTTCAGATGTTAGTCGTCGTTTCCCCCGCTAAAAACTTAGATTTCGAAACTGGTGTACCAGTAGATAAAAACACTCAGCCACTGTTACTTAATGACACTGAGCGACTAATGGAGGTGTGCCGAACGTTATCGCCATCAGACTTGTCTTCATTGATGAAAATAAGTGATAAATTAGCCACATTAAATGCGAATCGGTTTGCCGAATTTTCCACGCCTTTCACGACAGATAATGCACGACAGGCGATGTACGCATTCAATGGTGATGTGTATACGGGCTTAGATGCATACACGTTAAATGACGACGCTGTAGCATATGCGCAAACACATCTGCGCATTCTTTCAGGGTTATACGGCTTGCTCCGGCCGCTTGATTTAATGCAGCCCTATCGCCTTGAAATGGGAACAAAGTTAAGTAACCCAGACGGCAAAGATTTGTACGCGTTTTGGGACACAAAAATTACCGAGACTTTGAATGAAGCAATGGCTGCACAAGGTGACAATATACTGGTTAATTTAGCGTCTAATGAATACTTCAAAGCCGTGAAAAAGAACACGCTAGATGGCATGATCATTACGCCCACCTTTAAAGACTGCAAGAATGGGCAATATAAGATTATTAGTTTCTTCGCCAAAAAAGCGAGGGGCTTGATGGCCCGTTACATCATTGAAAACGAAGTGGCCGATGTCGCGGGTTTAAAAGCGTTTGATACCGATGGTTATCAATACAGCGAAGAGCAGAGCTCGGCCACAGAGCTTGTATTCTTGCGTAATCAAGAAAGTTAATAGGTAGCCGCGAGCGTGATTGTCATGTCACGCTCGCTGCCTCACAACGCTTCTATCTTTCTACTGCGGTATCCCTCGCACTGTGCACTTTCTGAAACACTTCGTAACAGGGTGAAATAGATTTCATCTAGCACTTTACCCCTAATACGCTTACAGTAATCCGCTTATAAACGCGAAGGCGTTACCTCACTATCATCACATGAAGCATGAACACGTTAATGTTGAGGAAAACGTATTGTCTTTTATTTATAGAGGAGTGCGGGATGTATACATTATACGGTTACCCTAAGACCCGATCGGTTCGGGTTGCGTGGGCATTGGAAGAACTCGGATTACCTTACGACTATGAAATTGTAGATTTAAGAGCTGGCGAGCATTTAAGCGATACATTTAAAGCGTTAACGCCATCAGCAAAGATACCCGTACTGGTCACGCCTGATGGCGCCTTGTCTGAATCCGCCGCAATCGTAACCTTTCTCGCAGAAAAGCATGGGATGCATGAATTCATTCCCGCACCAGCAAGTTTTACGCGCGCAAAATATGAGCAAGTGATGGTCTTTCTTGTGAGTGAACTTGAGCAGCCGCTGTGGAGCATGGCCAAACACACCTTTGCGCTTCCTGAAGCACAGCGTATCCCTCAAATGTTAAACACCGCTCAGTGGGAGTTTGCGAAAGCGTTGAAAGCCTTTTCACTGATGCTCGCTGATAGCGAATTTGTATGCGGCAATACCTTTACTATGGCTGATGTAATTGCAGGACACGTTTTGTCATGGGCGCGAGGCAGTAAACAAGATTTAGCGTATGACAACGTGAAAGCCTATGCTGAGCGCATACTTTCACGTCCAGCTTACGAGAAAGCATGGCGCCGAGAGACGGCATCGTTGGCAAGTAAGTCCTCAGATTAACTATTAAAATAACGACAGCAGGGTATACCTGATGATTAAGGATAAACAATGAAAAAATTAAAAACGTTGTTAGTAAGTACGGCGGTTGCCGTAGCGCTAGGTAGTGCTCCAGCCGCAGTCATGGCACACGGAGACGCTAAATCAGAAAGCGTGTCTAAAGAGGTTATGCAAAATGAACATGAACGCTTATTTGCTATTTTTGCTGCCTCAGACGAACGAGACCTAGCCCTAAACCCTATCATGGGGTTATTTCGTGGTGATATGAGAAATGCCGACAGGTTAGGTGATTTTCTTACCGACGCGCACGCGGTTGCCTCTAAAACTAACACACTCCTAAACCTGTCAGAGCTGAAGCAAATAGATAGAAGCAAGCTAAGCGACACAGATAAACTCGCTTACGATGTCTTCAAGTACAATGAAGAGCGCTCGCTAGCGATGTCTACCGACGAAATTGCAGCGCTTACTGAGGTTCGCCCTGTTAACCACTTTAGTGGTTTCCACACGTTCTATCCAACGTTTGCTAGCGGTAAAGGTGCAGCACCTTTTAAAACGGTAGAAGACTATGACAATAACCTATCACGCCATAATGATTATATTGCTATTTCTGACCGTGCTATTGAGAAGTTCCGTGAGGGTATGGAAAGTGGCGTATTAGAAACTAAACTGACAATCGACCGCGTTATCAAGCAGTTTGATACTCAACTTGAAATCCCTATCAAGAAGTCGCAATACTGGGGGCCTGTTACGCAATTCCCAGACAGATTTAGTGACGAAGAAAAAGCACGGCTAACGGCAGATTACGAATCGGCTACTCAGGCTATCTATGATGCCAACACGCGTATGCGTGATTTTCTTAAGAACGAATACTTACCTGTCGCCCGTGAAACCGTTGGTTTGAGCCAGATGAAAGGTGGTGAAAAGCTGTATCAACTCATGGTGGAAGGGTCTACAACCTTACCCATGACGCCGGATGAGCTGCATACGCTGGGCTTAAAAGAAGTAAAACGCATTAAAAATGATATGCTCGCTATCATGGAAGAGGTTAACTTTGAGGGTTCGTTAAACGAATTCTTTGACTATGTGCGAACCGACCCTCAGTTCAAGCCTGAAAGCCGTGAAGCGCTTACCGAGAGCTATTATAAAATAGGCCGTGAAGTAGATGAAAAGATTGGTGAGTACTTTTCATTGCTTCCTAAATCTGAACTCGAGATTAAGCCTTACGACCCCGCTATCGAACAGTTTAGCGCAGGTGGTTCATATCAGCCCGGTACGCCAGACGGTTCACGCCCAGGAACGTTCTATTTCAATGCTTACGACTTACCGAGTCGTTTGACCACCGGAAACGTTACGCTTTACCTTCATGAAGGGGCGCCGGGTCACCATTTCCAAGTGAGCCTTGCACAAGAAAATGAAGCATTACCATCCTTTATGCGTTTTAGCTTCTTACCCGCTTTTGGAGAGGGATGGGCGCTATACTCAGAGACCCTTGGCTATGAGATGGGCTTTTTTGCTAACCCATGGAATCGCTACGGTACGTTGCAAGATGAACAATTACGTGCGATGCGTTTAGTGGTAGATACAGGCATTCATTCTAAAGGGTGGAGCCGAGAAAAAGCGATTGATTTTATGCTTGATAACTCAGGTATGACCCGTACCGAAGTCGTCGCTGAAGTTGAGCGTTATATCGCTATTCCTTCACAGGCATTATCTTACAAAGTAGGGGCACTGAAAATTCAAGAATTACGCGCTCGTGCAGAAAAAGCGTTAGGTGAGAACTTCGATATTCGAGCGTTTCACGCACAGGTATTAAATACGGGGGGGATTCCTCTCGCTATTTTAGAGCAAAAAATTGACCGCTGGATTGAAAGCCAAAAAGGTTAACGCACAGCATGTATAAAGCATTAGGGTAATAATGCTTGTATCACTGTAAACAAGGCCAAAGAGCACATCTGTTCTTTGGTCTTTTCTGTTCTATGCGGAAACCTGCGATGCTGGCTGAGTGGTAACCAAAGATTGTTCAAGCCACGTAACCAATTCTACTTCGGATTTCTCTATTCTTATTGGCATGTGAAGGGAAATAGGGCGATACGGCGTACCGGCTCGCACAAAGATACTGTTCTCTTGAATGGCCACTGCCACACACCCAGCATTTTGAAATTGTACGTAGCCATTCATCATTTCATCAATAGCATTATGTACAACTCCGGCTGAGTTATCGGGTTTTTGGTAAAGTGCCCATCGGTCTAGGTCTCTCGCCAACACTAAAATGTCATTTATAAGGGCTTTTACACCGGCAAGGTTGAAGCCGTCCGAATAGCGGCAAATAATAAGATCTTGCTGTTTCTCTAATGAATAAGTGCCATGCACAGGTTCAGTATTCATCTCAAATTTCCTATTCAAAAAATGGCAAATGACAGATAAATATTGGGTCAAATATATGCTTCTACGTCTTTAGTATAATTGTAGAGTGATTTTGAAAATATGAGAAATACTAATTGAATTTGTGAGGCTGAGCGAGTTGGATGGCGCAAAGGTAAGCAACGATAAAGCATTATTTTTTCAAACAATACTTTATCGTGGAGGCACATTATTACGTTTAGTTAAGAATAACTTAGGCTTTCAGCGTACCGTGTTATATCGCTGCCGCTAACTCTGCACCTTGGCGTATTGCGCGCTTGGCATCTAATTCAGCCGCGACGTCGGCGCCACCAATTATATGGACTGTCATCCCGGCCTGTTCTAAAGGCGCTTGAAGTGGTTTGAAAGGCTCTTGCCCCGCACACACGATAATATTGTCCACGGCTAGGCATTGAGGTTTATCATTGATAACAACGTGTAGCCCTTCATCGTCAACTTTTTGGTAGGTTACGCCATTAATCATTTGTACGTTATGGTGTTTCAATGACTGTCGGTGTATCCACCCCGTTGTTTTGCCTAGCCCTTTTCCAACTTTTGAGGTTTTACGTTGTAACAAGAATACTTTTCTTTCGGTGGGCTCTATCGCTTTTTCTGTTAGTGCTCCAGCCTGCGCGTAGGTTTTATCAATTCCCCAATGCGCTAACCATTTGTCTTTATCCGTGGCTAAACTCTCGTGTTCTACGAGGTACTCTGCTACGTCAAAGCCGATACCTCCGGCACCGATAACAGCTACGGACTTACCAACACTTTTGTGATCGCGAAGAACGTCTAAGTAACTCATCACTTTTTCGTGATCATGCCCTTCAATGGTCAATGCGCGTGGGTTGATGCCTGTTGCCAATACTACTTCATCAAAGTGTTGAGATTTAAGCGTTTCTACTGTGACTTCTTGACCTAAATGCTGGGTGACACCCACGCGATCAAGCTGATTTTTAAAGAAGCGCAACGTTTCATAAAACTCTTCTTTTCCTGGTACTTGTTTTGCGTAGTTAAACTGCCCGCCAATTTCTGTCGCTTTGTCGAAAAGGTGAATGTCGTGACCTCTGCTTGCGGCGTACATAGAAAACGCCAGTCCGGCAGGGCCTGCGCCCACTACGGCTAGCTTTTTCTTCTGCGTTGCTTCAGTAAAGGTGAGTTCAGTTTCATAACACGCTTGAGGGTTCACCAAACAACTTGCTCGTTTTTGCTCAAATGCGTGGTCTAAACAGGCCTGATTACATGCAATACAGGTATTGATGTACTTTGACTCGTTGCGTTTCGCCTTTTCAACGAAATGTGAATCAGCCAAGAATGGTCGCGCCATAGACACCATATCAGCGTGCCCTTCGGCCAACACAGACTCAGCAACTTCAGGGGTATTGATTCTATTCGTTGTAATTAGCGGTAACGACACCTCTTTTTTCATTCGCTGAGTAATCCAGGTAAACGCGGCTCTTGGCACTGACGTCGATATGGTTGGTACCCTTGCTTCGTGCCAGCCAATCCCTGTATTTATAAGCGTGGCACCGGCTTTTTCGATTTCTTTGGCAAGGTATACCACTTCATCCCATTTTGCTCCGCCCTCGACTAAATCGAGCATAGATAGTCGATAAATAATAATAAAATTATCCCCCGCCTTCTCGCGGATACCTTTCACCACTTCAATAGCGAGACGCGCTCTGTTCTCAAGACTGCCGCCCCATTCGTCATCCCGATGGTTTGTACGTTCACAGAAAAACTGGTTAATTAAATAGCCTTCAGAGCCCATTACCTCTACACCGTCGTATCCCGCTTTTTGCGCAAGACTGGCGCATTTTACGTAATCCTTAATGGTACTCCTAACGGACGAAGATGAAAGCGCTCGAGGCTTAAATGGTGTAATGGGTGACTTAACCGCAGATGCAGACACTGCCAAGGGGTGATAACCATAACGACCAGAATGCAGAATCTGCATACATATTTTGCCGCCTTCTTCATGAACAGCATCGGTAATAACGCGATGTTTCTTAGCATGCCGATTGCTGGTCATTCTGCCTGCAAACGGTGCTACCCAGCCTGAAATGTTGGGGCTAATGCCTCCGGTAACAATAAGGCCTACGCCCCCTTTTGCCCGCTCTGCATAAAACGCAGCGAGTTTATCAAAGCCGCCTTTTTCTTCTTCAAGACCTAGGTGCATTGAGCCCATTAACGTTCGATTTCGTAACGTCGTAAAGCCTAAATCTAACGGTTCAAGTAGGTGAGGGTAGGGTGTTGTCATTGTTATTCTCGATTTTTAATAATTTATCAATTATTTACTAAGAAAGCCGTGCGGTAAAGTATGCCTTTTTTTGCAATAAAAAAGGCGAGTAATTTACTCGCCTTTTGGTTACTCACATTTACTGCACTACTACTCTACGTACATCTTTTGCTTAAACGTGAGTTTTTGTGTGTCATTGCCTTTTTGAACATCAATGGCGAATTGAAACGTTTCTTGATCTCTAAACGGCACGACGGCTAGATAATAAATAGCATCACCATCTTCAACTTTTTTAAACGTGAGGGTTTTGGTATTGCCGAGTAAGTTTCGAGCCGACCCTGAAACCGATACGCGCTGAGCTTTCTTACTTTTGGCATCCAACACCGATATATTGACTAATGCATTGTATTTGCTGCGCACTATGCCATAACGTGAGGCTACCTCTGGGGTGAGGAACGGGGTATTAACTACCATGTAATGCACGTCCCACTCGCCCAGGGTTTTCTTTTGTTCTGCGTTCGCACCCGTACTCATCACCATAATTAGCATGCTGAGCAATATGTAAACTGAAATGAAAACCTTTCTCATCATCGAACTCTTCAAGTTACCTTAATCTACACTCAATACAGACGAAACGCGTCTTGGATCAAAATCTGTAAGAACTGTAGTGCTATGATTGCGACCAAAACTGAAAGGTCTAACCCGCCGAGTGGTGGAAGTACTCGACGAATGGGGGCTAGGAACGGTTCGGTAAGTTGGTGCAGAACGTAATCAATAGGGCTTCTACCTTGCGATACCCAACTTAGTATGGCGCGCAAAAGAAGTACCCAAAACATAAGTGAAAGTGTTTCTTTCACTACACTAATTACTGCCACAATAATCACGCCAATCGGGTTTAACGCGCCGCCCAAAAGCAGTGCAAGTGAGACAATTTTCAAGCCAGCCACGACCACTGCAAGCACAAATGTGGCGGTATCAAACCGTCCAATCGAAGGAATTACTCTGCGTAGTGGGCCCACAATAGGGTGTGTTGCTTTCACTACAAACTGGCTTAGCGGGTTATAAAAATCAGCTTGCACCGCTTGCAGCCATAACCTGAGAATAACTACCATAAGGTAGAGGTTGAAAAGCGTTTCAACGAGAAAAACCGTCGCGTTCATTTTTAGGGTCCTAAATACGTTAGAGTTGCTTAGCCATTTCTTCTGCACGCGATACCGCAGCGCGCATAGATTTGCTAACAATGTCTTTTAAACCTTCGTTAATAAAGGTATTTACTGCCTCTGCAGTGGTTCCGCCTTTAGAAGTAACTTGCGCCCGAAGCTCACTTAATTCAAGGTCTGGATTGTTACATACCATTTCAGCCGCACCTAACATCGCTTGCTGAACCATTAAGCGTGACTGGGCCTTATCGAACCCCATTGCCATGGCTTCTTCTTGCATGTTTTGTAGAAAAAGAAAGAAATATGCTGGGCTACTGCCTGCGGCGGCAATAACACCGTTGATGCCGTCTTCTTCGCTAACCCATACCGTTTCGCCAACGCTATTCATTACATCGTCGACGTAGGTGCGATCTTCCTCTGAAACGGTTTCATCGGCATACATGCCAGACATTCCCTTGCCAAGAAGGCTGGGTGTATTTGGCATAATACGAACCACAGGGTAGTCGCCACCAAGCATTTCTTGCAGGCGAGCAACGGGCAGCCCAGCTGCAATACTCAAAAACAGCTTTCCAGATAAATCGTTATTTTTCTGTAAGTCTGCGCACATGTCGCCCATAATTTGAGGCTTAACAGCAAGCACTATAGCATCCGCGAACTGACATGCTTCATCATTGGATTGTGTTATTTGAATACCAAATTCGTCTTGTAACCCTTTTAATTTAGGCATAGACGGGTTACTGGCGAGAAGACATGATTTGTCGTAACCCGACTGAATCAGACCACTAATAATACTGCGGCTCATATTACCCGCCCCAATGAATGCCAATTTCTTTTGTTGCATAGATATCCTTTAACAATGTTTACTTGAATGTCTCAATACAAAAATCAGTATGTGAGCATGGTTTAGCATAACGCGTAAGTGCCTTACGCGCGCTTTCCAAAAATGGCTGTGCCTATTCTGACCATGGTCGAGCCGCATTGTATCGCTTGTCCCATGTCACTACTCATTCCTACTGATAGGGTATCAAAATTGCTCAATGATGTATGGTATTGGTCGAATAATTCTTTAAGCACCGTTAGCGTAGCTTCTTGTTCTTTAACCGAGGGGTTCGCTTTTGGAATAGCCATAATTCCCCGTAATGTAAGGTTAGGCAGGTCGCCTATAAAAGCAACCAGAGGTGCAAGTTCTGTAGGCGAAACGCCAGACTTGCTGTCCTCGTCGTCAATATTAACCTGAATGCACACGTTTAATGGAGGGAGGCCTTCCGGGCGCTGATCGTTTAATCTACGGGCAATTTTTTCTCTGTCGACGGTTTGTACCCAGTCAAAATGTTCTGCAACCGCTTTTGTTTTATTTGATTGAATTGGGCCAATCATATGCCACTCAATATCCCGCAGGTCAGAAAGTTCTTTAACCTTTTCAACACCTTCTTGTATATAGTTTTCGCCAAAACATCGTTGTCCCGCTTCATACGCTGCCATAATATCGGATACGGGTTTTGTTTTACTTACCGCTAGCAATTTTACCGAATTTGGTGGACGATGGGCATCGGCAGTAGCGTGGGCAACGTGCTCTCGTGCACATTTCAGTCTTTCTGCTATTGTTTGCATTATTCACCTTATTTTGGAGAAGTGGTTGTGGATATTACCGAACTTTTGGCTTTCAGTGTTAAGAATAACGCCTCTGACTTACACCTTTCAGCAGGCCTTCCGCCCATTATCCGTGTCGACGGAGAAATGCGAAAGCTTAACGTTCCGGCCCTCGATCATAAGCAAGTACATGCCCTCGTTTATGAAATCATGAACGACATGCAACGAAAAGAATACGAAGAAAACCTAGAAACCGATTTTTCATTTGAGGTAAGTGGTTTATCTCGTTTTCGTGTTAACGCTTTTGTGCAAAATCGCGGAGCTGCAGCGGTTTTACGTACCATACCCAGTAAAGTATTAACGCTCGATGATTTGGGCGCGCCAGAAATATTCAAAGAAATTATAAACCAACCGACAGGCATTGTATTGGTTACCGGTGCAACAGGTTCAGGGAAAAGTACCACGCTGGCGGCTATGGTTGACCATATTAATACTAACAAGCGAGAGCACATTCTTACTATTGAAGACCCGATAGAATTTGTGCATGAAAACAAACTTAGCTTAATTAACCAACGGGAAGTGCACAGAGATACGCATTCATTTAATAACGCACTTCGTTCTGCATTACGTGAAGACCCCGACGTTATCCTAGTTGGTGAATTGCGTGACTTAGAAACTATTCGATTGGCTATTTCAGCGGCGGAAACCGGGCATTTAGTATTTGGAACACTGCATACTAACTCGGCACCAAAAACCATAGACCGTATTATTGACGTATTTCCAGCGGAAGAAAAATCGATGGTGCGATCAATGCTGTCAGAATCCCTCCGCGCAGTAATTTCACAAACGCTTCTTAAAAAAGTGGGAGGCGGTCGTGTGGCAGCACATGAAATAATGGTGGGTATACCTGCCATTCGTAATCTTATTCGGGAAGATAAGGTGCCGCAGATGTACTCGGTTATTCAGACCGGTCAAGCGCACGGAATGCAAACCATGGATCAGTGCTTACAACGATTAGTCGCCATGGGCGCCATTACGCAACAAGATGCCGCAGCAAAATCAGTAGATAAGAAAGCAATGGGCTCATTTTAGGAAACATTATGCTAAATGAATACCTAGAAAAAATGGTGGAAAATGGCGCGTCTGATTTGTTTATAACGGCGGGCTTTCCGGTCAGTGCCAAAATAAACGGCAAGCTTACGCCCCTTTCTAACACGGTTTCTCACGAAGAAGACGCGCTCAACCTTGTCCACGAGGCGATGAGCGACAAACAAAAAGATGAGTTTCATCATTCCAAAGAATGTAATTTTGCGATTGTTCGTGAAGGTATCGGCCGATTTCGGTGCTCGGCATTTTGGCAACGCGACCAAGCGGGAATGGTGGTACGTCGTATTGTTACCGACATTCCTAAAGCGGAAGATTTAGGCTTACCAGCAGTATTGAAAGATATCATTATGGCCAAGCGTGGTTTGGTGTTATTTGTTGGTGGAACAGGCACCGGTAAGTCAACCTCGCTCGCAGCCTTAATAGGGCATAGAAATGAAAACTCATACGGACATATTCTAACAATTGAAGACCCAATTGAATTTGTTCATGAACATAAAAATTGTGTTGTTACGCAGCGAGAAGTAGGGATTGATACGCAGTCGTTCGACGACGCCCTCAAGAGTTCGCTTCGTCAAGCGCCCGACGTTATTCTTATTGGCGAAATACGTTCTATGGAAACCATGGAATATGCCATGTCGTTTGCAGACACGGGACACCTATGTGTAGCAACCCTTCATGCCAATAATGCCAACCAAGCCATTGAACGAATAATGCACTTAGCGCCCAAAGATCAACACGATAAATTGCGCTTCGATTTAAGCCTGAATATTCGCGCGATTGTTGCACAACAGCTTGTTCCTACGCCTGACGGGAAAGGGCGAGTTGCTGCTATCGAAATTCTCCTTAATTCACCGTTAGTCACTGACCTCATTCAGCGAAATGAAATTGGAAGTTTGAAAGAGGCAATGAAAAAAGGCAAAGAAATGGGCATGCAAAGCTTTGATATGGCCCTTTATGACCTGTATCGCGCGGGGCGTATTGAAATGGACCAAGCACTGCATCATGCTGATTCGCCAAACGATTTACGTTTAATGATAAAACTAGACTCGAGCGATGGCTCAAGTTTAGGCTCGCTTTCGAATGTATCGATAGACATGGATGAATAGGCGATAGTGGCTATGATTTTATTGCAGCGCGTAGAGGCAGTGCGTGATTAAACTGTTTTCAACCGATGACCCTTTCTTATTTCAACGCGTTAAAAGCGAGCTTGATGCTCATAGCATTCCTTATATGGTTAAAAACGAGTTTGTAGGTGGGGCATTGGGTGAAGTGCCATGGCAAGAAGCGCAGCCAGAATTGTGGTTAGTAGATGATGAGTGGGCTGCGCGCGCTATGCAGATAGTTAATGCGTTAGAGGCGACAGACACACAGGCACAAAACCGAGATTGGTATTGCACGTCGTGCAACGAAGAAAACGGCAGTGCTTTTGATTCATGTTGGCATTGTGGTGAGCCACATTGCCAACCTGTGTAGCACGAGAGAGTAGGAGGTTATAGGTAACGTGATTCAATCCAACTGGCGAAAATAACGCACGCTGATACGCTGTCTACCTTGTCTTTCGTTAGCTTTTTATATCCACCTAGTTCAAAAAGCATGGCCTTCGCGTCGGTTGTCGTTAGGCGCTCATCACATACTTCCACGGCGACTTTGAATCGACCATGTAAACGGTTGGCAAACTTTTTGGCGCGTTGCGTCATTTCCTGCTCTGTACCGTCCATATTAAGTGGAAGCCCCACTACTACGACGTCAGGTTGCCATTCTTCATACAGCGTTTCGAGTTTACCCCAGTCAGGAATACCATCTCTGGCCTTTAATGCCGCAAGCGGTGACGCCGTGCCGGTCACTTCCTGACCCACAGCTACACCAATGCTTTTTGTGCCAAAATCAAACGCGAGTACCGTACGCTGTCCTTCATCACGCATGGCCAGCTCCGGGTGCAAGCTGCCACACATCCACGCCCAGTTTGTTCACTGCGGTCTGCCACTTTTTATGGATGGGCGTGTTAAAGAGTATTTCTTCATCGGCTTCAACCGTTAGCCACGCATTATCTTGCATTTCTTGTTCGAGCTGACCGGCGGTCCAACCGGCATAGCCAAGCGTGATAATCGCGTGCTCAGGGCCTTCGTCGTTACCTATAGCAGTGAGGATATCCTTAGATGTTGTTACCATTATTCCAGGCGCTAGCGTTAAACTTGAACTCCACCCATCTTGAGATGTATGAAGGACAAATCCGCGCTCTTGGCTTACCGGCCCTCCGGCCAAAATAATGTCGCCTGCTTTGTCGGCATCGACCTCTAATGCTTTATCCGTTTGCTCCAACAGTTGCTTTAGGTTCATAGTAGAGGGTTGGTTAATCACTAAACCCATTGCACCGTCATCGTTGTGTTCGCATATATACGTCAGTGAACGAGAAAAGTAAGGGTCATCCAACGATGGCATGGCAATCAGAAAATGATTTTGTAAACTCTTTAAATTCGTCATAGTGTCCTAACGTTTATCCGCCAATCAATGGGATTTATGTGTAGATAAGCGCTTTTCGATAGCATCAAAAAGTAGCCCCATTATATTGACATCGAAGTGTGATTCTATTTCTCTCACACAAGTAGGGCTTGTGATATTGATCTCGGTAATTTTAGTACCAATGACATCAAGGCCCACAAAAAGAATATTGTTATCTTTGAGCATAGGAGAGATAGCCTCGGCTAATGCTCTATCGGTTTCTGAAATAGGTTGTGGGCGCCCTGTACCGCCGGCCGCCAAGTTACCTCGGGTTTCCCCTTTAGTCGGCAAACGTGCAAGGCAATAGGGCACGACCTCCCCATCTACGATAAGAACACGCTTGTCACCGTCTTTAATTTCAGGAAGATACTCTTGAACCATCATATAACGCGTACCCAGCTGTGTAAGCGTTTCAATAATGACACCGAGGTTATTGCCGTCTGGCTTAACACGAAAAATTGAGGCACCGCCCATACCGTCTAAAGGCTTACAGATAATATCTTGGTGCTTGGCGTGAAACGCTCTAATTAATGCCTGATTATTAGCCACCAACGTGCTTGGGATATGCTCAGGAAAGTATGAGGTGAAAAGCTTTTCATTGAAGTCACGTAATGCTTGTGGATTGTTTACCACCAATGCACCCTCGTCTTGTGCCAGTGATAGCATTTGAGTAGCGTATAAGAATTCGCTGTCAAAGGGAGGGTCTTTTCGCATCAGTAATACATCGATATCCCCTAATGCGACGGTCTGCTCGCTTTCAACAGAATAAAAGTTTTCCGCTTGATCGCGCACACTTAACGTTTTTGCCAACCCCATAGGTTTACCGTTCTCAAGGTATAAGTCGGCTAATGTAAAATACAATATCGTCGCACCACGACGCTGTGCTTCAAGCATCATCGCAAAACTTGTATCTTTATGCGGCTTTATGTCGGCAATGGGGTCCATAATAACGCCAAGTGTATATTGCATAGATATTCTCACTTAATAAGAGTGCCGAAACGCGCTCAAGGAGCGTGGCTAAAATGTAGCGACGCCGTTGGTAATATTGAATAGTGTTGGGGCATCCCGACATTCTTCAAGTTTTAAAAGTCGTTTTTAGCGGTAACGACTAGAAGTCACCATGCTGCGCTTGCAAAATAGTGATACTGGCAATGGCGGCCGTCTCTGTTCTCAGTATACGAGGCCCTAGACTGACGGAGGTGTAGCCACTTTCATTAGCCTGATGAATTTCGGTGTCAGAAAGCCCACCCTCTGGGCCAATCAACAATCTAAACCCTTGGGAGTTGTAGGGTTGTTTGACTAAGGGGTACTCTGCACCTGGTGCAAGCACGAGCCTACTGCTGTTTGTCGACTCTGATAACCATTGATTAAGCGACACTGGCATATTAAGTGTTGGAAGTATGCTTCTGCCTGTCTGCTCGCACGCTCCAATAATAATTTTTTGCCACTGCAACTGCTTTTTTTCCCATCGAGCCGCGTCTAGTTTTACTGCACAACGTTCTGTTATCACCGGTGTAATTTCGGTCACGCCGAGTTCAACGCTCTTTTGTAGTACGGTATCCATTCTATCGCCTTTTGAAACACCTTGGCCTAGATGCAAAGCAAGAGGTGACTCTTTGGAAATGGACAGACATGCATCTGCTTCCACTACGACTTTTTTTCGTTGTATGCTGATTATCTGGGCACTGTATTCGTTCCCGTCACCGTTAAAGAGAACGATAGGGTGATTAGCCTTAAGACGCAAGACGGTAGCAATGTGATGGCCTGCATCATCGGTAAGCAAAAACTCTTCGTCAAGGGTAATAGAGTGAGGATAGTAAACTCGAGGTATACGCATGTAATGTGTCTAGCAAAAACAGTAATGAAGCTATGATAAGGTGCTAGCTGTACCTGACGCAATGCTGTATTGCTAAGAATATCAGGTTTCTTAAAAAAGCGGACGATAATCCGCTTTTTTGACAAGTGCGATGTTAGGCGGGTGTTCCGTCTTCGGCCGCGCTAATTGGGCTTTGCTGATAATTGTAGTTGTGCTTGTTTATGCTGTAGGGCGATGTATGTATTTGTGCTCGGCGAGCAAACTTGGTGTGTCTACCCTTATCTTTCTTGAGGGAATAAATAAAGAGAACGAAAACAACGGCGAACAGCAATGATAATAGCAACATGTGTTAATCCTTTTTAAACAAAACTTGCTAGTGGGGTAAAGACTGCATCAGACTCTTTGCAGATAAGCGCGGCGATCCATCACCTTTGTTAAGCTCGTAAAGAGTCATCACTAGTAGTTTACCGCTAGCACGAGTAAATTGCATTAACTATTCGTGTGAGATAGGCAATTCACTGGGTCTAAAACATTTGCGATAGGGTTGCACGTAGTTGTGACGACATCATGAGAAATTTATTACTGTTTTATGTCATTGACTTCTCGTAAACGCAAGAAGTTTAAGAAGCCGAGGGTTGTGCGTTCAGGCGAGTACTTAGACTTATGAATAATTTTTTGTCTGTACGTTCGTTAATCGTTGCCACTGCAACAGAAACACTGATAATGTAAAACGCTACTACCCCCACACGTTTACTTAAAAAAAGGATCTTATTATGGAAGAAAACTTAACGCTGATGTCTGCAAGCGACATCGAGCGATACATTAACGACTATGCAATTCCTTGGGGAATCAACATCGCGATGGCTATCGCGATTTATGTGATTGGTCGATTAATTGTCGGTTTGTTGTTATCGGTATTCCGCCGCGTAATGGCAAAGTCGAAATATGATGCGATGTTAGTCGACTTCCTTGAGGCAATTATCAGCGCGCTGTTAATGCTGTTTGTCATAGTTGCGTCACTTGACCAACTTGGTGTTGACACTACGTCGCTAGTGGCGATTTTAGGTGCGGCTGGTTTGGCAATTGGTTTGTCATTACAAGATTCATTAAAGAATTTTGCCGCTGGTGTTATGTTGCTAGTGTTCAAACCATTTAAGTCAGGTGATTTTGTTGAAGCTGCTGGTACATCAGGTACTGTTCAGAAAATTGGTATATTCACCAGTACGATGACGACACCAGATAACAAAGAAATTATCGTGCCTAACGGTGCTATCTACGCTGGAAATATCACTAATTATTCTGCGAAAGAAACGCGTCGTGTAGATATGGTTGTCGGTATTGGCTATGACGCTGACCTGAAAAAAGCAAAAACAATCTTGCGCGAAATGCTTGAAGCCGATGAGCGTGTTTTGGCAGAGCCGGCGCCTACTGTTGCGGTAGCCGAGCTTGCAGACAGCAGCGTGAATTTTGTTGTGCGCCCTTGGGTTAAAGCATCAGATTTTTGGGGCGTTAAGTTTGATTTCACAGAAGCGGTGAAACTTCGCTTCGATGAAGAGGGTATTTCTATTCCGTTCCCACAAATGGATGTGCACCTTCACAAAGAAGAAAGCGAGTAATTACCGTCTACTTATATTGAAAAGTAAAAACGCCACATTATGTGGCGTTTTTTATTCAAGGTTACTTACAAGTCGGGCGGTTACCTGTCGCCTGATAGTCTGCGTAAGCGGGCTGCATGTTTGCCTTCAAGTCTTCAATACGGGTCTGCGGTGCAGGGTGCGTAGAAAGAAATTCCATTTGACGCTGTCCACCGCTTGCGGCATCCATGTTCTGCCATAAATTAACAGATTGACGAGGGTCGAACCCAGATTTAGCCATCAACTGTAAACCAATTAAATCAGCTTCTGATTCATGTGTGCGACTAAAGGGGAGCTGAACGCCTACTTGAACCCCTAGCCCTATCGCTGCCATTATCGGCGCAGACTGCGGTACTTCATTCGCTGCGAGCACTTGCCCTACGGCTTGAGTGCCAACATTAATAAGTGTTGACTGAGACATACGTTCATTACCGTGCTCGGCAATCACGTGGCCAACTTCGTGACCAATAACTGCTGCTAATTGGTGCTGATTTTCTGCTACTTTTAGCAGTCCAGTGTATACGCCAATTTTTCCGCCAGGTAACGCGAACGCATTTACTTGTTCATCATCAAATACAACCACTTCCCATGTGCCGCTAAACACGCTGTCAGGCACCTGAGCGGTGATTGCGTTGGCTACACACTCTACATAACTATTTTGTACAGCCTTGTTTGAAATCTTTAGCTCTTCTTTCATGCCAGCAAACGCTTGCCCGCCCATTTCTGAAAGTTGTGCCTCTGAATAAAGTAGTACTTGGTTTCTTCCTGTAGGCGACGTGGCACAGGCAGTAAGTGATAGCGCGACGGCTGCCGTAATCGCTCCCTTGATGTATTTTTTCATATCCTATCCTTTACGTAAGCCCGTATTAACGACAAACGCTTTTTTTGAAAACATTGTAGTGAGTATTATTAACAGATTGGCCAATAAATGAAAACAAACATTACCGCGCAGGCTTCGGTACTGCTTGCATTGGAAACACATCGTTAATGTTGGCATAACGGCAAAATACTAAGACGTTAATAGAAAAAACCGACATTACGCCGGTTTTTTAAAGAGCCTCAAGGGCTAACTCGCTAAATCGCGAAGCCCACTATAAGGTGTCCAAATCATATGCTCCCTGTTTTGACAGCGCTTCATTGACAGGTTTCACGCGTTCTTGAAAGAGGCTTTCTAGCTGCACTTTATATTGTTGCCACCTTGTCTCTAGGTCTTCTAGCCGCTTTAACGCACCCGCTTGTGCCGGTGCGCCAGTTCTATCAAAGTTATCCATAAGAAAACGCACTTGCCTGTCGAGCATGTTGGGCCAATTTATGTCATCTTCAAACGTTTGATGTTTAGGCTGAATGACCAACGATTCCCAATCGTCAATAGCACTGATGATACGGTCAATAGACGCTGATACTTCACTGGCTAACACGACATTTGATTCAGATACACCTTTCAACGTGTCTCGGACGTTTCTGGCTTTTTGCAAGTGTTCGAACAGCTCGTTAAGCAAGGCTTCACTGGCCTTAATGCTTTGTTCAACAATGTGCAGCTGTGCAGCATCAGTTTCTTCTCTTGGGTCTGGCAATACGGTAAATGCTCTGGTTTGTGACGTGCCACCTATCGAAATGGTGGCTTTGTACTCTCCTGGCATTACTCTGGCACCATTCCATCCACCAAACAGTTTTACGTTATCGATACACTGTAGGGGTGAACGACGTAAATCCCACACAAACTCATTGTATCCCGCCTTTGTTGATGGATGTTTGAACGTCAACGGGTTTCGCACATCTTCATTGCCTTTAGCACACTTTTCGAAGGCATCGCCCGTTGACGATAACGTGCGTACCAGTGTGTCATTAGCATCGAAGATATCGATACGTAGCACTTCACTGTCTTCAAGCTGATCTTTTAAGTAATAACGGAACGTCGCGCCACGGGCAGGATTTTTCGCTTCTGGCTGTCCGCTCATATTGCCACCTGACAGTAAACGTATGCCATCGACAGGACGGTACTGAAATAGCGCTTCATTGTGTAATGACGCACTGACTTCTCGCAAAGGCGTAATGTCATCCAATATCCAAAAACCACGTCCTTGGGTGGCTATGACTAAATCATCCCCTTTAACCTGCATGTCAGTGATGGCGACAGGAGGTAAATTAAGTGATAGGGCTTGCCAATTTTTCCCGTCATCAAAACTAATGAATATACCGCTTTCAGTGCCGGCGAAAAGTATGCCCTCATGGGTTTTATCTTCGCGTATTACTCTTACAAAGGCGTCGTCCGGTAGCCCTTTATCTATTCGAGCCCAGCGTTTTCCATAATTATCGGTTTTATAAATATACGGGCGGTAATCATTAAGTTTATAGCCCGTAACCGCCACGTAGGCTCTACCTTCTGCATGGACACTTAGTTCAATAGCATTTACTTGTGCTTCTGTTTTGTGAGGGGTGATGTCTTTCCAACTCCCGCCTTCATTTTGGGTTAAATGCAATTGACCGTCATCAGCACCTACCCATAATTCGCCCGCGTTTACTGGTGACTCTGCAATATAAAAAACGGTATTGTAGTATTCGGCACCGGCTTGCTCGTTGGTGATTGGGCCACCGTTCAAGCCTTGCTTTTCGGACTCGTTGCGCGTCAAATCTGGGCTAATTTCCTGCCAGTTAACACCTCTATCAGTGGTTTTTAATATCATTTGTGTACCGTAATACACGGTTTTCGGGTCGTGCTGAGACACCAGTACAGGCGCGTTCCAGTTGGTGCGATATTTCTGATCGCGTGCATTACGTCCAAACACATATTCGGGGTAGGGCATGATAGGGCGAACGAGGCCGGTATTCTTGTTGAACTCAGTTAACGTGCCATTGATTGTCGTGGCGTAAATCAGCGTCGGGTTATTTGCATCAAAGGCAATATGTGCACTTTCACCTCCGCCCACTGCGAATTGTTCTGCGATACCAATACCGCCATCCCATGTTGAAGACGGTGTTGCCATGGTGGTGTTGTCTTGCTGTCCGCCGTAAACGTTGTAGGGTTCTAAGTTATCGGTTATTACACGATAAAATTGTGCGGTGGGTTGGTTGTAAATACTTGACCATGATTTGCCCCCATCGAACGTAACCGTCGCGCCACCGTCGTTGGCATTAATCATATTTAAGCTATTGTCAGGGTTAATCCACATGTCGTGGGTGTCACCATGTGGCAAAGACTTTATATCGAATGTTTTGCCGCCGTCGATTGACTTATGTAATTGCACATTCATCACATAAAGCGTGTTTTCGTCGTTCGGGTCGACTTTTATGTGGTTGTAATACCATGCTCTAGCTTTAAGAATGTTGTCGTCATTCATTAGCTGCCATGACGCGCCTGCATCGTCACTGCGATACACGCCACCTTTGTCAGACTCAACAATTGCGTATACGCGCTTTGGGTTAGTAGCTGAGATATCTATGCCAACCTTCCCAATCAGTGTTGGTAGACCTTTTTCAAGCTTTTCCCACGTCTCACCACTGTCGGTTGACTTGTAAATACCGCCACCGTCACCGCCAGATTTTACAAACCATGGGGTTCTTCCATGGTGCCACATGCCCGCATAAAGCACCCTAGGATTGGTAGGGTCAATAACTAAGTCTGCAGCGCCGGTGTCGGGATTGACTTTGAGTACGTGTTTCCAATTCTTGCCGCCATCGACGGTTTTGAAAACACCACGCTCTTCATTGGGGGCCCAAATATTACCTTGCACTGCAACCCATGCAATATCAGGGTTTGTCGGATGAATGCGAATTTTTGGAATTTGCCCTCGGTTATCTAAACCTACTAGCTCCCATGTTTCCCCGGCATCAGTAGATTTATATACCCCTTTACCATGGCTGGTCGTAACGCCTCGAATAGGCCCTTCACCGGTGCCAACATAAATAACATTCTTATCAGAAGGGGCTACAGCAATGGCACCAATACTGCCAACGGAAAAGTCTTTGTCGGATAGTGGCTGCCATGACAAACCCGCGTTTTGCGTTTTCCATACACCACCGCCTGCGGCCCCCATGTAGTAAAGATTAGGATTATCATTAACTCCGGTAACCGCAACCGAGCGACCACCGCGAAAAGGGCCGATGCTGCGATATTCCATGTTTTCAAACAGCGTAGGGTTAACGGTATCTTTTAGTGCAAATGCTGGAAAGGAGAGACTAACCATTGCGCTAATTGACATTATTAAACCCGTTAAGGTGTGCCGTAACTTCATTGTTGAGAGCCTCACTATGGTAAATCGGTTGGAAAATTCGATATTTGTGCAAGGTATAGTGCAACGTAATACGCTATGCGGTAAAGACTTAAATGTTTAATTGCTGAGCAAATAGTGACATGGTGCTCTGTTGACTAAAACGAATCTGCTGCTTTTCATGCTGTTCTAATACGGCTTAATTTATGCTCTTCCCATCCTTACAACATTGGTTATGGGCTTTATACCCATAAGCCCTTTGCAAATTAATATTTGTGTCATACACTGGCTCTAATTTATACAAAGAAGTAGAAATACGTTGTTGCGTCTGGCGTCGCTAATTTAAGTGGTATTAACATGGCATTTTATGGTTTCACTGTTATGCACCTCTTTACACAGCCAAGCCGTGCAGGTAAACGTGTAGTTGAAAAATGATAACGACAAAAAGGAAATCGAATGGCCACGCACAGTAAATTCAAGTATGGCATTTTAGCACTCTTCGTTTCAGCAGCCCTTTCTGGCTGTGGATTAGACGGAGATGATGGTGCACAAGGTGAAACTGGTGCTCAGGGACCTCAAGGCGAAACAGGTGCGCCTGGCGAGAATGGCGCAGACGGTTCGGATGCTTCGCTAGGTGTTACGCTTAGCGTAGTGGCTCGCGCATTTTTAGGTAATCAGACTGCCGCTGAAATCGTTCAGTATCACAGTGATACGCAAACTATTTATGCGACAAATACCACAACGAATACTATCGCGGTTATCCCGACAGCCTCATCAATTCCCACAACGGAAATGGCTGACTCAATAAACACGACTAACTTAACACTGTCTACGGTTTCGTTGCCTGCTGACATCAATGGTACCGCACTGGGTAGTGTGACCAGTATCGCAATAAGCGGTGACTTGATGGCAGTTGCGGTGCCAGCCGCCGTTAAAACTGATAATGGCTTCGTGCTGTTTTACAGTGGTCTTGATAGTTCAGCCCCAAGCTTCCTAGATTCTGTGGAAGTGGGTGCATTGCCAGATATGGTCACGTTTACGCCTGACGGTGGTAAAGCGTTAGTGGCAAACGAAGGTGAGCCTTCAGATGACTATACCATTGACCCTGTAGGTTCGGTTTCCGTTATTAATATTCTTGCCAGTGGCGAACCTGAAGAGTCTGCGACAACAGTAGGTTTTGGTGGCTTAACGGCAACAATGGCAGACCTAATGGCAGAAGGAATGATGTTCCCTAACCCAAGCGGTCGTACTATCAAAGGTACTGCTATTGCAACCACGCTGGCGCAAGATTTAGAGCCAGAATATATTACTGCAACCAACGATGTGGCATATATTTCACTTCAAGAAAATAATGGCTTAGCCGTGTTAGATCTTGAAGAACTAACCATCGATGTTATCGGGTTAGGTACGAAAAACTGGTCAGGTTTGAATATCGATATTCAAGAAGATAGTAGCGTAAGCTTCGGTCAATACGACGGGCTTTATGGCGTATATCAGCCTGATACGCTTGCAAACTTCACGTGGAAAGACGCAACGTTTCTTATTTCAGCAAACGAAGGTGATGCACGTGAATATTTCTTCGACGCTGCTGATGAGGCAACATGCCTAAGTGATGGCGGTCTATCGTTTGACGCCGACGACGGTTGTCTTGCGTACACTGATGAAGTAAAAGTTTCAGATTTAACCGCAGAAGCAAATTCTGAGCTTGCCATGTTGCAAGCAAACGGTGAAGCTGATGACCTTCGCGTTACCTCAGCAATGGGCGACAGCGATGGCAACGGCGAATATGATGCTGCCTACACTTACGGTGCGCGCTCTTTCACTATTTGGGATCAAAACGGTATCATCGTATATGACTCGGGAGATGACTTAGAGCGAATTACGGCATCAGTTCATGGCGCACAGTTTAATAACGGCGACGATGAAAATGCAGGCGACTCTCGCTCTGAAAATAAAGGTCCAGAGCCAGAAGCACTTACCGTAGGCACGATTGGCGATAGAACGTTTGCGTTTATTGGCACAGAGCGTATGGGGGGTATTTTTGTGTATGATGTTACCAACCCTTACGACGTGAAATTCGTCGACTACGTGATAAACCGTAACCTTACTGAAGGGCTAACTGCCAATGATATCATTGGTGACTTAGCACCAGAGAGTCTGGTATTCGTTAGCGCAGAAGACAGCCCTAGCGGTGTGCCACTTCTTGTTGTTGGTAACGAAGTGAGCGGTACAGTAACCGTGTGGCAAGTTCAACCAAACTAATCACGAGTACATTGTTGCAAGAAGCGGCGTTTATACGCCGCTTTTTTTATGCCTATTTCACGGATAAAGATGTCGTACCACATTGAATTCAACGCGTCAGTGATTACATATGCTAGCGATTGAGTTAAGCTACCTGTAAGAGTTGGCGATATAATCCTTACTTAAGTATCGTGCCTTTACCTTTAGTAGAGCACCCCTCACATTTTGTTGCTTTGCCTGGCAGAAAAATGTGTGAACCATGTAAGTTGATTCTCGCCTACAGCACCGCTGTTATGCTTGAGAGTGGTCTTAAGCGCATCGCTGCTGCCGTTATGCATTAATAAAAAGAGTAAAAATATGTCTCAGCAGATCGTTATTAGTGGAGTGGGTGTTTGGCATCCGCAGGAAAGTATTAGTAACCACGAATTGGTTGATAGCTACAATGCATATGTTGATGCATTCAACGACGCTAATAAAGATAAAATTGAGTCCGGTGAGGTGGTTGCCAAACCGTATTCTAGTGCCGAATTTATTGAAAAAGCGTCAGGTATTAAAAGCCGTTACATCTACAAAAAAGAGGGCGCGCTTGATATTACGCGTATGAAGCCAAAAATTACGCCGCGTAGTGATGATGAGTTGTCGCATCAAGCTGAAATCGCTGTTGAGGCCGCCAAGCTTGCTATGCAGAAAGCGAATAAAACCGCGAGTGACATAGATGCGGTGATCGTGTCATGCGCCTATACACAGCGTGCTTACCCAGCCATCGCGATTGAGGTGCAAGAGGCACTCAATATTGAAGGGTTTGGTTTTGATATGTTAGTGGCATGTTCAGCAGCCACTTTCGGTATGCATCGCGCTTATGAGATGCTTGCCGCAGGCAATGCATCGTGTGTTTTGGTGATAAACCCTGAATTAGTGTCTCCGCAAATTAACTATACCGACCGTGACAGCCATTTTATTTTTGGCGATGTGGCAACGGCGAGCATTTTAGAGCATGCCGATACGGCAACGGGCGATCATGTTTATGACATATTAAGCACGAAAGCGGTGACCAAGTATTCAAGCAATATTCGCTCTAATTTTGGTTATATGACGCGTGCAGAAGACGTAGACCCATATGGTCCAGATAAGTTGTTTCATCAAGCTGGGCGCAAAGTATTTAAAGAAGTGTGCCCTATGGCGGCGGCTCACATTGAAGCACATCTGCAACGACACGAGTTAGTGCCTGAAAGTGTGTCGCGCTGGTGGTTGCACCAAGCGAACATCAATATGAACACACTTATTTGCAAGCGTCTGTTAGGGCGAGAAGCCAATCAAAAAGAGGCGCCTATTGTACTCGATGAGTATGCAAATACTGCGTCTGCAGGCTCGGTGATTGCATTTGGCCTGTACCATGAAGACTTAGTGGCCGGTGACGTGGGCGTATTGTGTTCTTTTGGTGCGGGGTATTCAATAGGCTCTTTGATTGTCAAAAAACGCTAATGTCGTGACAAAATATCAATAAAAATAACAATAAGAGATAGAAAAGGATGGTTTCAGATATCGGTTATGGCCTCAACGGCCTAGCTCACCTTGCATTGCTCTTACTCTTGCTGACAGTTCGCAAACCAGGGGTTGCTAAACACCTCTTAGTGCTAGCGACGGTAACGACAGTTGGCTGGTCAGCAAGCATGATGAGCACCTTTTTTGGGATCATCGATTTACAATGGCTTCTCAATGCCGATTTGGTTAAGCAGTTTGTTTGGCTGCTTTTCCTATCGAGTTGCATACAACAGAATTTCACGAACTTTTCTGAGGTTATAAAAAGGCCTGCCACCCTGTTCATCTTGTTGCCAGCGGTGTTGGGCTTTGCTGCGCCTAATCTAGTGTATGTAGATCCAACATGGTCATTCCTGCTCCTCATTCTGCTTTCACTTGAAGTATTAGTGTTGTTAGAGGTGGTGTATCGACAAGCCGGCTCTGAGCAATGGGCCTTTAAGCCTCTCATCATCTATTTGGGCGCAACGAACCTGTTTGAGTTTGTCACCTATGCGAACGCGACGATGGTGAACCAAGTCGAAGTGGGGTATATCGCA
This sequence comes from Alteromonas sp. 4NH20-0056, assembly GCF_057539655.1. Lineage (NCBI taxonomy): Bacteria > Pseudomonadati > Pseudomonadota > Gammaproteobacteria > Alteromonadales > Alteromonadaceae > Alteromonas > Alteromonas sp. 4NH20-0056. The sequence continues at coordinate 369,505 of NZ_BAAJLS010000002.1, read as the reverse complement.
GCCCGTGGTTATATTTACTTTCTGTTGATTCCGTTCTTGGTGATCGCAATACGCCGTATTCGCCATTGGGGTATCGATATCTTTATCTCAAGAGATATCGTGCTTCACAGCTCTTTATTACTGGTTGCAGGCGCATACCTATTTATCATGGCTGTGATTGGTTATGCCATTAATTATTTAGGGGGGAACTGGGGCGCCACGGTGCAGATTATTTTAGTGGTAATGTCATTCGCACTGTTAGCCACCGTTTTTCTTTCTAATGCATTTAGAACAAAGTGTAAGGTATTTATTACCAAGCACTTTTTTGCAAATCAATTTGATTACAGGATTGAATGGGTAAAGCTAACAAAGCTATTAACCCGAAGTATTAATACGACAAACAGTGTTTACGAAAGCGCCCTGACCGGCGTGTTAAACGCGGTGCAATACGATACGGGCAAACTTTATAAGGTCAATAACGGTGAGTTTGAGCTGATGGCCGAAGTGGCACCGCTAGAACGAATCGATAATGAGACTGACTTGCTCAATACGCTAGCCGCGTATAGTGGTACGAATAGTTGGGTAATAGACACTGATGAATATGAAGTGAAGCCCTTCAATTACGAAGGGCTACAGCTTGATAGGCGCCAGCTAAAAGCATGGGGATACCAATTGTTTATCCCATTTTTTAAAGACGACGCATTATGGGGCTTTGTACTACTTGCCGCAGGTGATAAGGAAAAAGTCAGTCTGAATTGGGAGGTAAGGGACTACTTAAATGCGGTGACCGAGCAAGTGGGCACGTTTATGCTGCATCATGAGGCATCACAAGTCGTTGCCGAGAATGCACAGTTCGCGGCCTTTAACCGAATGTCTGCGTTTGTGTTGCATGACTTAAAAAACGTGATGGCACAGGTCGACCTTATCCTCGCGAACGCCGAACAGCACAAACATAACCCTGAATTTATTGACGATACGTTTGAAACGCTGACCTACACCAAGGCGCGTATGGACAAAATGCTCAAGCAACTGACCGAAAAAAACGTGTCTGAACAAAGCAAGCAGTCTAATATTCTTTTATCTGACATCGTTAATGATGTCGTGCATTCACGCTGCGCAGCACTTAAGCCCGCACCCACTGTGGCCGTTAACGATGAGTCGCCATTAGTTATTGATAAAGACAAGGTGGCTAACGTGTTGTACCACCTAATTAGTAATGCCCAGCAGGCCACCTTAGACACCGGAAGTGTTGAAGTTGTAATAACGGTAGACAGACATACTCAGCACCTGGTTTTGTTTATTGAGGATACCGGCGAAGGCATGAGTGCAGACTTTATAGAGAATCGCCTATTCAAACCTTTCGATACGACAAAAGGTAATGCAGGAATGGGGATTGGTGCGTATGATGCTAAGTCGTACATGGAATCAATAGGCGGAAAACTGAAGGTACAAAGTGTGCCTAATGAAGGCAGCTGCTTTACCTTATATTTTCCCTTATCATAATAATAAAAATGCATACTTCACTGGAGTTTGCTCCTAGATGGACGTTGTAAAAACAGGATAATAGTGATGACCGATACCATACTGGTAGTAGATGATGATTTAGGTATCCAAAAACAGCTTAAATGGAGCCTTACCGACTTTAACGTGGTATTTGCAGACGATTATACTTCGGCTATTGCTCAGCTACGTCGCTTCGAACCCAAGGTCGTTACGTTAGATTTAGGGCTTCCCCCTGACCCGGCGAATGCCTCTGAGGGTTTGCGGATCCTTCACGACATTATTGCACTTGCACCACGGACTAAAGTCATCGTAGTCACCGGCAATAATGACAAAGAAAACGCTTTGAAAGCCATTGATTTTGGTGCATACGATTTTTACCAAAAGCCTATCGATTCCGATACTATCAAGCTACTGGTCAACCGTGCCTTTAATCTTGCCCAACTTGAACATGAGAACAGTATTCTTGCTCGCACCAGAACGGGAATGAGCCGTATCGTTGGGAACAGCGAAGCTATCCAAGTTGTGGTTAAAAAAGCGGAGAAAATCGCCAGCACGGATATCAGCACCTTACTGCTAGGAGAGAGTGGTACAGGTAAAGAAGTGTTTGCACGCAGTATCCACGAGCATAGTCCTCGTAAAGATAAGCCTTTTGTTGCGATCAACTGTGCGTCAATTCCAGAAAATTTACTCGAAAGTGAGCTTTTTGGTTATGAAAAAGGCGCGTTTACCGGGGCGAATAAAACCACACTAGGTAAAATAGAAACGGCACAAGGTGGAACGCTTTTTCTCGATGAAATTGGCGATATGCCCATTGGTCTGCAGGCAAAGATGCTACGCTTTTTACAAGAGCGAGTTATTGAGCGTGTCGGTGGAAGGACTGAAATTCCTGTCGATATTCGTGTGATTTGTGCCACGCACCGTGATTTAACATTAATGGTTGCTGAAGAACGGTTTCGTGAAGATCTCTTCTACCGCGTAGGGGAAATACCTATTCTTATCCCACCGCTGCGTGACAGAGACCAAGATATTATTTTGTTGGCGCGAACTTTTTTAAATATCTACCGTGAAGAATTTAACGCAAAGGCAAAGAGTTTTTCTGAGTCAACCATAAACGCAATGCTTGCTCACAAGTGGCCGGGCAATATCCGCGAAATGCAAAATAAGTTGAAGTCTGCGGTAATCATGGCAGAGGGAACGGTCATACAGCCAGATGACATGGGGCTTATGCCTGTGGCGGGTGAATCAGACCCTGAAACGCTAAACTTGCGAGAAGTACGGGAAATCGCTGAGAGCAAAGCAATACGTAAAGCGTTTCAACATGCTGATAGAAACATGTCTAAAACCGCTGAGCTCCTAGGAGTAACACGGCCTACGCTTTACTCGCTAATTGACAAATATCACTTAGAAGATTTAAAAAATAGCGATTAAGCCTTCATTATTACAGTGTAGTGTGGCACGACAAATGGTCATTTTTTGCGTTGTGGCCGTAATAGAATGCATTCAGCATAACATACGCGGTTTGCGTTTCTATGAATAGTGGTGCTGCACAGTCATTGCAAAAATATTGCGTGTGATTTTCATTAATAGTGATTCTTCCGAGCATAGACGGCGCGCAGTCTATTGATAGCGCGTCTTTAGTCATAACGTGCGGTAATGGTTGGTTTTCACCGTAAAGTAACGCCCCGGTGTCGTGAATCATGTCATTGTCGCTGTCTATTTCGATGTGAATCGCTCCACATTGGCAAATATGCTTATACATTCTGTTATCCCTCATCGTCATTCGGCCACGTAATGGCTGCGATATTGTTAAAAGAGGTGGCTAGCGTTACGTCAGGAAAGCCAAACTTTTTCCCAAGCGGCGTGCTTTTTTCATCGTGCTTTTTATCGCTGGTTTCAATTAGACCTACCCAGCCGTTACGGCCAGAGAGTTTTGCTGCATACAAACAATAATCGACGACCGAAAACGTGGCTTCCCAACGTTGCTCGAAATATCTTTCATTTGAAGGCGGAAGAAGGGAAAAGCCAATGCTGCACGAGACGGTCAGCAAGGTGTCGTTGCCAATATCAAAAGGGGTTTGTGACACAATTTGACGACAACGCTCTGCTATTTCGGGCAGTTCATATCGTGAAGATCCTCTACAGACCACTAAAAACTCTTCTCCGCCCCAGCGGATAATGAGGTCAGTATGACGAAACACCTGCTGAAGCCGCTGTGCAAATGCTTTTAAAACAGTATCGCCGGCGGCATGTCCGAAGTTGTCATTAATCTTTTTAAAATGGTCGATGTCGATGAGCAAGCACAATAAATCGCTGTTTTGTGCAAACGCCTCTTTTTCATTCTGACTTCGCTTTATCTCTGCAGGTAGCTGAGACTCTAAATAGTGGCGGTTGTATAGGCCGGTTAGGACGTCCCTTAAACTGAATTCTTCTAGGGTTTTATAGGCTTGCTCCAGCTCGCTATTTTTAACTTCCAATGTGGCAGTTTGTTCGCGTACTTCTCGGCGCAGCGCCACCGTCTGTTGACGTTGCTTGTATCGACTCCAGATTAGAAAAAGGGTCAGTAGGCCGGCAAGTAATGTACTCCAAAAAAGTGTGGTACGAAGATTTTTTTGCTCTGCCATGGCCAGTGCGAGGTCGGACGATTTTTCTAGTTTTTGAAGTTCACTTGCCTGGCGAGTTAAGGCTATTTCAGCTTGTAGGACATTAATCGCTTCTTGGTTACGTGAATCGCGCAGTAGTTCGTTTAGCTGCTGAATAACCGATTGAATATCGAGTGCCATCTTAAATTTGCCGAGTGACACATACGCATTTAGCTGCAGGTTTAAAAATGCAATTTGCTCAGCGACATTGTGCCGCTCTCGTGCACTGATAGTGCCTGCTCTCGCGTAAACCAGCGCCTCGTCAAAGCGCTGCGCATTTATCAATGAACGGGTTAATGAGAGTCGCGTATTGTTACGTAAACCAGCTTGTGCGGTAGCGTCAGCATAATCCAACACGTCTAAAAGTCGATTTAGCCCTTCTTCGACGCGCTCGTTAAGGGTTAGCGCTTCTCCTAGCCATGCTTGCGTTTCCAATGCGTCGGCTGAATACAAGACGGAGCCATTGAGTGCATGCGCATTTATAAGCAGTTCTAATGCTTTTTCATTGTTTGCACTATTAAGTTCAATTATCGCAAGTTGCGTGAGAAGCCCGCTTTTAATTTGGTCGTCTTCCTTACCATTAAGTAACAGTAGTGCGTCATTAAACAGAGTTAGAGCGTTGGAGCTTTGCCTTCGCTGGACAAATACTTTACCAATATGCAGCAGTGATTCAGCGGTTTTTGCGTCGTTGTTTTGGTCTTTGAAATCTTGCAGTGCAGTATTGAAAGCGTGTAATGCCTGTTCTAGTTTGTTGTTGTCGCTATGAAGTTTTCCCAGCTCTAGGTGCAAGGAAGCTTCTAACGTACTTTCATCGAGAATATGTGCAATAGACAGTGCACGCTGGAGATGCTGAAGCGCTTCTGGAAACTGGGAAAGGTGACGGTTGCTAATGGCGAGGCGATATAGCGTTTCTGCTGCTGCCGACAAGTTTCCACTCTCGCTAAATAATGGTGATGCGAGGCTAAACGCATCTTTTGCGAGGGAGAAGCGTGACGCGCGCATCAGTACATTGCCAAGCGCGACCATTTCATTTGGGTCGATGTGAGCGCTAAGGTGTGCGTATTCGATAATCCGTAACGCCTCATTTTCAGCACGCTCAAATGCCTCGGTAGCGATAAGATGTTCAACCGATGCGACAGTGGCGAGATGACTATCATCATGACTTGCGTAAACGGCGTGATGCGCAGCCACCCCCCATAATACGGTGAGGAAAAAGAAGCGGAACATATTGCGTAGAGATATCAAGACAGCATTTCCTTCGTCGTCTATTAACTGCTCATTAAATGCAGTAGCGTGTTTATACTGCGAGCAACCCACACTTTCTTGCGCTGCAGTATACGCTCTATTGTGATCGTGGAGGGTATTGAATAATAGACTAAAGTATATAGCTGGTGGTGCGACGGGATTAATCCGCGCACCTTCTTTCATTACGCCGTTTAGGTCGTTGTGTTTGCGTTTTCTTTTATCCATTGTCGGATAAGTGCTGAGCGCGATTGTCCCGTTGCATTTGACAGTGCAGTAAGTGCCTCAACACACTCGTGGCTTAGCGTAAACGTAGCACGTTTCATGGTTTGTTTTTGTGTTTGCCGTGACGGTGTACTCGGCGTACTTGGTTTAATATGTTGTTGGGATGCTTTTACCCGCGTCGCCCCCGCTGCATAATTGATAGCGTCGTTTATAAATGCATCAACGGTTTTCTTACTTGGTTTAGTTAACGGCTTCGACTTTTTGAGGCTGAGTAAACTCATGAGCGTCCTCCTGTTTTGCCGCCAACAATTCTTCGAATATTACTCTGATCTCTCTTGCTGCTTTGCCTTCAGGTTCGCTTTCAATAACCGATTGTCCTGATTCTTCAGAGTCATCATACATATTGCGGCTAAACGTTACGGCATTAAGAACGGGTATACCAAATGAACGGCACACTTCTTTTGCCTCTAAAATTCGACTGGCAAGGCTGGGGAGAGAAGGGCATTGAGTAATAACAAAGGCCGCGTTCATTTTAGGGTTTACCATTTTGCACGTAGATAAAATGTCTTCCATGTGAGGAACCGTTTTTAAATCGCGACGTTTTGGACGTAAAGGAATAAGAATATGGTCAGCTACCGCCATTGATGAACGCAGCGCAAGGTTATCTTGCCCACCGCAATCGATAACCACGTAATCGTAGTATTGCTTTAGGCTTAGTAGCTCGTTACGAATCTTACCGTATAGCTGCACGCAATTTATTTCTGGTAGCCTTGGGTTAGCCTTCCTTTCTTGGATCCAATCTGATGTGGTTCGCTGAGGATCGCAGTCGACCATCAGTACTGATGCCCCTTTTTCAGTGCGTAAATAAACGGCAATATTTTGCGCTAGGCAGCTTTTACCGCTACCCCCTTTTTCACCACCAACAAGAATAATCATGGCGTCAACTCCCACACAGTACAACGAATAAAGAAAAGGATTAAACTAACCACTGTCTCTGTGAAGACAGTGCTTATAGAAACGAAGCATAGTGCGAGCGCACATGTTATTCGGCATAGTTATCGATATTTACGAATGGTCAATAATACGTATCGAAGCTTTATTCCTGTACCTCTGTCAATTGGCGGTGAACTTCACTATGCTAGTAGTCAAGTGTATTTTCATGTTTAAAACTTATTATTGGAGTTACGATGTCAGACAGTCGATTTGTTAATAAAGAAGGTCAAAAAGTACCTTGCGTGTCTTTTCCGGTAAGGGAAGGTGAAGCGTGGGTTACAAAAACATGTAATGAAATTTTTGATGGGCGAACGGTGGTAGTGTTTTCACTTCCAGGTGCGTTTACGCCTACGTGCTCCTCAACCCACTTACCGCGATATAATGCACTTGCGAAAAAGTTTAAACAGCATGGTGTGGACGAAATCGTGTGTGTATCAGTAAACGATACCTTTGTAATGAACGCATGGGCCGCTGACCAAGAAGCAGAAAACATCACGGTTATTCCAGATGGTAACGGCGAATTTACCGATGGAATGGGCATGTTAGTTGATAAGGCCGACTTAGGCTTCGGAAAGCGAAGCTGGCGTTATTCTATGCTGGTGAAAGACGGCGTAGTGGATAAGATGTTTATTGAGCCAGACGTACCAGGCGATCCATTTGAGGTCTCTGACGCAGATACCATGCTTGGTTATATTGCACCTGACGCACAAACCCAAGCTCCGGTTTCGGTTATTTCAAAACCGGGATGCCCTTATTGCGCGAAAGCAAAAGCCTTGTTAACTGAGAAAGGCTATGATTTCGAGGAAATAGTATTAGGCAAAGATGCGTCTCTTACTAGTCTAACGGCTATTAGTGGGCGCGAAACCGTTCCTCAAGTATTTATCGGCGGTAAACACATTGGTGGGTCGGACGATTTAGAAGCGTACTTCGGCTAAACCGTTTTCTTGTAAAAAGAATACGTTAAAAAAAAGGTCATGCTATCATGGCCTTTTTTACTATTTGCGGTTTACCTTTCCACAATTGGATAATAGGTGTTATGGAGAAATCAGTGCAACGACCTTCTTTTTTACGAACTGTCACGTTTCTGTTAGGTGTTATTGCGTCATGTCACGTCGCGGCGATGCCGTCTAACTCGGCATTACAAGAGTTTGCCAGTTTATATAAGAAGGAATGGGGAAGCACAGAGCGCTGCAAAGAAACCTCTCTCAACCGTTTTTCGGTATGCAGTAATGTGCTTAGAAATGAAGGCAATGCGCCTTTTGCACTATATCAAGATAGTGACGCTAAGGGCACAGTGGTGTTGGTTCATGGCCTCAGCGACTCGCCGTTCTTCATGCGAGAACTAGCAAAAATATTATTTGATGAAGGGTATACGGTGCTTGTCCCCTTATTGCCGGGGCACGGGCTACGTGATACTGAAGACGATATGTCTGATTGGGATTTAGCAGAACGTTGGCAGCATCATGTCAGCGACGTGATAGCAATCGCACAAAAGATGGAAGATACGCTATTGGTTGGTGGTTTCTCTACTGGTGGTGCATTGACGGTATCGCACTACCTTAGCGCCGACAGTGGTATAGACGGAATTATGCTGTTCTCTGGTGCACTTGCATTGTCAGACAATGCAGAAAGTATGTCTAGAATCTGGGGCATTAAAGTGCTGGCAAAAATAATCGACGGTAGCTACGTGACACATGGCCCCAACCCGTTTAAGTACCCAAATGTTGCAGGGTTCGCAGGGCTTGAGTTGATGGATGTTATCAACCAAGTAAGAGACGCTTTTGATGAAGGGAAGACCATAACAGTTCCGGTTTTTTCGGCTCATTCTCAAGCCGATGCGACGACACCTATTTCTGGGGTAGAGACGCTTATGTCGCATAGCAGCGGCCCGAATACCTTTTTTGTTATTGATGAATCTTATAGGCTTTGCCATGCTGATTTAGTGGTGAATACCCGTTTACTGCGCGAGATGAAATTTAATGAAAAAATGGTCAATGAACGAGAAGAGTGTGCAGTGCCAAAAGCAAATCCATTGTTTGATAATATGGCGCTAATGCTTAAAAGTTACCTTAATCAATTTTGATAACTTTACTATTATACCGACCATGATTATCATTTGGTGATGACATTGATAACACAGCCCTTTCAACAGAAAACCAACGTAGCCGCAATGCTGCTTGTTTTTCTTATGAGCATGCTTTCTCAAAGCGTGTCGTGGGCTGGCATTGATACTCACTTGGCGAAGCACAGCGCGTATAACGATAGTATTGAAAAAATACACGTTGATAAGCATGGTAACGCGCACTCGAAAAACGAAAGTCATCTACCATGTACGAGTCAGCAAGCGTCTGTGCAGGAGGATGAACGCCATGACTCACATGCTATGAGCATGTCAGAAGCCTCAAGTGTAGACGCCACGGATTGCTGTGGTGATGCATGTCAGTGCCCTGTTAATATGTGTGCAAGTTTTGCTTCTGTTGCTATCCTTGCCAATGCATTGCCTATAGCCATCACCCAATTCAATACTTATCGTGTTGAATCTCGCGTCGACGCGCCTTCGTTAATCAGCCCTCCTCAATTTAAGCCCCCCAAAACACTTATCGCAGGATAGATCCGTCTTTTGAATAGCAGCGGCTATTCGGTTTTGGCAGTCATGCCGTAACGATTCTGTGGTAATTGGTATGTTTTACTTATTGAGAAATGTAATCCCGAGTGTTCCTCGGTCCGTGCTGCGCTTTGGCATGTTATCGCTTATTTGGATACCCTCCCAAGTTTGTAGTGATCCGTTAACGCTACAAGAGGCGCAATCGCTAGCGGTACAACATGACCCGTTATTAACGGGTAGTGAGTGGCGAGAAAAAGCCTTTTTAGCGGAGAAAATAGCGGCAGGTGCATGGGAAAACCCCGTGATGTCGACATCTCTTCAAAACCTTCCTGTAGATGGCTTTTCACTTAGCCAAGAGCCTATGACCCAGTTTAAGGTAGGCATTAAACAACGGCTTCCTCGCGGTGACACAAATGCAATTAAAGGCGCTGTTTTCGATTTAAAAGCGCATCAACAAATACTGTTAAGAGAAGGACGTCGTTGGCAGCTAATACATGAAGTTTCTCAACTTTGGCTAAATTGGTACCACGCTGAGAAACAAAAACAAGTATACAGCGCACAACTCGAGCTACTGAAACCGCTGCTAGAGGTAACCGAGTCGCGTTACAGGCAGGGGATCAGTCAGTCGCAACAACAAGATGTCTTAAACGTTCGTATGGCAATGCTTCGTTTACAAGACAATCTTATCCAGGCTAACCTTGATAGCCGCACAGCAATCGCTGAAATGTCGGCATATTGGAACTTACCGATGCCAAGTGCACCGACATTGCCCGATACGTTTTCTTTCCCGCAACTTCCACAGCTGCTTAAGCTGATGGAGCGTGCTGAACCTTTTGCGCTAATGGCTTATCACCCTAGTGCCCACCAACTTACACTTAACGAAAAGATTGCAAGGAAGGCCCTTGAATTAGCCAACGAAACACGTAAACCACAATGGGCGGTAGAAGCTAGCTATGGACATCGGCAAGATGCGCAAAATGGTGCAAGCCGGGCTGACTTTTTCTCGATAGGGGTTCAAGTCGACCTTCCTTACTTTACCGCGACAAAACGAAACGCAGAGACTGATGCGGCATCAGCTCGCATGCATGCAGCTGCTACTGATTTTCGTTTGCGTGTTAGAGAATTAGCGGCGCGTGCAGTATCACTAAAACAAAGGCTAACGGTGTTACAGAAAAGAAAGGATTTGTATGAGTCTGGCCTTTTGCAGCAATCAGAAGACTTAGTAGACGTAAGCCTTGCAAGCTATACCAGCGACGCTGGCAGTTTTAATGACGTAATTGACGCAAGTATTAATCGTATGAACATTGAGCTTGCATCGCTCAGTATAGAAACAGAAAGAATGCGGGTTATCAGTGAGCTTTCCGCACTTTATTTTCCAGCCGTTGCTCTCGCCAAAAAGCTCAACGTTGAGAACGATAACACCCTAGTCAGTGTTGAAGGCCAAGATGTTGGAGTAGTCACTCATGAAAACTAAGTTACTCGTAATATTCAGCGCTGTGCTCGGCGCGCTGCTGATGTATGTAGGGATGGTAAACCATAAAGATGCTGTTGAGGATGATCAGCCTACGCTGCTCTATTGGGTTGCACCGATGGATGATAGCTACCGGCGAGATGGGCCAGGAAAGTCGCCCATGGGAATGGATTTGGTGCCTGTTTATGACACGGCAAGTTCGACGGATATGCAATCAGCGGGGCGGGTTTTGATCCCCGCAAACGTTCAGCAAAATATGGGCGTAAAAACACAAGTGCTGTCTGTAGGGACGTTGGCCCCGCAAGTAAATGGGTATGGCACGGTTTCTCTTGATGAGTCTACGATTGTCCATGTACACCCTCGTATTGAAGGCTGGATTGAAACGCTATTTGTTGAAGCCGAAGGCGATAAGGTTGAGAAAGGACAGCCACTTTATACGTTATATTCACCACAATTAGTTAGTGCCCAAGAAGAGTATGTGCTTTCACTTAAGCGAGGCGACGTGCGTTTAGCCAAAAGTGCCCGCGAACGATTAGAAGCACTTAAATTATCCGACAATATAATAGACACGCTCACTCGCACACGAGAGGTATCTCAAACGGTCACGTTTTATGCACCGCAGAGCGGTTTTTTGGAAACGTTAAATGTCAGAGAAGGCTTTTTTATCAAGCCGGGCAATACGCTTATGAGTATTGGTACGTTGGGTACGGTATGGGTTGATGTTCATGTGTTAGCCCGCGATATGTCTCGTATTCAACTAGGCGACAGTGTTTTGATAGCGTCTGATGATATACCGCAAATGGTGTGGAAAGGGCGCGTTGATTATATTTATCCCATGCTTGATGCAAAGCAACGTACTTCACCGTTACGGGTAGTTCTTGATAATAAAGAGAGGCTGTTGCGCCCAAATATGTACGTTATGACGACAATCAATATAACAAACAACAAACCTGTACTTCGTGTTCCTCGTCAGTCTGTTATTCAAGTGTCTGGTCAAAGCCGTGTGGTATTAAGCCTAGGGGGAGGGGAATTTAAGTCAGTAAACATTACGACAGGGGAGAATGATGATCGCTATGTAGCGGCAATCGATGGTGTCATGCCTGGTGATACGATTGTAACCTCATCTCATTTTCTCATTGATTCTGAGTCTGCGAAATCTTCCGATTTTATGCGTATGTCTGAGCCTGATAATCAGGCCACGGTAGAGGGAGTCATTACCGATAAGCCTATAAATGATGGAAATGGCATGGCAAGAACATTGACGATCGCAAGAGCGGCAATTCCTAAGTGGGGAAGGGACGCTGATGAGATGACGTTCGATGTGTCTCCCCACATTGATGTCGACGCATTTGACGTCGGTGACGCGATTACCTTTACGTTCGTTGCTGGTGATTTTCTTGTCATTGACATTAAACCTGCCTCTACAACCGATGGAAAACACAACAAGGCGATGCGCCATGAGAACATGAATCACGAGGGCATGAATCATGATTAGCGCTGTCATAAAATGGTCGATAGGCAACAGAATACTGGTGTTACTGGCGACTCTGGTCATCGTCATTGCGGGGTATATTTCTGTTATCAGTACACCTGTTGACGCTATTCCTGACTTATCCGATGTTCAAGTGATTGTTAAGACGACATACGCTGGTCAATCGCCGCAGGTGGTAGAAGATCAGGTTACTTATCCTCTGACAACGGCATTAATGGCGGTACCGGGTGCGAAAACAGTAAGAGGGTTCTCGTTTTTTGGTGACTCGTATATTTATATCATTTTCGATGAGGATACTGATTTATATTGGGCCAGAAGCCGTGTGCTTGAGTATTTGAGTCAGAGCAGTGACCGACTTCCTGATGGTATTCGTCCAGAACTAGGACCCGATGCGACAGGAGTAGGCTGGGTATATATGTACGCGCTGGTTGACGAAAGCGGCGCACTCGATAGCGGTGAGTTAAGAGCATTACAAGACTGGTTCTTATCTTTTGAACTTCGAACGGTGCCCGGTGTTTCTGAGGTAGCCAGTGTTGGAGGTATGGTTAAGCAATTTCTTATTGAAGTTAATCCACAGAAATTGCGGGCCTATAATATACCGCTCTCATTAATTGAAAAGGCAGTTAAGCAAGGTAACCAAGAGACAGGCGCATCGGTAATTGAAATGGCCGAGGCTGAATACATGGTAACCGTATCGGGCTACCTTTCCGATGAGACTTCTATTGCTAACTTGCCACTGGGACTATCTGTAGATGGCGTTCCTCTCAGCATAAAGGATGTTGCTAAAGTCTACGAGGCGCCGCTTATGCGCCGAGGCGTCGCTGAACTAAATGGCGAAGGCGAGGCAGTCGGCGGCATTATTGTCATGCGAGCTAACGAAAATGCTAAAGCGGTAATAGATAGCGTTAAAGCGAGAATAACGCAGTTGCAGCCTAGCCTTCCGGAGGGAGTAAAGATTGTACCCGTTTACGATCGTTCAACATTAATCACCCGTGCTACCGATAATCTGTTTGATAAATTGGTTGAAGAGCTGTTTGTTGTTGGGGCGGTGTGTCTGGTATTCCTTTTTCATGTCCGCTCTTCACTTGTTGCGATAATAAGCCTTCCCGTTGGTATTCTTTTGGCTTTCATTGCTATGAAGATACAAGGAATTAATGCCAATATTATGTCGCTAGGCGGTATTGCCATTGCTATTGGCGCCATGGTCGACGGGGCTATTGTGGTTGTTGAAAACGTGCATAAGCACATTGAGCAAGAACAGAGAAAGGGAAATGTTATTACTCAGTCTATTCGCTGGGAGCTGGTCGTTAAGGCAAGCATAGAAGTAGGGCCAGCTTTATTTTTCTCATTATTGATTATTACCGTTTCCTTTATTCCAGTGTTCGCATTAGAAGCGCAAGAGGGAAGATTATTCTCTCCCTTGGCGTATACCAAAACGTACGCCATGGCAGGCGCAGCAGTACTTGCCATTACCCTAGTCCCTGTCTTGGCGGGGTATTTAGTAAAAGGGCGTATACGCAAAGAGAAAGAGAACCCTATTAACCGCTGGCTTAATAGCGCCTATATACCGTTATTAACGCGCGCATTGAAACACCCATGGAAAGTGATGATCGTAACCGTGGCTATCATGCTTTCGACCCTGTGGCCGCTTTCAAAGTTGGGGAGTGAATTTATGCCCTCACTCGATGAAGGCGACTTAATGTATATGCCCACCACCTACCCCGGTATTGCCATCGGTAAAGCCCGGGAGTTGCTCCAACAGACGAACAAACTGATTCTCACCGTGCCTGAAGTTGAATCGGTGTTTGGTAAAGTGGGGCGGGCTGACACTGCTACAGACCCAGCCCCGTTGACGATGATAGAGACATTTATTCAACTCAAACCTAAATCGCAATGGCGGGAAGGGTTAACCCTTGCCGCTTTGAAAGAAGAGTTAAATGAGAGGGTTAACTTTCCTGGTGTGACTAACGCGTGGGTAATGCCAATCAAAACCCGTATCGATATGTTGGCAACGGGCATTAAAACACCGGTTGGGATAAAAATTGCGGGCGCCGACCTTGATGACATTGAGCGAATAGGGCAGCAAATAGAGCAGCTCTTGCCCAATGTAGAGGGGACGGCGTCTGTTTTTTCTGAGCGAGTGGTGAGCGGTCGATATATCGATATCCATTTAGACAAAGAAAAAGCGGCAAGGTACAACCTGAACGTGAGTGATATTCAACAAATGATATCAAGCGCAGTGGGTGGGCGCGTCATTACGCAAACTATTGAAGGACGAGTGCGCAGCCCCGTAACCTTACGTTATCCGCAATCCTACAGAGACTCACCTGAGTCGCTAGCGGCATTGCCGTTTGTGACAAAGCAAGGGATGCAGTTATCACTTGGCGATATCGCGACAATTGAGGTGAATGTTGGCCCGACAGGTATCAAAAGTGAAAATGGCCGCTTAAATGGTTGGGTATTTGTTGATATTGATGGCGCCGATCTCGGCGGTTATGTCGATAGTGCTAAAGCGTATCTAGCAGACAACTTGTCATTGCCTGTTGGGTACTCACTAACATGGGCTGGACAGTTTGAATACCTAGCACGTGCAAAAGCCAAGCTAAACCTCGTTATTCCGTTCACCATAGCTATTATCTGTCTATTTTTGTTTTTTGCATTTGGTCGTGTGCGTGACGTACTGCTTATAATGCTCTCGTTGCCACTCGCTGTTGTCGGCAGTATTTGGTTAGTTTATCTGTTGTCATTTAATCTCTCAGTTGCCGTTGGTGTGGGGCTTATCGCGCTAGCAGGTGTGGCGGTGGAAGTCGGCGTCATTATGTTGGTGTACTTACATCAGTCAGTAAACGAAGTGAAAAGTACCCGCTCCGGTGAATCTGGGTTAACACGTGATGAACTTAATCGTGCCATTGTTGATGGGGCAATACACCGGCTTAGACCGATAATGATGACGTCGCTGTCTATTATACTTGGCTTGATGCCAGTGTTATTCTCATCTGGAACGGGCGCTGAAATCATGAGGCGTATTGCGGCACCCATGGTAGGCGGAATGGCAAGTGCGTTGTTGCTAACGCTCTTCGTGTTGCCTGTGTTGTACTCGTTGGTCGTTCGTCATCAGTTATCCTCGAATAACTAATTTATAAAGGGAGACGAAGGCCTCCCTTTTTCACCACACTATTATTAATGTTCGCGAGCGTAATCTTCCGCTGTTTGCCATACACGAAGCACGTTACCGCTTAATATTTTTTCAATATCTGCTTTGCTATAGTCCCTGTCCATTAACCCTTGAACAAGGTTTGGGAAGCTTGCGACGTCTTTAAGCCCAATGGGCAACGAGTCACCTACGCCATCATAATCTGACCCAATACCGACGTGCTCAATCCCAATTAATTTTACAACATGGTCGATATGGTCCAGCACTTCATCGAGGGTTGAGTAAGGGTAAGGTACCTTTTTACGATAGCTGTCTTCAAAGTTCTCTAGGTTAGGGCTATCTTCGCCTTCAGCTTCAATTAATGCCTTTCTGGCCTGTGTTAACCCGGTGCGCCATTGACCTGCTTCTTTTGTCACAAAGCTAGAGCCAAAATTGATCATAATGACGCCGCCATTTTTGCCAAGCGCCTTTATCATATCGTCATTCATATTACGTTCGAAACCTGGAGTAAACCGGCGTAATGACGAGTGAGAAGCAATAACTGGTACCTGAGTGAGTTCAATAACTTGATAGAACGCATCGTCAGATACATGGGAAATATCTAGCATAATGCCAATGTTGTTCATCTCTGTGACGAGCGTTTTACCAAAGGGGCTCAATCCCTTCCATTGCCTACGCAAATCGTAAGATGAATCTGAAATATGATTTGATTGGCTGTGGGCCAACGTAATATAACGGATACCACGTTCGTAGAACGCCTTAAGATTGTCTATATCCCCTTGAATCGGCGAGCCATTTTCCATACCCATCGGTAAAGAAATAATGCCTTTAGCAAACTGCGATTTCACATCTGACACACTCTTTGCGATGGCAAACTTATCAGGTGCGCGGGCGACAATAGCTTCTACTGAATCTATCAATAGGTGCGCAAGCTGTGTCGACTCAGGTGAGTTATCTAGGCTAGCGGGGACATAGATAGACATAAATGGCGCGTTTAACCCGCCTTCTATTGCGCGAGGGTAATCGAAGTCACCATCGTCCGTGGCTTTTGTGACATCGACCCATTTATCTTTGACGCGATACGGTACATCAATATGTCCATCGACGATGATGGTGTCTTTGGCAATGGCCTTTGCTTTCTCTGAAGCAGTATAGACGGGTGCTTCAGCAATAACAGATGCTGAAGAGAATAAGGCGGCAAGGGCAATCGCTGTCAACGTAAGAGGTGGCGTCCTCTTCATAATAATCTTCCTTTTTTTAATTTAGTGGGCCGTGAAAAAACGCATTTATACGCAGCTAATGCAGGGTAAAAAATCGTGTTGAATAAAAAAGCGTACTATTTCTCATTCATCATTGATGCGACATTTACTATTACATAGTGTGGGTAATAACGCACGCAGAACGGCAGTTTGCTCAGTATGTGGAACTATCCTCATAGCCCTCTTTTGAAGACTCAGTGGCTACATTCTTTACATTTTTTTCATTGCTTGTGAGGGCAGAGAAGCCAGATCTGGCGAGATTGTATGTTTTTAGAGCATTTGACCTTGTTTACTTTAAGTTTACATTGCAATAAAAATTTAAACCTTGCTATTGTGTCGGTGCGTGACTTCCAAGCGTGAATACGGGATACTCCCTCAAGGCTCGCCGATAGTAGATTAAGACAATTCATGTCGTGCGCGCGAGCAACACATTTTTCGTGATACCCCTGCCTCTCAAATTTTAAAAGGGGTCACACCAGACAAGTATGAGAAATAAATATGGCTATGAATTTTGTACCGCTAGATAAAGAAAAACATAAAGACGTAAAAGTCGCGGTAAGTGCTAAGTTTGAATTTGCAAAGAATACTCACCTTGCAGCAGCAACAATACGCGAGTTCGCGCAACTTGCCGCTACTATGCCGCTAGTATTCATCGAAGACCCTAAGTCAAAGCGCCACCACGTGGTTGCAATGCTTGGTATGGAGCAAAACCAGAACTTGTTCCTAACCGGTGAAACGTGGAAAGGGCCTAATGTACCGATGAACATTCTTCGTTACCCTTTTGACGTTCGCCCTGATGGCGATAAGCTAGGCGTATATATTGATGAAAACAGCGACCTTATCAATGATGAAGGCAAAACGCTTTTCACTGATGAAGGCGAAGCGACAGAATTCTTACAGAACCGTCAACAGTTCTTGGCAGATTTAGCGAACAGCGAAATGATGACGCAACGCTTTGTACAGCAAGTCGTTGAATTAGACCTTCTTGATCCAATTCAAATTCGTCTTACTTACCAAGATGGTGCACAGCGCAACGTTACTGGCATGATGAGCATTAACGAGAAGAAACTTCTTGAGCTATCTGACGAGAAAGTATTAGAGCTTCACAAAGCAGGTTTCTTAGGCGCTATGTACGCTGTGATGATGTCTGTTGGCCAGCTTAACCGTTTGGTTGAGCTATCAAACGATACAGAAAATCCTATCCGCAATATGCAATTATCTGTTGCACCAGCGGACGCTGCCACTGAATAAGTGTTAAGCGAAATAAACTGTGGAAAACCCCGTCTCGAGCGGGGTTTTTTATTATATGGCTAAGCGCCATTCTGCCGTTTCCTTGTAAGCGCATTCCCTTATATTTTTTTGTATCAGTATAATTAAATCCCTACTATTTTTACGCCTTTTTTCTATGCCTTATCAGCGACTTCCTTTTTTACCTGTATGTATAAACAGTTAAAGCCCAATAAATACGGGGGCTTCAGAGTACTTTTTCACTTGACAGTGGGGATCATTGGTACCTAAACTGTCAATCAGTGGGTAAATGTGGCGAATTGTGGATCAAGTCATCATCACTTTGCAGATTAGTACTCAAATAATAAGAAAACCAAGAGCACAAAATAAAAGAAGGCTAGGGGAATGTTCCGCGGCGCTAACGCAATCAATCTGGATACAAAAGGCAGACTGGCTATACCTACGAAGTATCGCCAATCGCTGCTGGATGATTGTAATGGACAGCTAGTCTGCACAGTCGATACACAACAAAGTTGTTTGCTACTTTACCCACTTCCCGAATGGGAAGAAATTGAGCTTAAGTTAATTAAGCTTTCAAGTATGGTACCTGCTGAACGCCGTATGCAGCGTTTGCTATTGGGCCATGCATCTGAAGGGGAAATGGATAAGAGTGGTCGCATTCTTATTCCAACACCACTTCGTCATCACGCTACACTCTCAAAAGAAGTCATGTTAGTGGGTCAACTCAATAAGTTTGAAATTTGGGATGCTGAGGTCTGGGCGTCACAAATTGAAATGGATATCGACACCGAACGCAAGGGTGAATTTGAATTGACTGAACGCTTACAGGATTTTTCGCTATGACGGATAACGCTACCTTTACACACATCTCTGTACTCCTAGAAGAGTGTATAGACGCACTTGCGATAAAACCTGATGGTATTTATATCGATGCAACATTCGGTCGTGGCGGCCATTCTGCGCGCATTTTAGAGGCGTTGGGAACTAGCGGCAAACTCATTGCGTTTGATAGAGATCCCCAAGCCATTAAAGCCGCGGAACGATTTGCCGCTGACGAGCGCTTTCAAATTATTCACTCGCCGTTTGGTGATATGGCTGAAGAAATCGAAAAACGTGGGCTTACCGGTAAAATTGATGGCGTGTTAATGGATTTGGGCGTGTCTTCACCCCAGCTCGATGACGCGGAACGTGGTTTTAGTTTTTTGCGTGACGGACCACTTGATATGCGTATGGATACCTCGAAAGGACAAAGTGCAGCCGATTGGCTTGCAAGTGCAGAAGAACAAGATATCACTCAAGTTATTAAAGAATTTGGTGAGGAAAAGTTTGGAAAGCGCATAGCCCATGCCATTGTTAATACGCGCGAAACAACACCCATAACGCGTACTGCCCAGTTAGCTGACATTATTGATAAAGCGGTACCGGTCAAAGATAAGTTTAAACATCCTGCAACACGTGCATTCCAAGGAATACGCATTTACATAAATGCAGAACTTGAACAGTTACGCGTTGGGCTTAAAGCGGCAACACAGGTACTAGCAAAAGAAGGGCGTCTTGCGGTTATCTCGTTCCATTCATTAGAAGACCGGTTAGTAAAACGTTTTATCAAAGAACAAAGTAAAGGAAAGGTCGTCCCGCACAACCTTCCGGTAACGCAGGCTGAAATCGATGCCGACAAAGTCTTAAAAGCATTAAGTCGGGCCATTAAACCTACTCAACAGGAGATCGCGAACAATGTTCGCTCCCGCAGTTCCGTATTGAGGGTTGCCGAAAAACTATGACGCAACAGACATCGAATGTAGCAGGGACCAACTTTAAGTTACTGCTTATTATTGTTTCAGATTTGACCCGCAACAAGTTGCGGGTTTTGTTGTATTTGATGGTTATTGTTACTGCCATGTCTGTCACCTTAAGTAGCCACCATAATCGCCAACAAGTTATTGCGCTTGAAGACCTCATGCAAGAAAAAGACGCGCTTGACGTGGAATGGCGAAACCTTGTTCTAGAGCAACGTGCGCTGACTGAACACAACCGTATTGAAAGCCTTGTTGAAAAACAATTGGGTATGTATCGACCCACTGCAGACGACGAAGTCGTGGTGAGGCTGAAATGACGAACACCACACCTAAGCGTAAAAGCAGCAAATCGGGCGCTAAACAGAATGTAACGCCAAGTTTAGTGCATTGGCGATTTGTCGTTGTGCTGCTTGTCGTGATTAGCGTGTTTGCTGCGTTGGCAGCACGTGCTGCTTTTATTCAGGTTATTGAGCCTGATGAGCTCATTCAGCAAGGTGACAGCAGAACCCTGCGTACTCGCAATATGCCCACTTATCGCGGGCTTATTACCGACCGAAATGGCGTTGAATTAGCCGTAAGTGTGCCGGTTAGGGCTATTTATGCCGACCCTAAAGTGATTCATGACAACAAAGGCTTTGAGCGGGTGCGCCGCTGGGAAGCGCTTGCAGATGTCTTAGGCCAAGATGTAGCGTCATTGCAAGAAAAGGTGTCTAACCCTAAACGCCGTTTTGTGTATCTTCAGCGCCAAGTGTCACCGGCTATGGCTGAATACGTAGATAAGTTAGATATCCCTGGTATTTACTTACGCAGAGAAAGTCGCCGCTATTACCCTACCGGTGAAGTTGCTGCACAACTTATTGGTGTAACCAATGTTGATGATGCAGGGGTGGATGGTTTAGAGCGTATGTACGATGATTGGCTAACGGGTACACCGGGTTCGCGCAAAATTCGCCGTGACGCCAAAGGTCGTCAAGTTGAGATCCTCGAAACCACATCGGGTGAGGATGCAGGCAATTTACAGTTAACTATCGACCAACGCATTCAGGCATTAGCATACAAAGAAATTAAAGAAGCCATGATTTATTATCAGGCAAGCTCGGTGTCGGCCATGGTAATCGACGTCAAAACCGGCGATGTATTGGCGATGGTGAACGCGCCTTCTTTTAACCCTAACGATCGTAGTGACATTTCGCCGCATAGAATGCGTAACCGCGTTATTACCGATGCATTTGAACCAGGCTCTTCGCTTAAGCCACTGGCGGTGCTGACGGCTCTTGAATTCGGTGATGTTAAGCCGCAAGACACCGTGAATACTTACCCAGGTTGGATGCGGTTAGGCGGAAGCTTGGTCAAAGACAGTCGAAACTATGGCGAGTTATCATTAGAAGAAATCATTCAGCATTCTAGCAATATGGGTACCTCCAAGCTTGCGCTCTCTGTTCCCAAGCAGTTCTTACTCGATACCTATTACAACATGGGGCTGATGAGTGATACCGGACTCAATATGGCTGGTGAAAGCAGCGGAATTTTTCACGAGCGAAGCCGTTGGTCTGAGTTTGAACTTGCGACGTTGTCGTTTGGTTATGGTATATCGGTTACCACTGCCCAGCTGGCAAGGCTTTACACCACGTTGGCAAATGGCGGCGTTAAGCAACCGCTAAATATCATAAAGTCACCTGAGCAAGCATCATGGCAAGGGCAATCTGAACGCGTTATTAGTGAGTCGAACGCAAAAGCGATTGTTGAAATGATGGAAAGTGTGACGCAGCGTGGCGGTACAGCAAGAAAAGCTGCTATCCCTGGGTATCGTGTTGCTGGCAAGACGGGAACGTCAAGAAAAGCCGTGGCCGGGGGCTATGGCGAAGAATATGTAAACATTTTTGCGGGTATTGCACCGGTTTCAGACCCTCGCCTTGTAACGGTTGTTCTTATCAATGAACCGGGTGGTGATTTGTATCATTCCGGTGATACTGCAGCTCCTGTGTTTTCATCAATAATGGGCGGGGCATTGCACTTACTGAATATTGCGCCAGATGATAAACAAGTAACCTCTGGTACCTGGTTGAAAGGAGGCGAAAGTGGTAGTTAGTGCATTTATTCAAAGCGCAAAAGTATTGCTTGCCAAGTTCGGGGTGGATGCCCCTGATATTCGTATAGAAGGTCTTACGCTAGATAGTCGTGAGGTTAATACCCGTTTAGCATTTGTCGCGGTAAAAGGGCACGAGCTCGATGGCCGAGAATTTATCCCTCAAGCAATCAGCCTTGGTGCGCGAGTCATACTGGCGCAAACTGAAGACAGCACGGCTCACGGCGCGATGGAAATGCGCGACCATTCGGTCATTATCAGTCTGTACGATTTGCCGAGTATGTTGTCTGGGTTGGCTGCGGCGTTCTACGATTATCCTGCGCAAAAAATGACAACGGTTGCCGTAACGGGAACAAACGGAAAAACGTCTACAGTTCAACTGGTTACTCAGTTAAAGGACGCTCTGGGGTATCGTAGTGCCAGTGTTGGTACACTGGGAAGTAGCGTTTATGAAGGTGAAAATACGCAGTGGAATGTTACTGCTGCAGCGAACACCACACCTGATGCAATTAGTCTCCAATACTTATTGGCAGACTTTGTGCAAAGCGAAGTGCGTCATTGTGCGTTTGAGGCGAGCTCTCACGCATTGGTGCAAGGGCGTCTAGGACAGGTGAAAACTGACATTGCTGTGTTTACAAACCTTACCCGCGATCACCTTGATTATCATGGCACCATGGAAGAGTACGCAAAAGCGAAGCGCCTTTTGCTTAATCAGCCTGGTTTACGCGCGATAGTGTTGAATGCAGACGACAGCGAAAGTAAGCAATGGGATCGCTACGCGCCATCTGATATTGGGCGAGTATGGGTAGGCACTGAAGAAGCTATACAGAATGAGTATTCACATAATACATCAGCACATCGCCATTGTTTTGCCACATCTATTTCATACCATGATGCAGGCTGCACATTCACATTGAACAGTTCATGGGGAACGGGCCCTGTTACGGTGCCGTTGTTCGGTCAGTTCAATGTTAGCAATGTGCTGTGTGCTATCGCCACCTTATTGGCAGAGAATGAACGTTTTGATGATGTAATGAATGTGGTTAATGCTATTACACCGGTACCTGGCCGCATGGAAGTATTTCCTATTCACGGTGCGGCTAATCTTGTGGTCGATTACGCCCATACGCCAGATGCTCTCGAGAAAGTACTTGATAGTGCTAGGGCGCATGCAGCTGGCAAAGTGTGGTGTGTATTTGGTTGCGGCGGTGACCGAGATAAAGGTAAACGCCCATTAATGGGAAGCGCAGCGCAGCGCGGCGCTGATTGGGCTGTGATTACTACAGACAATAGCCGAAGCGAAGCGCCAGGCGCCATTGCCAATGATATTGTTGCTGGGTTTAACGATACGAAAAACGTATTGATAGAACCGGATAGAGAAGCGGCTATACGGCTGTGTCTCGACAAGGCAGACGCAAATGACATTATCATCGTGGCCGGGAAAGGCCATGAGGACTATCAAATCATAGGTTCACAGAAAACTAATTATAATGAACGTGACGTTGTAGCGCGTCTACAACAGGAGTACAGCAAATGATAGAAACGACACTATCATGGGTCGCAAGCCAAATAAACGGTGTGCTTCATGGGCAGGACTGCAGCATAAATGCAGTCAGCACCGACACCAGAACAATTGAACAAGGCGCCATCTATCTTGCGCTTAAAGGGCCTAATTTCAACGGGCATCAATTTGTAGCTGCGGCTGAAGATGCAGGTGCTAAGGCAATTATTGCAAGCGAAGACGTCAATACGACGCTACCTGTTATTCAGGTTGAAGACACCAAGTTGGCGTTGGGTTTATTAGGGGCAGCAGTAAAGAAAGAGGTTGCCCCACGCACTATCGCTATTACCGGAAGCAGCGGTAAAACAACGGTAAAAGAGATGTGCGCCGCTATTTTGTCTCGTCGCGGTAATGTGTTGGCCACCAATGGCAATTTCAACAATGACATCGGCGTACCGTTAACGTTGCTTCGTCTTGAAAAGCAACATGACTATGCAGTGATGGAGCTAGGCGCTAACCATTTAGGTGAAATCGCCTATACCACTGATCTTGTTAAGCCTGACGTAGCGACCATTGTGAATGCCGCGGCCTCGCACCTAGAAGGGTTTGGTAGCCTATTGGGCGTCGCGAGAGCGAAAAGCGAAATATTCAAAGGGCTTCATGAAAACGGTGTTGCCATCGTTAATGCTGATAGCCAATTTGCCGACTTTTGGTTTGGTAAGCTCAAACGCAACCGTACGTTATCTTTTTCACCTGAGTCGAAAAGCCAAAGTGATTTTACTGCAAGTGATATCACGATTGGGTTAGATGGTTGTGCAGCCTTTCAACTTCACTGCCCAGAGGGCGAAGTGGCTATTCAGCTAACTATTCCTGGTATCCATAATGTAGGAAATGCGCTAGTGGCTGCAGCGCTTACATTACAAGTGGGTGCAAGTTTAGAAAATGTTCGTGATGGTTTGCTTACGATGAAGCAAGTCAGTGGCCGCTTAAATGTAAAAGTGTTAACTGAACAAGTGCGCTTGCTCGATGATACTTACAACGCGAATGTGGCTTCGGTAAATGCTGCTATTGATACGCTCAGTACGTTTTCTGGTATCAATGTGCTGGTATTAGGTGATATGAAAGAGCTTGGCGAAAAGGCCCGCTTTTATCACGAGCAAGTCGGTAATTATGCCAAGAGTAAAGGGATTCATTACCTTTACACCATGGGCGTGTTAAGCCAATCAGCTAGTGACGTATTTGGCACAGACGGCGGCCATTTTAGTGATGTCGACAGTGTAGTGCGTGCCATGGAAAACGACTTATTGTCTCGACAGCAAGATATTTCAATTTTAGTTAAAGGTTCGCGTAGTTCCAAAATGGAGCGCGTGGTAGAGGCAATTGAGGCCTCTGCGCTGGGAAAGCTTGATAGCCGTCGGGAGCGAATAGCATGTTAATGTGGCTGGCCGATTGGCTTACACAATATGATACTGGGTTTAATGTTTTTTCTTATTTAACCCTGCGGGCGATACTGAGCACATTGACTGCGTTGCTGATAGCCATTGTTATCGGGCCTAAAATGATCCGTTATTTACAGCGTATGCAGATTGGTCAAACCGTACGAGATGATGGCCCGCAAAGCCATTTATCGAAGTCGGGAACGCCGACAATGGGCGGGCTGTTAATTTTAGCCGCCATCGTCGTGAGTGGTTTGCTGTGGGCTGATCTGACTAACCGTTACGTGTTGGTCACGCTTACCGTTGTAGTGGCATACGGGATTATTGGGTTTGTTGACGATTACCGTAAGGTAATTAGAAAAGACGCAAAGGGGCTTATCGCACGCTGGAAGTATTTTTGGCAGTCTGTAATTGCATTAGGCGTTGCGTTTTACTTGTATAGCAGCGCCACATTAAGTGCTGAAACCTCACTTTTGGTTCCTTTTTTCAAAGAAGTCTTTCCTCAACTAGGCGTCTTCTTTGTGATCATTACGTACTTTACCATTGTAGGTACCAGCAATGCGGTTAACTTAACGGATGGGCTCGACGGTTTGGCCATTGTACCGACCATCCTCGTGGCCGGAGCATTTGCCATATTTGCGTATGTTACGGGTAACGCTAATTTTGCTGCATACCTAAATATTCCGCATATCCCGCTAACCAGTGAGTTAGTTATTGTATGCACGGCAATGGTGGGGGCAGGGCTTGGCTTTTTATGGTTTAACACCTATCCGGCGCAAGTATTTATGGGCGATGTGGGTTCACTTGCATTAGGCGGTACGCTGGGCGTTTTAGCCGTGCTTGTTCGACAAGAAATCGTACTTATCATTATGGGTGGGGTGTTTGTAATTGAAACACTTTCTGTCATTTTGCAGGTCGGTAGCTACAAACTACGCGGCCAGCGCATCTTCAGAATGGCGCCCATCCATCATCACTATGAATTAAAAGGCTGGCCAGAACCTCGCGTTATCGTAAGGTTTTGGATTATTTCTATCATTTTAGTCCTCGTCGGGCTTGCAACGCTGAAACTGAGATAATGAGTTATAACATTCGCACGCATTCGTATGTCGTAGGTGGCCTTGGCGTCACGGGGCAGGCATGCGTGCGTTTTTTACTTGATAACGGCGCATCGGTTAAGGCCTTCGATACGAGGGGGCTTAACCCTGCACAGCGCAGTGCAATGGCACTGCCTGTTGATATTGCGTCAAGCCCGCTTTCTACCCATTATTTTGATGGTGTTGATACCTTGATATTAAGTCCAGGCTTATCGCCAGACATTCCAGAAGCACAATTAGCTCGCCGTGCTGGTGTTGAGGTTATTGGCGACGTGGAATTGTTTGCACGAATTAACGATAAGCCCTGCGTTGGCATTACCGGGTCAAACGGTAAAACTACCGTTACCTTGTTGCTTACCCATATTTTGAATGCGTGTGGCGTTAAGGCTATCGAAGCCGGCAATGTGGGCCGTCCCGTTCTTGAAACACTCAACGCCAATGCTGATGTTGTAGTGTTAGAACTGTCGAGCTTCCAGTTAGAGACCACCTCGAGCCTTCATCTTCAAGGTGCGACTATCTTGAACCTGTCAGATGATCACTTAGACAGGCACGGTTCAATGGCCAATTATGCGAAAGCAAAACAACGTATTTTTATGCATTGCGATACGTCGGTTGTGTGGCGAGATGGCAATGTTGCGCCCACCAAAACGTTAGCCAGTAGCATAGAGTATGGGTTGACCGAGGCAGATAATGGTTTTGGTCTCACAGGCAGCCAAATAACGTTTAACGCAGATGCAGTTCTCAATACGCATGACATCACATTGGTAGGGACGCACAACATTTTAAATGTAATGGCGGCATTAGGCTTATGTCACGTACTAGGTGTAGATGTAAAGCAAGCAGCGTCAGCAGTAAGCACATTTGTTTCTGCGCCACATCGCTGTATAGAAATCGCGACGTGCAACGGCGTACGTTATATTGATGACTCTAAAGCGACCAATGTTGGTGCCACCATCGCAGCCATTGAGGGGCTGGCTCCAGTTGTAGCGGGCAGCATTATTCTTATTGCTGGTGGTGATGCAAAAGGGGCTGATTTAAGCGCCCTCGCACCGCAATTAGTTCAGCATGTGTCTGCGGTGATTGCGCTAGGAAAAGACCGAGACGCATTTGTACCGCTGCACCCTGCTACGCAACTTGTCTGTACAATGCATGAAGCAGTCAACGCAGCCAGTCGCATAGCGAAAGAGGGCGATGTTGTACTTCTTTCTCCAGCCTGCGCAAGTATTGATATGTTCTCAAACTACATACAGCGGGCTGACGTCTTCGCAAGTGCCGTGATGGAGGTCATTGCAGCATGACTACCGCCACAACTAAATTAAGTGAATTATTTGCTGCACGTTTTGACGGCGCTCAAAAGCAAACGCCTTACGACGTTGGCCTGATTGTTGTTGCTATTGCACTGATGAGTATTGGTATCATTATCGTCACGTCTGCGTCGATGCCGGTTGCTGACCGTCTTCATGACAACCCGTTTTATTTCGCCATCAGACACGGCATCTATATTGTTTGTGCACTTATTGCAGCCATGGTGGTGTTAGAACTGCCTATGCAATTTTGGCGTATGGCTAATCCCTATCTATTACTGGCTGCAATTGGTTTGCTTGTCACTGTGTTACTTATTGGGCGTACGGTCAACGGAAGTACCCGCTGGCTGGCCATTGGGCCTATTACGATTCAGGCTGCCGAGCCTGCCAAGCTTTTTTTCTTTGCCTATTTAGCGGGCTATTTAGTGCGCCGTTATGAAGAGGTGACTGAAAACTTAAAAGGGTTTATCAAACCACTTGGTGTGTTTTTTGTGTTGGCCATGTTGTTGCTGCTTCAACCTGACTTGGGAACGGTGGTTGTCATGTTTGCCACTACAATAGGGTTGTTGTTTTTAGCTGGCGCCAAACTTTGGCAATTCTTTGCATTGGTGTTCGCCGGTTTAATGGCTGTTGTGGCCCTTATTGTTTTCGAGGAATACCGTTTGAAGCGCGTTACCTCATTCCTTGACCCGTGGGCAGATCCATTCGGAGCCGGTTATCAGTTAACCCAATCGCTTATGGCCTATGGAAGAGGGAACTGGTTTGGTCAGGGCTTGGGCAATAGTCTACAAAAATTAGAATTTCTCCCTGAAGCTCACACCGACTTTGTCATGGCAATATTGGCTGAAGAACTTGGCTTTATTGGTGTATTGAGTGTGCTCGGTCTTATTTTGTGGATGGTTATTCGGGCGCTGCGGATTGGCAATAAAGCGCTTGAAAAAGGCAGGGCCTTTGATGGTTACTTGGCCTATAGCATTGGTATTTGGTTTAGCTTTCAAACTGCTGTCAATATTGGTGCCAGTGCGGGTATTTTACCTACCAAAGGGCTTACGCTTCCTCTGGTCAGTTATGGCGGTTCCTCGCTGATCATTATGAGCATCGCCGTAGCGATTTTGCTTCGTATTGATTTTGAACTTCGCGTTGATGGAGTTCAGGCGTTAGGGCGTAAAGATAAGCCGAAAAGCAAACGCCCAGCCATGCCCACAGAACACGTGGATGTCACCGAAAATACCCCAGCCCCTAAGATTGCCAAAGGTGATACTAAGGAAGACGAGGGCAAGGCGGGTATAAAAGCCATTCTCGCTCGCGTAGCGCAGGAGGCTGACAATGAGTAGAACCTGCCTCATTATGGCTGGTGGAACGGGCGGCCATGTTTTCCCTGGTCTTGCGGTTGCCCAAGCGTTGAAAAACGAAGGGTGGGCAATTCACTGGTTAGGTACGGCTGAACGTATGGAAGCGGATGTGGTACCTGCACATGATATCCCCATTCATTTTATACCCGTTAAAGGGATAAGAGGAAAGGGCTTCTCAGCGAAGCTGGCCGGGGTTGTCGCATTGGCCAAAAGCATGTTCTCTGCGCGTCGAATTATTAAACGTATCAACCCAGATATTGTGATTGGATTTGGTGGTTATGCCAGTGGGCCTGGCGGTGTGGCGGCGCGAACTCTGGGAATCCCTTTGATTGTGCATGAACAAAATGCAGCCGCAGGCATGACCAATAGACTGCTAGGGAAGATCGCTCAGCGTATTTTACTTGGTTTCGAAGACGCGAAAACCCAGTTTAGCCGCAATGTAGACAATGTTTACACGGTAGGAAACCCAGTTCGAGAAGCAATTTCGAGTATAAATAGCCCTACATCTAAACGTGGTACGTCTTTACACATGCTTGTTGTAGGCGGAAGTCTAGGTGCGAAGGTGTTAAATGACACCGTCCCATTGCTTTGTAGCGAATTTGACGGCCTATCGATTAAGCATCAATGTGGTAAGGGCAATAGCAAAGACGTAAAAGCCGCATACGCTGATGCGCGAGGCGATGTTGAGGTTAGCGACTTTATTGATGATATGGCGGCCGCTTATGCATGGGCAGACTTTGTTGTCTGTCGCGCTGGCGCATTGACGGTTGCAGAAGTCGCCGCCGCCGGACGTGCGGCGATATTTGTGCCCTTGCCTCACGCTGTTGATGACCACCAGACAAAAAATGCATTGTCATTAGTAAAACACGATGCAGCAATATTGATTGCGCAATCGTCATTAAAAGAGAATTTAGGGCAAGCAGTCAGGCATTGGCTAACCTCGCCAGAAGACTGCTTCAAGATGGGAACGTTGGCACAAAAATATGCCGCTCTCAATGCCACAGAACAAGTAGTACGTCACTGTAAATCAGTGCTAGGAGAAGGGGAGTAATGGTGTTTAAAACCCCATTTGAAAGCCCGCAAATGCGACGGGTAAGTAATATATTTTTTATTGGTATCGGTGGCGCCGGTATGGGCGGTATTGCCGAAGTACTGCTGAACGAAGGCTATCGTATTTCAGGCTCTGACATTCAAGCTGGTGCAATGACTAAGCGTTTAAGTGACTTGGGCGTGAACGTGAAAATAGGGCATAAATCAGAGAACGTCGATGGAATGGACGTCGTGGTAGTGTCCAGCGCTATCAATGAAGCTAACCCCGAAATTATTACCGCAAGAGAGCGCCGAATTCCTATCATTCGGCGAGCAGAAATGCTTGCTGAGCTTATGCGATTTAGGCATGGAATTGCGGTTGCCGGTACGCATGGTAAGACAACCACGACAAGTTTAATTTCTACTATTTTTGCAGAGGCGCAATACGACCCTACGTTTGTTATCGGTGGCTTACTTAATAGTGCGGGTACCAACGCGCGATTGGGCAAAAGTCGCTATCTTATCGCTGAAGCAGATGAAAGCGATGCCTCCTTTCTTCACTTACAGCCCATGGTTTCGGTTGTGACAAATATTGAAGCAGACCATATGACCACCTATGGCGGTGACTTTTCGAAAGTAAAAGACACGTTTGTTGAGTTTTTAACAAACCTGCCTTTTTATGGGCAAGCGATAGTTTGTGGTGATGATGCCAATATTCAAGAAATTCGCCCTCGTATTGGGCGAAATATTGTCACATACGGTTTTGAAGCGCATAACGATGTTCGCGCTGAAAATGTGCGTTTGTCTTACGGGAAGGCGCATTTTACAGCACTTCGTCCTAACAACGCCCCACTAAATATTACACTTAACCTTACCGGTAATCACAACGTGTTAAATGCACTTGCGGCTATCGCGGTAGCAACCGATGAAGGTATTGATGATGAGGCCATTGTCAATGCATTGGCTAACTTTGGCGGAATAGGTCGTCGATTTGAGCTGCTGGGTAACTTTACCACTGAAAAAGGCGATGTGTGTTTAGTCGATGACTATGGTCACCACCCAACCGAGGTGCGCGCGACAATAAGCGCTGCAAGAGCCAACTGGCCAGACAAACGTCTCGTCATGGTTTATCAGCCACATCGGTATTCTCGTACGCGGGATCTTTACGAAGATTTCGTAGAGGTGTTATCCAGTGTAGATACGCTGCTATTACTCGATGTCTATGCTGCAAGTGAACAGCCCATCGAAGGTGCTGATAGTAAATCGCTGTGTCGTTCAATACGACAGCGTGGTGCCATTGAACCCATATACGTTGGTGCAAGCGAGGCGTTGCCTAAGATTTTAGCCAATGTCTTGCAAGACGGCGATGTTGTGATGACGCAAGGGGCAGGTAATATCGGTGCCCTTGCAAAGCAACTAGCAGCAACCGAACTAGACCCCTCTCGTTTACAGCAGGAGGGAGATGCATGATGCACGTAAAACACCATGGCCCTCAAGAGTACGGGAAGGTGGCTGTGTTACTTGGCGGCGATTCTGCAGAACGAGAGGTATCGCTCAACTCAGGTACAGCGGTGCTCAATGCACTGCTTAGGCAAGGTGTAGATGCCATTGCGTTTGATCCCGCGGAGCAACCTCTTACCGAATTGATTGCTTTGAAAGTAGACCGAGTCATTATCATGCTGCACGGCCGTGGTGGCGAAGATGGGTCGATGCAAGGCGCATTACAACTGTTAAAAATTCCGTATACAGGGAGCGAAGTTTTAGGTTCTGCGCTAGCAATGGATAAAATTCATACTAAGCAAATATGGCAAAGTTTAGGTCTGCCTACTGCAAAATATGAAATTGCTGACAAAAGGCACTTTGAAGCTGGTAAGTGCAGCGCTATAATGGAAAAATTGGGTAACGAGGTCATGGTAAAACCGGCCAGAGAAGGGTCGAGCATCGGCATGGCGCGAGTGACAAGCGCGAGTGAACTGAATACTGCCATTCAGGACGCGTTTAATTACGATAACCAAGTTTTGTTAGAGCAGTATATTGATGGTCCAGAATATACTGTTTCCGTGTTACAAGGGCAGGCGCTACCGTCAATTCGAATGTCTACGCCACATACGTTCTACGATTACGCAGCAAAGTACCAAGATAATACGACGGAATATTATTGCCCTAGTGGTTTGTGCGAAGAGCAGGAGTCACAGCTGGCTACTCTCGCATCAAGAGCCTTTGACGCGATTTCGGGCAGTGGGTGGGGGCGCATAGATGTTATGCAGGACAGTAAACGACAGTTTTATTTGCTAGAGGCTAATACGGTTCCTGGTATGACTGAAAAAAGTTTGGTACCAAAAGCGGCCAAAGTCGCCGGTTTGTCATTTGATGAATTAGTGTTAGCCATATTGTCTACCAGCATGAAAAGCGAGCGTGATTAATAGTATGACGCACTCGGTAGAAACAGCGTCGACAAAGAGCAAACGTGCATTATGGGGCGGTATCGCTTTCTTAATCGTTGTGCTTGCGTCGCTTGTCTTTGCTGGGATAAAAGCAAGCCATTACATGCAGGATGAACAGCAAGTCCCGGTTCAAGTCATTGATTTTTCGGGTGACTATCGCTACATCAATGTGGGCAAGTTAGAGCGATTAATCAGGCAAGCTCAGCCAGGCAGTTTTTTTGCATTGGATGTTAACGAAGTGTTTGAGCTTGTTGAAGCGCAGCCTTGGGTATATCGCGCATCGGTAAGAAAGAAGTGGCCGAATACGTTAAAGATTTATCTGGTTGAACAACAACCCGTTGCACGTTGGAATGAAGATTTATTGTTAAATCCTTATGGCGATACCTTTGATGACGAAGGTCAAAACGTATCATTACCAAACTTGTTTGGGCCTGGTGGAAGTGAAAAAACTGCGTTGGAAGGTTACAACGCCATGCATGCGTTGATATCGACCACTGAGATGACAATTGATGAGTTGTCGCTAAGTGAACGATTTGCGTGGCAGGTGCAGCTGACCAATGGGATTAAGTTAAATTTAGGGCGCCAAGAATTTATTGATAGATTGCAACGGTTTATTGATATATACCCGTTGTTGGCGCAACAAGAAAGGTCAGTGAAATATATTGACCTTCGCTATGACACAGGCGTTGCCGTAGGTTGGAAAGACAGCGACGGCAACCCGAAGAATAAAGAGAGTTAAGGAAACCATGTCAAAACCAGCCGAACGCAATTTAATTGTTGGCTTAGATATCGGCACCAGCCAAGTAAAGGCTGTTGTGGGCGAATTATTAGATGATGATCAGATCAGCATTGTTGGCGTGGGCACGCATGCTGCGAAAGGCATGGATAAAGGTGGCGTTAACGATCTGAATTTAGTGGTTAAATCGGTACAACGTGCGGTAAACGAGATGGAGTTAATGGCAGATTGCCGTGTTTCTTCAGTTTTCATGTCTATCTCAGGACGTCATGTGAAGTGCCAAAACGAAAATGGTATGGTGCCCATTAATAACCAAGAAGTGACGCAGGAAGACGTTGATAATGTGATACATGCTGCCCGCAGCGTGCCTATTGCAGCAGAACGAAGACTGCTCCACGTATTGCCACAAGAATTCACCATCGACGTACAAGAGGGGATTAAAAACCCGATTGGAATGTCTGGAGTGCGTATGGAAGCAGACGCGCACATCATCACTTGTGCAGATGATATGGCAAAAAATTTGGTCAAGTGTGTTGAGCGTTGTGAACTAAATGCCGATCAACTTATCTTCTCAGCATTGGCGTCTAGTTATGCCGTGTTGACCGATGATGAAAAAGAATTGGGTGTTTGCGTCGTAGATATCGGCGGCGGCACTATGGATATGGTAATCTACACCGATGGCGCAATTAGACATACTGCGGTTATTCCTGTTGCTGGGAATCAAATAACCAGTGATATTGCTAAAATATTTCGCACGCCAATCAGCAATGCTGAAGAAATTAAGGTCAACTATGCCTGCGCACTGAAAGATATGGTGAGCATGGAAGACAGTATTGAAGTACCCAGTGTGGGGGGGCGACCTGCTCGTATTATGTCGCGCCACACGCTTGCAGAGGTGATTGAACCTCGCTATCAAGAGCTTTTTGAACTGGTTCATGATGAGATTCGTGCCAGTGGTTTGGAAGAGCAAATTGCCGCGGGCCTAGTGCTTACTGGCGGTACGGCCAAAATGGAAGGCGCGGTTGAATTTGCAGAGGAAATCTTTCAAATGCCCGTAAGAGTGGGGAACCCCATTAACGTAAAAGGGTTATCTGAATACGTTGATGATGCTGGGTTTGCTACTGTCGTTGGGCTTTTGCAATACGGTAAAGTGCAATCTGATAATAAGAAGTCCAGTACGCCGAAAAACGGTGAGAGTTTATTTCATCGTGTGCAAAGCTGGTTTAAAGGTGAATTTTAAATTTTAGGGGCGCTGTCGCGACGGCATAACGATGAGCAGGAAGCGACATCGTAGCGTATGACATAGCGACGTGTTGAAGACGTACAACCGGAGAGTAAGTATGTTCGAATTAATGGATAGTCACGGCGAAGAAGCCGTAATAAAAGTCATCGGCGTTGGCGGTGGCGGTGGTAATGCTATTGAGCACATGGTGTCTCACAGTATTGAAGGCGTAGAGTTTATTGCGGTCAACACCGACGCACAGGTACTGCGTAGTTCAAGTGCTGATGTTACCCTTCAAATTGGCTCAAGTGTAACTAAAGGGTTAGGTGCAGGCGCAGATCCAAATATTGGTCGTGAAGCTGCACAGGAAGACCGCGAAACCATCCGTCAGGCACTTGAGGGTGCTGATATGGTGTTTATTACTGCCGGTATGGGCGGTGGTACAGGGACAGGCGCGGCGCCTGAAGTTGCCAAAATTGCACGTGAGATGGGTATTCTTACTGTCGCTGTTGTGACTAAGCCTTTCCCGTTTGAAGGGAAGAAACGCACGTCGTTTGCAGAGCAAGGTACAGTTGAATTGGCAAACAATGTTGATTCACTCATTACTATCCCTAATGAAAAATTACTAAAAGTAATGGGTCCAGGTACGCCATTGTTGCAAGCATTTAGCGCGGCAAATGATGTACTTCGCGGAGCAGTCCAAGGTATTGCCGAACTGATTACACGTCCAGGTCTTATCAACGTGGATTTTGCTGACGTACGAACCGTAATGTCAGAAATGGGTAAAGCAATGATGGGCAGCGGCGCAGCAAGTGGTCCAGACCGCGCTGAAGAAGCATCAGAAGCAGCTATCGCAAGTCCATTGCTTGAAGATATTGATTTGTCAGGTGCTCGTGGAATTCTAGTGAATATCACAGCAGGTCCTGATTTTGCCATTGACGAGTTTGAAACCGTTGGTAACGCAGTGAAAGCGTTTGCGTCTGAGAACGCCACCGTTGTTGTCGGTACGGTTATCGATATGGAAATGACTGATGAGCTTCGCGTTACTGTCGTTGCTACTGGTATCGGTGCAGAGCGCAAGCCCGATATTTCACTGGTTAGCACAGAAGGTTCACGTTTGACGACGCCAGCGAAAGAGTATGGTAGCAGCGTTGCTTCTGAATCACGTGCTT
Organism: Alteromonas sp. 4NH20-0056; assembly: GCF_057539655.1. NCBI lineage: Bacteria > Pseudomonadati > Pseudomonadota > Gammaproteobacteria > Alteromonadales > Alteromonadaceae > Alteromonas > Alteromonas sp. 4NH20-0056. The sequence continues at coordinate 334,523 of NZ_BAAJLS010000002.1, read as the reverse complement.
CGGTAGGTGGAACAGAAGGCAATCAAGCACTTAAAGCTGAGGACGATGCTCAGCCCGGAAATGACTTAGAATATTTAGATATTCCAGCGTTTCTGCGCAAACAAGCTGACTAACCATTCAGTCTAGAAATAGATTGAATTTTTAAGGTTTATTGTTGTCTGTAAGTAACGGTAAATTATTAAAAAGAATAGAATACGCAGTGAAAATTGTGTGTTTTTAGATCAGTTTTGCGTTCGAAATTGCGTGTTTTTTGACAAGTAAGTGATAACTCACTATAATACGCGACCGCTTTTTTGATAGGTAAAAGCATAAGCATATGATTAGACAACGTACTATTAAGCAGCCGGTACAAGAAACCGGAATTGGGCTTCATAAAGGGGAAAAGGTCACAATGACTCTCCGGCCTGCGCCTGCAAACACGGGTATCGTGTTTAGGCGTGTTGACCTTGAACCTCATGTTGATATTCCATCGCGCGCAAACGCGGTGGGTAATACCATGCTGTGTACGTGTTTAAATAATGAAGATGGCGTGACCATTCAAACGGTTGAACATCTTGCTTCAGCGCTAGCGGGTTTGGGGATCGATAACATTATTGTCGAAGTGGACAGTAATGAGCTTCCTATCATGGACGGAAGTGCAAGCCCTTTCGTATTCCTATTGCAATCCGCTGGCATTGAAGAACTTAATGCACCAAAGCAATTTATTCGCATCAAGAAACCTGTTCGCGTAGAAGAAGACGATAAGTGGGCCGAATTGGTTCCTTATAACGGTTTCAGAGTAGATTTTCAGATTGACTTCGATCATCCAGTGATTAGTCAAACGCGCCAGCATATGACGATGGATTTTGATTCGTGCTCGTACGTTAACGAAGTTAGTCGTGCGCGTACGTTTGGTTTCATGCGCGACTTAGAATACATGAACGCGAATAATCTTGCTTTAGGCGGTAGCATGGAAAATGCTGTTGCGCTCGATGAGTTTCGCGTACTTAACCCTGAAGGGTTACGTTATGACGATGAGTTCTTAAAGCATAAAATCCTAGACGCAATCGGTGATTTGTACCTAGGTGGGCATAGTCTTATCGGTGAGCTGCGAGCCTACAAAACAGGCCACGGTTTAAATAACAAATTATTAAATGCGTTGTTAGCGCAAAAAGAGTGTTGGGAATTCGTGACTTACGAGTCTCAAGAAGCCGCGCCAATTCGTTATGCTATGCCAGCGCTGGCTTAAAAATTAAAAACCGCCTACTTGGCGGTTTTTTTACAGGTAGCATTTAGTGCTATAAATGATAAAGTAAGCATCAGTAACCTTAATTCATCGCAGATAAACTTCGTTATTACCCCATTATAGGCTAACGATACTCGACCGTTGTGCAGCTTGCGCTGGGTCGGCCATGCGAATGAACAAATTTCTTAGTTGTGGTATGAAATTAACAATAACATTAACAGGCAAGAATAGACGCTATAAACACAGTATAAGCGTGCGCACATTGGTGAGCGCGACTGTGTTATCGTCTATTTTTATGCTGGTTTCAAGTCGTTCGACTGAATCAGTGTCTGAAGATGTGTCACGTGTGCGTCTCGCGCAATCTGAAATTAACGAGACGCAAACCGATGTAAAAGCCCTAAAACATCAAACCACAATTAAATTAAATGCATTGCTTTCCCATATTGCAAGCTTGTCTGCTAAGGCAACACTGCTTGATGAAAAGGGTAAGCAAATAGCGTCTGAACTTGGTATGACTGCGACTGACCTGGACGCATTCGTACCTGTTTCGATTCCGGACAACGTCCACGATGACCCCATACTTAAAGAGATTGCGCAACTTGAAGCGTCTCTTGATATTAAGTCTCAACAACTTTCTATGCTTGAAAGTTTAGTGCGGGGTCACCATATCCACGAACAGAGCCAATTATCTGGTCGTCCGATAGAGTCAGGATGGTTGTCGTCTTATTATGGTATGCGGGCCGATCCGTTTACTGGTGAACCTGCCATGCACAAAGGCTTGGATTTCGCTGGTAAAGCAGGAGAGAACGTTGTCGCTACTGCTGCGGGTATTATTACTTGGGCTGGCGAGCGTTATGGTTATGGCCAGCTGATTGAAATTGAGCATGGAGATGGTTTTGTGACCCGATATGGGCACAATGATAATCTTCTTGTATCCATCGGTGACGTTGTTACGAAAGGACAAGCGGTTGCCAAAATGGGCAACACTGGTCGCTCGACCGGTGCTCATGTTCACTACGAAGTAATAAGAAACGGTAAGCAAATCGATCCTCTACCTTACGTTTATAAAAAATAGCGTTGGTAGCAGCCAGGTAAGTAAACGTGTGTTTACGCAACTAATATCGCTTGGTACGCCTTAAAAAGGCGCGCCTTTTACGTTTTAATATAGCTGTGGCTATCAGCACAGCGCCTCGACAAGTAGTGGAATATACAAGCTAATGTTTTCAAGCATCCTTAGAAAAGTATTCGGTAGCCGAAATGACCGTCTATTAAAAAAATTACAAAAAAATGTAGATGCCATCAATGCACTGGAAGCAGAGTACGAAAAGCTTTCTGATGAGGCGCTAAAAGCTAAAACTGAAGAATTTAAAGCGCGGATTGAAAAAGGGGAAACCCTCGATGATCTGCTTACTGAGGCTTTTGCCACAGTAAGAGAGGCCAGTAAGCGTGTATACGGCATGCGTCATTTTGATGTGCAAATGCTCGGTGGCCAAGTTTTACACCAAGGCAAAATTTCTGAAATGCGCACGGGTGAAGGTAAAACGTTAACTGCCACACTTCCTACGTACCTAAATGCATTGTCGGGTAAGGGCGTGCATGTGGTAACGGTTAACGATTACCTTGCTCGTCGTGACGCCGAGTGGAGTAATCAGCTTTTCTCTTTTCTCGGTATGCGCGTTGGATGTAACGTTCCTGGGTTGTCTTCAGAGCAAAAGCGTGATGCTTATCAGGCTGACGTTACGTATGGCACGAATAACGAATTCGGTTTTGATTATCTACGCGATAACATGGCATTCAGCCCTCAAGATCGCGTTCAACGCGAGCTTAATTACGCGGTTGTGGATGAAGTTGACTCGATTCTTATCGATGAGGCGCGTACACCGCTTATCATCTCTGGGCAAGCTGAAGACAGCTCTGAACTCTACCGCCGCATTAATACCATTATTCCTAAACTTATCCAGCAAGAAAAAGAAGATGAAGAAGGGCAAGAGGGAGATGGTGACTACACTATCGACCTTAAAGCTAAGCAAATTCATCTTACCGAGCGCGGGCAACTTCATGTAGAAGAAATTCTGCAAGAAGCCGGCGTGCTACCTGAGGGTGAGTCGCTATTCGCCGCAGGCAATATCTCGCTCTTGCACCACATTAATGCCGCGTTGCGCGCACATAAATTGTTTGCTCGAGATGTTGATTATATTGTTAAAGAAGATCAGATTGTTATTGTTGATGAACATACTGGTCGTACAATGGAAGGGCGTCGTTGGTCTGAAGGCTTACATCAAGCCGTAGAAGCAAAAGAAGGGGTTCGTATTCAAAACGAAAACCAAACACTTGCCTCTATCACGTTCCAGAATTACTTCCGCTTGTTTAATAAGCTTGCGGGCATGACGGGTACTGCAGATACAGAAGCGTTTGAATTCCAACACATATACGGTCTAGAAACTGTTGTTATTCCTACTAATAGACCGATGCAACGTAAAGATCACGCCGACCTTATCTACTTAACGGCGGAAGAGAAATACGAAGCCATTGTCGACGATATAAAAGCGTGCGTTAAGCGCGGCCAACCGACACTTGTGGGTACGGTATCTATCGAAAACTCTGAGCTTATTTCTCGTATTCTTAAGAAAGAGAAAATCCCTCATAAAGTACTTAATGCGAAATTCCATGAGCATGAAGCCGACATCGTAGCCCAAGCGGGTAAAGCCGGCGCCGTAACTATTGCTACCAACATGGCAGGACGCGGCACGGATATCGTGCTGGGAGGAAACTGGCAGGCTGAACTTGAAAAAATTGAGAATCCTACACAGGCTCAAATCGATAAAGTTAAAGCGCAGTGGAAGGAGAGTCATGACAACGTATTAGCATCAGGCGGCTTGCATATTATTGGTACTGAACGTCACGAATCACGTCGTATTGATAATCAGCTGCGTGGCCGCTCTGGCCGTCAAGGCGACCCGGGTTCAAGCCGTTTCTATCTATCATTAGATGACGCGCTAATGCGCATATTTGCCTCAGAAAAAATGGGCAATATGATGAAACGTTTGGGTATGGAGCGAGGCGAGGCAATTGAACATCCGTGGGTATCACGGGCTATCGAGAACGCTCAGCGTAAGGTAGAAGGGCGTAACTTCGATATTCGTAAACAATTGCTAGAATATGATGACGTTGCAAACGATCAACGTAAAGTAATTTACGAACAGCGTAATGAACTGCTTGATGAGGGTGATATTAGCGAAACCATTGCTGCAATACGTGAAGATGTTGTAAGCAGTGTTGTCGACGAATATATCCCACCTCAATCGCTGGAAGAAATGTGGGACGTGAATGGCCTAGAAGAGCGCTTAAAAGCAGACTTTGCTGTCGCGCTTCCTTTAAAAACTTGGCTTGAAAACGATGATAAGCTTTATGAAGAGAAGCTTAGAGAACGCATTCTTAATGAAATTATTGCGGCCTACAAAGCGAAAGAATCTGTGGTGGGTGAGCAGGTTATCCGTCAGTTCGAGAAAGCAGTAATGCTTCAGAACTTAGACAGCCACTGGAAAGAACATTTGGCTGCGATGGATCACTTACGACAAGGTATTCACCTTCGTGGGTATGCCCAGAAAAACCCTAAGCAAGAATACAAGCGTGAGTCATTCGCGTTGTTTTCACAAATGCTTGAGGCCTTGAAGGTTGAAGTTATTACTATTCTTGCTCGTGTGAAAGTACAGGCTGAAGAGGATGTTGAAAAAGTAGAAGAGCAACGTCGCCAAGCCGATGACGTACCAAAGAACTTTAAGCATGAAGAAACGACCGCAACACCAGAAGCGGCTAGCGATAAGGTACGTTCGGAAGTACGCAATGGCCCGAAGGTAGGTCGTAATGACCCATGCCCGTGTGGTTCTGGTAAGAAATACAAGCAGTGCCACGGTAAGCTTAGCTAATGAAGGTGGTTCACGTAGCGGTGGGTGTTGTCTGCCGTGATGAACGTATCTTTGTCACTCTTCGCCCCGATGATGTTCATCAGGGCGGTTTGTGGGAATTCCCCGGCGGAAAGGTCGAGGCGAATGAAACTGTTCAAGAAGCACTGTCGAGAGAGTTGTTTGAAGAAATAGGGATAGAGGTTCGCGAGAGCACCCCGCTTACGGTTATTACCCATGACTACGGCGATAAGGTGGTAAAACTCGATGTTCACAACGTGACATCGTTTTCCGGCGAGCCGCATGGTAAAGAAGGGCAAGCCCACGAGTGGGTGGAAAAGACCGCTCTAGACCCCGATAGGTTTCCAGTAGCAAATGTCGCGATTATTGACGCGCTACTTGCTTAACATAAGCTACAACGATTAGAACAAAAAACGCGCATAGGCGCGTTTTTTTATTGCGGTACTGCTGAATTTACTACCCTTTACAGGGTAATAAGCGTTGATGTGGCAAAGGCCACGTGAAGTTTATTGTAGGCCGCTTCGTTGATGAAATGCGGGTACGTGGTTTCATCAGCCTGCCATACGATATCTTTCCCATCGAAGGTTCTAAACATAGGTGCACCTGTAACCAGCGGAACAAAATCGCTATCTTGCAGTGCATGATGAATCATGGCGGTACGGTTGCCGTCTTCATCGAGTGGAAAAGAGATATTTTCACCAAGTCTAAACGCTTCGCAAGGTGGCAGGTCACCACATTCTTCGTTATTAAATGCGATACAAAAGTCGAGAAGCACTTCAGCCATTTTTTGCGTCGATAAAAATACGTCTTCTCGTAACACACCTTGGGGCTGTGCGCCCACTTCTATCATTACACCATATTTACCCGTGGTACATAAATAGCCATGCTCCAAATACGCTTTCTCATCTTCAACCAAGATATTTGATTCAGGCATGTGTTGCTTAACGTACCGTGCCATTTGCACATAAAAATCACTGGTATCAAGAATGATTAATGTGGCGCCCATATGACTTGTGGTGTTATGAATATCGATGACTAAATCAGTTGCTGAAGCGCCTTTTGGACCAAGCTGTTGGTTGATGGTTTTAGCGAGTTCATTTTCCTGCGATGACGTCGCCTCTTCAAGAGCAGCGTGGGTAAACTGGCGGTTAAGATCTTCTTCCAAAAAACGGGTGTTAGCTGCAATAGCGGCGGGGTTGGCCGTATAAAGCGTAATATCTAAGAGGTCAAAGCGTGATGGTGTGCCTTGGTTTTCCCAATTTTGGATAAGCTGGATACCGCTCATCTCGTTGCCGTGTGTACCACCAACAAGCGCAATACTTTTAATCATTTTTCTTTCCTTAATGCTTAAAAAAGTCATCAGATTGTTGGCTTAACATGGCCTCTATATCTTCTATATCAATGTCGTTTTGGCTATCACGCTTACTATTTTCCGTTGCAATTTTTCGCTCTTCGGTTGCCCATTCACCTAAATCAATAAGTTGGCATTTTTTGCTACAAAAAGGGCGATACTCACTGTCGCTAGACCATGTTACAGGCGCAGCACACGTTGGGCAGTTTACAACCATAGAAACACTCCGATAAGGGTTAATGGGGCTAGTTTAACAAGCGGCTAGTGCAAATTGAATATCAGAATCAATAGCTGCACTTTGACCTTCAGGTGGCGTGAATTGCATGAAGCGAAGTGCATAGCGATATTTGTTACCGCTGAGTGTTGGGTAATAACCTTGGTCGGTGCGACAGCGAACTCTGATCAGTTCGTTTTTATCTTCTGCGACACCTTGGTAAAAGCCATTATCTGCCGTTACCGTACTAAATTGCCCGCGCTCTCTAATAAACGAGACACTGACCGCAATGGCATCATCAAGCATCGACAGCGAATCAAGCCATTGAGCAATATCCCGTTGTTTTAACTCTGTTGGCTGTTGTAACCAGAAATGAAGGTTGGGTAAGTCAAAGCTACACGCACCGCCAGGAATAGCAAAGCGTTGTCTTATACTACCTAAAAATTTATCTTCTTTTAACGCGCTACCAAAACGTCGTTCGTTCTTTATTTTCGTTTTAAGCGACAGTACGGTTTTAAGCGCTTGCTCAAGTGCGGTACTGTCTATTTTAGGGTGACGAGACCAGTAGACGAGATTTTTTTCATGAGCTTCTAGGTCTTTCCCCATATCAGAACGCAAATCTAAGCGCTCGATGAGGTCAAGAAGCTCGAAAAGTTGTTCAAAAAAAACCAGTTGAATGTGGGGGCTGTCAATTTTAGCCGTTGCCTTTAATTGACCTATGAGCTGTTCTACACGCAAATAATTACGTACTTTTTCCTTTAACGGGAACTCGAAAACAGCGTCGCTCATGGTTATCCTTTAAACACAGTTACTTAGCCGTTAAGCCTAATGCATGTAACGGTTTAAGCCAAGCCGACTTTTAAACAAACGCGTATTTTTATGTATTCTGTGCGAAAAATCGGAGTTTAACGTGTCCGGAGCGCACTTTTTGAAAGATATTGTGCGTGTAACGCGTGTACTTGGGGTAACAAGCTTTCCAGTGTGCCACTGTTATCAATAACGTCATCTGCAGCGCTAAGCCTATCGTCTCGTGATGCTTGCGCCGCCATAATATTTTTTATGGTTTGTGTCGTACTGCCATCGCGCAGGGTCGCTCGCGTTATTTGCAACGCTTCGGGGCAATCAACAACAAGCACGCGGTCACACATTACCGTTAGTTTATTCTCAACCAATAACGGGACAGCCAAAATACAATAATCACTTTGAGATTGCTCAATTAGCTGATGCATTCGCTCACGAATAAGTGGATGTAATAGGGCGTTTAGCCATGCTTGTTCTTCTTTGTTGTAGAACACGCGCTCTCTTAGTACTGGACGGTTTAGAGAGCCGTTCTCGAGTAACATGGATGGACCAAAATGCTTTTCAATTTCTAAGAGCCCAATGCTGCCTTTAGCCACTACTTCTCTGGCAATTTCGTCGGCGTCGATGATATCAATACCAAGCTCAGCGAAGCGATTGCTGACTGCTGATTTACCGCTACCTATTCCACCGGTTAACCCTACGACATACTTATTTTTCATTATGAAAGAACCCAGTTTAAATAGGTGGTTGTAATGGCGTCTTTGTAAAGTAACGTAAGCCAACCGGCTACCGCGAGATAGGGGCCAAATGGAATAGCCAGTGATTTCCCTTTATTTTGTATTACCATGATAGCAATGCCTGCGATTGCCCCCACAAATGAAGAAAGTAATATAATAATAGGTAACCCCTGCCACCCAGTGAATGCCCCAAGTGCTGCTAACAGTTTAAAGTCGCCGTAACCCATTCCTTCCTTACCGGTGGTTAATTTGAACAACCAATACACCGACCATAAACTTAAATAACCAAACGCCGCGCCCAAAATGGCATCGGTTGTATCAACAAAAACGTGCTGAGTGCTAAGGAGTAGCCCAACCCAGAGTAACGGTAAGGTTAGTTGGTCGGGTAATAGCATTTTATCAAGGTCGATAAAAAGTAACGCAATAAGTACGTAAGTAAAGGCAATAGCCCACAGCGCCTGTGTGGAGGGGCCGAAATAATAGGCTGCAGCAGTACACGAAATTGCGGTAAAAAGCTCAACCAGCGGATAGCGCATCGAAATAGATGTTTTACATGAGGCACATTTGCCTTTTAAGAATATGTAGCTAAGTACCGGTATGTTTTCCCAGGCTCTTATTTTGTGGTTGCAGTGTGGGCATGTACTGTCTGGTTTCGACAGATTGAAAGGGGAAACGGGAGTGGTAGGTTCGTTGTTAAAATACGTGTCATATTCTTCTTTCCAGCTGTTTTCCATCATTATTGGAAGGCGATAAATAACAACGTTTAAAAAACTTCCCACCATTAAGCTTACAAGGAAAACCATGATAAAAAAGAACGTAGGGTATTGCTGGCTTAAAAAAATAACCGATTCCATTAAGGCAAACTCTTTATTATGTCGTGTGGGTTATGATGAAAAAAACTTGCTAGTAGCGGCATGTTTGCCGCCAAAAACGAAAGGAATACTACACCACATCACCCATCTGGAATATAGGCAAGTACATCGCAACAATTAAGCCACCAATGACAACACCGAGTACAGCCATGATCATGGGTTCAAGTAAGCTGGTTAAGCCATCAACCATGTCATCAACCTCTGCCTCATAGATGGTGGCAATTTTACTTAGCATTTCATCAACCGCACCGGATTCTTCACCAATGGCAATCATCTGCGTAACCATATCAGGGAACACATTGGTTGCCCTCATCGCCGTATGCATGGGCATACCGCCGGCAACTTCTTTTCGCATAAATAAAATAGCATCACGAAAAACCGCATTACCTGACGCGCCTGCCGCTGATTCTAATGCACCAATTAAAGGAACACCGGCGGCAAAAGTGGTGGCAAGTGTCCTTGTGAAGCGGGCAATACTCGCTTTTTTAAGTATTTCGCCAATCACAGGTATTTTGAGAACATTTTTATCAACATTATCCCTAAGCTTTTGGCTCTTTTTGTGGGCGCGCATAAACATTGCGCCTGCGCCGCCCATCCCAATCGCAATAAAAATACCGTAATCTTGCACAAATCGAGAAATGGCTAAAACAAACTGTGTAAACGCTGGCAATTCTGCACCAAAGCTACTAAAAATTTCCTCAAATTGAGGAACCACGAAAATAAGTAGAATTGTAGTTACAATAAAGGCGACAACCACAACCGCGATAGGGTAAAACATCGCTTTTTTAATTTTCGACTTTAGCGCCTCGGCTTTTTCTTTATAGGTAGCGATTCGGTCGTAAATAAGCTCCAGTGCACCAGATTGTTCACCGGTATACACCAAGTCACAATATAAGTCGTCAAAGTAGTCTGGGTGTTTTCTTAACGCGCCGGAGAGGGGATTACCGCTTTTTACTTCATCGGTTATTTGCGTTAATAGCTTTCGCATAGACGCTTTAGCATGGCCTTGCGCTATCATCTCTAACGACTGTATTAACGTAACACCTGCAGCAAGCATGGTCGCGATTTGGCGAGATACAACAGAAATGTCGGCGGCAACGATTTTTTGACCACCACGGCCAAATAGGGGTTTGCTAAGTTTTTTAACTTTGTTCGCTGAAATACCTTGTCGGCGAAGTAAGTTTTTAGCCTCTGACAGCGATGTTGCTGAAATTTCGCCTTTACGAGACTGCCCTTGCCGGTCTTTGCCTTGCCAGGTAAACATCGTTGCTGCTTTTGCCATTACTTTTACTCAGCTATTAATATGGTTCGCTAGGAATGTAGACAAAAAAGCCCAGTATTCACCGGGCTTTTATTATTGAAAATTATGACTTAATTAGCATAGTGTTGCTGGGTCGCAAGCAGCAGCCCAGATAATGCGATTATTGTCGATGTTAGGCGTCAATGTGTATGAACCAGTACCTGAAAGGCCTAAATCACCGTGCTGAGTCGCTGTAATTACACCATTCGCTGTGCTTACGCCAACAACGTCAACTGTAGCTGCAGCTGCTGACGCAGTAATGTCAGCTGGAATGCCGTTAGTACCGCCGTCACATGCAGTAATGTCATTGGTAGATGCATAGCAAATTTCTACAGAGGTTTTCGCAGCAGCTGTCGCGTTAGTCACTTCAGTGAACTTCGCTTTTTGCGTGTAGTTCTGATAGGCAGGTAATGCGATAGCAGCAAGAATACCGATGATTGCTACAACAATCATTAGTTCGATTAGGGTGAAACCGTTTTGGTTTTTAGTGTTCATGTTTTTCATGGTCTTTCTCCGGGACGTGTATAACACGTAAAGTTAAAATATCTTCAAATTGACGTTTATACCTGAGACGTCCTTTTAAACGACCCCGGTACTTGATGCTCAGTATAGAATTTTATTTGTCTGTGACAAGTATAAGAAACTATACCGATGTCTTCGTTTTACAGTATGACATGTATCAACAGCGCTTTGCATACGTGGCTAGTTAAACTTTCGTATAATAATCCGTAAGTTACCTTAGTTATAGCCTATTATACATGCGGCGTCCACTGCACCGTCGACCAATACCTTTCGCCTGTCGAGAGGTAATGCGCAAACATTTCCTCTTACTTAAACCGCCTCGCGCGAGAGCGCTACTTTGTACCAAGCGCTATACGCAATGACAGGTCTATTGCATTTACATGTTTTGTCAGCGCGCCTGATGAAATGTAATCTACTCCCAAGGTAGCTAACGATGAGAGTCTCTCGTCAGTAATATTTCCTGACACTTCAAGTTTAGCTTGCCCTTGTGTTAGTGCAACTGCATGTTGGATCTGTTCATTAGTGAAGTTGTCTAACATAATAATGTCAGCGCCAGCTGATAACGCGTCCTCTAACTCTTGATGATTTTCAACTTCCACTTCGACTAACTTACCGGGCATCATCGTTTTTGCGCGCTGAACCGCTTGTTCAATACCACCACAAGAAAAAATATGGTTCTCTTTTATCAGAAAGGCGTCAAATAGCCCAATGCGATGGTTCTTACCACCGCCGCAGGCTACGGCATACTTTTGAGCAAGTCGTAAACCGGGTAGCGTTTTTCTTGTATCGAGAATCTTGGTGTTGCTTCCCTCAAGAAGTGCTGCATAGCGGGATGTTGTCGTTGCGGTACCTGATAAGGTTTGAAAAAAGTTTAATGCTGTTCTTTCAGCGGTCAATATTGCGCGTGCCGAACCTGACAAGCTAACCAGTATGGTGTTGGCATCAACCTTATCACCTTCGCTAACGTGCCAGTCTAATGAAACAGTGTCGTCAATAAGTGCAAAGGCTTCATTTACCCACGATACCCCACACACCACGCACGGTTCGCGGGTAATAATGGTCGCATTCGCTGTCACACTTTTATCAATAAGGTTTGCAGTAATATCATTGCTGGCATTAAGTTCGCCGCCAAGGTCTTCTATCAATGCTTGCTTTACTTGTTCACGAATTGCGTGAATGTCAGGAGATGTCATGTTATTTGCACTAGTCAGCTAAAGGGTACGCAATATTAACCAATCTCCGCGCTGAGTAAACTCTAATTGGCGAAGAACGCTCATTCCAAGCAAAATATGGTCATCTTGCATACCAGGGTTTAAATTTGCTTCAACGTCGCGCACTACAATATCGCCAATGCGTAGGGTATTAATACGAGACTCTGCAATGCGCACTGTACCGTTGGCCGTTCGCGCTAAGCCTTGTCTTCCTGCTTCTAGTTGTAATCTTTTCGCCAGGTGAGCGGGTACGGCAACATCTGTCGCGCCAGTATCAACCAGAAAGGTCACTTCTTCACCGTTAATAAACCCTGTAGTGACATAGTGACCTGCTCTATTTTGTTTCAGCCGCACTTCTGTTTGCGAACCCACACGCTGAGACTCCGGTGTCGAGTTTGGATTAACCTGTTTTTCTAACAAATCTGAAAAGACAAAGACGAGTAACCCGAAACCACAAACCCACGCGAGTATGACCATCCACTTTCCGGCAGTACTGTCGCCGTGCTCGCTATTCATATCGCTCATTTAATACCCTTGTTTACCTGTATGCGCTGTTCACTACTACTACTTAGTTAACTTTTGGTTCCGTAGTGGCGGTTTAGTTTGACAGAAATCGTTGTTTTTGTTGTTCTTCCTGTTCTTTACAATGCCATTTCGTGCCAGTGTAGTTAACAGTAATACAGTAAAAGATGAATTAACATGACGTTATACGAAAACGCTACTCAAGTAGATTGCCCACATTACGATGAACGGCCAGCGGGAGCGGAAGTAAGCTTACTGGTTATCCATAATATTTCTTTACCTCCCTCGCAGTTTGGTACGAGCGGTATTCGGCAATTATTCACCGGAACGCTTAACCCGAGTGAACACCCATTTTATAAGGATATTGCAGGGCTGCGAGTCTCCGCGCATTGTGTGATTTATCGTACGGGCAAGGTAGAACAGTTTGTGCCTTTTAATGCACGTGCATGGCATGCGGGTGTCTCCACGTTTCAAGGCGTCTCCCGTTGTAATGACTTTTCAATTGGTATTGAATTAGAGGGAACCGATACGCTCCCTTATACCGACGAGCAATATCAAACACTTAGTGAAGTTTCCAATTTCATCCGTTCTCACTATCCTCGGATCACTTTAGGGCGTATTGTGGGGCATAATGATATTGCTCCGGGAAGAAAAACGGATCCTGGATGCGCGTTTGATTGGGCACGGTTTAGAACCAGTTTATCGTCGTCCTCTTAAGCTACCTCAATAAAAATAAGGGTTTAGCATGATTTTAATGAGTTTGTTGCTGGTATTGAGCGTAGAACGCCTGGTTAATAAACAACCTAATTGGCATATTGAAAAGTATGCCGAGCAATATCGAGAATGGATAGCGGGTAAAGGTTGGCTTACCAACAGTTCATCAGCGTTCACTTTATACTTGAGTTTGTTGCTACCAGCGTTACTTCTAGGTGCAATTGAGCATTGGTTGCTAGGTACCTTCCTCACGTTTATTGAGCAAAGTTTTATATTATTTGTTTGTATAGGTTGTCCTGCATTGCGCGCGACGTATAAGTGCTTCTTAAACGCAGCACACCGCGGTGATGTGCAAGCATGCAGTATGTATACAGACCAGTTAGGTCACTGCACAAGTGAAGTACCGCATTCACACAATGCCCAAGAAGAAGGTCGAAGTTTTGGTCAACATTTAACGTGGCTAAACTACCAACATTATGCTGCTGTCATGCTGTTTTTTATTGCCTTTGGCGCGCCAGGAGCGTTGTTCTATTCCCTTAGCCGAAGCACGACAGAAGTGTTGTGTAATCGGCAACATCCTTTGCGAGACGCGGCATTAAATCTTATGTTTGCGCTTGATTATATTCCGGTAAGGATCACCGCATTCGGAATGTTAATGATGGGGCACTTTTCGCGCGCACTGTCTGAATGGCTTAGTCACGTCTTTTCGCTCAATGTATCAGCGTATATATTGCTTACACATGTATCTTCAAAGGCTGAAATGTTAACGCCAGAAGAACAGGAAGCACAGCAAAACAATGCTGCTATTGAGCCCCAAGTTCTGGTTAAGCTTGCTAAGCGAAATGTTATCTTTTTATTAGTTATTACCTCAGCGTTAACGGTTGTTGGCTCATTGGCTTAGTGTACTGCTAATAAAAACGCATTAATTGTGTCTAGTCTGTTGCCCTTCTCGTTACCAACTGTTGGCTGATTGTAGAAAAATGACATATAAATCAGCCATCTTCTACGTTAAATCTTCTCCATTCTTCCTCATCAGACCAGTTCGGCATTAGTTACTTTTTCTATTATTTTCAATGATAAAGGAAGGCATCGAGCAATACGCCAAGGCTTTGCTATGCTTGAGAGTGTTTACCTAAGAATAGAACTGCCTTAAACTGTATAGGTAAAATGGTATTACCAATATTGATTTATTGTTCATTTATTTTACACTAGCGCCTCGACATAAGTAGAAAATAGGGTAGCCGCATGCGTCAGCAGCGAAAGAAACTTGCAGATGTAATAACTGAGCAACTTGAATCGATGATTCTTGACGGCTCTTTATTGGCAGGCCAAAAACTCCCTCCCGAAAGAGAGCTGGCGTTGCAGTTCGATGTGTCTCGACCTTCACTACGAGAGGCAATCGGTAATTTGCAAGCGCGTGGTTTAGTGGACCGAAAGCAGGGAGGCGGTACGTTTGTTAATCGCAATTTAAACTCAGCAATGACCGACCCACTGATGGCGTTAGTCAGTAAACGTCCAGAAACACAGTTTGATCTTTTGGAGTTCAGACACGCGCTTGAAGGTATGGCTGCATACTATGCTGCACTTCGAGGGCAACCCGAAGACTACGATGCGTTAAAAACCGCATTGAACGAATTGCCAACCCCTGAAGCGGGCGAAAGCAAGCGGCAGCAAGCAGAAGCTCTCGGGCAGTTTTACATTATTATGGCGCGAGCCTCTCATAACATGGTGCTATTGCACGTAATGAGTACGATGCAAAGTATGTTAGTTGAGAATATCGAACGAAATTTAGACATGCTGGCTATGCACACCGATACCGGTAACGACATAGCGAGACAGCGTCGAGAAATTGTTGAAGCAATTGCTGCGCGAGACCCCGAGGCCGCGCGCCAGGCGTGTAATACGCACCTTGCATTCATCGAAAAAACGTTATTAACCATTAACCAGCGTGATAGTCGCGTTCAGCGCGCGTTACGACGGTTAGAAATTTAATTTCTCATGACATGTGAGAATAGAAGTTCGCAGTGATCTGGTCGTTTTGCCAGAATCTCTGCATTAGCAGGTGAGCCATATCGGATCACTGTGAGTACAACGTTGTTTAGTTTGTCTTCTCTTCGGTGCTTTATGTATAAAGCGGAAACCTTAGGGAAGATTGTCTATATAAGAAAAAATAGGATGGCACCATGACTGATATGTTGCACCAAGATGTCGACCCTCAAGAAACGAAAGAGTGGATTGATGCGCTTGAGTCTGTATTAGAAGAAGAAGGCGTAGAACGCGCGCATTACTTGCTCGAGAAGCTGATTGATAAAGCTCGACGTAGCGGCGCACATTTACCATACGACGCGACTACCGCTTACATCAACACCATTCCCTCGGCCCAAGAGCCGAAAATGCCTGGTGATTTAACGATTGAAGCGCGTATTCGTGCTGCCATTCGTTGGAATGCATTGATGATTGTACTGCGTGCATCTAAGAAAGACCTTGAACTTGGTGGTCATATTGGTAGTTTCGCATCATCTGCGATGCTTTATGATGTCGGTTTTAATCACTTCTTCAAAGCACCGAATGAAAACCAAGGTGGCGACTTCATTTTCGCTCAGGGCCATATCTCTCCTGGTATATACGCGCGTTCATACATGGAAGGAAACCTAACTGAAGACCAGTTAAATAATTTCCGTCAAGAATGTGCGGGTGACGGTCTATCGTCTTACCCACATCCACACTTAATGAAAGACTACTGGCAGTTTCCTACGGTATCGATGGGCTTGGGCCCACTTCAAGCTATCTATACTGCTCGTTTCCTTAAGTACCTAACGAACCGCGGTATCAAAGACTGTTCAGGTCAGCGCGTTTACTGCTACATGGGTGACGGTGAGTGTGATGAACCAGAAAGTTTGGGTGCAATCGGTCTTGCGTCTCGCGAAGGCCTCGATAACCTTACGTTTGTCATCAACTGTAATTTACAGCGTCTTGATGGTCCGGTACGTGGTAACGGCAAAATTATTCAAGAGCTTGAAGGCACATTCCGCGGCGCGGGTTGGGAAGTCGTAAAAGTTATCTGGGGTAGCTACTGGGACGAGCTTCTAGCGCGCGATAAATCAGGCAAGCTTATTCAGCTAATGGGTGAAACGGTCGACGGTGAATACCAGAACTGTAAAGCCAAAGGCGGTAAGTACACCCGTGAAAACTTCTTCAACAAATATCCTGAAACAGCGGCACTTGTCGCTAATATGTCAGACGATGATATTTGGCGCTTGAATCGCGGTGGTCACGATCCAGTAAAAGTATTCGCTGCTTACCAAAAAGCCATTGATACAAAAGGCCGCCCAACGGTAATTCTTGCTAAAACAGTTAAAGGTTTTGGTTTAGGTGCATCAGGGGAAGCGCAAAACGTCGCGCACAACGTGAAGAAAATGGATGTGGAATCAATCAAGCTATTCCGCGACCGTTTTAATATTCCAGTAGCAGACGAGAAAATTGCAGATCTTCCTTACTTCAAGTTTGAAGAAGACAGTGAAGAGATGAAGTATCTTCGCGCGCGCCGTGAAGCGTTAGGTGGTTATCTACCGTCGCGTAGAGAACAAGCTGAAGAGCAGTTAGAAGTACCAGAACTGTCGGCATTTGATGCTATTTTGAAAGGGTCTGGCGACCGCCAGGTGTCATCAACGATGACATTTGTACGAGTTCTTAATGCATTGTTAAAAGACAAGAAGATTGGCAAGCGAATAGTACCAATCATTCCTGATGAAGCCCGTACTTTTGGTATGGAAGGATTATTCCGTCAGGTGGGTATTTACGCTAACGAAGGTCAGAAATATGTTCCGCAGGACGCTGACCAAGTGGCGTACTATCGCGAAGATAAAAAAGGCCAGGTACTGCAAGAAGGCATTAACGAGCTAGGTGCAATGGCATCATGGGTCGCGGCGGGTACGTCGTATTCAACGTGTAACGCCACTACGATCCCGTTCTACATATACTACTCAATGTTTGGATTCCAACGCGTTGGCGACCTTGCATGGGCAGCAGGTGATAGCCAAGCACGTGGTTTCCTATTAGGTGCAACAGCGGGTAGAACGACCCTTAACGGCGAAGGTCTACAGCATCAAGATGGTCACTCACATGTTCAGGCGAACCTAATTCCAAACTGTATTACTTACGACCCAACGTATGGTTACGAAGTAGCGGTTATCGTTCAAGACGGTCTTCGTCGTATGTACGGTAACAACGAAAACGTTTTCTATTACCTAACGTTGATGAACGAGAACTATCAGCACCCTGCAATGCCAGAAAGTGATGATATTGCTGAGCAAATCATTAAAGGCATCTACAAGCTAGAACGCGTCGAGAGCGAAAAAGCTAAGCTTAATGTTCAGCTTATGGGCTCGGGTACCATATTGAATGAAGTGCGCAAAGCAGCACAAATTCTTTGTGACGATTACAACGTGTCTTCTGACGTTTATTCGGTAACCTCGTTCAACGAATTAGCCCGTGAAGGGCAAGACGTAGCGCGTTGGAACATGCTTAACCCAGAAGCTGAGCAAAAGGTACCTTACATTGGTCAAGTGATTACGAAAGATGCAGGCCCTGCGATTTCTGCGACTGACTACGTTAAGAATTACTCAGACCAAGTACGTGCGTTCATCGATACTGAATATCGCTGCCTAGGTACAGACGGTTTCGGTCGAAGCGATAGCCGCGAAAACTTGCGTACTCATTTTGAAGTTAATGCGTCATATATTGTGGTTGCATCACTTTACGAATTGGCTCAGCGCGGTGACGTTGAGAAGAAAGTGGTAGCAGAAGCTATTAAGCGTTTTGATATTAACGCTGAAAAACTTAACCCACTATACGCATAAGCCAGATAAGGTATTTTACATATGTCAGATATTCAAAAGATTATCGTACCCGATGTAGGTGGTGACGAAGTTGAAGTTATCGAGCTATGTGTTGCCGTAGGCGACAACATTGAGGCAGATGAAGGCGTTGTTACTGTTGAAAGTGACAAGGCGTCAATGGACATCCCAGCACCATTTGAAGGTGAGATTGTAAGCTTGTCTGTATCAGTAGGCGATAAAATCAAAGAAGGCGATGTGATTGGGGAAATGAAGGCTGCTGGCAGTGATAACGCATCAGAAGAAACGGCTTCTGATGATGCGCAAGATGCGCCTAAGCAAGAAGCTCCTAAAGAAGAAAAACAATCAGACGCAGCACCTACCGCCGCTGGCGGCAGTGAAGTCATTGAAGTCGCAGTGCCGGATATTGGTGCAGATGGCGAGGTTGACGTTATTGACGTTCTGGTTTCGGTGGGGGATACCATCGAAAAAGAAGATGGCCTGATCACGCTTGAAACCGACAAAGCCACCATGGATGTGCCTTCAACACATGCAGGTACCGTGAAGGAAGTATTCATTAGTACTGGCGATAAAGTCAAAGAGGGTACCGTTGTTATTAAGCTTGAAATTGCTGGTGAAGGCGGTTCAAGTGAAAGCAATTCAGCACCCGCTCAACAAGAAGCGCCTGCAAAAGAGGAAAGTGCACCTCAAGCAAGTGCCTCTTCTAGCAGCGAAACGATTGAAGTGGCTGTACCAGATATTGGTGAAGACGGTGAAGTTGACGTTATCGACGTGCTTGTATCAGCTGGCGATACCGTTGAAAAAGAAGACGGCTTAATTACGCTAGAAACTGATAAAGCCACCATGGATGTACCTTCAACTCATGCGGGTACTATCAAAGAAGTCTTTATTAAAACCGGTGATAAAGTTAAGCAAGGTACGCTAGTGGTTAAACTAGAAACCAGTAGCGGACAAGCACCGGCGCAGACTTCTGAAAAACCGGCAGAAAAACCAGCTGAAGCGCCAAAGAACGAAACACCAAAGCAAGAGGCATCTGAGAGTCGTTCTCCTGTGCCAGAAGCACCAGAAGTCAAAAGCACTGGAAAAGCACACGCTTCACCGTCTGTTAGACGCGTTGCGCGTGAGTTCGGTGTAGACCTTACATTGGTGAGCGGCTCAGGCCCTAAAAACCGTATCTTGAAAGAAGACGTTCAAGCCTATGTGAAAGCAGAGTTGGCTAAGCCACGAACTGCAGGGGCATCGGGCAGTGCGCCGGTAGGTGACAATGTACTTCAAATTGTGCCGGTTAAACCTATTGACCACAGCAAGTTTGGTGAAATTGAAGAGCAAAAGCTGTCGCGTATCCAAAAGATTTCCGGACCGTTCTTACACCGTAACTGGGCGACAATTCCTCACGTTACGCAGTTTGATGAAGCCGATATCACTGACGTTGAAGATTTCCGTAAAGAGCAAAACGCTTACCACGCGAAAATTAAGTCTGGTCTTAAGATCACGCCACTTGTGTTCGTAATGAAAGCGGTAGCAAAAGCCCTTGAGAAATACGAAGTGTTCAACTCGTCACTGTCAGACGACGGCGAGAGCTTGATCATTAAGAAGTACATCAACATTGGTATTGCGGTAGAAACACCGGGTGGCCTTGTTGTACCTGTTATTCGTGACGTGAATAAGAAAGGTATTGAAGAACTGTCTCGCGAGCTTATTGAAACGTCTAAGAAAGCCCGCGACGGAAAACTTAAAGCTGCAGACATGCAAGGCGGTACGTTTACCATCTCTAGTCTAGGCGGTATTGGCGGTACGGCATTTACGCCTATTGTAAATGCACCAGAAGTCGCCATATTAGGTGTGTCAAAGTCTGAGATGAAGCCGAAGTGGAACGGCAGTGAGTTTGAACCTCGTTTGATGGTGCCGCTGAGCCTATCTTACGATCACCGTGTAATTGACGGTGCAGTGGGGGCTAGATTCTCTACTGAGGTTGCTGCAAACTTGACTGACTTACGCAGAATCATACTTTAAGTAAAAGGTCGAAAAAGTTTACAATATCAGTGACATTTTCGACGATTTTATAAGCCCATTTGGTGGCATTTAGGTTATGCTATTACACAAAAGCAATAGCATGACCCTAAAAGAACAGGATTGAGGTTCACAATGAGCGAAATTAAAACGCAATTGGTGGTACTGGGCGGCGGCCCTGGCGGTTATTCAGCAGCATTTCGTGCAGCTGATTTAGGTATTGAAACAGTTATCGTAGACTCTCGCGACTCTCTTGGTGGTGTTTGTCTTAACGTTGGTTGTATTCCATCAAAAGCCCTTCTTCATGTAGCGAAAGTGATGAAAGAAGCGAAGCACCTTGCAAGTCACGGTGTCACGTTTGGCGAGCCTACCATCGATTTAGACAAGATCCGCGATTACAAAGACGGCGTTGTTAAGCAATTAACTAACGGTCTTGGCGGTATGTCTAAAATGCGTAAAACCAAGCATGTACAAGGCTTTGGTAAGTTCACAGGCGCAAATACATTAGAAGTGAAAAATGGTGACGATGTTACTACTATCACGTTTGAAAATGCCATTATTGCTGCTGGCTCTGAGCCAGTAAGTCTGCCGTTCATCCCTGAAGATGACCGTGTAATCGACTCAACTGGCGCGCTGGAAATGAAAGATATTCCAGAGAAAATGCTAGTACTAGGCGGTGGTATCATCGGTCTAGAGATGGGGACGGTTTACGAAGCACTTGGCTCAAAAATCGACGTAGTTGAATTTTTAGATCAGCTTATTCCAGCTGCTGATAAAGATATCATGAAAGTATTCATGAAAGACTACAAAGAAAAATTCAATATTATGCTAGAGACCAAGGTAACAGCGGTTGAAGCAAAAGATGATGGCTTGTACGTAACCTTCGAAGGCAAGAACGCGCCATCTGACCAAGTACGCTACGACAAAGTCCTTGTTGCTGTTGGTCGTAAGCCAAACGGTAAGCTAGTGGGCGCAGAAGCTGCTGGTGTTAACGTTGATGAGCGTGGCTTTATCAGTGTTGATAAGCAAATGCGCACCAACGTTGACCATATTTTTGCGATTGGCGACCTTGTTGGTCAGCCTATGCTTGCGCACAAAGCGGTTCACGAAGGGCATGTTGCAGCTGAAGTTATTTCAGGTAAGAAACATTACTTCGACCCACGTGGTATTCCTTCAGTAGCTTATACTGAGCCAGAAGTTGCTTGGGTTGGTGTTACTGAAAAAGAAGCGAAAGAGCAGGGCCTAAGCTACGAAACTGCGGTATTCCCATGGGCTGCCTCAGGCCGCGCAATTGCATCTGATGCAACTAACGGTATGACGAAGATGATCTTCGACAAAGAAAGCGGCCGCGTTATCGGTGGTGCCATGATAGGCACTAACGCTGGTGAAATGCTTGGTGAAATCGGTTTAGCACTAGAAATGGGTGCAGACGCCGAAGACGTTGCATTAACTATCCATGCTCACCCAACGCTAAATGAGTCTATTGGCCTAGCGTCTGAAATCTTTGAAGGTAGTATTACTGATTTGCCTAACCCTAAGGCAAAGAAAAAGAAGTAAATTTTTCTTAGGTTGTTTAGCAAAAACCCGCTTCTTTAGCGGGTTTTTTTATTTTACTTCTTTTTTTATATCGATAAACTCGTTATTGGGATAACGCAAATATACCTTTATGGTCGATTATGACTGAAGCAGAAAACAACATTGCAAAAGTAAAATCTAAACATGGTGAATATGTCATCGAACTACTCGGGAATATTATTCGCGTAGATGGAAAAGGCATCGTCACGAAGCAGATACTTGAGCAATATCATGACGACGTACGCAAGGTTACTCTCTCACTTAACGGTAAGCCTTGGTGTTTTATGGGGTTCGTTCAGGGAACCGGTATTCTTACTCCAGAAGCGGAAAATGCGTTGGTGGCGTCTATCAAGTTGCGTAAGCGCTATGGCATGACAGCGTGCGCATTGGTAACGAAAGACGCGGATATCCCCATGTTGGTAAAAAGCCAATTTGAACGGGTTTATACTCATGCGCAAATAAACTATGCATTTTGTATTGATGAGAGTGAAGCCTTAGCTTACTTAAAAACGCAGGGTGGCTTCACCTCTTTGTCTTAAGCCGTCGCCTTTTCTTCAGCTGCAAGCCCACTGAAGTTGTCGTTACTGTCCGTTTGCGACAAATGCGCTGGAGTAAAAGAGCTGCAGTCCATATTGCGTTGGTCTAAAAAGCGCTTTACGGTTTCTGCACAATACGCTTTTCGGCAACACTGAGAAAGCAGCATTTCATGGCGTTGTACACGCTCACGTATAAATTTCACCACTAACCCTCTAAGCCATTGTAATCCGGCATCCTGATCTTGACGCTTATGCCACATTACTGACAAAGGTGAGCTGACAATTTCAATTGGCGTTTCAAACACCGCTAGCTCACCTGAAAATATCTCTTGTTCCATGACCAGTGAGGGTGCTACGCATATTAAGTTACTTTCCTTGAGCAGTGGCGTTGCGTTGTAAAATTGATTCACTGACATCGCAACACGGCGTTTAAGGCCCATATTTGCCAATACTTGATCGGTGGGACCTGTGACATCACCTGTTACCGACACCAGTAAGTGATCTGCCGCAATAAAGTCTTCTAGCGTAAGCTGTGATTTCGCCAGCGGGTGGTCTGGACGCATCACAACAACCCAACTTGGGTCTAGAACGTGCTCTGCGCGGATCACTGAGCCTGGCTCTTGGTATTTCGAGAATGTCAGTTCAGCCTCGGCGTCTTTGAGTATTTTATCGGTTTCCATGTCGTAATTGGGGATCGCATGAATGTTAATACCGGGCGCTTCATTTTCTATGACTTTCCTAAGGGGCCCCCAGACCATTGAAACAATGCTATCAGTGGCGGCAATTCTGAACGTTCGTTTTGCAGTAGCTGGATTAAAATCGCTTGGGTTAACCGCCACTTCAAGCTCACCAAGCGGGCCTTGAATTTGGCTCCATAAATTTTTTGCGAAGGAAGTGGGCTGTATCCCTCTGCCATCTTTTACAAACAGTTCATCGTTCCATGCTGTGCGCATTCTCGATAAAGCATTTGAGACAGCGGGCTGCGTCATTGACAACCTGTCTGCCGCTCGAGTGATTGCCCCTTCGGTCATAATGGCATCAAAAATCATCAATAAATTTAAATCATGTGGACGCATTTTACTCTCCCGCGTTGGTTTTTTGCTCACCATGGATCTTAAGAGTAAATATATAACATGATGTGATGTGTTGCATATGAAAATATAATTATTTTTATTCTTTAGACTTTAGCATAATGCGCGGCATTGAACCTTTAGTTGAAAATTTTAAGAGAATCATTGCAATGAAAACATTACCACGCCTATTCGCAATAGTGTGTATTACTGCGCTTATGGTTGCATGCACAGACGAGCAGGATACGGGTCAAACGATGCAAGCGAACAATGCGGTGCCGGTCGATGTCGCTACCGTTGTGTCGCAACGTCTGACTGAGTGGGATAATTTTACTGGGCGCTTAGAATCGGTACAAACCGTTGCGTTACGCCCCAGAGTGTCTGGCTATATCGACTTCGTTGCCTTTGAGGAAGGTGAGTATGTCCAACAGGGGCAAACATTATTCCTCATTGATAATCGCACTTTCAAAGCTGAAGTAGCCCGTTTAACGGCGCAACTAGAAGAAGCGAAAAGTCGCTTGGCCTTGGCTGACCATAACTATGAACGAGCAGCGAAGCTGCGAAAAACACAAGCCGTATCAGAAGAGGTATTAGATGCGCGTCTGTCAGAAAAGAATCAAGCGCTAGCCAGCCTAAATCAAACTCAAGCGTTACTCGATATAGCCCGTCTTAATCGTGGCTTTGCCCGCGTCGAAGCGCCAATTTCTGGCCGAATCTCTCGTGCCAATATTACGCAAGGCAATTTCGTTACCGCAGGGCAGAGCGAACTGACGCGCATTGTCTCAACTGAACGTTTATACGCTTATTTTGATATTGATGAACAAACCTACCTGAACTATTTAACAGGCGATAAAAATACGTCTAGCGCAGTGAGTGACCAACCTGTTGCAATGCGCCTAGCGAATGAAACTGAGCATAGTCATTGGGGCAAAATTGACTTCATCGACAATCAGGTGAATAGCAGTACCGGTACTCTGCGTGTCAGGGCGGTGTTTGATAATAAAGACGGTCGTCTTATTCCTGGTTTATTTGCCCACCTTAAGTTGGCAGGTGACACGAATAATGAAGGTATTCTTATTAAAGAGAAAGCCATTGGCACAGATCTAAACAACAAATATGTGTTAGTGGTGAATGCTGAAAATAACGTTGAGTATCGAGCGGTAACCCTTGGAGACAAGGTGGGCAATATGCGTATTATTACGTCGGGCTTAACGGCACGTGATAAAGTGGTGGTTGACGGCTTGCAACGTGTACGCCCCGGTGCGGTGGTAATGCCTAATAATGTAGCGATGGCGGATAACGAGGCGCTTGCAAACCTAACTGCATGGCAGTCTCGTGTAGATAATGAGACACAGTCAACTCATGATATGTCGCAATACGAAGATGTACTGTCTGGTGGCGCATTTTCAACTACGGCCGCGACAGTAGGTCTGAAGTAACATGAACATATCGCAGTTTTTTATTAGCCGCCCCATCTTCGCGGGCGTATTGTCTTTACTTATTTTTATTGGTGGGGCCATTGCAGTATGGCAACTCCCCATCACAGAATACCCCGAAGTGGTGCCGCCTACCGTGGTAGTCACCGCGAACTATCCTGGTGCAAACCCAGAAGTTATCGCTGAAACTGTCGCGACACCGTTAGAGCAAGAGATTAACGGTGTTGAGAATATGCTTTATATGTCATCACAAGCAACAAGTGATGGCCGTATGACATTAACGATTACATTTGCAATCGGTACTGATCCCGATGCCGCCACTACGCTTGTGCAAAATAGAGTCAATCGTGCGACGCCGCGCTTGCCACAAGAAGTGCAGCGTTTAGGTGTGGTTACTGAAAAGTCATCACCTGACCTTACCATGGTGGTGCATTTAACATCGCCAGATAACCGCTACGACATGCTTTATTTGTCAAACTATGCCGATCAATTCGTTAAAGATGAGCTGGCGCGTATTGATGGCGTGGGACAAGTGCGCTTATTCGGCGCCGGTGAATTCAGCATGCGCGTATGGCTAGACCCCAACAAACTTGCTGCACTGCAAATGAATCCCGGTGATGTTGTCGCCGCCATCGCAGATCAAAATCAACAAGCCGCTGCCGGAAGTCTGGGGGCACAACCTACTGGAAGCAGTGAGTTTCAGCTATTAATAAACGTTCGCGGAAGGCTCAAAGACGAAACCGAATTTGAAAATATAATCGTGAAATCGGGGAGTAACGGTGAAATTACTCGCTTAAAAGATGTTGCGCGGATCGAACTAGGGGCCAATAACTACGCTTTGCGTTCGTTACTCAACAATAACCCCGCGGCGGCTATTCCTATATTTCAAGCACCAGGTTCAAACGCTATTCAAATTTCTGACGACGTGCGAGCGAGAATGGCAGCGCTGTCTAGCATGTTTCCTGATGGCTTAGAGTATGACATTGTCTACGACCCTACGGTATTCGTGCGCGGTTCAATTGAAGCGGTAGTCGATACATTATTTGAAGCGGTGCTATTGGTTGTATTGGTCGTGGTCCTGTTTTTACAAACATGGCGCGCTTCTATTATTCCCTTGGTTGCAGTACCTATTTCTTTAGTAGGCACGTTTGCGTTTATGCAGCTGATGGGGTTCTCACTAAACGCGTTGTCGTTGTTTGGTTTAGTGTTAGCAATAGGCATTGTGGTAGATGACGCTATTGTTGTTGTTGAAAACGTTGAACGTAATATAGCACAAGGGAAATCACCGTTTGATGCAACGGTGCAAGCAATGAAAGAGGTGACCGGCCCAATCATTGCAACAACCTTGGTGTTGGCTGCGGTGTTTATTCCAACCGCTTTCATGAGCGGCCTTACGGGTCAGTTTTACAAGCAGTTTGCACTTACTATCACTATATCAACTGTAATATCAGCTATAAATTCATTAACGCTTAGTCCGGCCTTGTCGGCACTGCTTTTAAAACCGCACGGCCAAGCTAACGATTGGCTTACACGTGTAATGAATAAAGCATTCGGTCGCTTTGTGTTTGCGCCCTTTAATCGTTTATTTGAAAGCGGCGCCAAAAAGTACACCCGTGGCGTTAATGGGCTGATTCGTAAAAGTGGTATTGTCTTAGTGCTTTACGCTGGTTTAATAGCCCTTACTTTTAACCAGTTTGCTTCTACGCCAACTGGTTATGTTCCTAGTCAAGACAAACAATACTTGGTTGCGTTTGCACAGCTTCCTAATGCGGCAAGCCTTGATAGAACCGAAGCGATTATCCGTGAAATGTCACGCATTGCTATGGAACATCCCGGCGTGTCTGATGCAGTCGCGTTTCCAGGTTTAAATATTAATGGTTTTACGAACAGCCCCAGTTCGGGCATTCTTTTTACGCCTTTGAAGCCTTTTGACCAGCGTCAATCACCGGAGTTATCGGCAGGTGCAATAGCGGCAACACTTAATCAGCAGTTTGGGTCGATTAAAGGTGCATATGTGGCAATTTTTCCACCTCCGCCAGTGATGGGGCTTGGTACAATTGGTGGGTTTCGCTTACAAGTTGAAGACAAAGGCAACCTCGGTTTTGAGTCCCTTGAAAAGGTAACGCAAGAGGTTATCGCCAAAGCATGGGCGCACCCTGCGCTAACTGGGTCATTTACCAGTTTTACCGTTGCCGTTCCACAGCTTGATGTAGAGGTAGATAGGGAAAAGGCTGTGAGTCAAGGTGTGAACATCGACAGTTTATTTACAACGATGCAAGCTTATCTGGGCTCTCTGTATGTGAATGACTTCAACCTGTTTGGCCGTACTTATCAAGTCAACGTGCAAGCCGACGCAGAATATCGTCAAGAAATTGGGGATATAACGCAGTTCAAAATTCGAAACTCACAAGGCGACATGATTCCTCTAGGGTCATTCTTAAATGTCTCGCACAGCGCCGGCCCAGACCGAGTCATGCATTACAATGGCTACGTGACCGCGGAAATTAACGGTGCGCCTGCGCCAGGATTCTCTTCAGACCAAGCAAAAGCAGCGATTGAAGAGATTTTAGCGGACACCTTGCCCTTAGGCATGAGTTACGAATGGACCGAACTGACCTATCAACAAATACTTGCAGGTAATGCATCTGCGTTTGTATTTCCATTGGTGGTACTACTTGTCTTCTTGGTTTTAGCTGCGCAATACGAAAGCCTGCGCCTCCCACTTTCGATAATTCTTATTGTGCCTATGACCTTATTAAGTGCGCTTATTGGTGTACAAATTTATGGCGGCGACAACAATATATTTACTCAAATCGGATTAATCGTGCTGGTTGGCCTGGCGACTAAGAACGCTATTCTTATTGTGGAGTTCGCCAAAGAGTTGCAAGACGGTGGAATGGATGCACTTTCGGCCATTAAAGAGGCAAGCCGTTTACGCTTGCGTCCTATTCTTATGACTTCTATCGCATTCATCATGGGCGTGCTTCCTATGGTCCTCTCAACAGGCGCAGGTGCAGAAATGCGACAAGCCATGGGGGTGGCGGTATTTTCAGGCATGATAGGCGTGACCGTCTTTGGTCTTATATTAACGCCGGTGTTTTATTACTTACTGAAGCGAAACGGATAGTACTAACGTTAAATGCAATGTCTACCCAAGCGTTGTCTCTGCTTAACGAGACACTTTGGCCGCTCTTTTTGAGCGGCCTTTTTTTTGCCACGTTTCGTCACAAAAGAACACCATGTTGCACTGTCTTTGACGTAGTTGAAAAATACTATTGCTACAGTATGTAAACGGTTTAAAAAAAACTGTTGTGTAACGTAAATGACTACAATGAAGGAAGAGAACATGAAAATAGCCGCGGCAACAGTGCTTGCAATTGGTATGGTGTTGGCACTTTTTATATTAGGTAAGCAGTTGTCTGGCGCGCTTGATGATATGCAGACGTGGGACAGAGTAGTAACCGTAAAAGGCTTGTCTGAAAAAGAGGTGTTGGCAGACCACGTGATATGGCCCATTCAATTTGTAGAAGCAAGTAACGATCTAAAGGCGCTTTACACTAATGTGAAAGCAAACAGTGATAAGGTTTCTGCGTTTTTGCTAACGCAGGGGCTTGATGCACAAGAAATAACCACAGGAAACCCTGAAGTCATCGATAAACTCGCCCAGCAATACGGTAATAATAGCAATGCACCGTTTCGCTTCAACGCCATCCAAACCATTACCGTTTACTCTAAAAACGTAGAGAAAGTCAGAACCGCTATGCAGCAACTGGCCACACTGCTCAATGATGGTGTGGTGCTGTCACAAGCGCGTTATGAAGCGCAACCAGAATATGTCTTCTCTGGCCTGAACGATGTTAAACCCGTTATGATTGAAGAGGCGACATTGAATGCCAGAGAAGTCGCGTTAAAATTTGCGAAAGATTCACAGAGCACATTAGGAAAGATAAAACGAGCGAATCAAGGGCGCTTTTCTATTTCGAGTAGAGATGCACATCACCCCCATATAAAGAAAATAAGGGTTGTTTCTACAATTGATTACACGCTGATTGATTAAACGGGTATTTTCGTAACGCCTAAATGGTGTGATGTTTTCGATTTCAATGGGGGGCGCTAATGTGTGCTATAGTTCGCAAACACAATGATTTACTTGTTGATACTATTTAATGCTAATGTCTAGTTTTCGACGTTGGTAAATTACGATTTAATACTCGCTTAAAGCGTGGTGGCGCTGGCTAAACGATATGGCAGACAACAAACCTGACGCAACGCAACTGGAGTTCTTTGAAATTCCGAGCCCATGTATCGGCGTTTGCCAATCAGGCCCCCGCGGGTTTTGTAAAGGGTGTTATCGAAGTCGTGACGAACGCCTCTATTGGCTTCGTGTAGATGATGCAACACGCAGAAAAATTATGACGGCTTGTTATCGTCGCAAACAAGTGGCAAAACGACGCGCCTCAAGCAAAGCTGCTGTAGACATGCCCACAACTAAGATAAATCAAATTGGTTTATTTGATAGCCCTGAAGATACTGATGAACAATAACCTGCAGCCGATAACAATCTGCTAGCGGAACAAAACTGGAAGCTTTGCATGTCAAAAGACAACTATGTGGCCTACGCTGCTAAGTCATTCACACTACCGGATATCTGTGTAAGATTACGAGCTGTGTTGGACGATCCTCGCTCGGATGCTTCAGAAATTGGCAAACTCATCAGTTTAGATCCGTCTCTTACTGCTAAAGTGTTGAAACTTGCAAACAGTTCTTTATTTCGTTTCCCTTCCCAGATTACATCAATTACTAAAGCGATCAGTGTTGTTGGTGGCGAAGCACTCTACAACCTAGTTGTTGCAGAAACTGCCAATACTGCTTTTAGTCATTTTGATTCGGCATTGATCAACATCGATAAACACTGGTATGCGTCGGTCTATACTGGAATGGTGGCTAAATATCTCGCGAAAACGCTTAACATTCGCGGAAGCGAGCGATTTTTTGTCATGGGTATTTTACAAAACTTGAGTGAGCTGGTGGTGGCCAAAGTCTCCCCTGAACGCTATACCGAGTATCGTAATGCCGACTATGCTGGCTTGCCGTATGATCAACAGAACGCGTTTTTTGGTTTCACATTTTCACAGTGTAGCGGCACTATACTCGATCGTTGGAACATTCCCTTAGCACTGCATTACCCTATTACCTATTTATCTGATGTGAAGAAGCAAACTGGAAAATCAGATATTGCAATTCTCGCTATGGCGATGCGTATTGCTATTGCGCAAGAAGATGAAAAACATGAAAATGAAATTGAACTTTTTCCTTCTGAATTAGCCAATACACTGAATATAGATTTTGATACAATTAACAACGCGGTTGAATATGCAAATAGAGAGACTTCAAAAGTGTCGATGCTTATTCGATAGAAGAAGGGGGGCATAAGCTCGACTTGTTCAGTGACAACAGCCGCGTTTACTCCCATGGAAGGGCATAATAATAGGCTTTTGTTAGCCACGATAAATGCTACTGCTACCTTCAACTATGATTAAATTTATCTCTTTGCTTTCGCTCATAAGCTGCCTAATGACTCACGTTGCCTTTGCAAAAGAGCGCGACCTTATTCAAACGCTTTACCACGCCGATTACGTTCCTGACGCCGATGATGATATTCCACGCTTCTCAATGGACGGCGAATTAGGCGTTCTTGTTAATACCGGTAATACCTCAGCATCAAGCATAAAAACAGCAATAAACGCCGATCACGAGACAGAAAATTGGAGTAGCGTGTACCTTGCCGAGTTACTTTATAAAGAGAGTGATACCGGTGCGGGTAAGCGAGACGTTACCGCGCAACGGTTTTATACCAGCGCTCAGTTTGATTATAAATTAAGGTTACCTGGCCGACGGCTGTTCATGTATGGCGACTATGAGGATGATAGATTCAACGGCTACGAGCACCGGGCTTCGCTTGCAGCAGGCTGGTCGCAACGGCTGTGGCGCAGCGAAGATAGCGAATTTCGTTACAGTATCGGACCGGGTTACAGTTTTGTTGAAGTTGAAGAGGATATTAATAATGCGGTGAATGATGGCATGATTGTTCGTGCATCTGCTGAGTATAAATATCGATGGCCATCGGGTGCTAAATTGCGTCAATTCTTAAGTACTGAAGCGGGCGTCGACAATACAAAGTCTCGCTCTGAAACCTCGTTGTCAGCAAATATATTTGGCAGTTTAGCCATGAAACTTTCTTTTATCCTCAATCATAACTCAGATACGGCAGATAATGTTGACCCGCTGAGCACGGAAACGACAGTTGCATTGGTATATCAATTCTTTTAATTGCTACGTCCTTTTGTAAATAAAGTGAGTTTTGGTGTTTTTTTAACCGCACTGTGTTGACTGATATAATGATAGCTGTACACTGCGTGCCTTACGTAAATACCGTTCAGCGCTGCATACTTAACGTGCGTCCTGCTCGGTAATGGATGACACTATTTTTTATCAGGATTGCTTCATGACTAAACATCTCCTCGCGTCGCTTATCGCGCTTTCATTTTCAACGTCGGTTTTCGCACAAGATGATGTTAAACCGTTTACTATGGAAGGTGAGCTTGGTTTTATCTCGACTACGGGTAATACAGAAACGACATCAATAACCGCAGGTATCAATGCGCACCAAGAACTTGAAATGTGGAGCAACGACTACATTATCGAAGGCCTTTATAAGCGTGAAACGGTTGAAGGTGCAGATGGAGAAGATGTTGAGTTTACGTCAGCACAGAAGTTTTTCGCGTCTGCTCAGGGGAATTATAAACTAGATAACCCAGATTACCGTCTGTTCCTTTTCTCATCTTATGAAGATGACCGTTTGAGCAACTTTGACTACCAAGCGACTGTTGCAGCGGGTTGGAACCAAAAAGTACTTCAAAACAAACGCCATACACTAGAGTATTCAATTGGTCCGGGTTATACGTTTGTTGAAACACAGGAAGGGGTTGAGCAGAACAGCGCAATCGTACGTGCATCAGGTGCGTATTCGTGGAAAATTTCTGATACGGCGAAGTTCACTCAAACCGTTAGTACGGAAGTGGGTTCAGAGAATACAAAATCTCGTGCTGAGAGTGCGTTAACGGCAACCATCAGTGGTAACCTTTCTATGCGTATTTCCTTCAAGATGGACCATAACTCGAATGTATCGAGTGACATTGAGAAGCTAGATACTGAAACATCAGTAAGCTTGGTGTATAACTTCTTCTAAGCTACGATTAAGTAATAAAAAAACGCTGCATTTGCAGCGTTTTTTTTGGCCATTTATCTACAAAAAATTAATGAAGGATACGGGTCTTTATTGTGCCTTCAATTTGTTGTAATTCTGCAAGCGCTTCATAGCCTCGATCTTCTTTTACATCTACGACTACATAGCCTATCTCGGCGTTGGTTTGAAGGTATTGCGCTTCAATGTTAATTCCTTTCTCAGCAAACGCTTTGTTTATTTGTGTAAGGATACCTGGCTTGTTTTTGTGAATATGCAACAAGCGTGAACGGCCAGTATTCTCAGGTAGCGATACATCAGGGAAGTTAACAGCTGACAACGTAGAGCCATTATCTGAGTACTTGGCAAGCTTACCTGCTACCTCAATACCAATGTTCTCTTGCGCTTCTTGCGTGCTACCACCTACATGTGGAGTCAAAATGACGTTATCGAACTTGCGAAGTGGCGAATGAAACTCTTCAGTATTCGACTTTGGCTCGACAGGGAATACATCGATTGCTGCACCGTTTAAGTGGCCTGATTCTAATGCTGCTGCGAGTGCGTCAATATCGACTACCGTACCGCGAGAGGCATTAATAAGAATACTGCCAGGCTTCATTTGAGATAACTCTTTTTGGCCTATCATGTCTTGGGTTTGTGGCGTTTCTGGTACGTGAAGCGACACCACATCCGACGTGTTCAGAAGCTTTTCAAGTGATTTCACTTGCGCTGAATTACCTAGTACAAGCTTATCTTCGATATCGAAGAATTGAACGCGCATGCCCAAGTGCTCGGCCAAAATACTTAGCTGTGTACCAATGTGACCATAACCAATAATACCCAGTGTTTTTCCACGGGCTTCATAAGAGCTAACAGCGGTTTTTTCCCATTCGCCGCGATGTGCTTTGGCATTTTTACTAGGTACCTGACGTAGTAACAGAATGATTTGCCCTAACACGAGCTCAGCGACTGAACGAGTATTTGAAAACGGCGCGTTGAATACAGGAATGCCTCGGCGCTGTGTGGCAGCCAAGTCAACCTGGTTGGTACCAATACAAAAGCAGCCGATAGCAACTAACTTTTTCGCAGCATCAACTACATTTTCTGTTATTTGAGTACGAGAACGGATGCCGACAAAATGTGCATCTTTGATCTTTTCAATGAGTTCGTCTTCAGGCAATGAGGTTTTCAAAAACTCAATATTGGTATAACCGTTGTTTTTCAGTGTTTCTAATGCACTTTGGTGCACACCTTCTAACAACAAAATCCGGATTTTATCCTTCTCAAGTGAAACTTTACTCATGGATTTGCTATCTCTCGCTGTGTTGTGCCCGAGCTTCGAAGGCTGCTAAAAGGCACAGGCTATAACATGGTTAGTTGGGACATCTAGACGTCCAAATGAAAATTAACAGAAAACGACCAAACTTAAAAGTAATAATTTACTCGAATGTATCTACACCCGTATCGGTGGCAGAAAGAACAATGTCTGCACCGCGAAGAGCGAAAATACCGTTGGTAACAACGCCGGGTATGTTATTAATTTTTTGTTCAAGCTCTCTAGGATTAATAATTTCAAGGTTGTGAACGTCTAGAATGACATTGCCATTGTCTGTGATTACGCCTTGACGATATTCAGGGTCGCCACCAAGTTTAACTAGTTCTCTTGCCACAAAAGAGCGGGCCATGGGGATCACTTCAACAGGTAACGGAAATTTGCCAAGTACTGGCACGCGCTTGCTCTCATCAACAATACAAACGAAGGTCTTTGCTGCTCCGGCGACTATTTTTTCGCGGGTGAGTGCTGCGCCGCCCCCTTTAATCATGTGCTTGTATTCGGTAACTTCGTCTGCGCCATCAATATAGACAGAGAGGTTGCTAACTTCATTAAGCTCAAAGACCTCTATACCTAACGCCTTCAGACGCTGTGTAGAGGCTTCAGAGCTAGACACAGCGCCTTCAATTTTGTTCTTTATATCACCAAGGGCATCTATAAAAAAATTGACGGTAGACCCGGTTCCTACGCCTACAATGCTGTCTTGTTCTACATACTTTATTGCAGCGCGGGCAACTGCTTTCTTTTTGTCGTTTTGATCCATGATGAGGCTCCATTGATGATGCAGGTGGCGAATTTTCGCAATGTTGAGCGAAGTGTATCAGATATCTACAAAATAGCGCATCACGGCGGGTAATATTAACAATAGGTGACGTACTTGCGACAAGGGTGCTTTATAGAGGCGTATTTTAATTCTCTACTGCATGAGGGCAGGCGTTGCCGTACTGGTATTAAACAGAAAAGTGATGAAGACGCGTTGGCGTGACGATGGCATTGAGAGGAATGTCCCATGATGCATAAGGAAGGCATTCAACAAGCTGTAAATCATGAGCGACGCCTATTAGCAGGGGCTTTTTAACCGCATGGCGGGTATACGCCAACGTCCTATCGTAATAACCGCCTCCCATGCCTAGTCGATTACCATCGTTATCAAAACCCACAAGTGGCATAAGAATAACGTCTAGTTCGTGCGTAGGCATAATGTGTTGACAGGCTAACTCGGGCTCTAAAATCCCATACTTGTTTTGTATTAAAGGGGTATGTGAAGCGTATTCTAGAAACAGCAAATGCCCCTTACAAACCGGGTGTAAAACAGGAAGTGAAAACGAAAATATCTGCTGAGTACTACCAACAAACAATGATAAATCGACTTCACCATCGTTGGCTAGATACGTTCCCATTTTCAAATGACTGTCGTTTGAAAAATACCGAGACAGCTGGAAGGATACGCCTTCAGCGGCCTGCTTTTGTTGTGAAGCTGATAACTGTCGCCGCGCTGCTCTTAGTTGGGTTCTTAGTGTTTTTCTATGGTGTTGAGCTGGCATTACACTGCTAAGTACTTATTTAATACAAACACCAGTTCTGCACTGTCGACCGGTTTTGTAAGAACATCGATTAGCCCTTGCGAAAGCAGCATTGAGCGCTCGGTAATAACGTCTGCGGTTAACGCCACAACCGGAAGATCTTTCGATATTTCGTTAATTTGTTGTGCGGCTTGCATCCCATTAATGCCAGGAAGGTTTAAATCCATTAATACTAAATCGACTGGGTTCGTTCTAACATACTCCACGCCCTCTTCTCCGGAGCCCACGATAGATATCGCAAATCCAAGTTTTTCAAACACAGTTTTAATTACCACTTGGTTAATATGATGATCTTCAACAACCAAAATTTGCGCCTCTTTATTAACCCGCAGTTGATTAATAAACGAGGGGGTTTGGGCTTCTGCATAATCTTGTGCGCTTATTACGTCAGTGGGAATACTCACACTTACTTGCGTACCTACATTCAGTTTGCTCTTGAGCTTCAAGGTACCATCGAGTAATTCAACAAGGCGTTTTGTAATATTCAGCCCTAAGCCAGTCCCGTCGAATTGATGCGCATTATCCATCCTCTCAAATGCCGTAAATAATTTCTTTTGATCCTCTTCGCTTATCCCGATGCCTTCATCTTTAACGGTAAAGGTAAGCTTTCCGTTTTTAAATTTCGCGGTGGCGTTTACGCTTTTCTCTGCATGCGTATATTTTATAGCATTTGATAGTAAGTTTAGGACTATTTGACCAAACTT
This sequence comes from Alteromonas sp. 4NH20-0056, assembly GCF_057539655.1. Classification (NCBI taxonomy): domain Bacteria; kingdom Pseudomonadati; phylum Pseudomonadota; class Gammaproteobacteria; order Alteromonadales; family Alteromonadaceae; genus Alteromonas; species Alteromonas sp. 4NH20-0056. The sequence goes on along the minus strand of NZ_BAAJLS010000002.1, from coordinate 298,785 downwards.
TGTATCGTCAAAGCTTAGGCTTTCCGGCATTGAATTGGAAACTGAAGAGTGAAACATAACATTGCCGTCTTCAGCGCGAATGCGGGTTAATGAGAAAAGGTGAGTGAAGAAATCTTGCGTGCTAACTGGGCGTGGCATGACACGCATTTTACCTGCTTCAATTTGCTTTAAATCGAGCACTGAATTAACAATTTCAAGTAAACGGCCACCGCTTTCACTTATAAGCGCTAAGGGCTCCGTAAAGGTATCAGGCAAGGATAAGGCTGCAGCGTCACTTTCAAGTATATGGCTAAATGTATTAATCGCATTTAACGGCGTTCTAATTTCGTGACTGATATAAGACAGGAAGTCGGATTTAAATTGGCTAGTTCGCTCTAACTCTCTGTTTTTGCGTTTTAGTTCTAAATGCGCTACTACGGATTGGCTCAACGTCTGTAGTGCAGAGCGTTGACCGTCGGTCAGTGTTTTAGCCTCGTCACTTATTGCGCATAGAGTGCCTATTGCGTGGCCAGAAGGCGTTACTAAAGGGGCGCCGGCATAAAAGCGAATATCGGGTGCACCCGTTACCAATGGATTATCGTGAAAGCGAGGATCTTTTGTTGCGTCATTTACCTCAAACACCTCTCGTTGCAATATAGCGTGAGAGCAGAAGGCAATATTTCGGGACGTCTCTTGGGCCTCTAATCCCACTCTCGATTTAAACCACTGGCGGTTAGGATCTACTAAACTAATTAATGCAATAGGGGAGTCGCATATTTGCGAGGCGAGTTTGGTGATATCGTCAAAGAGTTGCTCAGCTTCTGTGTCGAGCACATCGTAACTCAGTAGTTCTGTTAAGCGTTTGTCTTCATCATCCGGGATAGGTGCTGATATCATAAGATCACTTTTAAACCACGTTTATGTTGAGCAAAGAACATCAAGTATGCAGCATAACACTAGATTATACTGCATACTTTAGCGTGGTAGCTTCACTAAACTAAAGCGCGTAGGTATCTATAAAGAATTGCTCTAGTTTAGCGTGATCTACCTTAGTTGCCACTTTAATGGTATTTGCGTTGTTCCACAATGGGCTAGGGGTTGTTCCTGCTGGAGCAACAACCGTTTGCCCTCTATCTAACTCGCCAGTGCCCACGCGAACGTGACCTTCGGTTAATTCAAACAAGTCAGGTTGGCGTAGATGTGCTATGGGAAATGCATCATGGAAAAAACAAACACGGTCTTCACGGTTTTGAGAATAAAAGTCCATGTAGAACTGAGCACTTTCCTGAACGAAGCTACCTAGTTTAGGGTTTTTCTCCGCAAGTACATCTACAAATGTCGGCGCGAAAGGCACATCGTTAGTGACGTCCAACCCGAACATGGTAAGTTCCCAATCTGCGCCAAGCACAATTTCTGCCGCGTGGGCATCGTTCCAAATATTTGCTTCAGCTACTGGAGTAACGTTTCCAGGAACAAATGCAGCTCCACCCATAATGCTAACGCCTTTCACTAACTTAGGTAGTTCAGGTTCAAGACGAAGAGCTAAGGCTAGATTTCCAAGTGGTCCAATTGCCACAAGCGTAATTTCGCCTGGGTATTTACGTACCATATCAACAATAAACTGTGCTGAACTACGAGGGTCAAGCTGACCTTTTGGTGCTTCAGGCTTAATATGACCGAACCCGTAATCGCCATGTACAAAGTGCGCGTAAGTCGACTCTGGGCCTACCCATGGCATTCCAACACCTTTGGTTACAGGTATATCTTTTCCGGCAATCTCACATAATGTCAATGCATTTTGCGCTGCCATGTCAACGGGAACGTTACCGAACACTGTTGTCAAACCAAGCAACTCAATATCGGGTGATTGAAATGCAAAAAATATCGCCATTGCATCATCGATGCCCGGATCTGTATCTAAAATTATTTTATGTGCCATTGATTTATCTCTATCTTGTCTGTTACTTAGCTTCGTTTTGCTAGAAAACGATCAACTTCTTTTTTTGATGGGATGCTTTGTGCTGCACCTTCTCGCGTTACGGCAATAGCAGATGCCGCACAGCCTCGTTTTAATGCTTGTTTTGCATCAGTGTGGTTGCTGTAAGCAGATAAGAAATAACCAATGAACGTATCGCCTGCTGCTGTTGTATCAACCGCGTCAACGGTAAAGGCATCGACAGTAATAGTCTCATCGCCTTTTAGCATCATTACGCCAGCTTTCCCTAGTGTAATGATAACCTCACAGTGCGCCCAGTCTTGTTTAAATACTGAGATAATATCGTCAAGCGACTCTTTTTCAGTCAGGGCGGCCGCTTCGGTCTCGTTAACAATTAGTAAATCGATGCACTCATGAGGTAATGCTTTTACTGACTCACTCATTGGCGCCGGGTTGAAGGCAACCTTTAAATGCTTTTCTTTTGCTTGTCGAAGCGCGTCTTCAATACTGCTGGTCTCATTTTGCGTGAGAACCCAATCTGACGGCTTAGTGTCAGACAGTGCTGCATTAACGGTTTTTGCGGTCAAGGTTTGGTTTGCACCACCAAAAAGCACAATGGCGTTTTCACCACTTGGCGTAACCTGAATAATCGCGTGACCTGAAGGGGTTTCTGAACAATGCACACCACGACAGTCTACGCCTTTTTTGATAAGCGCTTGCTTGAACGAAGCATCATTTTCGTGAATGCTTCCTACATGGCGTACATCAGCACCCGCTTGCGCGAGCGCGATAGATTGATTTGCACCCTTACCACCAAGCAATTGCTGATAATGTGTTGAAGCAATGGTTTCACCAGGTTGTACAAAATGTTCTACCTGATAAACGTGGTCGATATTTATGGAGCCAAAATTTATTATTGCCATTTCTTCTTCCGTCGAAAGAGGGCGTCTCCCGGAATGCCGCTATCCATTGATCGCCCGTGAACCGAAAAGTTCAGGGCGGAAGCATCACAATTGCCGTAGGCTTCTCGATACGAGCCGAGCTTGCACAATAGCGACCGTTTCAACTTCCTTGGTTTAAAGCATCGGCCAGGGACATTAATAGATTGGCAAACATCCCAGGAGACATTGTTGTTGTGAAACGCAACAGGGTATAACAAACGAGTAATTCCGTGAAGAGGATCACCGTTACGCCTGTAAATATTTGCGTTATTGAATATGGTCACAGAGTAACGCTGTCGTTATTCTTGACCAATTGGTCAGCAATTATACACGCATATGAACGAAGCTCAATGTTTATGCTGTTGCGAAGGTGTGTTACGCACAAGGTTTTCTTTTGATGCGCTTCAGACCGAATACATTCCTTGTTCACCTTTAAGATCATAGAGCAATTATGTACGGGTTACCACCGAAAACGACGGGTTGTCATCTGTTCGCACAGCAAGTAATCAAAATGGTAGTTGTGGGTTTTAGTCAAGGTCTTTGCTAGAATTAGACCCATCATGGACATAGCATATTGATAATCAAAACGTTGTTGATGGCATGCCCAACACTAATTAACAAGAGTACCTATTCGTGGAAAAACAGCTCGATTACGATCACGTAACCAATAAACTTTCTCAGCAAGACATTATTGTCGACGGCGCCGAGGTGCATGGTATCTTGTGTGGCATGCTGTGTGGTGGCATGTCGCTTACTGACCAAAAATGGTTGGCTATATTGAACGATACTATTCATCAAGGTGAAGGCTTCAATGACGCCACCTCATTTTTGCTTACCAGTTTATTTAATCAGACATGTCAGCAATTACTCGAACCTGAGTTTGCTTTACAACTACTGTTACCTGACGACCAAGCGCCAATCAACGACCGCGGTGCGGCGTTAATTAGCTGGGTACAAGGTTTTATGCTTGGCTTCGGCTTGCATCAGCAAGAGTTGGGTAAGTGCTCTGATGATGTTAAAGAGGCATTAGAAGATTTTAATGACATCGCCAGAATGGAAGAACCGATGGATACTGATGAAGAGTCTGAAAAAGCGCTTTTCGAGGTAATGGAGTACGTCAAAATATCTGCCATTTTATGTTTTAGCGAGCTTGGGCAATCACTGCTAGAAGACCAACCAGACACCCCTTCAGTACATTAATTAAAGGGCAGAACCATGATTAGCGCGCAGGAATTTATTGCAAGACAGGACAGGTTACTCGCGCAATGCTTGCCTAATAGTGTATGCATTGTGCCTGCTGCATCGATGGTAACGCGAAGCAGAGACACCGAGTATGTTTTTCGCCAGCAAAGCGACTTTTGGTATTTGACCGGATTTAATGAGCCTGACGCATGGCTTATTCTGTCAAATAACCCTCGTTATGGCGCACGTTATAGTGCAATGGTTGTGCAGCCACTAGATAAAGCGGCCGAAATTTGGCACGGCAGGCGCTTAGGGGCTGAAGCAGCGTTGGCACGCTTTAGTTTAGATGAAGCTTTCGAATTACAAGAACTTGAAGAAGCATTATTAGAAAGCCTGCATGAACAGGACAACCTGTATTTCGCCTTTGGCGAAAACGCACAGGCTGACGACCTTATTAACAATGCGCTTAGCGCATTACGAGCCGCGCCAAAAGCGTCTCTGGCTCCTCACGCCACGTACGACATTCGTAATATATTGCACGAAATGCGGGTATTTAAATCGGCCAGTGAAGTCGCGATGATGAAAGCAGCAGCAGATATTTCCGCTGACGCGCACCGCCGCGCGATGACGTTTGCACGCCCGGGTTGTTTTGAGTATCAAATAGAAGCAGAGCTGCATCATAGTTTTGCTATGGCGGGCGCGCGATCACCGGCTTACAGCACCATTGTTGGAAGTGGTGAAAACGCGTGTATCTTGCATTACACAGAAAATGCATCTCAAGTTAAAGATGGCGACTTGATATTGATAGATGCAGGGGCTGAGTATCAAGGGTATGCAGCAGATATTACGCGCACCTTTCCTGCCAATGGTACGTTTTCTGACGCGCAGAAAGACATTTATGCATTGGTCTTAAAGGCACAAACCAGTGTACTTGATATGTTAGGCCCAGACGTTACGCTATCCAGTGCAATGCAGCACAGCGTTGAAATTCTAACAGAAGGCCTTGTCGCGCTTGGTATCTTAAGCGGTTCGGTAGCGAAAAATCTTGAAGACGAAACGTGGCGCGACTATTACATGCATGGTCTTGGGCACTTTCTGGGCTTAGATGTGCATGATGTCGGGAATTATAAAATTAAGGGTGAGGATCGCCCACTAAAGCCTGGAATGGTAATAACCGTTGAACCAGGGCTTTATATTGGTACTGATAGTGCTGCGCCCGATAAATACAAAGGTATTGGCGTTCGTATTGAAGATGACGTGGTGATAACTGCGACAGGTGTTGATGTACTAACGGCCGGTGTGCCAAAAGAAATCGACGACATTGAAGCGCTAATGAAGGGTGCATAACGGGTGAAAACGGTAGACGTGGCCATAGTTGGCGGTGGTATTGTAGGGTGCGTGCTTGCCAAAGGGTTGTCTGAGCAAGCTGGGCTTAACGTAACGTTAATAGACGCAAGCGACCCACACGCAAACGAGACAATTAATCCATTGCAAGACAAGCGAGTGATTGCATTGGCCAAGCGTACCGTAGATGAACTTACTGCGTTAGGTGTGCCGTTAAAAGAGCTGGCAAAACAGCATCCAGGCACCATTGAACACATAGAGGTGAGTGACAAAGGTCATGCAGGGTTAACCGACTTACATTGCAATGACTATGGGCTCTCATCGTTTGGGCAAGTCGTGTCGTTAGGCGCGCTTACGACGTTGGTGGTGAAAAGTCAGCAACACTATACACACCTGTCGGGTGTAACAGTGAGAAAGGTTACACGACACAAACAGCATGCTTCTCTGTCGCTAAGTAATGACGATGTCATTGACGCCAAGCTGCTGGTTGTTGCCGATGGTGGCCATTCTCCTATTACAGAGTGGGTGGGTATATCTAGGCAAACAAAGTCATATAATCAAACAGCACTCATCTTTAACGTACACACGCAGCAACGCCATACAAACCGCGCTTATGAACGTTTCACCTCGCAAGGGCCTTTAGCGTTCTTACCCTTTGATAATGAAATAGAAGGCGTGACGTCGAAAGGAAATGGCTTTTCGGTGGTATGGACATTGGCGCACGATGAAGCACAACGAATTGCTCAGCAACCGGCTAAAGCGTGTATTCCATTGCTGCAAGAAACCTTTGGCTATCGGGCAGGACGAATAACCCATATCAGTGATATGGCCAGTTATCCGTTGCAGTTGCGTACGTGTGACACGGTTACCTCGCATAGAGTTGTCGTGGTTGGCAATGCAGCTCAAGCGCTTCACCCGATTGCAGGGCAAGGGTTTAACTTGGGAATGCGCGATATCGCATCGCTTGTTGAGGTACTTAAGGGCGAGAGCGATCCTGGCGCATTTAGTTGTACCCAGCGTTATGAAAACGTGAGAAAACATGACCGCGTTGCAACCATAGGGCTTACCGACAGGTTAGTGCATACGTTCTCAAATCAGCACTTTCCGTTAGTGGTGGGGAGAAATCTGTCGTTGTTGGCGTTAAACGCTTTTTCACAGGCTAAACAAGCTTTTGTGCGACAAGCGACTGGGTTTGCTAAACACCAGACAAGTGGTCACTGAGTTAACGCAAAGAATCGAGATATTGCAGCGCTGCTGTTTTTAGAAAAGGATAGTTATGCAACACGTTGATGTAGCCATAATAGGCGGTGGTATTGTCGGCCTTACACTTGCAAGTGCATTGCAGAACACTGAATGCAGCATTGCGATAGTCAATAAGGGGGCGATTTCAATGCCTGCCGGTGATAAGCCAACTGCCAGAGTCAGTGCTATCAACCAAGCTAACATCAGCGCCTTGAAAGGCTTTGGCGTGTGGGATTGCGTGCAACAAGATAGAGCGAATGCTTATCATGCTATGCACGTATGGGACAAAGATAGCTTTGGTGATATTCATTTCAACAGTGACGATGTAGCAGCTGATTCGCTAGGCGTTATTATTGAAAATCAAGCGTTAGTGAACGGGCTATCAACGCAAGTGCAGGGCCAGTCAAACGTGTCGTTTTACGAACACGGTGTCGACCGCATTCTTAGTGGCCCTAACCAAACAATGGTGATGTTTGACAACGGTGATGCGTTGTCGTGTCGCTTATTAGTTGGCGCAGACGGCGCAAATTCGATAGTAAGAAAGCACGCGGGCTTCCCGATTACGTTCAAAGATTACGAACATACGGCTATTGTTGCGAATATTCGTACGGTGCGTGCGCACGATAATGTCGCACGACAAGCGTTTACCCCGACAGGGCCGTTAGCATTACTTCCCATGGTCGACCCTAACGTATGTTCTATTGTGTGGTCGCAAGCACCTGAAGCCGCAAACGCACTGCTTTCACTCAGCGATGATGATTTTTGTAATGCGCTCGCGGTTGCCAGCGATATGGTGTTAGGCAAAGTGACATTAGAGACAACGCGCGTGTCTTTTCCTCTTACGATGCGCTATGCGCGACAATGGGCAAAAGACGGCATTGTGTTGGTAGGAGACGCCGCACATACCATTCACCCGCTCGCAGGGCAGGGGGCTAATTTGGGGATGCAGGACGCACGAGCGTTGGCACATCACCTTAACGCCTTAATCAGCGAGCAAAAAGATATCGGCACGCATAAAAATCTTCGTGCCTACGAGCGAGAAAGAAAAGCTGAAGCGGTTAAAATGATAGCTGCAATGGATGGTTTTAAACTTTTATTTGACGGGAACGACCCGTTGAAGAAAATCGTCCGTGGTATAGGGTTAACGGTAACCGATAAGTTGGCACCGGTTAAACACGCCTTTATTACCCATGCGATGGGGTTATAGCATCAGCATTTGAAATACAGCGGTTAGTCGGCAGTGTTATGCCTTCTACATTGTACATTGCGTATACGAAAAAAAAGTGTACCGTTCTAAGGCCTGTTTTAAACAGGCCTTTTTTATTGGCGTTCGAAAAGGGGGATAAGTGATCTGGATTTTATTTACCGTTGGTGCCGTGTGTTTTCAAACGCTGCGAAATGCCATGCAAAGCCAGTTGAGCGGCAGCGTTGATGTGTTGGGTGTCACGTTATCTCGTTTTCTACTTGCCCCACCTATTGCTTGTGTTTATTTACTGCTGGTTAGCCATATTGAACGCGTAGATTTACACGTAGTATCAAGCAGCGTTACGTTTAATTTTATCGCGGTAATAACGGCTGCAGCGCTACTTCAAATAGCCGCCACCTCATTAATGGTCACGTTATTCAAACAAAAAAACTTTGCAATTGGTGCTGGGCTTGCAAAAAGTGAAGCGTTGGTTGCAGGCGTACTCGGCACGTTATTCTTTTCTAGTTATCTAAGCCCCCTTGGGTGGTTGGGCATTATAGTCGGCGGCATGGCGGTCATCATCTTAAGCGTTGGGAAGAATGCCGATATGAAACGAGTGAGTGCTGGTACCCTACTATTGGGGGTGGCGTGTGGTGTTTGCTTTGCATCTACCTCATTACTTGTGCGTGAAGCCACGCTCATGCTTAACATTAGTACGCTTGTCGCCGCCGCTTGGACGTTAATATGGGTGCTAGGGCTTCAGTCATTTGGGCTGGTGATGTATTTAGCCATTAAGAAGCCCACAGTACTCAGGCAATTATTACTTCACTGGAAAAGAGTTGTTTTAATCAGCGTATTAAGTTGTGTAGGCTCTATTTGTATCTTTACTGCGGTGGCGTTAGAGCAGGTGGCCTATGTAAAAACGCTCGCACAGTTAGAAGTGTTGCTTACGCTACTGGTGTCGCACTATTTGCTAAACGACAAAGTAACGAAACGCGAGATAGTTGGCTCACTTATGATAGGAATAGCGGCTATTATGGTGATGTGGGTGTAACCCTTATCAAGCAATTCATTTAACGCGCACAAAAATATAACGACACGGTTTGCGCTTTCACACAACAGGAAAAGAGCATGAATAAACGAGACTTTTTGAAGTTTACAGGGGCGGGTTTAGCGTTGTCGCCGCTATCAGCGCTTGCACAAGCGCCCGATGCAATTCCACCTCAAAATACCCTTACCGACATAACCGGCAATGTTGCGCCCATTACTCGAGAAGAACGACAACAACGTATTCAGCGCGCGCAGCAGTTAATGAAAGCGAACAATATTGATGCCCTATTGATTGAACCGGGGGCGGCCATGGATTATTTTTCCGGTATTCAGTGGTGGCGCAGTGAACGGCTTACTGCACTTATTATTCCGCAAAACGGTGATATTGCGGTAGTCACGCCATTTTTTGAAAAACCGAGTGTGCTTGAGTCGCTTAAAGTGGGTGATGATGTTCGCGTATGGCAAGAGCATGAAAGCCCGTTTGATGTGGTCGCTGAAATCTTAAAGTCTCGGGGCATCACTCGGGGAAATATTGGGTTTGAAAGCAGCGTTCGTTACTTTGTGGTAACCGGTGTGGCTAATGCGCTACCGAGCTTGAATATTGTGGCCGCTGAGCCGATTACGCGTGGCTGCAGAATGTATAAGACCGCAGCCGAACTAACGCTAATGCATAAAGCGAATGAAGTGACGCTTCGCGCATACGACCATGTGTTTTCGCAATTAGCGCTGGGCATGAGTCAGGCCGAAGTGAAAAGCATAATGAACACCGCGCAACAGCAATTGGGTGGCAGTAGTACATGGTGTTTAGCTCTGTTTAATGATGCCAGTGCTTATCCGCACGGTACTAATGCGAAACAAGTGATACGTGAAGGCTCAGTGGTATTGCTGGATAGTGGCTGCAGTGTGCACGGATACCAAAGTGATATAAGTAGAACTTTGGTATTTGGAAAAGCGTCACAACAGGTTGTCGACGTGTGGAACACTGTTAGAGAAGGGCAGAATGTGGCATTCAACGCGGCAACAATCGGCGCACCTGCGGGGAATGTTGACGATGCGGTTCGCAAATATTATGTCACAAAGGGCTACGATAAAGATTACGCCTTGCCCGGGTTAAGTCACAGAACTGGCCACGGCATCGGTATGGAAGGGCATGAAAGCGTAAATTTTGTGCGTGGTGAACAAACCGCGCTTAAAAAAGGCATGTGCTTTTCAAACGAACCTGGGCTCTATATACCAGGGAAATTTGGTGTGCGCTTAGAAGACTGTTTATATATGACAAATGCAGGGCCGCGTTATTTCACCGAGCCCCCAGAGAGCTTGACTCAACCCTTAGGCAAACTGATTCCACTTAACGCATAGGGTATACGCATAAAACGGTGCGGTAAATATATTACACCACACCGTTTAGCGTATATTGCATTTGTATTTATTCGGAAGAATGTAGATTGAACTCGCGATTTTTATGGTGAGTTTGTTTTACCACAAGCGGTTTCTTATTTAGGCGGTCTCTGCGCGCAATTTCTTCCTTAAAAAAGAACGTTAAAACCGCTCCAACAGTAACCGTTAACACTACCGTGATTAACATAGCATTACCCTTAGATTGATTTATTCGTCTATCTTTACTGTTAAAAGAAGAGAAAGGTTTAAAATTATACAAAAGTATTACACCAGTTTAACATTGGTGCCTAGTGCGAGCGTCAGTGCGTACCATCGTTGCCTTAACATGTACTAACGGCTGGCTTTCAATCTTGTAGTAAAAAAGTCTGCTAACGTTTTGCTAATTACCGGGTGCTGTGTGTCTTGGTTAAATAAGCAGATATTCACTTTACCTAATGCAGGAAGGTGCGGGTGATTCAATGAAATTAAATGCTTAGGCACACTTGAACGCGCTAACGCGGTCACCCCAAGACCTTGCTGAATTGCGGCTACTAACCCGGTTAAATCGGCATTGGTATAGGTAATTTTCCACGCAAACGTTTGCTGTTTTAGCTCTTCAATCACGCGGCTTCTATACATGCATCCGTCGGGCGCAAGCACTAGCGGAATATTGTCGCCAACGAGTGGATGTGACACATCACCCACCCATACCACGTCATCTTCTAGTACTACATCGCCTTCTGTTTCTTCGTCTGGATTCACTAGCGCTAAAATAAGGTCGAAATGATCGCGCTGGCTTGGGTGGAGAAGATCTCGGCTCAAAGCCGATGTCACTTCTAGTGAAACATCAGGATAGCGTTTAGAAAATTCGCCAATCAACCCAGGCAGCAGGGTAGACGCAAACTCGTTTGGAATGCCTAAACGTAATCTTCCACTAAGCGGTGCGAGGGTTAAGCTTCTGAAGATATTATCATTTAATTCAAGTAACTCTTTTGCTTTAGGGTAAAGCCAGTTTCCGTCTGCGCTTGGCACATGACGTTGGCCTACTTTAGTAAACAGCTTTTTGTTTAGTTGTGATTCAAGCTTCTTTATTTGCAAGCTAATAGCCGGTTGAGAACGGCCCAGAAAATCACCGGCTTTGGCATAGCCACCAAGCTCAATAACGCTAACAAATGTGCGTAAGTTATCTAAAGACAGTTGCTTCATGTTGATTTGAATTCCTGATGTAATCGCACGAATACATTAGCATTGTAAATGTATTGATAAGAAATTCCAATTTGTTGCACGTTATTTACCCCACTATACTTCATTCTGTTTTCTATCTTTATAACTGAGAAAAGTGGAATGACTAACACTACCGCCCTACACGCGAAGCACCTAGAAGCTGGTGCGAAAATGGTCGACTTTTTTGGCTGGGATATGCCAATTAATTACGGCTCGCAAATTGAAGAGCATCATGCAGTGCGACAAGACGCTGGCATGTTCGATGTGTCGCATATGACCATTGTTGATGCAAAAGGCCCGCAAGCGAAAGCCTATCTTCAATTTCTATTAGCAAACGATGTAGCGAAGCTTACCGTTAAAGGTAAAGCGCTTTATAGCGGCATGCTTAATGAAGAGGGCGGCGTGGTTGATGACCTCATCGTTTATCACTTCGATGAAACTAATTATCGCTTAGTGGTTAACTCGGCCACCCGTGAAAAAGACATGAACTGGTTAATAAGCAAAGCCGAGGGCTTTGACGTAACCATTACTGAGCGCCCTGAATTTGCAATGATTGCGGTACAAGGCCCTAACGCGAAAGAAAAAGCAGCAACGCTTTTCAGCGCAGCGCAAAAAGAAGCTGTTGCCGATATGAAGCCGTTCTTTGGCGTGCAAGCCGAAGACTTATTTATCGCCACAACCGGTTACACTGGTGAGGCGGGCTACGAGATTATGGTGCCTACCGCGCAAGCTGAGAGTTTTTGGCAGGGTTTACTAGATGCAGGCGTTAAGCCATGTGGTTTGGGTGCGCGTGACACGCTTCGTTTAGAAGCGGGAATGAATTTATACGGCCAAGATATGGACGAAACCGTATCGCCACTTGCCGCTAACATGGGGTGGACAATCACATGGGAGCCAGCAGAGCGTAACTTTGTTGGTCGTCAGGCGTTAGAAGCCCAGCGTGAAGCGGGTACCGATAAGCTAGTAGGTTTAGTCATGACCGAAAAAGGCGTGCTTCGTCATGGCCTTAAGGTAAAAACTGAAAACGGCGAGGGTGTTATTACCTCAGGTACGTTTTCGCCTACGCTAGGCCATTCAATAGCAATGGCTCGTGTACCTCGTGATGTTGGTGACACGGTTGAAGTGGAAATGCGTAAAAAGTGGGTTACAGTAAAAGTGGTTAAGCCCTCCTTTGTTCGCAATGGAAAAAGTGTTTTATAGGGTCTGCGCCAATAGGCCCCAAGTTAACAGAGAATAACAGGAACGATTATGAGCAACATCCCAACTGATTTACGTTACGCCGCTACACACGAATGGGTTCGTCCAGAAGGTAACGGTATTTTTACTGTCGGTATTTCTGAGCACGCTCAAGGCTTGCTAGGCGATATGGTTTTTGTTGAATTGCCTGATGTTGGCGATGCAGTTACTACTGGTGACGACATTTGTGTTGCTGAGTCGGTAAAAGCGGCGTCAGATGTATACGCCCCAATTACTGGCGAAGTGGTTGAAGTTAACGAAGACCTCGAAGACTCACCAGAGCTTGTAAACTCAGACCCATATGGCGACGGTTGGTTATTTAAAATTAAAGCCGACGATGCCGCAGAGGTACAAGGTTTACTAGACGCAGAAGGTTACGAAAACAGCATCGACGAAGAGTAATTCGTTACGCAGTTTTAAACGATACAATTTTAAAAAAGGGGCATGAATACAATTCAGCCCCTTTTTAACTTTAAGATTTAACGCGCCCTTGCGGCAATCAATACGAGTGCTTAATAACGTTATGTCGAATACTTCCCCTACATTGGCTCAGCTTGAGCAAAAAGATACGTTTATCCGTCGTCACATTGGCCCGGGTAAAGGCGAAATAGATGAAATGCTGTCTGCTATTGGTGCTACCTCGCTTGATGATTTAATTGAGCAAACCGTGCCTGCAGGTATTGCGTTACCAGAACCATTGAAATGCGGTGAAGGTGCGACAGAAGTTGAAGCATTAAGCGAACTAAAAGCGGTTGCTGCGAAAAACAAAATTAACCGTTCTTTCATCGGGATGGGTTATTACGACACCCATGTACCTAACGTGATCCTTCGTAACGTACTGGAAAATCCAGGTTGGTATACTGCTTATACGCCTTATCAGCCAGAGATTGCCCAAGGTCGTTTAGAAGCAATTCTTAACTTCCAGCAAGTAACCATTGACCTTACTGGGCTAGAGCTTGCTTCTGCATCGTTACTTGATGAAAGTACGGCGGCGGCTGAGGCCATGGGCCTAGCCAAACGCGTATCAAAGAATAAGAAATCAAACCTCTTTTTCGTGTCGGACGATGTTCACCCGCAAACATTAGACGTAGTGCAAACTCGTGCCGATATGTTTGGTTTCGGCATTGTGACAGGCCCTAGTGAAGATGCATCGAATCATGATGTGTTTGGCGCATTACTACAATACCCTAGCTCGACAGGCGAAGTTAAAGACATTTCAGACGTGATTGCAGCGGTACAAGCGAACAAAGGTATTGTAGCGGTAGCCGCTGACCTGATGAGCTTGGTAATGCTTAAGTCGCCAGGTGAACTAGGGGCTGATGTAGCACTAGGTAGTGCGCAACGCTTTGGTGTGCCAATGGGCTACGGCGGCCCACATGCTGCATTCTTTGCAACACGCGATAGCTACAAGCGTTCTTTGCCTGGGCGTATTATTGGTGTAAGTAAAGACACCCGTGGTCGCCAAGCGCTACGTATGGCGCTGCAAACTCGTGAACAGCATATTCGCCGTGAAAAAGCGAACTCGAACATTTGTACTGCTCAGGTACTACTTGCCAATATGGCAAGCTTTTACGCCGTATACCACGGTCCGCAAGGCCTTAAGACCATTGCTGAGCGCATTCACCGTTTTGCTGACATTTTAGCAACGGGCCTTAATCAAAAAGGTGCGGATAAAGGCGTTGCCCTTAAGCATAGTACCTACTTCGACACGCTAACTGTTATGGTAAGCAACAAAGAAGACGTGCTAGCAAAAGCGTATGCAAAAGGGATGAATCTTCGTGCAGATCTTGACGGTGCGGTAGGCGTATCGCTTGATGAAACGACGACCCGCGAAGACATTACCGCGCTGTTCGACGTTTTCCTTGGTGAAGGCCATGGTTTAACTGTAGAAGATGTTGATGCAGAAGTAACAACGCAAGGCGTGAAGTCTATTCCTGAAGCGCTTGTACGTATCAGCGACATTCTTACGCACGAAGTATTTAACAAGTATCACTCTGAAACAGAGATGCTTCGTTACATCAAAAGCCTTGAAAACAAAGATTTAGCATTGAATCACTCAATGATTTCATTGGGCTCGTGCACCATGAAACTAAATGCAACGGCTGAGATGATCCCCGTTACTTGGGCTGAGTTTGGCCAAGTACACCCGTTTGCACCGCTAGACCAAGCATTAGGCTATCAAGAAATGATTGCCGAGCTGGCTGAGTGGCTAATTAATGTTACAGGTTATGACGCTCTTTCTATGCAGCCTAACTCGGGTGCACAAGGTGAATACGCAGGCCTATTGGCCATTCAGCGTTATCATGAAAGCCGTGGCGAAGGCCACAGAAACGTATGTTTAATACCTAGTTCTGCACACGGTACTAACCCTGCTTCAGCGCAAATGGTTAGCCTTAAAGTGGTTGTAGTTGCGTGTGATTCGAACGGTAACGTTGACCTAAACGACCTTCGCAAGAAAGCAGAAGAAGTAGGTGAAAACCTGTCTTGCGCAATGATCACATACCCGTCTACGCACGGTGTATACGAAGAAACGGTACGTGAAATGTGTGACATTGTTCATAAGTACGGTGGCCAAGTATACATGGACGGCGCGAACATGAACGCGCAAGTGGGCATTACCTCGCCGGGCTTTATTGGCTCTGACGTATCGCACCTTAACCTACATAAAACTTTCTGTATTCCTCACGGTGGTGGTGGCCCAGGTATGGGGCCGATAGGGGTTAAATCTCATCTTGCGCCATTCCTACCTAATCACTCGGTAGTGAACGTAGAAACAGCAGGGAAAGATTGCGGTGCTGTGTCAGCAGCGCCATGGGGAAGTGCGTCTATTCTGCCTATCAGCTATATGTACATTAAAATGATGGGTAGCGAAGGCCTACGCCGTGCTACTGAAGTGGCCATTCTTAACGCTAACTATGTGGCGAAGAAGCTAGAAGGGCACTATCCAGTGCTTTATAAAGGCAACAACGACCGCGTAGCGCACGAATGTATTATTGACTTGCGCCCACTAAAAGAAGCAAGTGGTGTAACGGAAGTAGACATTGCGAAACGTTTGAACGATTACGGTTTCCACGCGCCAACAATGAGCTTCCCGGTAGCGGGTACGCTTATGATTGAACCAACTGAGTCAGAAGCGAAGTACGAGCTAGACCGTTTCATCAATGCCATGATAAGCATTCGTGAAGAAGTGGCGAAAGTAGAAAGCGGTGAGTGGGATGCAACAGACAATCCTCTACACAACGCGCCACACACACTTGCAGACATCTGTGATAGCGACTGGAACCGCAGTTACGACCGCATGCTAGCGGCGTACCCAGCACCAGAAGTTCACAGAAATAAGTTCTGGCCAACGGTTAACCGTATTGATGACGTATACGGCGACCGTAACTTGATTTGTTCATGCCCGAGCATTGAGAGTTATTCTGAGGAATAGGTTGGTTGACTAAATGCAATTAAGATTGTGAATAGCTAGATATGAGAAAGGCGAACCAGGTGGTTCGCCTTTTTTGTCACATTCTCGGCCCTTGTTAAGCTAAGAGTGCTCGTAGCGAGAATATAACTGCAAGAAACGGGGGAGTGATAAACCGCTGCGCGGCGAACACTCCCTTTTGGTCTATAAAAACAGCTAAGCCTAATGGCAGCGTGTTATTATGGAACAGCTTTAATAGGCTGATAACCTTCTATATCTAATTCTTCATTGATGCAGCTAAGCAAATAATCATCAAGTGATAAACCGTCTGTGCCTTCATCTTCTGCAAGCTCTGTACAGTATGCTTTATATTCAAGAACTAGGTCCATGTTTGCAACGGGCCTATCGTCAGCAAACGTGGTTGAAGAAAAAGCTAACCCTGCCACTAACCAAATATATTTCATGTTATCTCCAAATAAGTTCATTCAGTGAACAGGCTAAGATTAAAATTTATTGGCCAAAATACGAGCGAAATAAATTGACCGTTAAGGACAAATTATTTCGTCAAAATACTGCTTTTCATCCTAAAGCTAAGCAGGCAGTTAGATGCCGGTAAATAGAGCAACGTCTGCCGTGCAAAAACAATGAATCTTAAACGTACTTTCTGCGTTTAGTGACTTACGCCCTCACAGGTTCAACCGTGAGTGAATCAGTTTTTCTGTATTAAGCAGTTATAGACCATGGTTACCTATTTATTGTGCTTGTACTTTTCTCTTTTGCTGTAATGTCTCAATCGGTATAAAGTCGAAGTCGAAGCCAAAATGGCGCGGCCCCATTAATTCAATACCTTTTTTAGTTCGCCATTGTTTATGTGCCGGTACGCCAACTAACACCACTTCTTTATGTAAAGGGTAACCACCAATACTGCCCCCTTCAGGGGTAGATTCGCCTGTTTTTGGGTCAAGGTTATAAATATAGTCTGGGGAAACTGCGTCAAGCTTGCCATCTAGCCAGCCTACGATATTCTCGTTTTTAACAAACACCTTATAGGTTTGACCGGTAAATTCATTAGTGCCTTCAATTTCAACATCCACCCAATTAAACCCACGTTCACCTTTTTCATCCGATTTAGTTACCATACCTTGGAATAACTTGTATCCGTTCGTAACCGTTAACAATGCATTTATAGGGTCATTGCCAGACTCTCTTGCCTCTCTTACCGTCTTTCCGTACAAAATGGCTTCAGATAAATTGCCTGGAATAATGCCTTTGTCTAGCTGCTTCCCCGTCATTGGTGTCATAGTAATAATTGCTGAACCCCCACTGGCTACCGCAAGCGCACGACCAATATCTTCAACCCTATATTCATCTACCGCGTCTTTGATAACAATTTCGTCACCCCATTGAGTGACTATCGCCGTCGGTATTGACGCAATCCCATTAATCCAAGGAAGTGATTGTTGTACTTCGGGAACCGCTCGCCCGGTAATGCCTGCATCTAAGGTTGGAATGCCTTTTTCAGCGGCTACTATCAGCGCTGTTAGTGTGGCATCTGCAGCCTCTGAACGTATAAGCGCTGTCATTTCGGTTCCCATATGATCACTGAGTAAATCGATAACCTTAGCGTTTTGTTCTGAGAGGCTAAGCGTGCCCAATTGCTGCTGCTTCGTTCGCTCTATTACGTAGTCCCAAGCGCCACCGCCTCCAAGGCCTTGCACTGCAGCAACTAAGCCGGTTTCCGGAAAGTTCTCGGGTGACATCATGGTGAACGTCATCCCGTTACCGAGTGCTGCCTTTATCTCTGATACAAGCGGTTCAGAGTCGCACCCTCGTGTTGACTGAATACACGAGCCAACTAGCATATCTACTAACTCCTGTTCACTTAACACTCTGGTTTTTGCTTCTTGAGCAGTAGCTACTTCAGAGGCGCTTACGCTAGCGAGTAATAAACCGCTAAATAGCAATGAAGTTAATGGCTTAGACATGAATTATGTACTCCGGAATGTTGAGTAGGGGTATTAACGGCGGGCTGCGCCTCCATAGCTTTAACTTACCATCGCGCTGTCGAAGGTTACAAAAAAGAATTAAATCTACCTTTTTAAGTTTTGGCTTAATGGTTCACATAGAAAGAGCGCTGCTACATATGTACCAAAGCATTAGCCTTACTGGCTGTCCAATGCGTATTGATTATGTCATGGGCATTGTATGCGTTGGTGAGGGCCTCTGTGGTTGAAAGCAAAAGCTTGATTGTCGATAAAATGAGTAGATATAGCAGGGGGCGCGCGTGCAACCCCATACACGCTCAAGGCGAACATTCTCAATGAGAAAAGCTAGTGATAATCTTTATTAACATGATAGTGTCGGTGTATGTGGAACACAAATAACAGTAACGCTTTCTTTAGAACGAGACAGCACGTTGATAAAAATTTATAGTTATTACCCATAAACCATCAATAATGTTTAATGCGCATTATTCCCTAATTATTCGCTTGTAGGCAATACAACTCCTTATGTCTAAAACCACGATGACACCATTACGCTCCCCCTCATTTCTACACTCTTTCATTTGCTTTAGTGCAATTGTTGTTGCCCTCGCGGGGGGCATTTTTGGCTTTGGTATTAGTTTGCATGCGTTGATGTTTTTGTGTTTGATATGGGTAGGGCTAAACGCGCACTTACTAGGCTATAACTACCTTCAAATTCGTGAACTTATGACAAGTTCATTGGCCCGAGCCATGCCCGCTATTTATATTTTTATTCTGATAGGCATGGTTATTTCTAGCTTTATGCACAGTGGCACAATCGCCACTTTGATGTATTACGGGTTAAGCTGGCTAAGCCCTAGCTTGTTCTTAGCGGTTGGCATGATACTGTGCGCCATTATGTCCGTGGCAACTGGCACGTCTTGGGGCACGGTGGGTACGCTCGGTGTTGTGTTAATCGGCATTGGAAGTGCCATGAATATTCCACCTCCATTGGTAGCGGGCATGATTGTTTGTGGCGCTACCTTTGGCGATAAAATGTCACCTATATCAGATACTACCAACCTTGCTGCAATGAGTGCGGGTACCACACTTTTTCGCCATATCTACTCAATGCTTTTTACCACGTTACCTACGTTTGTTATCACCCTTATTATGTTTGTCGTTATAGGTTTAAGTTATGGAGATCAAAATCTCAACCTCGTTGAAGTATCGTTAATTCAAGAGGCACTGGCAAACAATTATAGCCTTACACCAATCGTCACATTACTCCCGCTTATATTATTAGTTACCTTAAGCATCAAAAAAGTGCCAGCAGAAGTCACAATGTCATTTAGTATTGTGTTAGCAGTAGTTATTGCCATTTTTTATCAAGGCGAGAGCTTCATCAGCGTACTAAACGCGCTGTGGGAAAATAAACCGGAATCGACAGGTCTCGAAAACATAGACAAGTTGCTTGGTCGCGGCGGTATAACTAGCATGAGCTGGACCTTGTTACTTGCTTTAATGGCTATTGCATTAGGTGGCATGCTGCATGGCGCAGGTTTTTTAAGCTCGCTTCTCGCCGGCAGTATTGCCAGAGTAAAACGAACGGCGAGCCTAATTGCTACTACTATAGTGTCTGGCTTTGTCGGCAATATGGCGATGGGGGAGGCCTACATCTCTATCATTCTTAGTTGCCAACTTTTCAAGCCGAAGTATGAGCAACAGAAACTAGACAATGCATTGCTATCACGGTCAGTAGAAGAAGGCGCTACCATGACAACCGGCCTTATTCCATGGACAACAGCGGGTGCATTTTATGCTGCCACGCTAGAGGTAGACGTATTGTCTTATGCGCCATATGCCTTTTTTAATTACCTAAACGGGATAGTAGCGGTAATAATGGCAATGTTCGGGATAGGGATTTTGAGAAAAAACAATGCCAACGAAGCGCATCCGTAAAAAAGCCGCAAGCACTAACGTGATGCGGCTTTCCGAGCTGGGTTGACTAGACAGCCGTATAGAACAAAAACGTAAAAGAGGTTAGCTAGAACGTTCTTCACTCATGGCCGCCTGTTCAAATACTTGAACTCTCGACATATGACCACCTCTTTAATTTTGTTGCCAGCACTTTCAAAAAAGTAGCATACGAAACAACTAGCTGAAGCACGCCAAAATCAAAAAACGTAAGTTGGGATGCATTAAGTTAAGCTTAATTAGGCGTTTAGTATAACTGTAAAGAAAATGGACACTCGGTGTTTTGGTTTCCAAACGGAAAAAAACCTCAGATATACCATTGATGTAATGCACCCTGGGACAGATAAAAACAGCGTAGATAGTGGCCTAAAGAGAAATAATGAAGCGACGATGTTGTTTTTGTCAGTTATTTTTACAGAATAAGCACATAGTGAGAAAATTTTTTATAAACCCACTATAAGTGTTTGATATTGAATTCGTATCTGCTATTGGTTCAGTTCTTGCTGGTGACTAATTTGAATTGTTCAATCATTCCCAGGAGTACAGAAGTGATTACTGAACTGAAAAATAAAATATCCAAAGGTTTTATTGCTGCGTTAGCTACGCTTTCTATTTTTGGATCGATGCCAGCCTTGTCATCAATAATATTATTTGAAGATGATTTTTCTTCAAACGACCTCAGTAATTGGAGCCTTAGTGGTGGCAGCCAAACATGGCAGGTTATTAACGGTGAATTGGTCACGAACCGAGTGCCTTCAGGGTTCCGATATTTCGGAATAAATGGTATTACCACGCCTGAAAAATTTGTTTTTAGTGTCGATGTAAGAAACATTGCTGGTGCTTCTAATAGAGTCTCTTCTCAAGGCCATGGTGGTATTTTCTGGGATCAAACTTCTTTGGGAATTGATAACAAAACGTATATTCGAACTCACTCAGACCACCTTAATCTTGTATCTATTGGTGCCGGCGAGACGCATGCACCTATTGTGGCAGACAATGGTGATACGATACGTTACACGTTAGATGTCGATTACCTCGCTCGTGAGCTATTAATTAACGCGACACTTATTGCCGGCGCTAATCAAGGTAACGCTACCCAAATTAGTTACGTTGGCAATGACTTCGATACCTATGTTCGCAGCTTTGGTGCAGGAGAGCTAGGCCTTCTTACGTGGGGTGATGCCGTTGCTTTTGATAACGTTAGAATAACCACCGTTTCTGAGCCATGGTCAATTGCCATGCTGGGTTTTGGAATATTAGGCTTGTCGCTGTATCGTCGTAAAAAACAGTAATATTACGAGCAATAATAGGAAGGCCAGAGTGAATCGCTTATGAAGACTCTGGTCTTTTTTGATCCCGCATAGTTATTTAGACTGACGTTTGTCCAGTGCGTATTGTACGGCCATTCGCGCAACACCCGCACCAATACCCGACACGACCGCCCATGTTACTGCCTCTTTAAGGTCGGTATCTTCGCTTGCTTTGTCTTTTGGAGCCGGCTTGTTCGTCACCTGTTCCCATGACTTCTGTAATGTCTTTCTGGCCAGCATGCCAGCAGAGGCAGCGGCAAGTCCGACACCTACTGTGGTTATTAATTGTTTTTTACTCATAATATTCTCCGTTATTTATTATCGGCAACCCAATAATGAATCGGTAGCGCTTAGCGCTTTATGGTGGCCGCGTGCTGCTCGGCTCTAAAAAAACAGCCATTAATCAAAAATTAATAGCTGTTTTTTTGCAGGTTTGTGACATGCATTGAATGCATGCCAATTAGTCTGCGTGGGTTCATTTGCCCCTAACCATATTCATAACCAGCGAAACCACCAGTAAGATAAGGAAAATACCAAAAATTATTTTGGCAATACCCGCTGCAGAACCGGCAATGCCGCCAAATCCTAATACTGCTGCAGCAAGTGCGATCACTAAAAATATTAAAGCCCAACGTAACATAATGTATCCCTTCAGTTTGTGAGTTCATAATGACTGGTGCAAAGCATAGGCCGCTTTGACTAAATTTATAGTGCCACCACTCAGAACCAAGAAAATACGGGGCTTAAAGGGCGAATATGGATTTAAGAATAGTAACTTTTTTTTTCAACGTTTCGACGGAGTCGGCACAATATATAATCAATTTTACCGAAATTTTTGTAAAAATTTCTTAATGAACGTTTGTGCCGATTGGCATGGCGCAAACATAAAGCGTTATTTTTCTTACTTTCCCATTAATGGCGCGTGACGATGAATACACGTGCTGCCAAGCAAGCCTTATAAACCCTAGCGGCAATAATCCGTTTACACAAAATCGATGTAACGGGCAGATAACGATGAACACGACGTTATTAATTTTAATTACTGGCTCGTGCCTTGCAACCAGTCTTGTAAAGAAAATGCCCATTAGGTAACTGCGCCACATCAGTATATGGACATCATTTTAAAAACGTACTTAATAAAGTTAGCTATCGCACAGTGGTATTGATTTATGTGAAAGGGTTTTGTTTAACAATATAGAGTGATGTAGGCAAGCACATCATAAATAAACAACAAAGCTCAATACCACTTTCGCTTTCTTCAAACTGACAGGGACAAGGTAATGAAGCAGAATCCGCTTTTACATAGGCATGATGACTTTAAAGTTAAAACCAGGGATGTACGGGTGGTTAGGTTACTTATTGTCTTGGTGGCGCTTTCAACACTCTACACATTATATTTCGCCCAATCACTTATTATTCCCATGGTTTTTTCAATGCTTGTGGCATTACTGTTAAGTCGTATTGTCACTAAATTAAAAGAGTGGCGGATCCCGCGGTCTATTTCCTCAATTACACTACTTACTATGCTAATTGCTCCCCTCATGTTTTTAATACTCGAACTCTCAGAGCCAGTAGAAAGGTGGGTGAAAGCGTTGCCCCAAATCTCTGAACAGGTGTCACAGCAGCTTACTGAGGTAACTGCTGCTATTGATGGAACAGAGCAAAAGGCAGAGGGTGAAGAAAGTTCGACAAATACTACGGCTTACCCTTGGTTTGAAAAAGAGCCTGTTAAAAAGCAAGACGACACCATGGTCGAAGAGCGGTTTAAGGAAGGAAGCAGGCAAATGATGTTTGAAATGCTGCTTGCTACGCCAATATTTCTTGCACAAGTGCTTGGGGCTATTGTTCTAACGCTATTTCTTCTTATTTTTGGGCCACCGCTGTCTAAAGTGATCATTGATGATTTTCCCATAATTAAAAATAGACATCGAGCCAGAGCATTAATTAAGAACATTCAGCAGGCCTTGTCTCACTATATTTTAACCATAAGCGTTATTAATTGCGGGTTGGGGGTGTTGACGGCAGTCGGACTTGCGTACTTTGACGTTCGCGATGCCATTTTATGGGGGGCGATAGTGGGGTTACTGAATTTTGTTCCGTATATAGGTTCAGTGATAAGCGTAGGCATATTGCTGTTTGTAGGTGTTGTGCAGTTTGGATTTACGGATACCGCATTTATCCCAGTAGGCGTATTTATTATTTTAAATATTGTGGAGTCTCAAATAATCACGCCAACGGTGCTGGGCAGAAGCATGCAAATTAACCCGCTTGTTATCATTTTATGGTTATTTCTTAGCGGCTGGTTGTGGGGCATGTTGGGCGTACTGTTAGCGGTACCTATCTTTGTGTGTATTAAGCTTACCCTACAGCAGATGGAAGTTTTTCCTCACTGGTTAAAATTTATTGAAGCCCATGAATAAATTAGTGTTGTCGATATGACCTTTGCCCCTTTAAACTGGGGTATTATTGCATTCGATAAATCATCTTCGAACGACGTTTCGACACGGCAATTATAAGGCTCACATTTGGCACACTCAGAAATGACAGTTTATTTTCGCTTACTTAACTTAGACGCAATGCAAGCGCACACGCTCAAAAGGGAAATTGAAGGGGCATATTTTCATAAACACGACGATTCCCCTGTTTTTATTGGGCTCGTACCATTAAAAGAAGCGCTGTTTGACGAGTTAAACGACTATGTCATTCGCCAACAAATTCAATATGACGAGTGTGATATTTACGTTAAAGCAGAAAACGCAGATGGGGATATTGATGTTCCGCGCGTGGTCAATAAGTTGCTTAAATACATCGACTGTAAACTCACCTACGCATTCGTAAAATAACAAAGCCGTTAACCAATAGCGTGGCTAGCAGATTAATCGAAACCGCCAAGACAGCAGTGCGCCTTGTTAGGCGTAATCTATACCGATACGGGGCGAGCACTGTATTTCTTGAATCGATATCCCGTTCCCATTACCCGAAATCCACAGAGTGTGACCAAGCAATCCTTTTGCGATGCTCACCACATCACAATGGCTAAAAAAGGTGCGAGGTAATGTCACGATAACAATGCAGAAACGTTAGGATGTTTTTTGGATTTCACTATGGGATTTTAATACCTCGCTACCATCGTCCTGTTCAATAAGGTAGGCAGGGTCTCTGTCGCTGGCATCGCGTTTAACGGATGAACCTTTAATGGTGCATTCCACTTCACTGGTATACTTTTTACGTATATTTCCAGTGGCGTGACCTTTTCCCCATTTCCATTCTACTTCAGTGTTAATTGCATAATGTTTCATATCAAATCCTTATGTTGTTACGTAACTGCGACGTTAGGTTATTTTTATTTGTCAGTATTAACCAAACGCTAATGCCGTTACGCACTTTGTGATTTCCATATTTTTAAACGAGCGCATTGCGATTTAAGTTCATTAAATGCTGGCATGGGTTCATAAACTGGCAAAAAGAGAAAAAATTGTCGATAATCAAATCTTTGACTAATACAAAGACAGAATGGAAACACGACTTCCGCTATACAAAAAATTATTGGTAATGTATCGCATCGAGCCTGGGTGTCTTGGGCCGCAAGGTGTTGAGTATGTTGAAGAATTCTGTACTTTCGCCAAGAAAAAGCTAAAAAACAATCATGGGCACTGTTTACGTTGGGTGGTGAAGCCGCGTTATGATAAGTCGCTTCCTGAGCTTGAGTTTCAAATTAAGAACAATGTAGTTTCGCGTGAAAATGCTGCGAAGTACATGGACAGCTTTGATATAGATATTGACGCTTTTGAAGAAGCATTGGAAGAAACGTTGGCTGATTTAGTTGATTTGTTTTTCGAGCGATAAAAGCGCACGAATGTGCGCTTTTATTGTGTTTTATTATTGCGGAATTAATTCAACTTCAAGTTCTCTGGGTAGAACGTGGCATAGGTCTTTTCCGATACCATAGTCACTTACCTGAAAAGTTTCATAGCCTGCTTTTTCAACGGTAATCGAATAAAAACCAGGGCGTTCGTCTAACATCGTGACAGCGTTGCTTCCATCGCACTCACCAGAGGCAGTTTCAGCATAATCCTCTTCCGTTGCCGTCACCGTTGCATCACAGGCAATGGGGGCGTTAGTTGATTGGTCGACAATCGTCACTATCAACCCACTTTCTATAGAAGTAGTGCAGGCAAAATCGTCAGCACCCAGCACATTGCCTACCTCAATAGTGTACTCATCGTCAGCCATTTGAGCATTACCGTCTACTTGAATTCGTGTTGGGTAACCAAGCTCAGGGTGATATTCAACCGATAGCGATTCTGCGCGGCTTTCTTCCAATGCTATGCGCTCGAACAAGCCGGCTATAGTTTCAGAATTCACAGTGTCTAGCGGCAGCGCTGCATTGTTCGCTTTGATGGTTTGTGATGTCACTTGATTTGCGTTCACTACCACTAGACGAGGGCGGGTAACGTCGTCTAAACAAAAGCAAGAAATACTGAAATCGAATTGGTAGTTATCAATGTTCGCACTTTCCCATTTTGCGCGGTTGGCATTGAGCTCTTCTAACGTATTGTTTGAATTGCCATTGCAGGAGAAAAGTAAAAATGTGGAGGCAATGGTTGCACAGCAGCGACGTAGGTTCTTCATAACAGTCCTTGGTAATGAGAGTGAACAATAATCACTATTGCAAGCACTGCCGATATAGTCAAAGCCTTTTGGGTTGACGTGCGCTTACTTTACACCGAATGCGTGCTACCGACGCTTTTTACGCCCTTTGAACCGGCCTTTATGCTTTGGCTTTTCATCAGCTTCAAAATTTCCGTACAACTCCTCATCTGCTTTTTCCTTTTTAGCTGCAGGTGGTTTGGGTTTTGGTGAAAACCCTTCCACAAACGTTTTCTTAAATTGTCGCCCAATAAAACGCTCAACCGCTCTTAGTTGCTTGGCTTCATCTTCGCTGTATAACGATATCGCTAACCCCTTCATCGATGCTCTGCCTGTGCGGCCGATGCGATGAATATAGTCTTCGGGCACATAGGGCAAATCTACATTTATAACGCACGGTAATTGTTGGATATCGATGCCTCTGGCAGCAAGGTCGGTACCGATTAATACCTTTATAGTGCCACTTCTAAAACCATCTAAAGCTTTGGTACGCGCTTGTTGTGTTCTGTTTGCATGAATAGACTCGGCGGCAATACCTAATGCTTCAAGCTCATTCCTTAGCGTGTCGGCACCTCGCTTCGTGCGTGTGAATACCAATATCTGAGACCAATCGTTATTGTTCATCAAATGAATAAGCAGCTCGTGTTTTCGGTCTTTGTCGACGGGGTGTAGAACTTGTGTGATATTTTCAATATGGTCGTGCGCGGTCGCTAGCTCAATAGTTTCAGGGTTTTTAAGCATATCAGTGGCTAACGTTTTAATTTCTTTTGAAAACGTAGCTGAGAACAGAAGCGTTTGGCGTTGTTTCGGCAATAGCTTTTGTAGACGTTGGATATGTTCGATAAAGCCTAAGTCCAGCATGCGGTCGGCTTCATCTAATACTAAGATTTCGAGATTATCGACGTTGATATCACCCTGCTCATATAAATCGAGTAGGCGCCCAGGCGTCGCGATAAGGATATCAATGCCTTGCTGCAACGCATGTTTTTGCGGTTCAATACGCACACCACCAAATACTGCCGTTGAGCGAATATTCATCTGTTGACTGTAGGTGTCTACGTTTTGCGCAACTTGAGCGGCAAGTTCACGTGTTGGTGCAAGAATAAGCGCTCTAATTCCCCGTGCGTGTTGGCGAGGTTTTTCTGCCAACAATTGCAATATGGGGAGCGAAAAACTAGCGGTTTTTCCTGTGCCTGTTTGCGCAATGGCGATAACATCTCGCGCGTTCAATATTGCAGGAATTGCGTCCTTTTGAATGGGAGATGGCTCGGTGTACCCTTTCTCAGAAACCGTATTTAACAGTTCAGTGCATAGACCTAAGGCTTTAAACGACATAAAAGAGAAGCTCATAACGTATAAAAATTGGCGTCATAATACGTGTTGCGGGTAAGCTTTGCGGCATTAAATTTTGTCTTTTTGTCCTATTCATTAGCAATGTAGGCCTAATTTGCTGATTCATAATAGTTATTGTTTTAAATACTCACGGCTACCCTTGGCGTTTTTGCTCACACAGTACTACGCTTAGCTAAAATCAAGGGTAAAAGCAGTGATGAATACTGACAAAAGACAACATCCGCGATTAAGCCTTAAAGGCGTTCATGCAAACATCACCATCAGTAACGCATTAAGCGAGGATAGCATTCACTTAGAAGGTGATATGGTCGATATGAGTTATTCCGGTATCCGAATTAAACTGCTCTCTGAAATGCCCCAGAACCTTCCTGCGAGTAATGTCAAAATTGTTCTTACGCTACCGAACTCAGACGTTAGCTGCACTATAAAAGGGGCAATTAGGCATATAAATAACAACGCCGAGGTTGGCTTGCACTATCGCGATAACCACAAAGAAGATGATGTTGATGCATTCATGTTTGAATGCGTTAAGCACATCGATACACCAACACAACACATGATTTAATATCACATATATCCATTATTGAAACCAGAAATTGATAGCTCAGTATGTTGAGCTTTAGTCACGTTCACCACGTACATACCCATAATCACCATTTGTATGAAATACTAGTGCGTATCGGCTATCGCAAGAATAGTAAACAAAATAAAAAACGAGGACGGTAAGAAAATTATGCGGAAAAAAATGATCAAACAAAAGCTAGCGTTGCTTGTCACCGTAATGGCTGCGTCGTTCACAGGTGCTGTACAGTCTAGTTGGGCAGAGCAAGTTGAAATGAAAGGCAGCAAGGGAAGCGCAGTTTCCGGCAATGTACTTGCTACCTTTGACCAACCATGGGCTATGACGTTCTTACCTGACGGCCATAGTTTGGTGACAGAAAAGCCCGGCACAATGTGGTTACTTGATGAAAATCAGCAAAAGCGGTTTGCAGTAACCAACTTACCGGAAATTACTGCGCGTGGGCAGGGCGGTTTGGGGGATGTCATTGTTCACCCTGAATTTAGCACTAACAACACCATTTATTTGTCTTACATTGAGCGCGACTCACAAGACGATGCTTTCAGCGGTGCAGTGATTGAGCGAGCAACCCTCACTATTACCGATAGCGGTGCAAGTTTGTCTAACCGTCAGTTAATTTGGCAACAGGCGCCAAAAGTAACAGGTAATGGGCATTATTCTCATCGTATGGTGTTTTCGCCAGACGGACATTTGTTTATCACGTCTGGAGAGCGTCAAAAATTTACGCCGGCACAAAACATGGCAATGAATTTAGGAAAAATTGTACGCTTAAATGCCGATGGCAGTGTGCCAGAAGACAACCCATTTTATGGAAATGGCAGCATAACCGAGCAAATTTGGACACTGGGACATCGTAACCCTTTAGGTATCGACTTTGATGCAGAAGGCAATTTGTGGTCGCACGAAATGGGGCCGCGTCATGGCGATGAACTGAATATCATTGAAAAAGCGCGTAACTATGGCTACCCCACAGTATCACAGGGCGATCATTATTCAGGGGTTAAAATACCTAACCATGAAGATATTCCAGTATTTAAAGCTCCCGCGCTAGACTGGGTTCCTGCAATAAGCCCAGCTGGGTTTATTATTTACAAGGGCGACTTATTCAGCGAGTGGACCGGCAACGGCTTTATTGGCGGGCTTTCTTCACAAGCGCTTGTGCGAGTCGACTTCGGTAAAGATGATAAGGGCAAGTGGAATGTACAAGAAGCTGAACGCTATGAGTGGGGAAAGCGTGTCCGAGAGGTCGAGCAAGATAGCCAAGGTAATATTTATGTATTGGAAGACGGAAAAGGCGGGCGCCTGATAAAAATTAAGCAGTAATTACATCAGGCCACCTTGACGTAAACTGATTAAGCCCGATAAACGCAGCAGATTTGATTATATTTTCCGTCTGCTGCGTACCTGTAACTTAGCACTACTCGTATCAACGTGGAGTAGTGCTTGGTTCGTTTAGCGGGCCTTCATTTCCTTCTTGTTCTATGCCCCCAGAAGACTGTAATTGAGAGGCCAGCATAAGGCATAAGATGGACCAGAATATACCAACCGTCCAACCCGCCAATACATCTGATGGCCAATGCACACCTAGATAAACGCGGCTAATACCAATACTTACTGTTAGCAATGTGGCGATAGACATCAAAAATACTTTAACCCGCTTGCGCTTCTCGACACGTGATAGCAGCGCGCCTAGTGTAAAATACACCAATGCAGACATTAGTGAATGCCCGCTTGGAAAACTGTGAGTGTAAACATAGCTTCCATGAGGCACTAAGTCAGGGCGAGGACGATCAAATCCATACTTAAGCGCAAAGCTTAGCAATGTACCGGTTACAATCGCCACCACGATAAAAAGTGCCATTTTGGGCTTCTTAATTAGCAGCATGTAAGCCGCTGATGTCAGCGTGAAAAAGGTGAGAATACCTACGCCACCTAACCCGGTTATATCACGCATAAGCTCTTCTACCCAATGTGCTCCTATCGGATCGGAAAGGTCATCTGCGGTGCGAAACAGTAACAAGAGTGTTTCGTCAATCGCTGAGGTACCGCCGCTCATTACCATGCCTGCTATTTCGACAAAGGCCCACAAGCAGCCGGCTAGCAGCATTCCGCCTAGCAGCATGTTTATATCAATTCGGTTGATATTTTTAATATTCACCAGTGCTTCTCCTTACGCGGGTTGTGTATTGGCGTTGCTACGTTTTTTGGTATGGCGATAAGCCACAATGGTCATAATGATACTGACAACAGCACCGCCCGCCAGAATGGCCCACTGATACGTTGGCGGATGAGAGTCACTGTTAAGCATCGAGTTTCCTCCTACCCAGCCAAGATAGGTATAGAGTGTAACGAGGGGAAGCTGACCTATGAACGACGACCAGACATACTGTTTGAATGAAATATTGGTGATGCCAAAACCATAATTTTTGAGAACGGCGGGAATGAACGGATTAAGTCGCAATAAGATAACAAAACGCCACTGACCGTCCTCAGCAAGTTCTAGTACTTGTTTACTGCTGTCATAGTGCTCCAGCTTTTTCTTAATGCTGTCCTTCATCCAATATCGCGCGAACAGGAAGGTAATGCATGCACCGCTGAGCGCTGCAAGTGCCGACACACCTAACGCAATAGAAAAACTTAGTAATATGCCGGACGTTATATTTAAAATGGTTGATGGGAAAGAGAGGGTCACAAGCACGGTATATAACAGAAAGTAAACGATGGCTGTCCATGCCCCAAAAGAACGAACGTACTCAACGACTTCAATCACTTGCTCTCGGGTAACTACATATTTCCATAACAGAATGACGCCTGCGATAAACACGGCAGCAAGCAGTCCTTTCACTAACCAAATATTACGCTTCTTCACATTTCATTCCTTTTTGTATCACGTTTTGCATTGTGCTTTTAACGTTGACTGACATCACTGTCGATATCATTGCTACGGGTTAGGCACAGAAAAGATTAAATATTATTTAATTTAGCCTTAAAGCAGTGACTGGAATAAGTGCAAGGAAGGTTAAAAATATATTTTGATAACAGTGAGTTATCTTTTGTTGCGTGCGCGTGACATGGAGGAATAGATAATCACTTTGCTTTATTCAGATACTGATTAAAACAAAGTGATAAGTATAGATTGCGATTGCATACCACCTAGGTTTCATCATCCGTAGGATTAATTCGTGCGAGTCGGGCCTTCTCTTCATCTTCAGCCGCTTGAATCTCTTCAAGTATCGCACCCACATCCGCCGCTTCTTCACTCTCTTCAAATTCACCAGTAAGGACCGTATTCGGGGTGAGGTTACCCTCTTCAAACAGGGCCCACATTTCTTTGGCGTATTGAGTGTGTAATAACTCGGGGGCAAATTCGCTGTAATAGCGGCGCATGTTGTTAACATCGCGGGCGAACATCGCTTCAGCGCTATTATTCGCAGCGGCATTAACGGCCTGAGGTAAATCGATAACAACAGGCCCCTTATCATCTACCAGTACGTTAAACTCGGAGAGATCACCATGAATGAGGCCTGCGCACAACATAAGCATGATGTTATGCATCATTAACGTGTGTTGCTTGATAGCCTCTTCTCTGCTCATGCTAACGTGGCCTAATTGAGGCGCGACATCGCCGTTCTCATCAGACACGAGTTCCATGAGTAACACACCATCGACACAGCAGTATGTGTCGGGCACACGCACGCCGGCTTCGCTCAAGCGTGACAGAGCATCAACCTCAGCATTTTGCCATATCTCTTCTTCAAGCTGGCGGCCATAACTAGACCGCTTACCCATGGCTCGAGCCTGGCGACCGCCTCGCACTTTTCGGCCTTCTTGGTATTGTGCTGCTTTTTTAAAGCTGCGTTTAACCGCATCTTTATACACTTTTGCGCACCGCACATGCTCGCCACAGCGAACCACGAAAACATCGGCCTCTTTCCCGCTCATTAGGCGGCTAAGTACTTCATCAATTAAACCATCATCAACGAGCGGCTGTAAGCGTTTAGGTATCTTCACACAGTGCCTGCATTATGGCGTTGTTTTTTCATCATTATTTTTTGGGTACTCTGTTTGTTTATATCAAATATACTGCACCAGTATATCAGGCTTAAAAAGTAAGAGCAGTGACGTAAAGGCACTTATTCATGTTCTATTTGAAAAATGGGGCAGTTTTTTGAACGTATTTGAAGGCTTACCATTAACTTCACTAGGCATTTTGCTCACGGCTTATTTCAATCTGCTGTTTCACTTTTGCACTAACCATAACCAAGGTGGAATACAGCAAATCTATTTGCTCGTCGAAGGCGTCGGTTACTGCTTGCTTATCGTGTTGGATAATTTGCTCAACGGTGTACGTGAATTCAGCTAAATTATAAGCGCCAATGTACCTAAGCGCAGTAATGTAGATATGTGAAATTCTCAAAATAGACGCATAATCTTTGTTATCAATAGCACTTCGAAGGGCGTCAAGTTCGCTAGAAAGCGCGACGAAGTCGTTAAGTAGAACGTGGTAAAGCGCCTCATCATTAAGCAATCCTCGCATGGCTTGCGTTTTATTAATCACCGCAAGTTTATTGCTAGAAGCGGCGTCCGTTAGATTTGCGTTAAAGTCCGGGACCTTTTCGACGGCAGAGTCTGAGGTGTCTTTAACTAATATATTTGCTAGCACTGCGAATAGCTTGTCTGGGTCTATTGGCTTATTAATATGGCCATTCATGCCTGACGCTCTGCTTTTCTCAATATCTTGTTTCATGGCATGCGCAGTCATAGCAATAATCGGTACGTTTAGCTGCAGTTCTTTACGAATGGTTCTTGACGCTGTTAACCCATCCATTTCAGGCATTTGAATGTCCATTAATACAATATCGAATGACGGATCGTCTCGAAGCGTATTTATCGCCTCTAGGCCATTATTTACTACGGTAATCGTTGCCTTACTATCGGCTAACAAACCCAATGCGACTTTCTGATTGAGCGAATTGTCTTCTGCCAGAAGAATTTTTTTACCCGTAAAGTCAGGAATGTTAACTGCCGCTGTGGTCGCTGAAATCGGACTGGAAGTAACGTTGAGGCATAGCTCTTGAATGGTATTTACAAGCTCGCTGGCACCGAATGGTTTTTTTATGAATGTGTGGATGCCGAGCCGGTTTGCTTGCTCATGCATCTTAGGAGAATCGAAAGCAGATAACATGATCACCTTGGGTTGTTTAGCCGAGCGTTCTTGATTCATTATCGCTGCAACTTCGAGACCGTCGATATCAGGCATTTTCCAGTCAAGTATTAAAACGTCGTAGGCGCTATTACATGCAGCCGCAGCACGAAGTTTAGCGATAGCCTCTTGCCCCCCAGAAGCAAGATCTGTACGAATATTGGCAACCGATAGGGCATCAGAAATGGCGTGTCTTGATAAACTCACATCGTCTGCAACAAGCACGTTTAGCGCGGCAAGCTGCTTTGACGGAGACGCTATCTGCTGCTGGGCGGGGTTGTGCTCAACAACAACGGTGAAATAGAAGCTAGCACCTTTTCCAACTTCGCTTTCTACCCAGACGTTTCCACCCATTAACGTGGCTAGCTGTTGGCAAATGACTAAGCCTAACCCTGTTCCCCCGTAACGGCGGGAGATAGACTCGTCACCCTGATTAAAGGGTTGAAAGAGCCTTGCTTTCTGTTTTGCACTTAACCCAATCCCCGTATCTTTAACTTCAAATATGAGCTTTATGCCACCGTCTTCCTGCGTGCTTCTAACACTTACTGATATCAATCCATCGTCGGTAAACTTCAGTGCGTTACTTAGCAAATTATTTAAAATTTGCTGTATGCGCAGCGGGTCACCTATGAGGTTAAGGGGGACATCTCTTGCGATGTGTTGAATAAGCTCAATGTGCTTCTCGTTGGCTCGAGCGAGGTGGAATCTAATCGCTTGATTTACTAGCGAGTCTAAATTGAATTGTGTCGACTCAATATCAAGTTTTCCCGCTTCAATTTTTGAAAAATCGAGTACTTCGTCAATCACACTCAGTAGTGTTTGTGATGCGGCTTCTATCTGAACTAAGTTTGTTTGCTGTTCCTGACTTTCTGCAGAACGCTGAGAGAGTTTAGTAAGCCCTATGATCGCATTTAGCGGTGTACGTATTTCATGGCTCATGTGCGCTAAAAAGTCTGACTTAGCGTCGGTGGCTTTTTGTAAGGCTTGTGCGAGGTTATTTAATGCTTTGCGTTGTTTTCTTGTGCGTAACCATAGGGCAATCACCAATACTAGTGAAACGACCACGCCCGTTATGAAGTAAAGCTGCATTGTGTTACTTTTTTGCTGAGCAAGGTTACGTTGTTCTTTTAGCTCGTTATCTTTTTCAAGCAGTTTAATGGTTTCTTCTTTTTCCGCGATGGCCAAGCGTACGCGATTAAGTGCCAATTGCTGAGATTGTTGTTCGTTAAAGCTTTGTTGGTAGGCTGATTGGTACTGCTTAGCGTAGTCTAGGGCAGATTGGTAATTTTTGGTGCTTTCAGATAGCGACACTAATTGCTCTAAAATATTGAGCGTGACCACCTTATCATTCTGTGCAACATCTTTAGTCAGGCCGGCCTTGAGCTCAGCAATGGCCAGCTCTGTCTCGCCTCGCTGTACATAAATTTCGGCTAATTGCAGTAAGCGAGCACCCTCGTTGTAGCGAAAGCCGACCTGACGATCAGCTTCAGCCGCTTGGTTTAGCCTTTTCAGGGCTTCACTTACGTTCTGCTGCGCAATATGAAGTTCTGCCATTGTACTGTAAACAATACCAATAAACGGATACTCAACGTCGTGAAGTATTTCTTCAGCAAGTAATAGGCTGATTTTTGCGTCTTGGAATGTGCCAAGCTCTTTTTGTGCGTATCCTTGAAAAAAATACGCAATGCCTTGTTCCCGTCGGCTGTCTAGGCGTTTTGCAGTGGATAAATATTGATATCCAAGGGCGAGCATCGCGTCAAAGTCTTTTAGAGACATGTAGACGTTCCCCATTGCTCCGTAAACAAGGAGGACATTGTCACTTTCAGCTTCACTGTAAAGCGCTAAAGCGCGATTCAATGCTTCTAGCGCACCAGCATGTTCGCCTGACAAGTCTAAAATCAACCCTTCCAGCCGAAACGACTCTGCAAGCGCTAGCTTATTATCGCTGGCGTTCGCAAGTTTTCGAGCTTCTAGAAGTGCTTCATACCCTTCAACGTAGTTTTGCTTTAACACGTAGTGATACGATTTAAGATTAAAAAAGTCAGCCTGATTAAATTCGCTAGGCTGTGCGGTGAAAAATTGCGCTAGCTCAGTAAATGTCGTTTCAACCGTTGGGTCATTTTCTTGAATACGTTGTTTTAATCCATCTAGTAGCGTTAATGACGGAAGCGTACTATCGGTATTGGCATTTACAGCGAAAACCGATAGCGTCATCGAAAAAACGATGGCAATTGAGAGGCATCCCCAAAGACGTTTCATTGTCACTTATACATCATTTAATAATTAATAACGCGAGTCGCTTTGCTGGCATCATCAAAGCGTCGTTTCACTTCATCCCAATTTTTCTCTTCAATCAAACGTAGTTCGTCATCTACCAGTCCATAAGCACGTGCTGTTCCAACTGGGTCTTTCTTATACGCTTCCATTAGTTTGCTATTGGTGTCTAATTCTTCTAAAAAATCTACAATTGATTGTTCCACTTTTATTCCTTTTAGTTAGTTTTAGGATGTCGATAATTAATGACTTGTTGTTCAGTCAAACCAAGCGCTCCAAGTCGGTCTTGTCGATACTCTGGTAAACCTAATGAAGGCACCACCAAAGTAGAAATTAATGTGGGTTTCGCCTGCGGCAATTCGCGAAGGGGAATTTTTTGGATGCAGGGTTCACAAATGGGTAAGGTTGCCGCCTCGTAAACGATAACTTCATGAACGTCAGGATAATGTTCCAACAAAATGTCTGTCAACATGACTAATCCGCTGTGACTGTGCGTAGCATCGAGTACACTTAGAGAGGCTTCTCCGGCAAGCCCTATCTGCCAGATTATCTGCGTCATGTAAGGGTCTATACGGTAGTCACGAAACAAGAATTGCGTTGCTTCATAAGACTGACAACCGAATCGAGAAGGGTCGATACCTAAATCGGCAATAAGACAGTCTTCTGCAGATACCCCAGGCAACATTACTGCTTCTAAACCAAGCTCGGTCACTCGGCGAATAGCGTCATGAGAGGGAGTAACAAATACACCTGCATGGCCATAAAACGCAGCACACACCTTATTCCCCTCGACTACGGCTTGCACAATACGGTCTGCCATCTGGCGGTACGTAATGGCGCGAGATTTACCTTCTTCATAAAGGTCATCGAGAGAAATACTATTAGGGTTCAGTTTTTTGACGACGTGCTCGCCAACACGGTTCATGATGCCCATAAACACGATATCAGCATTTTCAATATGGCTTTTCGCCGCCAGCGTCATTTGACCCGCCACGCTGATTCCGGTACCGACAACGGTAAGCGAGCCTTTTTTAGCAGTGTCCATTCCTTCCCTTGCCAGTAATACACAGGTTCCATGCCCACTATAAGACAGATTTTTTGCTTTTACTATGCTTGAAGCGCAATGCCTTACAACACCGTGGTGCATGAGCTAGTGATTTTAAATGATGCGTTGCTCTATTCGTTTGCAGCCTTACGTTTTGCATATACCCACTGAGGAGTGACTACAATAAAAATAAGCAGAATAAATGGCCATATTAGCGAGGCCAATGTACTGAAAAGTGCATAGGACATTACGTAGCCATATTCAGGCCGCTGAGGATTAAGTGCAATAGTGACGCTGCTGCCAACTTCAATAATACCTATGCGCGAATAAACATGGGCATTTTCCCATATCCAATAGGTTTGCTCACCGAGAACATACTCTATAAGTATGTCGTGTCGTTGCGGGGTTCTGTCCGATACCGTCATAAAGGTAGGGCGCTCTTTGGTGACGGTATACTCAACAACTTCACCATAAACCGTATCAAAAAAGAAATAAGCGGGGATTGCACGTTTTCCTAACACTGCGAACGTCAGTATCAGCGCAAATCCTATGCATAACGTTGCCGTTAATTGTTTATATTTCTGTTTATAGGTCATTAACCTTCTCTTTCAGCCTGCCGCACTGACTATATCAGTTATCACGTTAACCGCCGTACTCTTTTCATCGAACACGCTTTTAGATCTGAATTTTATACAAGAAGCACTGTAATTGTAACTTAGTGTTAAAAATACTATACATAGTGACTGGTTTGGTTTACATTTCATGTTGTACTGTTTGCTAAGAACGTTATTACACTCACCGTATTTAACAAGCCATAGAGGTTTACAATGAACATGTCACTGAAAGAAAAGAGTACCTGGATATCTTTGGTTGCAACCGTACTGGTTTTTGGCTGGTACGCGTTAAACGTAGTGAATATTGATATGAGTAATATGCCTGAAAAAGACGTAAATGCTGTCGCTATGGGGTATTTAAGCGGCGCTATTTTATACATCATAGTCATCGAGATTGCGTTTCAGTCACTTATTTCAATCGCCGGTACAAAAGCTGATGTAGAAGGCGATGAACGAGACCGAATGATAGCCCTTACAGCAAATAACAGTGGCTATTGGGTGTTAAGCATTGGCGTCATTCTTACGTTAGGGCAACTATTATTGCCACACCTGCTAGGTATGGAGTCTTCAATAAGAGAACATTTTCCAGTGCCTCTGTTCGAAGTACATGTGCTGCTTTTTGCTTTTATTCTGTCGGAGATTGTTCGTTTTACTCATCAAATTATTCTTTATAGACGAGACGCGGTGTAAAACATTATGGCGATTACCAATAAAGTAAGAGAATGC
Source organism: Alteromonas sp. 4NH20-0056 (assembly GCF_057539655.1). Classification (NCBI taxonomy): domain Bacteria; kingdom Pseudomonadati; phylum Pseudomonadota; class Gammaproteobacteria; order Alteromonadales; family Alteromonadaceae; genus Alteromonas; species Alteromonas sp. 4NH20-0056. The sequence continues at coordinate 260,983 of NZ_BAAJLS010000002.1, read as the reverse complement.
CGTTTTTTTGCTGATGAAATGACCCAGCAAACCCTTGCCGAAGCGGTTGGCGTTACACGACAAACCATCATGGCTATCGAAAAAAATAAGTACAACCCTTCTTTAGAGGTTGCTTTTAAGATTGCTAAACTTTTTGATAAACCGTTAGAAGAGGTATTTGCCTACATCGATGAAGGTTGATGTATCTTCCTTTCAAAGGTGTGCGTGTTTAACGATAATGTCGTCATATTATTAAATTTTAATTGGCCAAATTCGCTACTTACATATTGTTTTATGCTTAAAGCTTTGTTTTGTATCGTCTTTATTTTTGGCGCTTATTTTGCTTTTTTACATTGTTAACAATGCGTGTAAAAAAACAAAAAAGGATAGGCACATGTATACCGATGAAGATTTAACACTGGCGGTAAAACAAAATATCTTTAGTCAGAATGAGGTCAACCAATTTCGGCAAAGTATTAACGCCCTTCGTAACAGTCCTGCTGTTGATGAAGAGAATTTTCGTTTAATTAACGGGTTCAATGATATTTTCGTCGTCATAGCTAGCGTGCTATTGCTGGGTTCACTAGGTTGGTTAGGTTTTTCTATCACCCCAGCCCTTGGCGGCATTGCCGTTGCGGCAGGCGCATGGGGCCTAGCGGAATACTTTGTTAACAAGCGCCGCATGGCGTTGCCTGCTATTGTCCTGTTGCTCGCCTTTCTTGGTGGCCTTTTTGCTACGCCAATATTATTTAACCCCGATGCGAAAGAGTTTGCCTTAATGATGGCGGGGCTGCTGACAACCGCTGGTGCGGTAGCGCATTGGGCACGCTTTCACGTACCCATCACCATCGCCGCGGGGGCCGCTACGTTAAGCGGCGCGATAGTAGCGAGCACGCTATACCTTTTCCCGGCAGTGCTTTACTACATAGACAACATTGTACTGGTGTTGGGTCTCCTCATCTTTGGTTTTGCGATGATGTGGGACAGTAAAGATACGCGTAGACAAACTCGCGACTCAGACGTTGCCTTTTGGTTGCATCTTATTTCGGCACCTATGATTGTCCACCCCATATTTAATAGCTTAGGTGTTTTAGATGGGAATAGTGGGGTAATAATTTCGGCCGTCGTGCTCGGTTTGTATATTCTGCTAGGTATTATCGCTATTGCTGTTGATCGCAGAGCAATCATGGTTTCGGCCCTAGTTTACGTAATCTACACCTTTTCAACGTTAATGGAGAACTATGGATTTGTAACCTATAGCTTTGCAATAACCGGGCTGTGCATTGGTTCAACCTTGTTACTACTTTCAGCGTTTTGGCACCGTTGCCGTAAGGGGATTGTCGATCTTCTGCCCCAAACTGTTCAGATGAAACTGCCGGTTCTAAAAATATAGAGAAGTATGAAGGTGGCGTTCATCTAATCCCCACTTGTGATTTGACCTGATGTATTAGGTCAAATCACGTTTCCTGCTCGTTCCCTCGTTCCCTCGTTCCCTCGTTCCCTCGTTCCCTCGATTCATACATTAATATTGATATCTCTATTGAAAATGAACAGCCCAGACAAATATCTATGCTGTTCAACTAATTGGGAAATCCATTGAAATTACATTATGCGCTTATAGCACTTTCATTTGTCCTCACGTTAATGTTTGCCAGTGGTTCGGTGCGAGCACAGGACAACTGGCTTGAACAACATGAGATTGAGGTAGCCTTAAAAAACCTAATCATTGCGGTAGAAGCAGACTATCTTTTTGATGAAAACCGAGCGCTTATTGTTGAAAGACTTACCTCAGCAATTAATCAAAGGGATTTTGACGGGCACTATCAGTTTGAACGCTTTAAAAGAAAGCTCGAAAGTATGTTATTTGCTGTAAGTAAAGACTCTCGGTTTGAAATACAGTGGCGTGCGAGCTCGCTGCAATTGGGCGTTAATGGTGGCAAAACCTTTCCTGGCACGATTGAGACGCAGTGGTTTGATGACGGTGTTGCTTGTCTTTTGATAGACGGCGACTTTACCTATTCAAATTCGCAAGAAGATATTAATGAGGCAATGGCGTATTTGATGGATGCGAAAGCATTAGTTATCGATTTAACCGGCGCAGGTTATATCGACTTTGCTGTTGCTAACGGTTTTCTTCAGCACTTTATTCCAGCCGGTCAGCCAATGGTTACCCTATCGCTTGCCCATGGCAACGCGCTAAATATAGTCTCTGAAGCCGATGTTACCCTTAATGATATTCCGGTTTATATTGTAACGTCTTCGTTCGTAGCAGGTACGTGGGAATTTGTAAGTTACACACTTCAGCATGCTGGGCGAGCTACCGTCGTTGGTGAGCCGACAATGGGGCTAAGTACGATGAAAACAACGACTACATTGAGTGAACATATCAGTGTAGTCATGGCGTACGCAGAACCCCTTCACCCCGTTACCAAAGTAAATCACAAAGATGAAGGTGTGACTCCAGACATCGAGTCAAACGCAAACGAGGCACTAGATAAAGCGCTTGGCTTAGCCTATGACGCCATAGCAGATAGCCAAGCGATTAATCAGTAATGCCGTCGACCTAGTGCATAACCTTGTCGCCTTAATAGCCAGTAATATAAATAATTTTTAATCCTACTCATTCACCGCGCTGTATCAAACCTTAACAGACACAAACTAAGCGATTACATGAGTACTACGCATCTTAGCAAAGCTGAATCGGCCCTTGGGTTAACAACAAGAAATTGGTGGAGCATCATCAAGCGCACGTTCGTGCACGTACAGCGCCATAATATTTCATTGATTTCTGCAGGCGTGGCGTTTTATTGCTTACTTGCCATATTTCCTCTGCTTGGGGCCACTATTGCTCTTTATGGGTTGGTGGTGTCACCCAGCGAATTACAAGAACATATGACAATGTTAGTGAGTGTTGTCCCTTCAGATAGCCGATATATCATTGAAGAAAAATTGAATGATTTAACGCAAAAGTCGAACTCTGCGCTAGGGTGGGGCTTCTTATTAACGCTGTTACTTTCATTGTGGAGTAGCAGCAAAGGAGCAAATGCGCTGATTACGGCATGCAATATCACCTATATAGAAGACAATGGACGAGGTTTCTTTAACGGCATGTTGGCGCGCATCGTGTGCACGATTGCAATGATTGCAACGGTGATCGTTGCGTTGCTTTGCATCAGTGTTTTGCCTGAGCTAATTAGCTCTTTTTCCACAGGATTTATTACTGATAAACAAGCGGAATGGATGACATGGCCTGTGCTACTTATACTGTTTAATGTTTGTTTGTCTGCCCTTTATCGTTATGCGCCGCATCGACGAGCGGCACAATGGCGGTGGGTTACGCCAGGTTCTTTATTTTCTACACTGCTATGGATTGTGGCCTCTTTCGGCTTTTCGTTTTATTTAAACGAATTTGCCAGCTACAACGAAACGTACGGTTCGGTAGGAGGCATTATCATATTATTGATGTGGCTGTACTTAAGTGCCTATATCATTTTGATTGGCGCTGAATTAAATTCATCAATAGAACTGCAAACTACAGCAGATAGCACCGTTGGCGAAGACAAGCCCATGGGGGAGCGAAACGCAGTAGTTGCCGATAATACGCCAAAGGATTTAAAGCAATCTTGATGTTGAGGGAATAATCAACATGCCCTTGTTGTATTATACCCATCAATCTCAAGAAGGAATATACGGCTAATGGCCCCAGACTACTCTCAGTTATTACACTCCCTTTTTGGGTTTTCTTCGTTTCGTACTGGGCAACAAGAGGTGGTAGAGAGGCTGTTAAATCAGCGCTCCACGTTGGCCATATTCCCAACGGGTTCGGGTAAATCATTGTGTTACCAATTTGCCGCCACGCAGCTTCCTCATCTTACTTTGGTAGTATCACCCCTGCTTGCGCTTATGAAAGATCAGCTTGAGTTTTTGCATAGCAAGGGAATTGCAGCGGCAAGCATAGATTCAACATTAACAGCACAGCAGAACAAACAAGTAATGCATGATGTACGCACTGGTACATGCAAAATTCTAATGGTGTCGGTAGAGCGCTTTAAAAATGAGAGATTTAGACAGTTTATAGAATCAATTGACGTGTCTATGCTGGTGGTAGATGAAGCGCACTGTATCTCTGAGTGGGGGCATAATTTTCGTCCCGACTATTTAAAGTTACCTGCCTACCAACAAGCGCTAAACATTCCCTTAGTGCTATTACTGACTGCAACGGCGACCAAAAAAGTGAAAGTGGATATGGCGAAAAGATTTGCCATAGCTGAAGATAATATAATTCAAACGGGTTTTTACCGTTCAAACCTTAATGTAAACGTATTGCCAGTACTAGAACCGAGTAAAAACAAGGTGCTGCTTCAACAGATACAGCAGCAAGACGGGGCGGGTATTGTCTACGTTACGCTGCAACAAACCGCTGAACAGGTAGCTCGTTTTTTACAACAAAGTGGGTGCGTAGCGAAGGCCTATCATGCGGGGTTAGACAGTGCACTAAGGCAAAACATTCAACGAGATTTTATGGACAATACGCTGCAGGTGGTGGTGGCTACTATTGCATTCGGCATGGGAATTGATAAATCTGATATTCGCTTTGTTGTCCATTATGACTTACCCAAATCTATCGAGAACTACAGCCAAGAAATAGGCCGCGGTGGGCGAGATGGTAAGGACGCGAATTGCACGGTGTTGGCAAATTTAGATGGGTTAGTAACAATAGAAAATTTTGTGTACGGTGACACGCCAGACCGCGCAGCCATTGCCCGAGTTATCAATGATATTGCCTCACAAGGCGACGCGCTACCTCAAGGTAATGACGTCACAACAAGTGGCAAGTACCAATGGGAAATGCAAATCAATAGCTTAGCGACGCTAAGCAATATTCGTCAGCTTCCTTTAAAAACACTGTTAGTCCAATTAGAGCTCGCGGACATCATAAAGCCTTTATACGCTTACTTCGCCGAGTTTAAGTACCGATTTATTACCAATAAAGCAGACATACTGAACCTTTTCTCTACAGAGCGAAGCCAGTTTTTAGAGGCGGTATTTACCCATACCAATATGAAAAAAGTATGGGGTGTTGTTCAATTCGATGACATTTTTCAACAATATGGCGCACAGCGTTCGCGTATTGTTGCGGCATTAGAGTACCTACATGAACATAATCACATCGAGCTTGCGTCGCGATTGATTACTGACGTATATGAAGTCAATCAACGTGCGTTACTTAAAAGCGACGTTGTAGATAACCTAGCGAATTACTTTGCTGACAACGAGCAAAAAGAGATAGCGCGTATTGACGCACTTGTTCGCTTCTTCGAGTTAGATACCTGTTTGAACGCTCAGCTTTCTGCTTATTTCGATGACAAGCATGCGCCTAAACAATGTGGTCATTGCAGTGTGTGTAACGGGAATGTGGCGAAACTTGAATACTCAACACCTATAGCGATGCCAGATAAAGCCCATGTGGCAGAGGCGATGGCTTCATTAGAGGCGCATGTCGAAGACAAAATTGATGCGCCGCTTACCGCATCCACTTACTGCCGTTTTTTAACTGCGATGACCATGCCGTTGTTTACCCGCTTGAAGGTGAGGCAGGTACCAGGGTTTGGGCGGTATGAGCAAAGTCGCTATTCTGATGTGCTATCAGTGGTTACATCGCTAATGGTTTAGGGCGTGAAACTCAAATAACTGATATTATAGCCCCATCAAAGACAGCGTACGAATAGGCAATGAGCAAGCCTACACACGTCATAGCGAGTGGTTTTTACGTACGCCGTACATTAGGAAACAAAGAATTACATGGCCCTTAAAGCAACGATTTTCAAAGCAGACATATCTATTACCGATATGGATCGCAATTACTATAACGATCACAACCTGACAATTGCCCGTCACCCGTCTGAAAATGACGCGCGTATGATGCTTCGCATTATTGCATTTATCGTCAATGCGCATGAGCAGCTTCAGTTTACCAAGGGCTTATCTGATGACGACGTGCCTGATCTGTGGCAAAAAAGCTACGCTGATGAAATAGAGTTGTGGATTGAGTTAGGGCAACCTTCAGAGCAGCGTATTAAAAAAGGGTGCAACCAAAGTCAGCAGATGATGATTTACGCATACGCGGATAACAGCTTTGATGTGTGGTGGAAAAAAGAGCAAAACAAGCTTCAAATGCGAAAGAACCTGTCTATCTTCACAATACCGGCAGAGATGGCGACAACACTTGCTCAAGCTGTAGAGCGTTCTATGCAAGTCCAAGTGACCATCCAAGACGGACAAATCTGGCTTACGATAGAGAGTAGCCAAGCCAGCGAATGTGTAGAGGTTGAGATTACTCAGCACCAATAATACTTATTGAAGACATGTGGCCGCTATCGGCGACACTTCTTTACTACGCTAGCGAGACAACACCATGAAAAAACTTTCAGCAGTGCAATTAAAGCAGCAAGCGCTTATCTTCGATGTTGCTGATAGGCTCGAAGCGATGGGGCAGGCAGACATCCCAGGCATGTTACAGTGCTGGTTTGACGTAAAATACCATGAGTTTCCTGGCTCACTATTACTGCGCTTTCAATTTGAAGATGAGCAAGCATTAGCCGCTGCAAAACCCGATTTGCTCAAATGGCAAAAACGTTTAAGTGCAGCCATGCTAAAAAAAGGAGTCGTGCTAAAAGATATGCGCAGGCACCTGACGTTTACCACAGAAGGACCTGATGCGTAGGCATCACTAATCGTCCCCTTTTTACCTCAAGAATGAATGTCGAGTTGGCCATCAGAAAATTGCGCTTGGGCTAGCCGTACTTTATCGATGTTGTAGTCTTGGTCTAATCGCCAAGGCGCGACATTTCCCTGTTTAGGAATAATGCTTTGCGCTCGCTCTATGTAGCCTGACGACAAATTAAGAAAGGGCTCTGGCTGAATGTCTGAAGAGGGGGTAGGGACAAAATAGCTAGCATCGTTTTTGTCCAAGTGATTTATTAATCGGCAAATATATTGGGCCACCAACTCTACTTTCAACGTCCAAGACGCATTAGTATAACCGAACACCATACCAAAATTAGGTATGTCTTGAAGTAAGGCACCTTGATAAAACATTTTGCTGCCGGTGTCCTGCACCTTGCCGTCAATGCAGAGGTCTACGCCAGACATAAACTGCAGCTTTAAGCCTGTAGCCGTAACGATAATGTCTGCATCAATATGCTTGTCACTTTTTGTCTTTATACCCGTTTCGGTAATGCAGTCTATTTCGTCGGTAATAATCGACGCTTGTTCGTTATTAAGGGCGGTAAAAAGGTCGGCATCGGGTACTAAACATAGCCGCTGTTCCCATGGATTATATTTGGGCGAAAAATGCACGGCGTCTATATTCTTAAAAAGTAATTTCTGCCGCTCTTTATTAATGATTTTTTTCGCCTTTTGGGGGTGTTTGGTCATGTATTTGAAATAAAAGTTTCCCAACCAAATATTCCGCTTTCTAATGAGTGATGAGGCGAGTTTTTCAGGAAGTAGGGTTTGAACAACTTTGGTAAATAAGTCTCGTTGAGGCCTCGATAAAATGTAAGTCGGTGAGCGTTGAAGCATAACCACATGTTTAGCTTTTTCTGCCAAAATAGGCACCAGCGTTACGGCCGTTGCGCCACTGCCAATAACCACAACATTTTTATCTTTATAATCTAGGTCGTGTGGCCAAAACTGGGGGTGAATTAGTTTGCCATTAAAGTTTTCACTACCTTTAAAATTAGGAGAGTGCGCTTGTTCATAATCATAATATCCGCTACATGCAAATACAAAGCTAGCCTCTATAGTACTGTCACCCTCAGGTGTGCTGACACTGATTTCCCATTTCTTTATTTGGCTGTTCCAGTTTAGATGGGTCACCTTGTGTTGGTAACGTATATGTTTGGTAATGCCAAATTTCTGCGCGGTATCGTCAAGGTAATTGCAGATACGATCGCCCGTAGCGAGCGACGATTTTTCAGTCCAAGGGTTGAACTGATAGCCATAGGTATACATGTCACTATCAGAACGTACACCAGGGTATGTAAATAAATCCCACGTACCACCAAGGCTTTCTCGCCCTTCTAGAATAAGTAGCGATTTACTCGGGCAGTTTTTCTTCAAATAATAACTTAACCCTATGCCAGAGAGACCTGCACCAACAATTACAATATCGACGACTTTTTTCATGACACTCTCTTATTGAAGCGTTTTAGATTCGACGTTTCCGCATAATCTAAAAAAGTATGCATAACGGTCAGTTGTGTTTAAAAATGTACGCGGTTGGGAGTAAAAGCGCAATGACGTTATCGATAAGGTTGTAGTATTCCATCGTGTCAGGTTGGTTTGCACCAAATTTTATCAAACGCTCGAGTTATACTTTAGTCTGCTTTTTTCCTTCACCTTACCTCTAGTTACATTATTTCTATTTTTTTTCAATAGTTTATGTTTTCGTATACTAAAGAGTAAGCCTAACGGTAGTGTTAAAATTACAATATTGGTTTACCTTTAAATAAGGGTAAACCAATTAAAAACGCACTTCGCACAGGCAGTATAAATGGGTAAAGCTGATGTCAATGCTATTTTGCAGCTAGGCAACGTTCCTAATATGGAGCTAATGGAAATGTTAGTCGCGTCGAACGATGGCTTCGTTGCATATTATGATAAAGAAGGGAAGCTCGCTGGCTGTCTGCTCGAAGAACACCTTGGTTACATAAAGGCTTCTCTCCCCCAAAGCCTAGCCCCAAGTTGGTTACATGATATTGAGGCGCTACCGCGTTCGGTAAATATTGATTCGATGGAGGGCAACACGTGTATTTTAGCGCTCAACGCCGATGAAGCTGCGCCATACGCCTTGTTTGTACTCAGTGAGTTCAAGTCACTCATTAAAATAATACATGATTTACCTGTAGGCGTTATTTATCTCAATAAATACTGGGACGCGGTGTTTATTAACGCGAAGTGTGCCGAACTAGTAAACAGCGACATAGAGTCTATGCTTGGGCGGCAATGGATTCGTTACCTTCCGCCTGAACTTGATAGAGAGTTTCATCAACATATAAAAGACGTGCGTACCTGTCGGGAGCCGCTCCGCAAACAAATTGAATATATTACTCCGCTTGGCAGGTCTTACACTTTTTTGGTCCAACTTGTTGCCTATTTTGACCATCGCAGTGAATTTATAAGTGCAGCTATTACCGTCAACGACATAACAAAAGAGTCGCATGCTGTTATGAGATTGCAATACACAGCTGAGCATGACCAACTGACGGACCTTTATAATCGTTCGGCGTTTATTTCTAAGGCAGAGGCACTTGAAACAACAGATTTTAACAAAGCCCTTTTCTTGTTTATCGACCTAGACAGATTTAAAGAAATTAACGATACGTTGGGGCATAAGTTTGGAGACCGGGTGCTTGAAATTGTTGCGCGCCGAATAAATTCTACTATCCGTGATGACGATTTGAGTGCTCGCTTTGGTGGTGACGAATTTGTCATTTGTATGCCTAATGTTTCAAGTAATGAAGTGGTAACACAAGTTGCTACCAAAATAGCAAATTCACTAAATTGCAGTGCAACGATTGAAGGAACGGACGTTTATATAAGAGCAAGTGTCGGTGTTGTATGGACGCCAACAATTGTGTTTGATGAAGAGACCAGTCGTGCTGAAAAGGTTCAGGCGCTGATTGATGCTGCAGACCAAGGGATGTACGAAGCAAAAAGAGGGTATTTGACCCATGAAAACTTCAAGATTTATGACATCAATTTAAGGCAGCAGCGTTTATTACTTCAAAATCAAAAAGACGAGCTTTGTCATGCGCTTGATAATGATGGTCTCACATGTCACTTCCAGCCCATTTTTAACAAAGCGGGATGCGTAGCGTCGTTAGAGGCTTTAGCGCGATTTAAAACGCCATTGCAATACTTTGACGGCATCGAGGAGGTTATCGTTTTTGCCAAACGATTAGGTATAGAAAGCACCTTTTTTAAAAGTGCGCTTCAACAGGCTATTGAGGGGTTCTCTAGACTTCTTTGTTACAACCCAAGTCTAATGGTAAATTTAAACGTAGATGTGTCGCAATTAGAAACACCGATGTTCGTATCAGAAATAAAGACACTTTGTTTGAGCCACAAAATCCCTTTTACTCAGGTAAGAATTGAAATTACAGAAATTATGCTTGAACGCAGCAGTTCACGGTTAGACGCCCATATAAAACAGCTGATCAAACTTGGTTTCTCAATTTCAATGGACGATTTTGGGACGGGATACAGCTCGTTTAAGCGCCTCCTAAATTATGATTTTAACGAACTCAAAATTGATAGATACTTTGTAGACAGTTTAGTGAAAAGTAATAAATTCGAAAAAATGTTTAATGCTATGGTAGCGGTAGGTAAAAGCTTTAATTTGAAGATACTTGCCGAAGGAATTGAAACAGAACAGCAGTACAATAAGTGTAGGGAGTTAGGGGTAGAATTGTTTCAAGGATATTTTCTATCTAAGCCCATGAGCATCGCTCATTTAGAAAAAAGCACCCTTTTAAATAGCGGTGAGCCTTCATTGATAGAGAGTAGATAAAATGGATAACAAGGATACGAAAATGGCACCAAAGTACATTGTTGGGATTGGCGCATCTGCTGGAGGCCTTGAAGCACTTCAAGAGTTATTTAATGAGTTGCCCTCAGACTTAGGGGTTGCATACGTAATTGTTCAGCACCTCTCGCCCGATTTTAAGTCGATGATGGACGAATTACTGAGTAAAAACACGTCGATGGCGGTACATCAGGCTGAAGAGGGAGAAGAGTTAAAAGCCGATACGGTATTTTTAATACCAGCAGGCAAATTAATGCGAATAGCGGAAGGAAAAATTTACCTTTCTGATCTTCCTCCTGATAACCGAATCAATCTTCCTATCAACGAATTATTTAGAACACTTGCAGAAGATGCGCAAAACCGTGCTATTGGTATTATTTTATCAGGTACGGGTTCAGATGGTAGCCGCGGTGTATTATCACTAAAAGAAATGGGCGCGATGGTTATTGCGCAAGACCCCAACGAAGCTAAGTTTGATGGCATGCCATTAAATGCTATTAATACTGGGTCGGTTGATTTTGTGCTAAACATTGGTGAAATACCAGAACAGATAAAGCGTTTTATTCAGCATCCACTGGCAACAGAAAAACATGGTAAGTTTAGAGATCACCTCTCAAAAAACTCAAAAATTTTAGATGACATTATTGGGTTGATCCACAAGCGTACGGAACTCGATTTTAAAGCATATAAAGAGTCAACGGTGTCCAGAAGAATTGAACACCGTATGAGCATCAATAGTAAGCACACATTATTCGAATATTGGGAATATCTAAACAGCTCACCTGAGGAAGTAGACTTAGTAAAGCAAGATTTATTGATTGGTGTTACACAATTTTTTAGAGATGGCGAGCTGTGGGATTATCTGTATGAAACCGTTGTTAAACCTATAGTACTAGAGACATCGCCTAAAGATAGAATTCGGATATGGTGTGCAGGGTGCTCGACCGGAGAAGAGGCATATTCGTATGCCATGCTATTTGCAGAAGCTATGGAGGAACTGCAAATAGAAAGGCAGGTTACTGTTTTTGCGAGTGATATAGACCAATCTGCTATTGCGTTTGCGGCAAATGGCGTTTATCCATCGAGTATTTCCTCTGAAGTGCCAGTTGAATATTTGGCCAAGCATTTTAATTTGCAAAGCGATAACAGCTATCAGGTTTCAAAAACGCTTCGAAATATGGTGGTATTTGCCACGCACAATTTAATTCAAGACCCTCCATTTTCAAACATGAACTTGGTGAGCTGTAGAAATACGCTTATCTATCTACAAGTTTCTGCGCAGCAAAAAGTAATGGCCTTCTTTCATTTTGCACTTAAAGTGACAGGCACCTTAGTTCTAGGTAGTGCAGAGTCTCCTGGAAGTTTTAGTGTTTACTTTGATTCGGTAGAACCTAAAAAACGAATATATAAGAAGACGAGAGATATAAAAGTACCATCGTCGAATATAGATACCACGTCGTTTCGAGCGCGTCAGTATAGCCCTAAAGCCGTAGCCAACTTTATCAACACCTCAAATAAACGGATTGCAAAAGAGCGAAAGTCGTCTGCAATCGGGCATCAAGCTGTTATGGACGAGTATTTGCCACCTACCATCATTACTGATGAAAAGCTTCGCGTGGTATATAGTTATGGTGATACGGCTGAGTTTACCTCTAAATTGCGTCCGGGTTCGGTAACTAATGACTTGTCTGATGTGTTAAATGATCACCTCTCTAGTGTCGCAATATCGGCAGCTCATCAAGTACTGCGCGATAAAACATCGTTGGTGATGAAAGATGTTCATGTAAAAAATGACGAAAGTTGGTCGCTTCGGTGCTTTCATTTTGTAGAAAACGGGCCAGATAATTCTTATCTTGCAATCAGCTTTATCCCTCCGGGAGAAGAGAATACAAAAAAATCTGATGTGGTATATCAAAGAGGCGACCAATCAGAGAAACGAATTGAAGAACTTGACAATGCGTTGATTGAATGCCAGAAATTGTACAGAGAAGCGCTTGAAGACTTGGACAGCACAAGTGAAGAACTTCAGTCTAGCAATGAAGAACTAATGGCGGCCAATGAAGAGCTACAGTCTACTAACGAAGAATTGCAGTCGGTTAACGAGGAGCTTTATACCGTTAATAGTGAGTATCAGCTTAAGATTACAGAGCTAACGGATATTAATAACGACTTAGAGAACCTAATGACCGCAACGCGCTTAGCGGTGTTATTCTTAACGAGTGATCTTAAAATAAGACGCTTTACTCATGCACTTAAGCAATACGTCAATATCATAGACTTTGATATTGATCGAGACTTTAGAGATCTGTCTTTTAAAAAGCCTCTAGATGGGTTAGATCTTCTTGTAGATCAGGTCAATAAAGGTAAGGAGAAAGTAGTGAGTAAAGTATTTTCATCGGCCGAAAACGATGAGGAGCTAGAGGTTATGATTAGTCAGTATTCGACAGGTGATTCTGCCAAAGGTGTCATAATGTCAATTGTTCAACTGGTAAAGTAGGGAATATGGACACAACTAGTCGGCTTGAAGGAGGGCAGCATTATCTTGAAAAAGAGTTGCACATGTTGCTTCGTGAAGACAAGCTTATGTTTGAGTTTTTTCAGGAAGATGTCGTTGATGGGCTATGGTATTGGGATTTAGTTGAGCCAGAAAATGAATGGATGAGCGCTAAATTCTGGCGGCTTTTTGGCTATGATCCCGAATTTAAAACGCATAAAACCCACGAATGGCAAAACTTAATTTTTGAAGAAGATTTAAAAGTTGCTACACGCAATTTCGAGCTTCACCTAAGAAAGCCAAGCATACCTTATGATCAGATTGTGCGTTATCATCATAAAGATGGGTCTGTTGTGTGGGTAAGGTGCAAAGGGGTTGCTATTCATAATAGCAATGGCGAAGCGGTGAGGATGTTGGGCTGCCACCTAGATATGACCCGTTTCATGGAGAAGCAACAAGAACTTTTAGGCCTTAAAATTAAGTATGATAGAGCGTGTAGAGAGCTTAAAGAGTTAGAAACTAACCTGAACCGCAGCAAAGCAATGAATAGTATGTTTGCGCAGCGACTTGAAAACGAACAGGCTCACGACGATTTTGGTATTGCTGGACAACAATATTTTGTAAGTCAAACGCAAAATTTGGTAAAGACGGCGAGGCGCTGTAACCTTACGCTCAACACGCTGCATTTTTCTATCAATGCCGTGAGTGGAGACATTACGAGACAATCTGAAGCAAAAAGTTTTTTTGGTAGGCACGTACTCGCGATGATAGAGGGAGGCATAGCCTATCAATTTTCAGACGATTTTTTCGGCATTATAGCGTTATGTTACAGAGATGATGATGTCGCCACTTTACGAGAAAATATTATTGCACTGCAGGCCAATGCAGGCTGGATAAGCAGTGCGCCTGTTTTTGATATAACATATCGTGATATTGAGGTAACAGAGGAAACGGTGGAACGATGTGTCGATTTGGACGCAATTCTTACATTGTTTTTTATGTGATTGAGGCTCATCTTTCCGTTTTATTGTTATTTATATGTGTTTTGTAAAGCAACATTACGCGATTTTTTAGTATCGATTTAACATGCGTTAATTCTACAGCAACGCCCGCCCGGTTAGCCGAGCGGGCTTTTTATTTTGTAGTAACGAATGCGTGTCAGGTGCAATAAGAATGTGATCGTTATTGTGATGTTTTGTCTACCCAATACCAGGAGTAATTAACGTTTAGGGAAATGATGAAACAAAAAAATGAGGGTTGTGTTCAAGTCCGCGGTGCCCGAGTGCATAATTTAAAAGACCTCAGTGTAGATATCCCGCGCAATCAATTGGTGGCATTTACCGGTATATCAGGTTCTGGAAAATCCTCTCTAGCGTTTGGTACGCTGTTTGCGGAAGCGCAGCATCGTTACTTAGACTCTGTTTCACCTTACGCGCGACGACTTATCGATCAAATTGAAAAACCCGATGTGGATAGTATAGAAGGGTTACCGCCTACGGTCGGGTTACACCAGCAGCGCGGGGCGCCTTCTATACGTTCTACCGTGGGTAGCATTACCACCATATCAAACAGTTTGCGCATGCTCTACTCGCGCGCAGGCGACTACCCTGATGGTCAACATATTGTTTATGCCGACGGCTTTTCGCCAAATACGCCTCAAGGGGCATGCGAGTATTGTCATGGTATAGGAAACGTTTTCGACGTAACCGAAGACACATTGGTGCCCAACCCACAGTTGTCTATTCGACATGGGGCGATAGCAGCATGGCCTGGCGCGTGGCAGGGCAAAAACTTAGTAAGAGTTTTACTGTCGTTAGATATCGATGTGGATATTCCGTGGCAAGACTTACCGAAGGCTGTACGAGATTGGATTTTATTTACCGATGAAACACCGCAAGTACCGGTGTATCGAAACTACAACTTGGCCCAAACCCAAAACGCAAGAAAAGAGGGAGAACCTGCCAGCTATAATGGTAAGTTTATCAGTGCTAAACGCTATGTATTAGATACGTTTAAAACATCACAAAAAGACAAAATAAAACAACGTGTTGCTGCGTTTCTACATGTGTCGACATGCACTGTGTGTAACGGCAAAAAACTGAAAAAGGAGGCGTTATCGGTCACGCTTCACGGTCTCGATATCGTTGCGTTTTCTGAATTGCCTGTGAGTGATGCAATGTCGCATTTGACCTCGCT
The DNA here is from genome assembly GCF_057539655.1 of Alteromonas sp. 4NH20-0056. Classification (NCBI taxonomy): domain Bacteria; kingdom Pseudomonadati; phylum Pseudomonadota; class Gammaproteobacteria; order Alteromonadales; family Alteromonadaceae; genus Alteromonas; species Alteromonas sp. 4NH20-0056. The sequence continues at coordinate 245,723 of NZ_BAAJLS010000002.1, read as the reverse complement.
GCTGGATGCCGCTGCTAACGGTTCAACCGAGCGCAAAAAAGTTATCAACAATGTGGCCAGTGATATCATCGCGCGGATAAAACCCATCATGCATCTTGGATTGGGCTACGTATCGTTAGCACGAAGTACTACCACACTGTCACCCGGTGAACTGCAGCGTTTGCGGTTAGCCACACAGATAAAGTCGAAGCTTTTTGGCGTGGTGTACATCATGGATGAACCCTCATCTGGTCTTCACCCTTCAGATATTAGTGCACTAATGGATGCATTTGATGAGTTAGTGGAAGCCGGTAATTCGGTATTTATTGTAGAGCATAACCCACGCGTCATACGCCATGCGAATTGGTTGGTAGACATAGGGCCTTATGCCGGAGTAAATGGCGGAGCGCTTATTTATAGTGGCCCTGTGAAACAAGCTGACAATGTTGAAGGGTCTATCACGTCATCTTATTTGTTTAATTCAGCCACCCATCTTGATAATGAAAAACGTGCACCGCAATCGTGGTTAGGGTTAGAGAGAATTTCAGTCAATAACCTCAACGCGCTTGATTGTTCAATACCCTTAGGAGTAATGACAACGGTAACTGGCGTGTCGGGGTCGGGCAAATCTAGCCTAGTCAGTAAGGCTCTGGTCGAGTTAGTGGGTAATTTTCTGGGTAAGAATAACGGTGTTAAACCAGAAGAAACACATACAGAATTTAACGACGCCGCCTTGTTGAACGAAGCGCGTTTAGAGCCGGTGAGCGGCGCAATTACTGCGGGGAGTGATAGCGTAAAGCGATTAGTTGTCGTAAGCCAAGCGCCAATAGGTCGAACGCCGCGGTCGAACTTGGCAACCTATACGGGGCTGTTTGATCATGTACGCAAGGTGTTTGCATCAACACCCCTTGCTAAGCAGCGTAAGTATGACGCGGGGCGTTTTTCTTTTAATGTGAAAAAAGGGCGGTGTGATAACTGCGAAGGCGTAGGGTTCGTGTCTGTCGAACTATTGTTTATGCCCAGTGTGTACTCGCCCTGTCCGGTGTGTGAAACCCAACGCTACAATAGCGAGACATTAGAGGTTACTTGGAAAGGGCTTTCTATTGCCGATGTGCTGTCACTAAGTGTCAGCGATGCACGTAAGGTATTTGAAGGAGAGGCTGCCATTATGCGTGCGTTAAATGCCCTAGACAATGTGGGTTTGGGTTATTTAAAACTAGGGCAACCCGCTACCGAGTTATCTGGGGGGGAAGCGCAGCGCATAAAGCTTGCGACAGAGCTTAAGCGTGCAGAGAAGCGCCATACACTTTACGTGCTAGATGAGCCCACTACGGGCTTGCATCCTGCTGATGTAACCTTGTTAATGACACACCTAAACGCGTTAGTAGACGCTGGCAACAGTGTGGTAATGGTTGAGCACAACATGCAGGTTGCAGCCGCTAGCGATTATATTATCGACATGGGGCCGGGGGCAGGCGACGCGGGTGGTTCTATCGTTGCACAAGGTACACCGCAAGACGTGGCGAACAATGTGAAAAGTAAAACCGCGCGCTTCTTGCGTTAAATGAAGTACCGGTTGAGTTTGTTTGTGTATGCACTCCCTTATTGATAAACGATGGAGCGCTTTTTAGGAACTCAACATAAGTGAGGGTGGTTATAGATTGTTCAATGCATCTACCCCCTTTATTAGTCCATTGGTCGCGTGTTGCATTGAACCGCGACCAATCTATTTGTACTTTCAATGCGGTAAGGTCCTAATCAGCCAATAATAACTAGGCAATAATAATGAAAAAAATCCTTAAAGCTGCAGTGGCGGTAACGGTAGCGCTGTCATGCATGCCTGCGTTCGCAGATAAATCCGATAACGACAAAAATTCTGTTTTCAGTAGTAAAACCTTTAGAAGCATGGAGCTTAGAAATATAGGCCCTGCTTATATGTCTGGCCGTATTGCAGACATTGCAGTCGACCAAAATAACCCTTCTACTTGGTATACCGCGGTAGGGTCTGGTGGCGTGTGGAAAACCACGAACGCCGGAACAACGTGGTCACCAATCTTCGATAAGCAAGCGGTTTACTCGATAGGCGATGTCACCATTGCACCAAGCAACTCAAATATAATTTGGGTGGGAACGGGCGAAAATAACGGTGGCCGCCATATTAGTTTTGGTGACGGAGTATACAAATCGTCAGACGGTGGGCAAACATGGAAAAACATGGGGCTTAAAAAGTCTGAACACGTCTCTGACATTATTATTCATCCAACCAACCCTGATGTCGTTTGGGTGTCTGCCCAAGGCCCTTTATGGACAAGTGGCGGCGAGCGCGGTTTGTATAAAACTGTTGATGGTGGTGAAACATGGAAACAAGTATTAACTCCTGCTGATGAATGGACAGGCGTTACGTCTTTACTTATCGACCCAAGAAACCCAGATAAGCTTTATGCCGCGACCTGGTCGCGCCAGCGCACTATCGCAGCATATGTTGGTACCAATGAAGGGGCAGGCATTCATACCTCAGACGATGGTGGCGAGACTTGGACCGAACTAAAAGGCGGTTTACCATCAGGGAATATGGGCAAAATCGGGATGGCTATTTCGCCTATTAACCCTGATGTGGTTTACGCAACTATTGAAACTGACAATCGAAAAGGCGGCTTCTACCGCTCTGCGGACCAAGGCGCTAGCTGGTCTAAAATGTCAGATGAAGTAGGTGGAGGAACGGGGCCGCATTACTACCAAGAAATCTTTGCTGACCCACACCAATTTGACCGCGTCTACATTGCCAGTAATTACAGTAAAGTGTCTGATGATGGCGGTAAAACATGGACGCCAATTAATACCAAACATAAGCACGTAGATGACCACGCAATGGCCTTTCACCCAACCGACCCTGACTTTGTCATGATGGGGTCTGACGGTGGTATCTATGTCTCTCACGATAGAATGGCCAACTGGCGTTTTATGGCCAACCTTCCGCTTACGCAGTTCTATAAAGTAGCACCAGACGATTCATCACCTTTCTATATGGTATATGCCGGAGCGCAAGATAATTCAACGCAAGGTGGGCCTTCGCGCACTAATCGTGCAGAAGGGATCAAGAACAAAGACTGGTTTTTAACCCTCGGTGGCGACGGCCATCAGCCGGCAGTAGAGCCTGGCAACCCTGATATCGTCTATTCCCAGTGGCAGCAAGGTAACCTTACGCGTATTGATATGACCACGAAAGAAGGTGTATATATCAAGCCACAGCCTTTGCCTGGAGACCCAGCGGAGCGCTTTAATTGGGATGCCCCCATTAACGTTTCAGCGCACGACCCCAAGCGTATTTATTTTACGTCGCAGCGTGTATGGCGTTCAGATAACCGCGGTGACAGCTGGACAGCAATATCAGAAGACCTTACCAACAATGGTAACAGGATGCATATGCCCATGATGGGGCGTACCTGGTCGGTAGAAGCAGGCTGGGATATTTATGCCATGTCTGAATTTCACACCATTGCTAACTTTGCGGAAAGCCCGGTTGATGAAAATATCCTTTGGGCAGGTACCGATGACGGTATTATTCAAGTTACCACTAATGGTGGTAAATCATGGAAGAAGATAGAACTAGATGATATCAAAGGGATCCCAGCGACAGCGTATGTGAATGATATTCGAGCCGACCTGTACGACCCCAATACCGTTTATGTTGCGCTTGATAACCATAAATATGGCGACTATAAACCGTACCTTATAAAATCAACCAACCTTGGTAAAAAATGGACATCGCTTGCAGATGATTTGCCTGAAAAGCATTTAGTATGGCGAATTGTGCAAGATCACGTAAACAAAAACCTTATGTTTATTGGCACTGAATTTGGCATATTTTTTACCGTTGATGGCGGTAACAAGTGGGTTGAGCTAGACGGTGGTATCCCAACAATATCAACGCGGGATGTGAAAATTCAGCGCCGCGAAAACGACTTAGTCGCGGGCACATTTGGTCGCGGGATTTATATACTAGACGACTATGCGCCACTTCGTGAACTGACCGAAAAATCGATGCAGCAAGACGCGTTATTGTTTGCTCCTAGCCGCCCAGTTAAATGGTTCCAGTTAGACGACAATCACACAGATTCTGATGGCGACGATAGCTTTATTGCTAATAATCCTGAGCACGGTGCAACGCTTACCTACTATCTGAAAGACAGCATTCTTAGTGCAAAAGAAAAGCGTCAAGAGGCAGAAAAGGCGTTGATTAAAGACAAGAAAAAATACCCTAAATACCCAAGTTGGGAAGCGGTAGAAGCTGAAAGCCAAGAGGCACAGCCGTCGGTATATGTTGAAATTCGTGATGCTGCCGGTGATGTTGTTAAGCGCGTAGAAGGTAATACTAAAAAAGGCTTACACAGACTGACATGGGATATGAAGTATGCGAACCACATGCCTATTACCTCAGACAAACCATCTCGACGTTCTCGTGGAGCGTTAACTGCGTTGCCAGGTACGTACTCAGCTACGTTGTTTAAACGTGAAGGCGCAAGCATTACCCAGCTTGCTGAGCCTGTTGAGTTTGTACTGCAATCAATCTATAAGGGCGCATTAAAAGGTGCATCGGCAGAAGCGCGAGCTGAATACGACAATGCCGTAAACGCAGCACAAAAACGGGCTATTACTGCTACCACGGTGCTCAAAGAGATGAAAGCAACGATGACGGCGCTAAGAAACGCCATAGACCGTACTCCAGGCAACGTCGCGGAACTTGAATTGCAATTTGCGAGTATTCAAGACGAAATCAACGTGGTAAATCGTGCATTGTTTGGTTTAGCATCTCGCGATCGTAAAGGGGCGAAGCCAGCCAATATTACGAGCCGATTAGGTTATGCACGTTCGGGCGTAGGCTCTTCTTACGGCCCAACGCAGCAGCACCACGATCAACTGCGCTTTGCTAGCGAAGGCTTAAACGAGGTAAGTAACCGTATTAGCGCGTTACAGCAACGTAGCGTACCGGCACTTCAACAGGCAGTCGTTAACGAAGGTGGTCCGTGGACACTTGGGCTACCTGTTATCACACAGTGATAACCGCGTTACATAAATGACAAAACGGCAGGTATATTCCTGCCGTTCTTTTTCATCTTATTCCCTTACTGGTTAGTGACAAATTGACATGAATAGCCTGCGCATAATGCGCCATATTGCCGTCTCTTTTATCGGTTTTATTTTTGTTTCTACAGCGCTTGCAAGTAGCGTAGAAAAAGTGACTGTTATTGCACAGCGACCTTATTATCACGACACGCTGGAAAAGATTTTTGTGCAATATCGTTACAATGATTCTCGGTTGGTAAGCCCCGTACATGTTAACGATGTACTTACGCAATCTCCGCTTGTCTCGCTAAATGGACAAGGCGGGCAAATTCAAAATATCAGTATCCGTGGCTTTTCCCGATGGCGAGTGCAATCGTTGCTTGATGGCGTACCCATTAACAGTGACCGACGTGCCGGTGCAAGCGTCGGGTTTGTGCCGCCATCATTTATCGATAGCGCATGGGTTATTCCAGGGGCCGCATCAACGTACTTGGGCTCTGGCGCCATTGGTGGCGCTGTAAATTTACTGCTATCAGAAACACGCAAACATGAATTAACCATAGGCTGGGGAAGTAACCAAAACCTTCAAGAGTACGGGTACTCGGGCTATAACGATACCACAGACTGGAAAATAGCGTATCGCACCGCCAATAATAGTGAAGACGCTCGGGGTAATGTGCTGTTCGATTCATTTGATCAAACTGCTTTGTTTTTGCGTCATAGGCCCGAGAGCGGAGCGCTATCAGAAATATGGTCGCTCTACTCAGATAATCGCGATGTGGGTAAGTCGAGCAGTGATTATCCACAAGACAGAATAACGAATTATCCTAAAAACACGCATTGGTTGGGCAAAGCTACGTTCGCGCTTGATAGTGCCACTGGCAATGTATGGTGGCATCAGGCGCATCTTGATACCACTGTTTTGAGGCCTCAACAACGCATTAATCAAAGCCAAAGTGAGGCCTTAAATATTGGCGCAGAGGTAGGCGACAAGATTAGATTTGCTGAATGGTTAGTTAACTGGCAAATGCAAATAAACGCCCGGCATGGAGTGGTAATTGATGAGCGAGAGCTTACCCCTGAACAGCAGTTGGTATACCAAGTGCAAACACTAGATGCCTCATCATTAGGCGTTGCTGCCGTGATGGATGCTTCTCGGACATATGGCTCGACATCCTTAGCCGTTGGCGCAAGAGTTGATACGCTAAGGCAATCTCACGAACGCGTCGATATATCAAAATCTAATGTCAGTGGTTTTATAGGCGTAAGTCACTCTTTAGCGGCTAATTGGTCAACCAGTATTTATGTATCAAGTGCATTTAGAAACCCCACGCTTACCGAGCATTTTTTTCAAGGTGAAACACCGCGAGGAAGGGTATTAGGTGACGTAAACCTTGATACAGAGCAGGCTATTAATATACAAGGCGCGTTGTCGTTTAATAGCGCGCGCATCACTGGCATGTTTGATGTGTTTTACCAAAATATAGACAACTACATTGAACGCATTACGTCATCAAACGACATAGTACGTTATGCCAATTTAGAAAGCGCCACGGTCAAAGGTGTCAGTTATCAGTTAACGTGGAAGGCGCGAACTACACCGTTCAATGTTCTTCTCAGTGGCGCGTGGATACAAGGAAAGGACCAGTCTGGAAACAGTATTGCTGATATCCCCGCTCATAATCAGCGCATTGACCTAACCTTTGATATGAACCGGTGGCGTTTTTTCACGAGCTTACAATACCGCGCAAATAAAACCGCTATTTCAAGTGGAGAGAGAAAGCTTAATGATGTGACGACGCTTGATATCGGCGCGCATTGGCGAGTAACTAAGCGGATGACAGTAAGCGGAAGCTGGCGTAACCTGACTAATCAGCATTACTACGCAAGTGCTGACGACAGCGCCGCGTTCGCGCAAGGCCAAAGCCTGCAGCTTCGTTTAGCGTTCTCGCTGTGAGCGGAAGGCATGTTTTCGATACTTACTCTTCAGTGTTGTAGATAACATAACGATACCGGTTAGCCACAATATAAGTAATAAAACTGCAGCAGGTAAAAATACCCAAAGTTTCGCGCCCTCAAAAAACCAACTTCCGTCGTGTATCGCTTCTATGGTGTCGGTACGGCGGTAGGCTACCTGAAGAATATCGCCGTTACTGGCATTGAGTTGCACTTCCCAATGGTTTTTAGCCCGAACTTTTATAATGCCTTTATTCGGTCTTACATCCAATCGGTCTATATCATCCCAACCACTAATATCTGCCTCGGGGACACGCTTTACGACGCTTAACATATCGTCAAAGGTTATGATCGGTTCGGCGACCGCGATTTTTTTCGTGGGAGGCTGTACCCAGTCTATTTCTTTTTTCACCTGTAGCAACAATCCGCTGCCAATCACAATAACAACCGGAATAAATATGCTCAGTGAGATCCACAAGTGGAAACGTCGACTTATTTTACGAAGGGTACTTAACATGCTAACGCTACCTAAATCGTGCGGCTGCAATAATGCGTTTGCATTATTGTTTCTCTGTAAAACCTACTTGGGCTGTGCAAAAAACGCAGCCTTATGTTTTTATCATTCTCTTTGTTTAATAAAAAATCCAATAAAAACAGTTAAATGGCGTAATTATGCCGTTGGTTTGCTTATTGCATCGTTACTCGTAGATAGCGGGAACGCTATGCAGCCTAAATGCCGGTGCATACTACAGGTGATGCACGACATTTTCCTAGGCCGTATATGAAGTATAACAACACATTGCATAGAAATAGGAGTGTTTAACGATGAGCAACAAACAAAACCTAAAAGGTAAAAAAATTGCGATTTTAGCCACAGACGGATTTGAGCAAAGTGAACTGATTCAACCAAAAGATAAGTTAATCGAGCAGGGCGCTGACGTCGTCATTTTGTCGGTTGACGGGCAAGATACTATTACCGCATGGGATGAAAACAACTGGGGTGACAACGTCAAGGTTGATGCTCAAGTATCGACAGCTGCGCCTAGCGACTTTGACGCCCTCATCCTTCCTGGTGGTCAGATTAATCCAGATGTTTTGCGTACCAACGATGCTGCGGTTTCTTTTATAAAACGTGCCTATAAAGAGGAACGTATTAAAGCGATAGGCGCAATTTGCCACGGACCGTGGTTGCTTGTAGAGGCTGGGTTGGCAAAAGAGAGCCAGCTTACTTCATTCCCCAGTATAAAAACCGATTTGGTGAATGCCGGCGCGCAGTGGAAAGATGAGGAAGTGGTACAGGATGGAAAATTGGTTACCAGCCGTAACCCGAATGATATCCCCGCGTTTGTAGAAACTATTAGTGAACTTGTCGCCTAACAGCGGCTACGTAAAGGAGGACATATGTCAAAAGACCAAGCAAAGAACTCAAAAGTGATCGCCATTACAGGCGCATCAAGTGGTATTGGAAAAGCAACGGCGCAAGCACTTGTCAACGAGGGTCACAAAGTAGCACTGATTGCGCGAAGTGAAGATAAGCTAGCGGAATTGGTATCGGATCTGGGCGAAGACAATGCCTTTGCCGTAACCGCAGATGTCAGTGACTACGACGCACTAGAGCGCGCATTTGCCGATATCAATGCACATTTTAAGCGCATAGACGTGGTGTTTGCCAACGCTGGCACTGGCGCGAGTAGCGCAGGCATTGAGAAGGGCGACGTAGACGAATGGTCGACCATGTTAGGGGCAAACGTGAATGGTTTACTGTACACCGCGAAAGCCGGTTTACCGTTTCTTAAAGAAACCAAAGGGCAGTTTGTACTTACCAGTTCGGTAGCAGGGCGAATTGCACTTAAGGGCTCGGTATATGGCGCAAGTAAATGGTTCGCTTATGGCTTTGGAATGAACTTAGCTGAGGAAATGCGTGAATGGGGCGGTAAATGCACCACAATCTGTCCGGGTATGGTAAATACCCCATTTTTTGATGAGCCGAAAGAAGACAAACTAGCGCCAGAAGATATTGCTGATGCGGTTATTTATGCATTATCTAGCAGTGATAAGGCATGTGTTAGAGAAGTATACGTTATGCCAACCGCATAGCATTCATCGCGATAGACGGTTGCGCGTGCATTGTGCGCTGTCACGTCACAAAAATAAGGCCAGCGCTTGCGCTGGCCTTATCTATTTTTACTGTGGTTTATGCATCTTTAACGTTAACCACGTAACGGCCGACTACTTGGCCGTTGAGGAATTTATCTAAATACTCAGGCGTATCGCTTAATGAAATTTCTTGTTGGTAGCGGCCCAAATTCGGCAACTTCATATCGGTCGCTACGCGATGCCAGATGTGTTTTTTATCTTTAAGCGGAATGTAGACTGAATCCACCCCCAATAACGACACGCCTCGGGTGATAAACGGAATCACGCTCATCGCTATATCAGGAGAGGCGGCCAAGCCAACAGACGCCACACCACCACCGGGCTTAAGCTGTTTTAATAAGCCCGTAAGATAATCACCACCTAAGGTATCTATTGCATGAGCCCACATCGGTTTGCCCGCAAGCGCTTCTTTAACTTCTAACAGTGTGTCTCTAGGGAGCACTTCCTTTGCGCCTAGTTGTTTTAGCTTATCTTCTTGCTCTGGTTTGCCAGAGAACGCCACAACCTCATAACCCAATTGTTTGAGCAATGCGATGCTAATGCTGCCAACGCCACCGGTTGCGCCGGTTACAGCAACTGGACCATCGCTAGGCGTAGCGCCCATCGTTTCTAGTTTTTGAATACATAAAGCGGCGGTAATGCCACCTGTGCCATAGGTCATCGCCTCTTTTAGGGAAAGCGTATCAGGACACGCCACAGCCCATGTCGCGGGTATTGATATTTTTTGTCCAAGGCCACCAGGGGTATTCATACCAAGATCGTAGCCGAAAACTAATACGCTATCGCCAGGCATAAACGTACCAGACTTATCACTTATTACGATACCCGCGGCATCAATTCCTGGCGTATGCGGAAAATGTTGGCTAATTCTTTTGTTGCCGCTTGCTGACATTGCGTCTTTATAGTTTAACGACGAAAAATGCACATCTATCAGCAAGTCGTTCTCAGGTAGATCACTAAGGTTGCGGTCAACAATTTTTTTAGTAAAAGTATTGTTGTTTTCTTCAACGAGTAGGGCTTTGAAAGGTGCGTCGATGCTCATGAAAACTCCTTAAGGGTGAGTGGCTAGTCAGTGCATCTATGAACAGTGTTGTGGGTAATCACTATTCCATTATCTCTGCTAGTTAATGTTAGATGCACAGCGGTGTCACGGATAATGACACGTTAATGTCTAATTACGTTGGGCGTTATTGGCAAGATTCAAGGTGAACCTTGTATTTATTGTACGAATAATGAAACAGAGGGTTGTTTATATTCACGCGGTGAAGTCAGATGAATTAACCAAATAAAGTAGGTAAAACGCGGATGGGGTCCTAATCTTGTTAAATACGAATAACTAACGCCTTTCACTGCGTATAGCACAACGTTATCCACCCAAAGGCTGTTTAAAAAACTAAAATAAGGAATGAACATGTCAAACGAGTTTACGGGTAAGACAGCAGTTATCTCAGGCGCTGCTGGTGGCATCGGCCTGGCGATCGCTGAGGTGCTTGGTCAGCAAGGTATGAATTTAGTCATGTGTGATATCGATGCAAAAACGCTGGACGCGGCAAGTCACGGCTTGCGTGATAAGGGGCTGAATGTACTCGCATGCCAGTTAGATGTTACAGACTATACACAGTGGGAAGACGTTGTTACGCAAGCGAAAGAGACCTTTGGCAATGTGCATATGGTGGTGAACAATGCTGGCGTTGGCGGTATTCCTGGAAAAATTGAAGACACAGAACACGAAACGTGGCGTTGGGTGTTAGATGTGAATGTAATGGGCGTACTGTATGGCACACAGGCATGCGTACCTGCCATCAAAGCGCATGGTGAAGGAGGCTGGGTGTTAAACGTGGCATCGATGGCGGGCATGCTAGGCATGCCTTATGCTGGCGCCTACTGTGCGTCAAAGGCTGCTGTTGTATCGATGACAGAAAGTTGGGCTGCTGAACTTGCGCCTAAAAATATTCATGTATCTGTGTTGTGTCCTGCATTTGTAAAAACAAGAATTCACGAGTCGCACCGCAATCGTCAGGAAAAATACGCAGTCGCTGAAGGCAACCGCCAAGATAAAGAAAAATTGAAAGCAGGTGCTAACGCAGCTACTGTAGCAGTTGAATCGGGTATTCCTGCAAGCATGTTGGCTGAACGCGTTCTTGAAGCACTGAAATCAAAACAAACCTATATCTACACGCATCCCAACTACCGCAAAATCACAAGTGGGCGGGCGAAAGCGATTGACCACGCGTTTGTAGATGCAGAAAATAGCCCAGTAGTGGGGCATTTGATTAACGACGATATCGTTACCTTTTAGGCTTTCATGGTTTAAATAGCGCAAGGCTGTTCTTGCACGCTTACCTGTTTGTCATCAAGATCACTATGGCTCGGTTATGGCGGTGGCAGGTTCAGTTTGCGTTAGCCGAGCAAGGCACATAAAGCACGGCATCGGCGTTTGAAATTTACTCTAGCTACTAAAAAAGCCGGCAGTTTATGCCGGCTTATCATTTGACTGTTTAGCTACTTACTTAAATTAACCGAAGTCTGCGTAATTAATTAGCATCATGTGGTAGGTTTCCATTTGCTAAGTTGTTCGCATTTTCTACAAATTGCTTTGCAGTATCAACGTCTTCAAATAAGTAGTTAATATCAATGTAGTCTGCATCCTCTTCATCAGAAACAAAGATAGAAAACGCACTGTTGCTGATTGATAGGTAAAGTCTACCACCCAAATCAATACTTCCATCATCGTTGGTGGTGTACGAAAAACTATTAACTACACTGGTGAAGGTTTCATCATTAAATATTGTCGCTTCGCTTCCTGAGAATGAAACGAACGTAGTATTCCATTCTCCATCTTCATTTACGTCAACCAGTACAAGTTGTTTGTCGTTCAGCGTTGCAAAAGAAGCCTCAGACAGCTTATCTCTTAATACGGTTTCATAGGCTTGCGCGTCGCTGCTTGTGTTAAACAAAAGCACTGGCGTAGCACCTACTGCGCCAATAGTGACATCGCTTGTAGCAAATAAGAACGCACCGACAGAGGTTGGCACACCGGCTTCATTCTCACTCAAGATAATACTTTGGTCCTGAGCAACCTTATAGCCACCGGTTTCGACACCTCTTGCAGATGATGCGTTTTCATACGTGCCATCTGCGGCAAGCGTGAAGGTAAAGGTTGCGTCTTCAGTGCTAGTAATAAGGTTTTGAGCTACACCGTATACGGTGCTACCTACATAGCTACTTGGTGCAACCAAGCCTATGAATTGCTGTGGTGGCTGTGAAGGTAAATCAGGGTGAATGGGCAAATCAACGGATACTGGGCGAGTCGACTGTTTCGACACGCGTCGATTATCCATTGCTAAATAGTCAAATTCACCGTCGAACCCATTGCTGCCATCGGCAAGGTAAAAATCGAATTCGTGGCGATTAGTGATATGGTACGCCTCGCCTTCCTTTGCAAATAAAGACCAACTGCGATCGTTGTATAGATAGCAGCTAGGGTTTTCGTTAAAGCATCCCGGGAAACGATAATCCGTAAAGCGCAAACGGCTAATGGTTAATTCACCATCAACAGAGACACGCCAGTTTCCGTACATCACGCTTATTTCATCTACTGTTAAACTGCCATTGCCATCTCTATCGTTTGTACTAATAGTATACGCGCGGCCGTTTGGCCAAAGTTCCCACCAAAATTCATTGATGCTACTTCCGTCAAACGCATAGCTATAAATACCAGGTACAGAAGCGACATCAAAAGCATCATCGAGTGTTTTTGCACCGCCGGCATCCACTTTAAATGAGCGTGTTTCGCCGTCTAATGACGCACCTGATACAGCATATAAGTTTACACTTTGACTGTCGGTGAGTTGTAGATACGCCAGTTCGGTACCATCTTCAAAAGTGACGAGCAGTTCGTCGATAGTCTGATCAAATGACGAAGGTTGCTTAAGCCAAGTGAAGCGTCGGTCAATGTATTGAGAACTCCCTGTTCCATCAGGTGAAAATGCAAAGGTGTCAGCTGACCAATTAAAAAATTGTAGGGCAGGGTCTTCAGACGTAAATAGTGTGCTTGTGATCGGTAATGAAAGGTAGGTCGTCTCGCTGTCGTCTAATGCAACTTCATTTGCGTTATCAATTGAAATAGCTGTAACTTGACGTGCCGTGTCACTTAAACCACTTTCGTCGCTCAGCTCTCCATTAGGGTAGTGCTTTGAATACAGGTTTGTAAGTTGGAAGGTAAAAACACCTTGCTGCTCATCTAGAGGGAGGTAACGAAGTTCTTGATATTGGTATTCCACATTCACTTGAATTGTGTTGCCGTCCATCTCAATCGTCTCTAGTCCGCTTCGAACATACTCACCATCGGCGAAGCTAAGAACGATTTCATTAGCATCTTGTGAAAAGGTAGCCTCGACGTCCGTGTCGTAGGCAATGAAGTGGGCACTGTCATCGTCGGATATTTTCACAACGCTGCCAGGATAGGCCAGCAGTGGGTTATGATAATCAGAGATAAAAAAGGTTTTTATCGCACTGCTGATGTCACTGTTAACTAGTTCAGGGTCGTTAACGATTTCATCATAGGCTTCGGCATAAGCGGGCGTATCTTTGATTGCATCAACATACTGCGTCGCTGCTTCAGTATTTAGCGCAAGTGCGAGAGTATCAGTGATACCCTCTGGTAGCCCTAGACTAGGGTTATCGCCAGACTTATCAATTGCTACTTTAATTGCGGTAGCGAGAGCAAACTTTTCTTCTTGTGATACCTGTAAGTTTAGTGCAGCTAATAACGTATCGTCCGTAATCGCTTCGCCTAGATTTTCTCGCTGTACTAACGCAGCATTGGCGGTAGTCACATTGGTCACGTTTACGTCAAACAGCTCATCTTTGGTCAGTGTATTGTCATCACCTGATAACGAATCAAGTCTCTCGACTGTCCCTAATATCGAGGAAAGTTTCGCTTGAGCTTGTGCACCTTCACCCTGAGCGATGATGGAAACCATGCTACTACTATCGTCATCATCTAGGTTGAATTCAACGGTATAGTTACCCTGTGCATCCGCGGTCGTAGTTAACGTTTTATCGCCTACTGTGAAGGTCACGTTTGCGTTTTCAATAGGGGAATCGGTAACTACTCCTGAGATCGATAGCGTTATGGCGTTTTGGAGGACTTCAACGTTAACATTGGCACTGCTCGACTCACCTTCATCGTCCACGACGGTTACCGCGAAAAGAAGCATTTCATTTTCTGTTACTGATGGGGCGGTAAAGCGCATCGCCGCAGTATTCGCATTTTCAAGTACTACGCCGGTACCGCTTAGTTGAAACCATTGATATGAAGCAATTGAGCCATCATCTTCGGCCACTGCGGTAATGGTAATAGATTGCTTTTCTTCTACGGATTGTTCGGATACCGATAACACCGGTGCTGCATTAATGTGAGTAACAAGTACATTAACTGCGCCTGTTGCGCTGCCTCCATCATTATCTTGTACGGTGAGTTCAAAGGTAAGCGTTTCGGAGGGCTTAACATCTGGAGCTGTAAAAGACAGATTGGCAGTATCCGCGTTGGTTACCGTTACCGATGTCCCTGCCGTCTGCACCCAATTATAACTGGTAATCGTACCATCAGTGTCTGTGGCATTACTTGTTAATGTAACATCAGACTTTTCGTCTACCGTAATGTCACTGTTTAATCCTACTGTGGGCAGCACATTCGGGGCTTGCTCTACAATGTCTTCTACCTGCTGTTTGTTGTCGTCATTATTACACCCTGACAATGCAACTAATAGCGAGGCAGCAATAATACTTTTTTTAGTGTTTATGCGAACAGGCATGAACGATTCCTTTTTTATTTTTAGTTAACCTACGGCGTATTGGCAAAATAATATCGTCAACCGTATTGCTCATTCCTTCCTCAAATCGCGCAAATTTTGAGTCATTCACGGTTCTCATAAATTTTTAAATTAGTTTTGGAATTTTGCTCTGCATTTTCTTCCTACGCTTTTGACTATAAATGCAGCACTGTTTTGTCAATGTTATTAGGGGTAGATAGGGAAGATCATGACGCACCAATCAGGGAGCAGCGCGCAGCGGTTTAAACAAAAATTTGAAGCGCAATTGAATTATGAAATTCAAATACGACAAAAGGGCACCATTACGACATTACCTGATATCCGAGTGAGTGGCGTTGCAGTTGCTTTGAATATGGATGTTTCAAATTTGCGGCGTTTGTGTCATCGCTATTATAAGCAATCTCCCAAAAGCCTCATCGATCAGTACAGAGTAAAAAAAGCGCTTGTACTCCTTGCGAGAGGAATTCGCCCATCAATAATCGCGGATAAACTTGGGTTTTATGAGCACAAAACCTTTTCTACTGTTTTTAAAAAACATACGGGCATGGCACCTAGCAAGTTTGTTAAATGTTCGCCAGTGGCCTGAGTTAGCGACGTCGAAACCTAATTATACCTAATGCGGATTTACAACCGTGAACCGTTCATTAGAGACCGCCCAATACCCCGCTTCGGATATAATTAGTATCTTATACGCATTCCCTTGGCCGTTGAATTGAGACGGGTCGAGTTCATAGCTTCCTGAGTTAAGGGTGCGGTCGGACACTAAATACCAGCGACGCTTAAGTACCGTTGGAAAATGCACGTTTGTTCCATTGCCTATATTGTGTGGGCTATCGTGTAACACATAGATGGCGACCATATTGCCTTTCAATGCATCGTTATTCCATACGATATGGTTGCGCTGCCCTACGTTATAAACCTCATAGGCCTGCGGTTTGCTTATAGCATCAACTAACAAATTTGGGACCATCATCTGTTTTAGCCCGTTATCTGCCGCGTTGCCAGATTCCACGCCAAAAAAACCTTCATTGATAGCCCAATAACCATGATCAGACACAATCATGACTTTAAAGCCTTGTACACCATTCGCCATCATCACTAATGGGTCGAGAACGAGTTCTCCTGAGTTTTCTACATCAGAGGCAAACAAGTGCCAATGGATATCTTGAATGTTGCTCCAAGAGTCGAATGCGTTTTTAGAAAAGTTGTTTTTATGATTTATATATAAAGATACTTTCTCACCTTTAAGCGCGGTAGGTTGCCACTTGAAGGTGAACGGCGTGCCGATAGTCAGCATGTCAGCATGTCCTGGGGAGAGAACACTGCGTACTCTGCGATTACTTAAAATGATGTTATTCCCAGCCAAAGCGAGCGCACTAAAATCATTTAAATTTGAAAATTCAGTATGCGCAGGATTAAGCGACTTAAGTAGAGAATCGGAATAGGTTGAATTAATGCTCGTCTTCCCCAGCATGTCGAAAAAACGGTTTGCTTGTTCCGCATTTTTTTCAGTGGTGTAAGCCTCTATTAATGCAAGTCGGCTGCGTACATCTGAGTGTTCACTATGCGTACGGCCGAAATCTATCGCCCACGCAGCGTGTCCTGCACGTGTTGCTGCACTGATAATTGCTGCGGTGTGTTTTGATTCATGGTCTAACGTAGTTAGGTGTCTCAGTTGTTCTGTAGTTACCTCATGACCTAAGCCAATGTTACTATTGAGGGAAATAAGATTTGCAATAAACACATGAGAAGACTGCTTTGTTGAATCGCCATCAATAAATGGCGATAGCATCTGTAACGCCCCTGAATAATCGTTCGTAAAATATAGCGCCGCAGCATGTTTAATGGCTATACGTTCACAAGAAGCACGGGGTGAGGTAAGACATAATGTATGCGCGGAACGTATATAAGATGCGCTCTGTGCGAACTGCTTAGCATGTAAGTAGTAATTGTGCTGCTGCTCTAAAATAGTTAATAGTTTGTGGTCGAATAAAGGGCGCAAGCTGCTGAAAAGACTCTGTTGTTTGGTTAACAGCATTTCTAGCGTTAATTCATCACTGGCTGCCGCTGCCACCCACATTAACTTATTATAGATTAGGGCTTTTTCGGGGTTTTGGCTATTAAATGCGGTATTGGTGTGAAAGAGAGCCTCAGACATTGTCTTATGAGAACGTTCAAGATCATTTGTTGCGGTTTCTGCTTGTGCTTTTATCGTAAAGTACCATGCCAGTTGGTGGCCTGTGTAGCTTGAAGTATCTGTGTTGTTTAAGGTCACGAGCACCTTCGCTGCATTAGCATTAACGTCTTGCTCCCACCTTGAGCGTTGAAGTGAAAATTGCTGTGTTGCCGTTAATGCATGTTCAAAGCGTTGACGCAATACTTCCAACTGGTTTGTCGTTGAGCGCTCAGGGTAAAGATGGGTATCAATTTGTGAAGCAAGGAATAACCCGTCGAAACTCTCTTGCTCGGTGGCAGCGTTATACTTGTCTATCCACATTTCAGCATTGTGATAATCGCCTCTTAAGTAAGCTGCTTTTGCATAAATAAAAGCTGATACTAATGATTCATTTTCTACTTTAGAAATTACGTTTTCAGCCTGTTCCAAGTAGCCCAAATTTAACAGGCTGGTCGATAGTGTCGATGTAATAGAAGCTTTCGTTTTAGTGTCGGCCACATTAGATGCGCTTACCAAAGCAATGCCTTCATTTATAAAATCAGCAGCGCTTAGTGCGCCGCCTCGTGCCGACGTAGGTGTATTGACTTCAAACAACGTGTCATAAAAATCTAAGATCTGCTGGTTTTTATCTGCCTCATTTACGAGTTTATTGTTCTGTAAATATAAAATGCTTAAACCGGCGAGCAACGCTAGCGGAAACGCAATGGTCAAAAATGCTGAAGTGGGTGAGCGTTGAAACCACTTTTTAATTAAGTAACGTCGAGAGTTGTTATGCCATACAAGCGGTTGATTATTACGGTAGGCTAATATAGCGCTACTAAATTGCTCCATACTTTGAAAGCGAGATTGGCTTTCTTGCGATGTCGCTTTGTTCATAATAGCGTTGAGTTCGACGTCGCGACTACGACCGAGTAAAAAAACCATGAGTTGGCCCAATGAATAGATATCATCGGTGACATTAGGTTTATTACCTGCACGCTGTTGAGGGCTGGCAAAATGAGAGCTTGCGGCTGTTAGCTGCTGACGCTCAGCGTCATGAAGCGAATTTGCAATGCCAAAATCGAGTAGCTTTGGTGACAGATTGGCTTCTATTATTACGTTAGAAGGTTTGATATCTGCATGAACAATACCATTTTGATGTGCTTCGGTAAGGGCGCTGCAAAGCTGGCTTAGGATTGATAATTTTGCAGCCACGGTGAATTGACTAATGTCACACTCGTTTAACGCTTTGCCCCGCACAAACTCCATAACAATGTATGGCACGCCTTCGTCAGTCGTATCGATATTGTAAACTTTGGCTATATTTGGATGGCTCAGGCTGGCAAGAAACTGGGCTTCTCTTTGAATAAATGTTTCACCTGCCATATGAGCTATTGATGAGTATACAAATTTAATGGCGACTTCTTGCGCGATAAGCCCGTCGTTTCGTTGCCCTAAATAGACCGCCGACATCCCGCCATGCCCTAACTTATTTTCTAATAGGTAAGGGCCTACTTGATTGCCTGATAGTTCTTGAGTTTTATGATCGTCACAAAGAAGTTCTGCTTGTGTACCGACGAGAGCGGTGAAGCCACTCTGGTTTTTATTTGCATAGTGGGCGTCAATCAATGCGCGCGTATCTCGGTAGAGGAGAGAGCTTTCACTGCAAAAATGTCTCAAGTTTATCAACATATTCGCTTCATCAAATTCAATGAGGTGCGTAAACAGTAAAAGTGGATCGGAAAACGTCATAGCAACCTACGAATCAGTGTAAATTATTGTTTTTGTTATGCCGCGTCGCACTGCACTTTTAAGAAGGCTTTCGCAGCCGAGAGTTCGCTGTACACCGTTGAACCGCTTAGGCTTAGTTGGGTTTGTATTTCTTCTACATTTTGTCCGAGATAGTAATGCAGTAAAGCAATTTTGTAGCATCGCGCATTGGCTCGCTCCAAAGCGGTGAGTGCATTATCGAAATTTACATACAGAAAAGAATCTGTAGGTAGGTCGGTAAAAAGTGCCGGTGAGGTAAATTCATCATTGCGCTTCTTCGCTAGGCGTTTCTTTAGTTCGTCTTGTAACATCCATCGAACAAAAAGTGCAATTGACGTATAAAACTGTTCGCGGTTGTCAAAAATCTCATCGGGCGCAGAAAGTTTTATAATGACATCGTGAAGTAGGGATGTGGTATTGGGGAGTTTATCGACAATATGTTGTGAGCGTTGAGTACGTGCAGCGCTATCTATTTGCTTTTTAACAATGCCTTTTAAATGGTAGTAAACCATACTGCGTAGTTGATTCGCGCTGTCTAAATCATTGCTGATCACCCACTGGTTGAGAACAACCGTAAAATTAGCATCGGTAATATGCTCAGCTCCTACATCCATGTCGCATTCCTTTTAATTGTCCCTCTCCCTTTTTTGAGACCATACTCGAAAAGGGAAAACGTTTTAACCTTAAAGTAAAAGCGTAATAAATCAAAGAGAAAGTGAATAAAATTAACACAAAGTTTAATAATGCTTAACGCAATGAACGTGCGGTGGAAAATCATAAATGCAAAAAGCGTTGGGTAGAGAAAAGTCAACTAGATACGTTGATGTGCTATCTTCGCTATAATAACGTGGTATTAAAGAAAAGGGCGTGGCGTCGATGCGTCAACAGTTGATGAGTATTAAAATGAAACGATTTCATATGTTTACTGCATGTGTATGTTTATTCATCGTAGTCGCGTGCGCAGAAATTCCTCGCGTAGTCATTAACAGCGCTGAGGTCAAAGGTACTGTAATTGATAGCGATACAAAGGTACCTATTCAGGGCGTGAAGGTAACTGCGGTAACAAGTTACGGTAACGCAAGTGGGGCGCGTAATATGCAGCAAGGCATTGCATACACCGATGAAAACGGTGAATTTAGTATCCCCAAAAAACCTACTGATATTTCAAGTTATCAAACGTATATCATGAGCGCGCCCGCTCTTGATTTGGAAAAAAAGGGTTACTGCTTAAAGTCGGTGGTCCGAGGGGCAACCTCATATCAACAAGGTGTTATTATTGAGCTTTCATTGCCTGATGGGAATTGTAAGGTGCACTAGCACTATTTATTATTGTCACCTGATAGAAGTCATATTTTTTGTTTTATCAGGCACTCCACAAAAAAAGGGGCATTAGCCCCTTTTTGAATTTACTGCGTTACCTAACAATACGTGATTAGTGTGTTAACACCATCCCAGACCCAGTTCCCATTAGCACGGAACTGTTGCCATTTGGATTGCCTAGTTTAAGTGAGTTAATTACCCCTCTTCCAGACAATGCTGCACTTTGCCACACGACGCCACCTGTTGTTGTATCTATCTCGGTTAGCAATGTTTCATTAGCACTGAAATAGTCTAATTCTGGTATTTCGGCAATCAATACGTTATTCGAATTGGGTACGTTCACCATACCAGTGAATTCGCGGTTAATAGGCACATAAGCCATCTCGCTCAAATTAAGGCTATAAGTGGTAACGCCGCCCTCGCTATAATCTTGCGTTCCACATAAAAATGCATCTTCGGTAGCTGCTTCAAGCATGTAGCTACAAGCGCGTGCCGCTGAATTGCTTGCTCTCATCGTCAGCGAATTACTGCTGTTTATGTTAAGTGCTACCAAACCATTCCACGAACCAACAATGATAACGTTGTTATCATCACTGTCCTTTACTGTCGTAACATTATAAATACGGGCACCCGTTGACCACGTATCGATGACCGTGTCATTGCTAATGTCATAGATAGTTAGAATTTCTTCATCGGCCAATAAAAGGTCGTCGTTTCCGTCGTTATTAATATCGGCCACGTGGATTGCGCTGAAGTCGCTGTCGAAGCTATCGCCACCTATTTGCCACTGACTAATACCTGAATCTAAATTAATGACATCCACGCGTGGATCGTACAAATCGGCGCCGAGTAAAAAGAGTTCATCATAGCCGTCACCGTTGCTGTCACCAATAATACCTTTGTACTCTCTACTCCAGTTTGTTGATATCTCTTCACTGATAGTTACGTCGCCCTCTGATGTCATTAGTGCGTAACGTTGTCCGTCGTATCCACTGTCGGTTTCAGGGATGACATAAATAGCGGCTTCTTCTGTCGGCGATATATTGGCCCAACCAACAGGATAAAAGCTGTCTAGTTGTGCTGGATTTTCATTAAACCAAACCACTTCGGGCACGGGGCTAAGCGCTGCTACGACAACTTGGTCTTCACCTGTAGTCGAGCCGCCGGTACCCCAAACCAATTCAAGCTGACCATTACCGTTTGTGTCTCCAACCGCTAAGCTCTCGCTGCCATGACCAATTAGAGGTAATGCCCATGCTTGTGAGTAAGTGTCACCCGTTATGTCATAAGCGGTAATATTTCCCCACTGGCAATCACCTAAAATGATTTCATCAGCACCGTCGGCATCAATGTCAGCTGCAACCACGCTGCAGTTATCGTCATTTTCAATAGTCGCTATTTGAGATTGGGCATCAGCGTTCCAAACGATCAGAGACGTCCAATTTAGTGCTGCAATGATTTCATCAATACCATCGTTGTTTACATCGCCGGTGGTGAGTACTCGGCCAAAGCCTTGGCCATTGTTCCACTGTATGTCTCCAGAGTCTAAATCAATGACCTGTCCTGAAGAAATAACAAGCTCTAGCGCGCTGTCGCTGTCAACATTCGCAACGTCAAATTCGATTCGGTCGTCGACAGTAATTGTGGTGCCAAGGAGTTCGGTTGTGAAGTCATCATCTAGCACGACAAGATTGGATTCGCTAGACCGCTCTTCGAACAAAACGATAAGCTCAGGGGCGGCATCGCTATCAATGTTTCGTACCAAAAAATTCACCATGGCTGTTGACGATGAATAGACGAATTGTGGTGGTTTGTTAACGTCGCCGATGTAATACACCGCTTTTTTGCCTAACACATAGACTTCTTCGTTACCGTCGCCGTTGGTATCGTAAACCGAAAGCCTTGTTGCATTTCCAGTACTATTTAACGAATATGGGTAGGTAAATGTGCTCTCGTATTCACTGCCTGTTGCCTGAATAAAAGACAGCGCGCCGAATTGGTCTAGCACAACAATTTCAGACTCGCCATTGCTATCAAAGTCACCAATTTGAATGCCGCCTGGGTAGTAGGCGATGTCGATACCTTTTCTTATCGTTGGCGGGGTAAAGTCATTGAACGATACGTCGACATCAACAGATATTGGGTCGACAACATCGTTACTTGTAAACGCAAAACTAACCGTGTTTGTCTCAGAGATCATTGGTAATGACGCAGTCCAAGTCACATCGCCATCTTCAGATATCGCAGTGCCTGCAGGCCCATAAAGTAACGTGATAGGGAATGCTGAGTCACTGTCTTTTTGAACGTTGAATGAAAGTTCGCTTCCAATAGTTACACTACTTGGTACACTAGAAACCGATAGGCGGGCTGCGCGTTGCATTGCTATCAGTGCAGTACCACCCGTTTCATTTTCGAACCACTGCATGCTATTTCCACTAAAGCTGGCGTAAACCTCTAATACACCGCCCACAACATCCTCGAAGCTATTTTCACAGTCGTTTTCTAAATTCTGTTGTTCAACTGTTAGGGTGAGTGGGTGTCTGCTTCCCGCACTGACCGTACTATCGAACTGATAGCTGCCTGCGATAAATGAATTAGCAGAATTGATTTCAAAATTGCCGCTAGCATCGAATTCATAGGTTTCGACGCACTGGTTGGGGTAAACAAAAGTCCATATTGCAACGATGTTGTTCGTTACCTGTGTGGGAGGCGGTGGCGTGCTGCCGCCGCCGCTATCACTGCCGCCACCGCCACAGCCGGTTAGCAAAGCACTACAAACGAAAAGGAATGCAAACAAGCGCATATACGTCATCCTTGATGTTGAAGCTACTTGGCTTGCTATAGCGCAATGAAGTAGCTCATTAATTTATGGTGAGCGCATAGGTTACTGCTTTTACGCTACGTTAAAAACATTATTTTCATTAATTTGTTAGTTGAAGAATTTTTCATAGTGCCACCGTATCCAAACCGCAAATAACGCTAGGTAGCAAATAGGTCAAATTGTCCTTATAATCCGCAGGGTGTGTTAGACGTAGCCTGTGATAGTAGAAATGTATTAGCGACACAGCATTAACACGGGTGCTGACCACATGTAATATTCATATCATATGAGTATGGTCAGTTATTAACCAAAGTGGCATTGAATTACACTATGAAAACAACAAAAACCTATTCAGCGCATATATTTAATACGTTTTTTATCCAAGCATACCGGCTTGTGTTTGGTCGTATTCTTCCACAGCGTTGGTTACGTGCAAAAATTCCTTCAGAAGCTGAGCGTAAAGCGGTTCAAGGAATGATTAACTTAGAAATAGTGAGCCATTGCTGGGGATATGCAAATATGCTCACCTACCAACTAAGCTCATACGTTAATTATCCCCCAACGAAATTAAATCTTACCGCTACCGTGTTTTATTCCCAAGAAGACGAAAAAACCGCTGCTGTGTTGGCTTATTTCGAAAAAATTGATGTGCCCAATGTGACGTGGAATTTTCAACCAATGTCAAAGCCAAAGCTTTTTAGAAGAGGTATTGGGCGCAATATGGCGGCGCAGTCTACCAAGGCAGATTGGATTTGGTTTACCGATTGCGACATTATTTTTCATGAGAATTGCTTAGATTCTTTTGCCGATAGCTTTCAGCAGGAAAAGGGCTTACTGTTTTTCCCAAAAGAAGAAAAAATCACAGAAATGCTAGAGGATGACGACCCAATGCTACGCGCTGATGCGGGTTTGCAGGTGGTAGATATTCCGGTCGATAAATTTACGACGTACCAGCGCGACAAAACACGAGATAAGGCGAGAGGACCATTTCAAATCGTCCATGGTGATGTGGCAAGGGCGATAGGATATTGCGATCGTTTATTTATGTTTCAAACCGAATCAACACGGTGGCGCAAAACCTATGAAGATACGGCATTTCGTTGGTTGTTAGGAACTGACGGCGCGCCAAAAGAGATTGATGGCGTGTTTCACATTCATCACGTGACAAAAGGGCGTTATGCTCAAGATTCAAAAGTGTCTGAAATGCGTAGCAAAATTCGCCAAAATCAACGATGACACATAACGTTCTTATATTTACCAAAAAGGTGCTGCCACGCTCTAATACGTTCGTGGCAACGCAGGCCTTACAGCTACGCGATAAAAAGCCAATATTTTTGGGTTTTGCAAAAGATAGCTCGGGAATTGAGCTCATTAAGGGCAATCATCATTGTGTGTTAAGTGATTATTCGTCTTTCCCGAAGTTGTTTAAGTTATTATTTGAAACAACAGGCTACATTCACCCCCGTTGGCTTAGTGCGATAAAAGCTGAGGCCCCCGATATAATTCACGCTCATTTTGGTAAGGGTGGTTTTTATTGTGCGGCTTTCGCTAAGCAGTTGCAGCTGCCTTTGGTCACTACGTTTCACGGTTCAGATATTACCCAAAAAGACAAATTTTCTTATGGGCAAAAGCATCGTGAAGTGGCGTTTACCGCGTCTACAAAAGTCATAGCGGCGTCAAAATTCATTGAACGTAAGCTCATTGCGCGACAGTGCCCACCTGAGAAAATCATTCAGCACTACACCGGAATTGAAACTGATTATTTTGTGCCCTCAAATCAAAAATCTGACGTTCCGACTGTTCTTTTCGTTGGTCGATTGATAGAGCAAAAAGGGTGTCAGTTTTTATTGCATGCGTTTAAGCACGTACAGCAAGTCATTCCCGAAGCACGTTTATTAATAGCTGGTTATGGCCATTATGACAGCACGCTTAAGAAAATTGCGAGCGAACTCGAAAACGTGACCTTCTTGGGTGCGCAGAGCAAACCACAAGTTAAAACGTTAATGGATGACGCATGGTTAACGTGTCTACCCAGTATAGTTATGAAACGAGGTAATGAAGAGGGGCTTTCTACGGTATGTATGGAATCGCAAGCGATGAATACGCCGGTGGTAGCATTTGATACCGGTGGGGTAGGGGAGGTTGTTAAGCATGAAAAAACAGGCTTACTAGTAGAAAAGATATCGTCAGAAACGTTAAGCGAAGGGTTGTTAACGCTGTTGCAAAATGATGCACTCAGATTGGCTTATGGCCAAAATGCAAGAACGCATATCATGGAAAATTTTAACGCAAAAACACAAAGCCAGCGCCTCTCAACAATATATGAACAAATAATCGCTAGCTCCCGTCACTAGCAAATACCCCCAACGCATTCACAGTGAATACGGCTTGCCTGTATGCATGAAGCAAGCGCGCTTACCAATGTGCCACAAAAAAGTGGTTTGCTTACATACAATAAGTGCGCTAAATATGAGCAAAAGCCGTAAGTATTACCTTACTAAAAATGCAAACCGCAAAGGCCTGTTCTATGAATGACGCAACTGAACAACGTACACAACACAATGATGTTTCCATCCCTCAAGAAGCGTTTGATTGGTACGATGAATACGCACATGGTGACATTGATAGGCGTACCTTTCTGACTCGCCTAGCATCACTTTCTGTAGCGGGCCTATCGGTAGGGCTTATCGGCAGTGCGCTTATCCCTGACTATGCAAAAGCTGAGCAAGTATCATTTAATGACCCAGCCATTAAGGCGACTTATCAAGAATTTGATTCACCTAACGGGCATGGCACCGGTAGCGGTTATTTAGTCGTTCCCACAACGTTGAACGACAACGCGCTGGCCCCGGCTGTTTTAGTGGTGCACGAGAACAGAGGGCTAAACCCTTATATTAAAGATGTCGCGAGACGATTAGCCACACAAGGTTTTATCGCATTTGCACCTGATGCGCTATTTCCTTTGGGTGGCTACCCAGGGAATGACGATGATGGTCGAGCCATGCAGCGCAGTTTAGACAGAGAAAAAATAGAGCAAGACTTTGTTGCCGCCGCGCGTTGGTTAAAAAGTCATAAACAAACAACAGATAAGCTTGGCGTAGTCGGGTTTTGCTTTGGTGGCTATATCAGCAATTTTTTAGCGGCCACCATGCCAAATGCAATTGACGCAGCGGTTCCCTTTTACGGTACGCCAGCAAAAGGCGACTTACAAAACAACGTGAAAGGGCCATTGTTGCTTCAATTTGGCGAAAAAGATCAGCGCGTGAATGCATCTTGGCCCGATTATGAAAACGTTTTGAAGAGCAATAATGCCGTCTATACCGCCCACGTTTACAAAGGGGCTCAACATGGCTTTCATAACGATTCGACAAGCAGGTATAGCCCAAATGATGCGGAAATGGCATGGCAAAGAACGATAGCATTTTTTGAAAAGCATCTGCGTAGCTAATGCATCTTCTTCGTTAAACAAAAAGGGCCGGAGTACTGGCCTTTTTTGATCGCGAGGCGCAGGACGTTAAGATGGGAAAAACTTAGGTTCGCGGTAATTTTATAAATGAGATAAAATGAAACACTGCCAATAAGGTTCCCTCAATTAAGGTTTCATCCAATGATCCACAACGATGTATTACGTCGAATTCGTTATGCGCTTGCCATTAACGATACCGCAGCCATTAGTATCTTCAAACTCGTAAACTACGATATGGATATCGACTATTTGCACAGCATCATGAAAAAGGAAGGGGAAAAAGGATATCTTCCGTGCAGAGATAAAATTATTTCGTTGTTCCTTGATGGGCTTATTATCAAACAGCGAGGAAAGCAAGAAGGTGTTGAGCCCAAGGTATTGGAAGGCAGTGAACGTTTAAGCAATAACGAAGTGTTGCGAAAAATTAGAATTGCGATGAGCTATAAAGACGAAGACATGCTCGCCATGCTTAAACTCGCCGATTTTAGATTAAGCAAAGGTGAGCTTTCTGCGTTCTTTAGAAAACCTGACCATAGAAATTATAAGCCTGCCGGCGATCAGGTTGTTCGTAATCTGCTGCAAGGTATGGTTAAGAAATATCGTCCTGATGCACGTCACACGGCGCACTCAAAAGATGCGCTTCGAGAAAAAGCGAAAACCGAAAGCCGAGTACGTAAGGAAAAGCAGCAACCTCAAAAAAATAATGATGTATGGGGGAAGTTGTCTTAAGCGTTCCAAAGTGTATAGCTTTAAATTGCGGCAATTCCTTGTTGTTCGCTGCAAGGACCTAGCGGTTGAATTATAGAAGCTTGCCTCCATGCTTTAACATTCACCATAAAAATGGAAGGGGGGAGTGATGAGTAGACACTTTGATAACGCAGACGGGTTATGTGAGCAACGGGATGAAGCGACCAAAGGTTTTGTATTTAACCAAACGATGCTACGTATTGCAGAGCCTGCAAGAAGCTTAGATTTTTATACTCGTGTGATGGGGATGACGTTACTTAAACGTCTTGATTTTGAAGACATGCAGTTTAGCCTGTATTTTTTGGCGGCAGGCGATGATTTTTCTGACGTTAGCCTTGATGACGCGCAACGTACCGCGCAAACCTTCGGGCGTCCCGCTATGCTTGAGCTAACTCATAATTGGTCGGATACCGCAGATAAAACCACATATCATAATGGAAACTCAGAGCCTAAGGGGTTCGGTCATATCGGATTTCATGTGCCTGATGCTGATGCCGCATGTGCGCGGTTTGAAGCACTAGGTGTACCTTTTCAAAAAGGCCTTAACGACGGGGCGATGAAAGGCATTGCTTTTATAAAAGACCCTGACGGATACTGGATTGAAATCTTTGACGCTACCACAGTAGCAAACACATGTGCGCCGCATGTCACCTAAAAGTAAGTACAACAGTGTGTCCCTAGCGTAAATAAAAGTTAACCTAAGGGGCACAATACATTACACTGGTTAAATAATAACAAGAGTATGCTAGG
This sequence comes from Alteromonas sp. 4NH20-0056, assembly GCF_057539655.1. Lineage (NCBI taxonomy): Bacteria > Pseudomonadati > Pseudomonadota > Gammaproteobacteria > Alteromonadales > Alteromonadaceae > Alteromonas > Alteromonas sp. 4NH20-0056. Next base: position 217,701 of record NZ_BAAJLS010000002.1, on the reverse strand, counting down.
TCATTGCTAGTGAACGTGTTTCGACTGTGTATCATTTCGGTCTTTTCAATTGCCTTATTTATAGGTAATACACTTCCTGTTGCAGGCGGCGAACGAGGCGCTTCAAAACAGCTTAAAGTAGCGATCAACTCTCCTGGGTCTTATCCCTATTTGTATTTCGATGATGTGTCTGAAGATTATCAGGGTGTGGTTCGTGACCTGTTCAACGCAATGGAGCGCGAATTAGGCTATTCATTTGAATATATCGATTCAAATCAGCTAAGAAGCGAAGAATTTCTTCTTAATGATAAGGTTGATATGCTGGTCATTAGTCCTCGATGGTTACAAAAGCCCGATAGTTTTATTTTTTCTGATGTGATAATCGACCATGAAACCTACTTGTATAGCACAAGCCCCTTTCCTAAAGACTTCTCTCTAACATCGCTCACTGGGCAAACTGTCTGCACACAAGAGCGCTATATCTATAGCGGTATTACGCAGCGTTTTGAAGATGGGGCGTTAAGGCGTATTGATTCGACCAATCAAGCATTAATGGCTGCAATGCTAATCGCCAAACGTTGCGATTTCGCCGTACTGAATAATTACAATGCCTGGAGCGCTTTTTCAAAACCTTCTAATTGTCATGCCACCATTTATCAATCGCCTCACCCTACAAGTAACGTTTCTTTACACGTTGCATTTCGCAGGGCACTTGCGCCCGTGAAACGTGACTTTGACAGCATTATGTCAACGCAAAAAAGCAACGGGGCATTTGAGAAACTACTTACCGAGCATAGCCTGAAAGTGTCATTCCCTAAAAAACCAAACTGTTAAATTTCCTCCTTTATTCCCCTTCTTTGTCGATATTTACGCAATACCGTTTTCATTGCTTTCAAAACGATATACGTTAGTCTCTCTTTTATGTATTCATGTGGGGTAAGTGTATGAAAACCTTTTTTGGCGCGAGTGTAGCTTCATTATTATTGTCTTCTTTTGCGTATAGTGCAGAGTTTGCAACGGGGCCGTTAATTTCAAATTATGGTAAACATGCGCCAGTCGAAGGTATTACACTGCCTGCGAACACGCAGTTTCACATTGCCTTTGATGTGGCCGGTGGTGCCGACACCGGAAAAGTAAACCGAAAGTTTGACTCGCTAGCGCGTTTTTTGAATATGCACGTAGCTAATGGCGTGAAAGCGGAGAATATCAAACTCGCGCTGGTTGTTCATGGTTCCGCTACGCTCGATGTTCTCGCTCATGCGCATTATCAATCTAAAAAGGGAAGCAGCAATAGTAATGTGGCACTGTTAAATGAACTGATGAAGCACGGTGTACGCGTTATTGTGTGTGGCCAGTCTGCGGCGGCAAACGGCGTAACAAACGACATGGTAGTGGATGGGGTAGAAATTGCACTTTCTGCGATGACAGCCCATGCGCAATTGAGCATGAACGGTTACACCTCAAACCCGTTTTAGTAATAGTCATTGGCATCGGGGATATGGGTGCCATTGCCTAAATGATGATATGGAATGAAGAGATGACACGGAATAGACCGCTTTTTAAGCATATTCGCAATCACACTGCGTTATTCAATCAATTAGCACGTTTTCGTGATGAGGCTGTTGCGGGGCTTGGTATTAGTGAGCTTGAGTTTCACAAAACACCTAAATTTATTACTCCCGAGGGCGCGCGGCTTACCATAGAGCCAGAAAGAAGCATTATTGTACCTGGCGTGCACCATTTAGAAGGGATAAAAAAACATTTGGTTAATACCACGAAGGGGCTGACGTTTGTCGATAACAGTGAGATAGGTTACCGATATCCAACTGCTGCGCTAGCAGGGCTTGACGCCCCTTTCATAAAACGCATGCGTTCTGAATATTTTCACAAGGTGGATGAAGACAGAAGTATTTGTCGACCCGTAAACTTATCATACGGCATAAAAAGTCGAGGTAAGGGAGACGATAGGCAAGAATATGAAGTATGGCTTCCAGAGGAGGCGCCTAATCAAAACCCGTTGCCATTAATGATAAACCGCTATGGAGAAGATCTTCCTAACGATATTAGGCATTTTGTAGAACAACCCTCACGTGTACACGGCTGGATGGGTGTAAAGCGGGCGGCCTTTGAGGCGCTTTATCAAAATAAAGTGGCGTGTGGTGACTTGATCATTTGTGTGTCAATGAGTGCTGATGCTTACAACATTGGCGCGCGTCCCGACTTGTCTTACTGCCCTATAGCAGAAAGCTCGATAGCGGTTAGTAATGCAGAGATAGAATGGGAAGTACTAGGCTATTATGCGCCAAGAACGTGGATGTTTGACCATGACATGGTATGGCAAGCCATAAACCATACCTTAGAAGCAATCAATAACCCGCTGAACGACGCATTAGCCCATTGCGCAATCCCTATTGCTGAGAGCAAAACAGAACGAATTCTTTCTACCTTGCAAGGTTTAGGTATTGAGCGTGATGAGATAGAGGCATTAAATTTGCAGCCTTGGGAATTTATGCAAAGCGAAAGCGATAGCCGGGTGAAGGGGCATGACCCAAGCCGTTCAGTGAATTTGCTCGGGCGTTTAAACCGTTTGTTCTACCAGCCAGAAAAGCAGTTACCGTCGTTAAACTGGCTTCATGATCTTATTGCGTAGCGCATATACCGCGCTACGCTGGTGTTAACGTCACTATTGCTTTGATGAAATCAAGTGAAACGTTTTTTGTCTGCTATCGAGATAAGTCACGCGCTTGCCATCAAAAAAGGCGTCTTCCTCTAACATAATGCGAACCTCTTTGTTCCATTCAGGAATAAACGTAGCAGCATTCAATTCGATAGAGTAGGCCGTGTTGGGGTACATAGGGTAATCCCCATTAACTGGCACGCCTTCTTGTGCATCCCACATGCCTATGGTTGGGCCAGCGGCATGCCCATGTAAACCCAAGGGGTGGGTATAGATGGCAGGCTTAATACCCTCATCAATAGCTTGCTTGCGAGACATCGCTAATATCTCATTACCTGAACGGCCGGTTTTAAAGTTGTCTGTCAGAATATCTTGAAGGCGATTTGCGTTGGCAAGCGCTGCAACCAAACCCGCTGGTGCCTCAGTTTCGCCTGGTTTTAGAATATAGGCATGTTGTTGTTGGTCTGTATTTAAGCGCAAATAAGTAATGCCAAAATCAACATGAATGAGGTCGCCACCTTGGATAACGTTCTCTCCTGGGCGTTTGCTAAACGCCTTAATTTGATCAAACACTTCGTTATCTGCACGCTGAATAGATACGGTGGGATGGAACCAGTTGCTAAACCCTAATTCGTTACTTTTATCCCGTAACCACCATACGACATCGTCAGTGGTGGTTACGCCAGGCACAACGACATCATTTGAGAATGCAGTGGCAATCAGTTCATGCCCCATTTTAGCGATAGCAGGGTAATGTTTCATTTCAAGTTCGCTGCGTGTTTCTAACCAGCCAATAGCGAGTCGTTCGCCCGATACGACACGCTCTTTGTACTTCTGCGGCAGTGCACCTAAAAAGTACGCTTGTTCCGTAGCGCTCATGCCATCGCCAAGTGCAAAAGAGGTAGATATATTAACCGCAATTTTCTTTGGGTCTCTTTTCGTAATGATGTCAGCAAGTGCTTTGAATTGATCGGGTTCTGCTTCTTTGTCCCAGGCCTTTTCAAATAAATCTGCAACGGCATAGCGGGCGACAGCCAGACGCTCTAGCGGTGCACCATTCCCAGGATTATATATCACCAACATGGTATGGCGGCGCGCTGATAGCCATGTAGAAGGAAGCATCGTTTTAAGTACGGGGTCTTCATTGTACTCCCGTGACATTATTACCCACATATCAATGTTTTCACGTTGCATCACGCCCGGTAGAACATGTTCAAACCGTTCAATAAGTATGTTATCTAATAATTCACTGCGCGCTTTCATCGACAGTACATCACTGGCGAGCGTTGCAAAGCTGGTAAGAATGAGTGCCAGCGTAACGATAATTTTCATGTGTTGTCCTTATCATGAATGATTAAAAGTAATCTATCATGTTATTGGTTAAACGCTAAACGGGGCGGTTGAAAAATGAACAGTAAACGCGCAAAATGGTATATCAATTGATATAAGCCATAGCAGGCTTTGCTGTTTTTACGTTTACTATAAGTGACGCAGTACGTAGGTATTTATGTACGTCTTTAAAAATAAACACGATCGAAGTGAAGGTGAGTTGTGCGCAAGCTGATCATTCTTTTTTTTATTTTTACTATGCATTCGGCTGCCAGCCAACCCGTGGTGTGGGGAACTGACTCATGGGACAATTTCACTAATGTAGATGGTACAGGCTTTTATCACGAGTTGATCAACCGTATTTATGATGAGGCCCACTATGACGTTAGCGTTGAGTATCTGTCATTTGCGCGCAGTTTACGGGCACTTCACGAAGGCAGCATTGATCTAACCGGTGCGCTACCGAAAACTGACGATTATTATCAGTCTGCGCTTCCTGTTCTTAGCGAAAATATTTATATGGTAGTTGATGGTGAAAACTATCCATTTTGTTGTGATACCACCAACAGAATCGGTGCGTATCGTTCAGGTTACAAAGACGAAGTGTTTCATGCCGCATTGCCTTATGAAGCTGAAGGCGTTGAAGTAGCGTCGGCCGAAGATGGACTTAAATTACTTAATGCAGGGAAGGTCGATTATGTCGTTGATGTTCAGAGCATTCTTTTGCCCTTACTTGCCAACCCCAACTATGGCAATATGAGCATGCACAGCATGGGGTTTTACGATTTGTACTGGTCTTTCGCGCGCACAGATAAAGGGCGAAAACTAAAAACGCAGTTCGACATTAGATTAAAACAGCTAAGAGATAGCGGTGAGCTATCAAAATTGTATAAAAAATACCAGCTAACCATGCCGCAATAGTGCCACACCCCTATAGCATCGCTTTTCACATTTAGCACACCGCCTAATCAGGTATACTGTGTGTAAAATTACATTGTTTGGCCTTCCGCGGCCATGATGTCCGTTATCCATCGTTTGTAGACACAGTAAATGCACCCAAGAAACATACATAAAAACGGGTATCCTATTGAGGCACTTTGTCGTGCTTACCCAGGCCTCAGTGGCTATGTGATTGACGCTAAAAGTGGAAGTAAGAGTGTCGATTTTTCTAATCCTAAGGCAGTTAAAGCGTTAAATGCGGCTTTGCTTACGCACTATTACCGCATTGACCGGTGGGACATTCCCGATGGTTACTTGTGCCCCCCTGTTCCTGGTCGGGCAGACTATATTCACGGTATTGCTGATTTACTTGCGCGCAGTAGCGGTGATGTTATTCCGATAGGAAGCGAGGTCAAAGGCCTAGATATTGGTACGGGAGCAAATGCTATTTACCCCATCATTGGAACACATAGTTACCAATGGCGATTTGTAGGCAGCGATATCGACCCGATATCGATAACTTCGGCACAGAAGATCATCAGCAACAATGCGCGCTTATCCAATACGTTTGAAGTGCGATTACAAAAAAAACGGGATTGTATATTCGAACACATTATCCAGCCTGATGAACATTATACCTTTACCATGTGTAACCCGCCTTTTCATAAATCTGCAAAAGAGGCACATGAGGGCACCCAGCGAAAAGTAAAAAACTTAGGCGTTAACAAGGCCAAGCGAGGCAGTCACCAGTCGAAGAAAGGCATGCAATCGACAGGGCTTAACTTTGCAGGGCAGGCAAACGAGTTGTGGTGTGAAGGGGGCGAGTTAGCCTTTATTCAACGAATGATAAAAGAAAGCGTTACGTTTAAGCGCAATGTACGTTGGTTTACGTGTTTAGTCTCAAAGTCCGCGCATTTACGGCCAATCCAAACGAGTATAAATTACTACGGGGCGTCGCAATGTCACACCATTGATATGGGGCAAGGGCAAAAACAAAGTCGATTTATCGCATGGACATTTGAAACGTAATCAACGTTAATATTACTACTTATTTTTCATCACTCATCACCAGCCCCCATGAGCGGTAAAATAGGGAGTAAACTTTTCATATAAACGCAGCGTATAGTTTATAATTAATTAGTTAGTTGTGTTGTTAACATTTAACGTTGGGGGTGCCATGTACTGCGCTGATTGTGAATCGATAGATGATTACTTTTTTGATGAGACGGTATTTTGGATCTTTGTTCCCACCATCGAGTCTTTTGGCAAAATTGCAGGGCTTTGTGGCTCTTTAGGTTTTGAGTCTAAACAAGAAACGACACACTGCATCTCTACCCGCGTTAAACGAGATGACATCTCTCAATTCTTAACCTCGTTGGCAGGGGCGCTTGAAGCGCCAGAGCTGGCAGGTACTAAAGTGACGACGACAGAAAGCGATCACGAATTAGATTTGAAAACAGTAGGACGAATGACAACGTTCGGTGTTTTGATAAACCGTTTTAAAGCCAAATGGTTAGCCGACAGCGTAGAGCAGCATCGCTATGAAACCTGGTATCAACCTATTGTTTACGCTAAAACTGCGTTATCTGAGAATGTTCCATTTGCCCATGAAGGGCTTTTTAGAATACGCGATGAGCACAATACCATCGTGCCACCTGCGCTAGCGTTTCAGCTAGCAGAAAGCTCTGATTTACTGTTTTCTTTAGATTTAGTGGCAAGACGCTCTGCCGTAGAATGCGCAGCTAGGGCTAACTTGCGCGGTAAGTTATTTATCAACTTTAATCCATCAAGTATTTACGACCCTGCTTATTGCTTGCGTGCTACTGCAGCGGCTATTAATGAGATTGGTTTAACACCCAGCGACGTGGTGTTTGAGGTGACGGAAACGCATAAAGCAACCGATGTTAATCATTTAAAGGGCATTTTAAGTTTTTATCGAACAGCTGGCTTCCAAGTTGCGCTTGACGATATCGGCTCTGGTTGGTCTGGACTCAATTTAATGCAAGCGCTGCGCCCTGATTATGTGAAGATTGATATGGAATTAGTCAGAGATGTGCACAACGACCCGTACAAACAAAACATCGTGACCAATTTAATTCGAATTTCCCGCCTAAACGGTATCCGAGTGGTCGCCGAGGGGGTGGAAGTAGTAGAAGAAGCGCAGTGGCTAATCGACGCAAAGGCGGATTATCTGCAAGGTTACTTGTTTGGCAAACCTGCGCCGCTTGAAGAGTCGGTAGATGAAAAGCGAAAAGACAGCATTAAAGCGTCGATGGCACCGCTAGAAAAAGCTGCAAAAGATATGAGTTAAGTGTCGTTTAGGCGACAGTGTTGGCTTGGCGTGTGACGTAGGCTTAAGCAATTGTTTACCTGAATGATTGCCTAGAAAGTTATGAAAACCTTAGAACAGCATATCAGCGAATATGCACATTACCACCGTGATAAGCGGAACATACTTACCCATTATGTTGGCATTCCTCTTATTGTATTCGCCTTACTTGCGTTTTTGAGCAGGCCAGCGGTAGGGATAACGTTCCCGCTTATTGGGCAAATTATCGTAAGTCCAGCACTACTTGTATGGTTAGCCGGCAATATGTTTTATGTTTTGCTAGATAAAAAATTGGGTGCAGCCATGATTATTTTAACCGGCGCGCTGCTATACGGTGCACATGCGCTTGCGCCACTCTCTATGTGGGCGTGGCTGTCGGTGTCTATCGGTGTATTCGTTGCTGGTTGGGTACTTCAGTTTATAGGTCATTATTTCGAAGGCAAAAAGCCTGCGTTTGTAGACGATATTATGGGGTTAGTTATCGGGCCGTTATTCGTGGTTACCGAGATTGCATTCGAACTAGGGCTTCGAAACGAATTAAAAGCGACGGTAGAAAATAATGTCGGGCCAACGCGATAGTTAAGTAATAGGTCGCAAGCCCTGAAAAGAAATTGATAACGACAATAGGGTACGTAAATTAACCCATTGTCGTTATCGATGCGCTATAGCAAACAGTAGTTATGCGCGCATTAACTCAAGCGTCGTCTTACGTAGTTGACGCTTAGACTCGGCAAACGCATGAGAAGGCAGCATCTTCAACTGTTCGGCATATTTCAGTGCGGTTTTGAGTACGTGCTCTTGTGGAACCGCAGCATCTAAAAATCCGGCTTCTACTGCTTCATTACCTTGATAAATTCGAGAGAATAGAAGTGCTTCAGTCAGTTTAGTCGGGGCAAGTCTCGCTTTCGCTAACTCCATCCCAAAGCTAGGTAAAACCATGCCTATTGCAGTTTCATTTAGGCCGTACTTTGTCTCGCCATCTTTACCGATACGTAAATCAGCAGCCATGAGAAAAATAGCCCCTAATGCGATGCTGTGCCCTTCAGCGGCAATAATGACAGGTAGCGGGAAGCTATAAAGACGCACGATAAGATCGGCTCCCTGCTGAACTAAATCATGCTGCTTTTGCTTGTCATCGTCTTTCATCACGGTTAAATCGAAGCCACCACAAAACCGTCCTTCCCCGCCATAAAGCACAACCGCTTTTGCATTTTTCTCGGCGTCGTCCAGCGCATTGTTAAATTGTTCAATTAGGGTAAAGCCCACTGCATTTACTTTGCCGTCATCAAAGGTGATAACAGCAATATCGTTTTCAATTGTCGCGTTGAACGCCATAATGTCTAATCCTTAATAAAGCTACGTTTACTATTATTTCGTATAGTGCGTATGCGAAACCACTTTTAACCCGTGATTATTCTCTATCGACATGGGTAATGTAAATGTAAAACGTGGAGAGCAACGAAAAGAGCACGAGAGACTTGCCTTGTTATGCGTTGTCGCTCATGTCATCCAACCGCACAAGCGTCGCTAATTCGTTAACCATTCTCTTTTTGTATCGCCGCTGTCTGCGCCTTGCTTTCTGGTTATTCGCCCGCCATTGCTGACGCTTGTCAAAAACAACGTTTTCTATATCATCGACGTTATCTATTTTATCGACGTCGTTTAACGATGTGCGTTTTGGCATTTACTCCTCCGGCGGGTTCATCATTAAAAGTCAAATGACTGCTGTTTACGTCTGTATCGCTTTGACGCATCGTTTAAAATATCGAGGTTTACTTCATTTTTTATTATTTGTTCGCATAGCGTTACCGCTGCAAGGGCTTGTTGGTAAGTAAGATGTTTGTAGGCCGGCGAGGGGATTTTTTCATACCAACTGCACTGGCATACTGTGTCTAGTACAACGCGCTGAAAGCAATGATCGTTGTGAATAGGCCAATCCGTTTTACGCGCAATATCGGGAAGTACCGTTTGGGTTAAATAAAGATACTGTTCCACCAGCATGGTGTGTGTCATACGTGTCGAGTCTTTACGTTAAATAATGGTTGCCTCGCTATCTTTTACTTTCTGAAGTGTGCTGATGGTTCACATAACCACATTAACCAATGTCTTTCGATGTTACTCTCGTTTCAAACACAAAGCAGGCCGGTAAAACGGGTAGTTTGATATTCTATTTCTCTGTATGCTAGTAATCATTAGCACCTAAAGAAATTCAAGGACGACAATGTTTTTAAAAAAAATAGCCTTATCGTTAGCCAGCGTACTTGCCCTTACTGCAAACGCACATGCTCATGACTTTATTGATACAGCTGGGTTTCCAGGGTGGTTTAATGAGGCCATGCAAAGGGAAGGGTCATTAAATGAACGCTCTGAGCTGTCGTTACCTGAGCTAAGCGTAAATAGTGAAGTGCTTGGCACGCTTGCACTTGCAGACACAAGTACAGGAACCTGGTATTACACCATTGATATTGGCAGTGATGTTCCTATGGAATGCTGGGTGTTTACTGAATACGATGGCACAGCGAATTCAATGCACGGCATTTCCCAAATGGGTCTGGAAAGTGCTGAAACACTTAATGAAAAAGCGTTATCCGGTCAGTTTAACTTTGCATTAGATGTAGGGGTTGTCGGGACTACGGCATATGCAGCTTATGATACGCTTTATCATTTGGGAGAAGGCGACCAAAAAGTTGCGGGCTTAATGAAAGCAATGGCAGCAGAGACAAATGATAGCTTGCAGGTTTGCCTTCACAATGAATTAGGCTATCGAGAAACATTCAAGCAGGCGTTTGTTGCATTTATTCAAGCATTTGAAAATGCCAAGCCTACCAATGCGTTCTATCAAACCGCCTACGCGTGGCGTATTAACGGTATACCCGTAGGTTTTTCACGTGAGTCATATGCAAAAGATGAAGACGGTGACGTTGTTATTGAGTCGTCGCTATCAATGTTAGTGCCGGTAGACGCCAATTCAGTGGCACGTACTGACAGTTTTTCAAATTCATGGAGTATGCCTGATGGCGCATTAATTAATGGCCAACAATACACTATTGAAAACGGCGTTATGGCCTCAACCTATCGTATCGACTACAAAGATGAAAAGTGGGAGGTTGCCGGTAAAATTCAAAACAAAGACATTGCCGCTACCCTTGAGTATAACCAATGGCTTCAGTCTGAATATGGTAACTATCTAAGCATAGAAAGCCTTCGCAATTCCGACGAAACCAGCGACACCTTTTTTATGTGGTCGCCAGATGCTGACCCAACATCAGCGTTAGAGGTGTCGTTAGAACAAACTGAAAGTAACGATACATTCCAGCTTAACATGTCGCTATTTACGTTTTTGTTTGAAATAGACGCTAATAACGCCCCAATCTCGGGAACGATCGATTACGGCGTAATGAAAATGACGCTAGATCAAATGGTATCGACAGGAACACCTAAACTTCCATGAAATGGTTAATCGCTCTCTTAGTATTTGGATATTGCGCACAGGGTAGTGCGCAAAGTTCGCCAACGTTTGCGCAGGTGGCGCTGTCCACTGATATTAACGTAAGTGAACCTCTGCCTTCTCGTGTCGTGTTAACCGCGTGGTCTAAAACACCAGAGAAACATGCACAAGCGGTCGCGGGCAATAGCAATGTAACGGTACTTAATCGTGATGAGCACGCATTGACGTTGGCACTTTCAAGTAATAATGCGTATCACGGCACGTTTTTACCATCGCAGTTAGCACCTAGTTTTGTTATCGATTTTGATGAAGAAGCCACAAAGCCGTTTATCTCTGGCTTTGAGTCATCGAAAGATGAGGATGTTAAAGCCCAAATAGTGAAATACGTATCAGGCTACATTACGGAACCCAGCTATGTGCATGGGTTTAACTTTGCTTCTACGGTTGCACAGCAGCGCAGTGGCGATTGTACGGAATATGCTGTGCTTACCACGGCACTTGCGAGAAGCGAGGGGATACCGTCAAAGTTGATACTGGGCATTGTTGTGGTGCAATATCCACACGGTTTGTACGCGTACGGTCATGCATGGAGTGAAATGTGGGAAGACGGACAGTGGCATACTGCCGATGCCGCGTTATATAACGATGGTGCACTAGCCAAGTTCTATTTACCGTCATCTGAGCTGCAAAATGAAACGATGGCATATAGTCGATTGTTGATGGAGTCTATGGCGTCCATGCCCTCGAAAATTACCGACTTTCAGCGCGGCGACAGTCAATTAGAATAACGTTTAGCGTGATTTGCCGCACGTAGGCTTGAGTTTTACTACAATTCACATACACTTCTCCGACTTATTTTTCGTGTAACGTATTGCGGCACTGACGCCACTTTTTTGTAGGGCCACTTATCAAATGAAACTTGATGACATAAAAAAATTGCACCAAAAGAAATACCGAAGCCAATTCGGATATTACTTGGTTGAAGGTGAGCACCTTGTTGCAGAGCTCATTAAAGCATCGTCCATGTCTGATAGTGAACAACGCATTACGCTTTATATTACCGAAGATTACCAACGCTGGGTTGCTGATAACTCGGTGGCGTATGAGGTGGTGGTACTTAACGCGAAGCAAATGTCGCAGATTAGTGATACCAAAACGCCGCAAGGCATTATTGCATGCGTACCGCTGCCCAGCGCGCTTGATAAACCAAATGAACGCGGACCGTCCCGCGCGGTTTACTTACATGAAGTACAAGACCCCGGTAACCTTGGAACCATCCTTCGCTCAATGGCATGGTTCGGCAATTTTCGCTTGTTACTTAGTCCAAATAGCGTCGACCCATTCAATAGCAAAGTGGTGCGCGCAAGCATGGGCGCTATTTTCCACGTACCGTTAGAATTAGACGTGTCACTTGATTCGCTGACGACGCGCTTCTCACGTTTTGCCTATCTCGATATGCAGGGTACTGCCATTACTGATAGCGCGTTTAACGAATTCGATTGTTACTTGTTTGGAAACGAGGCCCGCGGTGTACCAAGAAATGCACTTAAAGAATGTAATGCGTTGCCTTTCACCATAGAAGGAAGTGGCGCAATCGACTCGCTAAACCTTGCCAGTGCCGTGAATATCTCGTTATTCCAGCTATCCCAGGCACCGCGTTAGCCCTATTTTACGCACCCGTCTTCATGCAGTGCGTTTGCAAAATATTACAGTGAATATTGGGATTTCGTAAAACCGATAACGGAATTACGATATAATCCCTTCACATTATCTAAATTCTCATAAAGGAAGCACATCGTGGCCTTACAGTGGTTTCCAGGGCATATGCATAAAGCCCTAAAAGAAATGAAAGAGTCGTTGGCTCAAGTCGACATTCTCATTGAAGTGCTTGATGCGCGTATTCCTTATTCAAGTGAAAACCCAGAAATTGCTAAGATCCGCGGCGATAAGCCGTGTATTAAGATCCTGAATAAATTCGACTTGGCCGACCCGGAAATTACCGCTCAGTGGCAAGCGCATTTAGAGCTAGAGCGCGGTGTGAAAACCATTACTACGTCAAGTGATAACCCTGGAAATAGCAAACAGCTAATGGGGCTTATTCGTAGTATATGTTCGCACAAAGACGGCCAAGGGAAAGTGATTAAAGCTATGATCACCGGCATTCCTAATGTCGGAAAATCTACGCTTATCAATATTTTGGCAGAGCGTATTATTGCTAAAACAGGTAACGAGCCTGCCGTCACAAAAAGCCAGCAGCGCATTAATTTAGGTAGCGGTATCATTTTATTCGACACCCCTGGTGTGCTATGGCCAAAGTTAGAAAACCCCAATTCTATTTACCGGCTGGCCTCCTCCGGTGCGGTAAAAAATACCGCGATGGAATATGACGATGTTGGTTTTTTCGCCGCCGATTATTTGATTAAAGCGTACCCTGATGTAATGAAGGAGCGGTTTAAACTAGACACTCTCCCCGATACTGAAATTGAGTTTTTAGAAGCTGCTGCTAAAAACCGGGGGGCCATCATGGCCGGTGGAAGAGTTAATTTGCATAAAATATGTGAAGTGCTGCTTAAAGAGCTTCAATCAGGCATGCTTGGTCGGGTAACGTTAGAAACGCCTGAAATGCTGGTGGAAGAAAAGCGTATTATGGAAGAAGAAGCTAAAAAGAAAGCGGAAGCAAAGGCCAAACGCAAAGAGAAATTTAAGTCAGGCTCGCTAACACCAGACAAGCGCGATAGAAAAGAAAAGCGCACGGAAAAACGCGAGGAACAAAGTCGCAGAATGAAACGAGACAAAAAATAACGCAATGAACACCTTAGACCCAATCAGCGGCTTTTTTTGGTTTCTGATTGGGCGGCAATAACACGCGCAATATCGTCTTCGCAAGCCGTAACCTTGTTTTGTAATGCCACTTTCTCTTCAGGAGTACTGGCTTTGGCGAGAGCCTCAGTCAATGCAGCGAGATGTTCCTGTTTAGTTTCTAGCGCCAATTCATGTTGCTCTGCCTCTTCCGCTTTATCGAATGCGACACTCTCATGTTTTTCATCTTTTTTTGCGTCAGCTTTATTTTTCATGCTGTTTAATGTTGGAATGAAAGCTTTCGCAGGGTCAGTAGGGCGCTGAGCCACCACATTGGGTGACATAATTTCTACGCCATGTTGATGAAACTCATCAAGGATCGCAGTGTGCAATCGAGATTTTGCGCTCAACAACCCCTTTATTTCAGTAAGCAGCCCCGATATACGATAATTAACACTGAAGTCTCCCAGAGCTATAACTTGAACAAATCCATCAGTGAGCCCCGCATTTGCCGAAGCTTTCTCTAAATAATGCGTTACCGTATCGTGATGAACATCGTAACCAATCGAAATGTCGGCCGTGACAAGTGTCCCTGAAGCACGGATAACGGTGACTGGGTTTGCAATCAGGTAGTTATTCGCAATAGATATTAAGTCGCGTTGTTCGGTTTGAATTTCGGTATCTAGTAGCCCCTTTTCAGACACACGTCCGAAATAGTGATTACAACGAATAAAGTCACCGGTACGAAATGGGCGGTTAAATTTTAACACCGCACCGGCCATGAGGTTTGTCACAATGGTTGTTGACGAAAATGCCAGCACGCCTGATACCATTACGCCAAGTAACGCCAGCACTTGATTTCGAGAGCTCTCACTAACTGGCAACGTTAATATTATGGCAATGAGACAAATAATAATAAGTGCAATAACGCTCAATTGACGAGGCAACCGCTGGTCTGCCGTGCGCTCGTGGTTATGGCGATTCAGCAATGTGGTTGCAATGAATATAACAATACTTGAAACCAGAATAGCAGCCACAAAAGGAAGCCATAGGGTTAACCATTGCATAAGTAAATCCTTATTATTCGAGGCGAATATCGCAACGTTATGCGGCGTTATCTTTAAGGTGTTAAGCCTACCTGAAGCCTTGCTGCTTTGCTCTTATTTATTGAGAGAAATGCATATTGATATGAACAGTGTTGTGTCTGCGCCGCTACTTTCCAATATGGAAAGTGCTTGTTATTGTACTGCGAGGTGGTATGGTTAAGGATATTGAAACGCCACGCAGACGCTAGCGCGTAAACAATACTATGCCCGGCATATAGATATTAAAGAGAATTATTCATGCAAAACGTTACTACTAATTACTTTTACAATTTTACTCACTGACAGCGCCTGACGCTTATTGTTCAGGGGCTTATCGTCGCTTCTGGGCAAAATAGTAGAAACGTTTTGAAAAGCCCAGAAAATAAAAAATCTGGGTTTTTTTATGCCCGAAAAAAAAAGGCAAGATCATGAAAGAATTAACACTTGGTGACATTAGAAAGCAACATCGAGTAAAACAAGAAGTAGTGGCAATGGCGCTTTGTGTAACAGCGTCAGGGGTAAGTAAGCTAGAGTCTAAGCGTATTCAAGATGTTTCATTACAACGTGCAGCGAACTATTTGGCTGCCGTGGGCGGTAGTTTAAAAATCGAAGTAACGTTACCCGATGGTGCCACCGTAGCGGTGGGGTAGCGTTCCCTTATTTGGCCAGTTATATCTTTCGTACATAAGGCGAGAGCGCGGGCAAGAAAGCAATAACGCTATCCAAGTGTGCACATATTGCAGCGATAGCACGTTTGCGCTTTATATATGCTGAGGGTCGGGTAAACTTGGCGTACTAATTTGATTGGAGAATCACCATGGCCGTTCACGAAATAACACACCCCCTTATTGCACATAAAATTGGATTGATGCGCCACGCTAATATAAGCAGCAAAGACTTTCGTGAGCTTGCATCTGAAGTCGGTAATTTACTGACTTACGAAGCTTCCAGAACACTGCCCACTGAAAAAGCGCATATTGAAAGTTGGTCGGGTGACCAGGTCGAAGTAAAACAAATCAAAGGTAAAAAGATAACTATCGTTCCTATCCTGCGTGCTGGGTTAGGTATGTTAGACGGCGTTATGAACTTAATTCCTAATGCTAAGATAAGTGTTGTAGGGCTTTACCGTGATGAAGAAACCCTTCAGCCCGTTGCGTATTTTGACAAGGTAGTAAACAACATTGACGAGCGTACCGCATTAATCGTTGACCCTATGTTGGCCACGGGAGGCACGCTAATAGCCACCATCGACTTACTTAAAAAGAAAGGTTGCCGCAATATTATGGGCCTATTTTTAGTGGCGGCTCCTGAAGGCATTAAAGCCGTGGTTGATGCGCATCCTGATGTTGATATTTTCACTGCAGCAATAGATGAACGCCTTAATGAAAAAGGGTACATACTTCCCGGGCTTGGCGATGCAGGTGACAAAATATTCGGAACCCGCTAATAATATTAAATATTATTGTTTTATTTTAAGTGCCGCTTAAGTTTCGCCAGACATTGAAAACAGTGTGTTAGCACAAAATGTTAATTTTTTGGTATTAATCGATTAAGTTGATGTTATGATGGCTTTTTGCAGTTCGTCTAGGTGCTGACTTTTTAAGTTAGTACGTAGTGAGGTATGCGCACATTTGCTAATTTTATGTTGCGCATGAAGTAGTAAGCCATTGGCGAAAAAACAATGAAAAAAACAAAACTGACGCTTAAAGATGTAGCGCAGCAGTTGGGGGTATCAACGGCCACCATATCAAACGCATTTAATCGTCCTGATCAGCTCTCTAAACGCCGTCGTGAGGAGATTTTAAAAGCGTGCGAATCGATAGGGTACAGCGGTCCGAATAAAGCCGCACAAATACTCAGAAAAGGGCGTTCCAATATAGTCGCATTAGTACTTGCTGATAGTATCGCCTATACCGTGAGCGACCCGGTGGCGAGTACCTTTATTAAAGGTGTTTCTACCACGCTTCAGCAGCAAGGGAAACATTTGCTTCTCTATGCGGGCGACTCTCAAAGTATCCTTGATGTTGTTGATTTCGTGGATGGCTTTATTTGTTATGGTTCGCCTCGCAATCCTAAGCTAGCTGACGAACTCGCCAATCAGTCAAAGCCTGTGATAACCGTTGATTTCGATATTCAGGGCATACCATCTGTCAACATTGATAACGAAGAAGCCGCTTACCAAATAGCCAAAAAAGCCGTGTCGCCGAGCGATCATGTCGCCATTCTCGGCCTTCGTTTAATCGACTCTCCCTCTACATGTCGTATTTATAACAGCTCATTGGTCGATGTGAGTACCTCTATTTCGCATCGTCGTTTTCAAGGTTACAAACGTGCGCTTGAAGAAAAAGGGGTAACCATTAGTAATGATTGGGTATGGCATATTCCAGAAAGTGACAGGCGCTATGCAAAACAGGCTGCGCAAGAGGTATTGGGCAGTAGTCCAAGGCCTAATACCATATTGTGTATGAGTGATATTATTGCGCTAGAATTACTGCAGTGTGCGCTCTCAATGGGAATAGATGTGCCAAATGAACTTAAAATTACAGGGTTTGACGGTATCGAAGAGGCACAACGAACCCGCCCAAATCTGAGCACGGTTTGCCAGTCTAGTGCTAATAAAGGTGAAATTGCAGCGAAAGCGTTGCTTAGTGAATCAAGCGGCAATGTTGTGTTGCCATTCGATATGATTGAAGGTGAAACGGTGGCGAGCTAACCACCGTTTTTAGCGATTTGGGATAATAAAAACAAGGAAGTGGTAGGGCGTTACTGCGCACTTACGACAGTATAATTAGTTATCCCACACTAGCGCTTTGAAATGCTTACGACACATAGACTCGTATTTATCGTTGCCACCAATTTGCACTTGAGCGCCCCCACGTACAGCATTCCCCGCTTCATCAAGCCGTACGACAAAGTTTGCTTTTCGACCGCAATGGCACACGGTTTTAAGCTCAAATAGCTTATCTGCCCACGCTAGTAGATACAGACTTCCTTCAAATATTTCACCGAGAAAGTCAGTTCTGAGACCATAAGCAAGCACGGGAATATCAAGCTCATCGACTACTTCAACGAGTTGACGCACTTGCGCTTTAGTTAAAAACTGCGCCTCATCAATAAACACGCAATCGAGTTTCTGTGTGTCATTGTCTGCTTTGATGGCGTCAAACATGTTGTCGTCGTTGCCGTAAAGCTTAGCGTCTGCTTGCAACCCAATGCGAGACGTCACCTTGCCAACGCCATAGCGGTCATCGAACGCTGCAGTATAAATTAAAGAGTGCATGCCGCGTTCACGATAGTTATAGGCAGACTGAAGGAGTGAAGTCGATTTGCCTGCATTCATTGCAGAATAATAAAAGTAAAGTTGAGCCATGAGTTATTAATTATTTTTGTTGTACCAAGAAATGAAGTCGCTAGCAGCCATGGGTTTAGCATAGTAGAAACCTTGAAGATAATTAACGCCAAGTTGCTTAACGCGCTCGACATGTTCAACGGTTTCTATACCCTCTGCTACAGTTTTACAGCCAAATTCGTTCGCTATAAGCATAGTTGCGCGAAGTATAGTATCACTCTCTTCATTTGTATTCTGCACAAAAGAACGGTCAATTTTTATAAAATCACAGGCCAACGATTGCAAACGGCTAAGTGACGAAAAGCCGGTGCCGAAATCATCAATAGAGATGTTAACCCCCAGCCTCTTAAGCGCCGTGATCTGCTCGCCAACGTTGTCTTCTTCGTCAGCGAACACACTTTCGGTTATCTCTAAATGCAACCTGTCAGGTGTTATACCCGAAGATATCAGTGCGTTTTTCGTCGCTTTTTCAAAGTTTCCTTTTGTAAGCTGGCAAATAGAGACATTAACCGATAACGCAAGGTCAGTGTCGGTATTCCACTGCATAACATCAATACAGGCTCGGTTTAATACCCATATCCCTACTTCAGGCATAATGCCAATTTTCTCTACAAGAGGAATAAATTGAGCAGGAGAAATGGAGACACCATTACAATTCCAACGCAATAACGCTTCAACTTTCACGGTTTTTCCAGTGTTTGCGTCGATTATGGGCTGGTAATGTACACTAAACGTTTTTTTATCAATTGCCGTTCGAAGGTTTTCGCAAAGCTGTTGCTCTGTTTTTATATCTGTATGTAACGACTCACTAAATACCCCAATGCTCCCGCGTTGCTTTCTTTTCTGTTCATACATTGTTAAGTCAGCATGTTGGATAAGTGTTTGGGCGTCGATGCCATGATGGGGGTACATCGATATGCCAATAGTGGCGTCTAATGTGATCTCGTTTTCCAATGCGGTAATAGGAACGGTAATACCGCCTCGCATTGCCTGAGCCACTGCGAGGGCGGTATCTTCGGTAGCATAGGGCACGGTAGCAACAAACTCATCGCCTCCCCAGCGTGCTAAATGACCACTTTCACAGAACTTCGTTAACCGCTTAGCAATTTCAGCCAATACTGAATCACCCACTTTGTGGCCCAAGCTATCGTTAACTTGTTTAAATCCATCAAGATCGATAAACAGTAATGCCAATTGATTATTTAACGTACTCGCCTTTTTAATTTGACTGTTGACGTGTTTAAGAAACCCGTTTCTATTTAATAAGTTTGTGAGCGAGTCGCGATTTGATAATCGCAAAATGTCAGAGGTTCTTCGTTCAACTTGTTCCTCTAAACTTGCATTAGCTTGGTCTAAGCTATTGTTGGCTTTCAGCAATTCATCGTTAATCCGAAAGGTTTCGCGCTGCTTTTCGTTCATTTCTTTTAACAGCTTTTCTTTTTGGTCTTTTAAAATAACGGTATCAACGAAAAAACGGTTGTACCTAAAAGCGCTAGAAAAAATACCAATCCAGAAACAAAGACCAAGCGCGCCAAGAATAACAAATTGAGATTCATTGTCGTAAAGAGCGCGTAGAGAGGTAGGGACGAGTAGCGCGGTACAATAAACACTTACGAGCAGTCTACTTGGTGCGAGGACCGTGGCCGCCCCTCCAGCCATTGCTGCGAGCACAACCATGGTTGCTGCCAGTTCAATAGTGTCCATTGTGTGATATAGCGATACAGCATACAACGCCCACATCACTGCGGTAAAAATAGATGCGATGCAGAAGCGTAAAAAAACAGGTTGAGGGGAAAAGTGCTTTTGCTTTAAAGAAAAATGCCAGTAAAGCCAATCTAAAAAGCGAAAAATAACGATGGTATTCATGACATACCAAAACAGCATTTTAGTTTGACGAGTCTCTTCGTTATTGATGCCAAAGACCAGGCCTGTAAAGGCGATATAGGTCATAACTAATCCGGTTGCGACATTTCCGAGCAACATATTAACGATGTCTCTTTTCATCGACGTCGTAAATGAGGTTGTTTGGGCGAGCTTTTTATCTACATCTGTCTTCACGAATATGACTTATTTTTAAGCGCGTCTATAATCTAAGCATAGTATGCGATTTGACCAATGTATAAAAGTTAATGCTCCTTGTTTTAAACTTTAGGATTAAATTAACATTTTATTCCACGATGATTTTAGCCCATTTGTAGGTCCTGTCTTAATCGTTTAATCTAACGGTGTTAATTTATGTTGTTGTTTTATGGAGTGTTATCGAATTCATCACTATTGTTAAATGATGGTTAACGCAGGAGCTTTTAAAATAGATAATAAAATAAATAATTCACAGCATGTTTACAATTCATAAAATATGTTCTACATTCTTAATCGATTAAGTCGCTGGGCAAAAAAACCGCAGCTTTTACATTGGCCACTTTGGTTTAACGGCTCTAACACATCGCCGGAGAAAACATGAAAACACAACACACACTTAACACACTAACACTTGCGGTTTGCGCCGCATTGTCTGGTTCAGTCATCGCTCAAGAATCAGCACCTGCTGAGACTGAAAGCAAAGAAAAGTATGAACAAATTGTTGTCACTGCAACGCCGGGTGGCACAACAATGCAAGAGGCTAGCGTTTCAGTAAGTGCTTTCGATGAAAACGATATCGTTAAACTAGCGCCTCGTTCAACGGCAGAAGTTTTTCGTGCTTTGCCGGGGATTCGTGCTGAGTCTTCAGGTGGTGGCGGTAACGCTAACATTACTATCCGTGGTATTCCTCTAGCTACTGGTGGGTCTAAATTCCTTCAAATTCATGAAGACGGCCTTCCTGTTTTAGAATATGGTGACATCAACTTCGGTAACGCAGATAACTTCATTCGTTACGACTGGTCAGTTGCCAGCGTTGAAGCAATCCGTGGTGGTTCTGCATCAACGTTCGCAAGTAACTCTCCTGGTGGTGTCATCAACATGATCAGTAACACAGGTGAAGTAGGTGGCGGTGCTATCGGTACTTCATTTGGTGTTGACTACGAAGAGTTTCGTTTAGATTTCCGCTACGGCGGTGAAATTTCTGATGACATGTATTATCACATCGCGGGTTTCGCGCGTGGTGGTGAAGGTCCTCGTGAAACGGGTTATAACGGCGACCAAGGCGGACAAGTCAAAATTAACATCACTAAGATGCTAGATAACGGTCACATCCGTTTTTACTACAAAAATCTTGATGATAAAGTATCGACTTACTTGCCTTCTCCAGTGCTGGTTAAAGGCGATGGTCAATACGGTCCAGTACCAGGATACGATGCAAGCTCACAGGCACTGAATTCTGCATACAACACAAACATTTCTACATTCGATAGCTATGGTAACCCAGAGAATCGCGACGTACGAGATGGTATCGAGTCACAAGTAAGCTCGTTTGGTGTTGAAGTTGATTTAGAAGTAGCAGAGAACTTATTCCTACTGAATAAATTCCGTACTTCAACGATTTCTGGTGGTTTCATTGCCCCGTTCGTAGATGGTTTCCCTACAGGCCCTGGCGATGTATCTAACTTTGCATCTGCACTTTGTGCCGGCGCGCTAGACGGTGATGGAAACGCATTAAACTGTGATTCAACCACCGTTACATTGGCAAATGGCCCAGGTGCGGGTGATGTGTATAGCGGTCAAGCGTTCACAAACCTTCAGTTTGATACTCGTATCAACGATTTAGGCAACATGATTAACGACTTCAGTCTTCGGAAAGAATTCGATAATGGCGTTAATTTAACCGTAGGTTACTACTACTCGAATCAAGATATTGCGACAAGCTGGTCTAGCTGGCAGACATTCATCCAAACATTGGATGGCAGCAACTCACAAATGCTAAACATTACTAACGGGGATGGTGTTGAGTTAGTGTCTAACGGTTTACTTTCTCCAAGTTTCCTTTCATGGGAATGGGACTTAAACTACGTGACAAAAGCTCCGTACATGAACGTTGGTTTTGAATTGTCTGACAATATTATCATCGATGCATCTGTCCGTCGTGACACGGTAGAGGCGTCTGGTGAACTTATCAGCGCATGTTGTGGTGGTAACACTGACTTCGACGTAAACGGTAACGGTGTTATCGAGCAAATCGAAGACGCGTCAGCGACAAACAGCGGCTTTATCCGCGGTGGTGTAGTCAACCTTAACCGTGCGGGTGCATCGTCTCAAATCGTTAACTACGATGCGAACCATACGTCATACTCGTTCGGTGGTTCATACTTGCTAAGCGATAGCCAAACGTTCTTCGCTCGCTACTCTAAAGGTGGACGTGCAATTGCTGACCGTCTTCTACAGATTGGTGGCACATTGAATGCTGATGGTAGCCTTACAAGTACAACGTCTGGTTTCGATACCACTAAGCAATTAGAAGTGGGTTATAAGTACGGTACAAAAGACTTGATGCTTAACGCAACATTGTTCGACACCGTAACAGAAGATACGCAAGCTGAAGTAACCAGCGGTCTTACGTTTATGCGTGAGTACGAAGCAATGGGTCTTGAATTCGAAGGCCGCTACAATGTAACCGATAACTTTACTTTATCAGGTAACCTTACGTGGACTGATGCTGAAATTAGCAAAGACGTAAACAACGCTGCGATTGAAGGCAACACACCTCGTCGTCAAGCTGACTTTATCTGGACTATCACACCAGAGTACGCAACAGATACATGGTCTGTAGGTGCATCGCTTCAAGGGTCAACTGAATACTACGTTCAAGATAACAACGACCTTAAGCAAGAAGGCTATAACCTAGTTAACTTGTTCGCGACATACTGGGTGAATGATCAATTCTCAGTGTCACTTAACGTGAACAACGCGACTGATGAGTTCATCATCACTGAATCTGAAGAAGGTTCTGCAGCGGTAGGCAGCTATGTAAGAGCGCGTCCTCTTAACGGTCGCACAACAGTACTTTCACTTAAGTATATGTTCGACTAAGCGCCTAGCGTAGATAACTTATGCAGATGGTTGCGAATTTGGACTAACGCTTTATTCAACGCCACACTGTGTTAAAACAAAAAATCCGGTATCAGGTTCTGATATCGGATTTTTCTTTTATGGCATGAATGTGTTTACTCTACTGCGTGCAAATGTTCTATCTTCAACCCTTTTGCTGTACGCGGTGCAAACCCGTTCCAATAGGTATGCGTTGCTTCCTTGTTACCCGCTTTATCCATCGCCCATACACCATCGTTTGATTCGGGAATAAGGTCTAAGTAGGTGTGCATGTCGTTGTTGCTCTTCAAGTACTTGCCCAGCCATGCGGTGACGAAGTGTTGCGCAATATTATTCATGCGAGTGTTGTCCCAGACTGCGTCGATATAATGCGTGCTGGTGTTAAAGCCTAATGCGTTATCGAATACAAATGACTCTTTTGGTGCCGGCATTACCGCGCCAGCGTTATGGTTAGCGTTATTGAAGGTTAGTAGTGTGCGGTCAACATTGTTTGCCCCTTCCCAAATCGCACGTACACCATTTTCATAGCCAGAGACATCATCTTGAGAGCCGGCTACCAACATCATAGGAACTGCAACACTGTCGAGAGTAAACATACCGTAGTTCATTCCCCATGGCGCGAAGGCAATGATGGTCTTAATTCGAGGATCTACTTTTCCTGATTGATAGCGCGCCAGTAGGTCAAAAGGGGCGCCTAGTTGACTAGTAATCGCCTGTTCGGTTAGCCCAGCACCGGCATTAATCACCGCGCCGTAGCCTCCCATCGAGTAGCCCACAATGGCAGTATTATTAACGTTGACTAACTGATGTAAGAACGATTTTTCCTGCTTTGCTAATGCCTCGATGTGCGAAACAACGAAAAGCTGGTCGATAGGACGGTTAACCAACGTAGATGAAAATGCTGCTTGTGTTCTGTACGTTGAGTCTGTGTGATCAATCGATACGACCACGTAACCCTTTGACGCAATGTTTTCTGCTAAATGTGCAAGTAAAAAACGATTACCCGGGTAACCATGAGAAATTACTACCAATGGAAATGGAACATTAGCGCTCAGCGGTAGCGCATCTCTAACTGCTTTGCCATGCAGCGCTACTTGTTTTTTGCCATCGCGTATAAATGCCTGTAACACGGTATCGCCTTTGCTGTTTTTGTCAGCGGGATACCATACCTCAAGCGTAAGAGGGCGATTGTATACGGGCATAGAGTCAGGTTTGGGTTGGGTGGCGTCAAGTGCCAAGATATCAATTTGGGATGGGTTTGTTACGTCTAATTGACGCACGCCAACAGAGTAGTCTCCGTAAGCAGCGAGCGCAGGCGCATCAGGGCGCTGGGTATCAATTCGATTTTCTGAATACGCATTAGTCATCGTACCGAAACACAATAGCGTGCATACGGTATTAAAAAAAAGGCTGCGAATGTAGCGGTTGTTCTTCATCTTCTAAAGATCCTTAATGAGCGCGTTGGTGAGGATAGATTGTTACTTATTTTGATGACACGTTTATGGCTGCCTACTGCCTATCTCGCATATCCATTTGCGAATACAGCCACAAAGAGCGCAGCAGTACTTTGCTAAAGCCGTTAGAGCTTATCAGTCTAATGTAAGACATATCACCTGAATTTTTGTTATTTATTTGTATCATTGAAACATATAATCATCATTTTGAATTCTTATTACGGCATCTTTGTTTTTGTTAAACTTCAATTAAAACATTGTATTATGTTTATTTTGACTCACTGTTTTTATGTTCTTCTATCACGCCGTTTATTTTTAACAAAAAGATTGCAATTCATTTACTTATTGGTTAAGTTTTCATTATCTTCTGTCTTATATAAGACAAATGAGCCCGTCGTAGTCTAGACAAAAAATAATAATAGTAATCGTGAAAGCCGTCGGTCATGTGGCAGATAGCTTGACTAAACCTATAAAAAGAACTCGTGGAGAACACCCATGTCACTAAGACCTAGCACACTACATTCAAGTATCACCAAGGCGTTAGCCGTGGGTACTTGCATGACCATCGGCTTCGCTGCCCACGCTCAAGATGCTGAGCCTAAAGAGCCCAAGGGGCTAGAAAAAATAACGGTTACCTCACAGAAGCGAGTGGAGAGCCTTAACGAAGTGCCGGTAGCGGTCTCGGTATTAAGAGAGGATCAAATTAACGCCACGTTTGCTGCCAACATTGAAGGGTTACAAGCACTAGTACCCTCGGTCAGTTTCAGGAAAGGAAACACGACACGAAATTCAGCTATTACGGTGCGCGGTATTGGTACTATTTCATTTAGTGTTGCGGCAGAACCAAGTGTTTCTACTGTGGTTGATGGCGTGGTTTTAGGCCGTTCAGGTCAAGCATTCGTTGATTTATATGACTTAGAGCGTATCGAGGTATTACGCGGCCCACAAGGTACGTTGTTCGGTAAAAATGCCTCTGCTGGTGTAGTAAATATCACCACCAAGCGTCCTACTGAAGAATTTGAGGGCACCGCAGAAGTTACGTTGTTTCAAGATAACGAATATAGATTAAAAACCAGTGTGTCGGGCGCATTAAATGACAACGTGAACGGCAGTCTAACGGTGCTTAAGTCGCAATTCGACGGCTATATTAAAAACGTTTATAACAACGAAATGACCAACGGCTACGATAAAGAAGGCGTTCGAGCCATGCTTGATGTTGATGCTGGCGACGACACAGACATCTTATTCATATTCGAAAATGTTAAGTCTGACGATAGCTGTTGTGCCGATTTAGAACTTACGCCTAGCGGTCGCCACCCCGGTTCTGAAGCGCTACCCAATAGCACGGGGCCTGGCGATTTAGACTTAGAACAGCGCCTAATAGATCATGATTTTGAGACACGCACATTAGATGAAACCACTGGTTTCTCTGTTCAGGTCGATACTATGTTTGGCGATCATCAATTTACCTCAATTACCGCGTACCGAGATTGGGACAATACCGAGTTCCGCGAAGGTGACTTTACCTCAACGGCAGGAACGCGTCCGTTCCCTGTATTTGGCGAACCCTTCCAATTACATGATATTGGTGCCCAGAACTGGAAGCAAACATCACAAGAATTCCGTATTGCCTCACCACTTGGCAATGCATTTGACTATCAGGTTGGTGCATTTTGGTGGACACAAAAATCGCAGCGAAACTTTACTCGTGATGCAAGCTGTCAAAACAATGCGGGGCAATTCCCGTCGGCTATCAGCGCTTACTTAACCGATACCTTCGGCATTGCAGACCCAACAACTGATCAAGTTAATCAGTTCATTGCTGATGAAGGGTTAAGCTGTAACTCTAACGATATTGTTAGCGCTACCGCGTACATGGAAACGCAGTTTGATAACTGGGCGTTATTTGCTGATGGTAAATACCATATCAATGACGACCTGCGCCTATTATTCGGTGTTCGCTATACTGCAGATGAAGTGAGCTATTCGCACAATAGAAGCAGCAATGATCAGTACAGCCGCACCGGTGTTGGTGTGCGTAGTTTTGACACTGATTATAGCGGTGAAACCGATGAAACGAATGTGTCTGGTAAGTTAGGTGTACAGTATGATTTAACTGACAACAGCATGACGTATTTCACATTCTCTCAAGGTTATAAAGGGCCAGCATTCAACGTGTTTTATAATATGTCGGCTACCGATACCCTGCCAATAGGCGAGGAAACATCTGATGCGTACGAATTAGGTTACAAGTACGCCAGCACTAACATCGTGTTTAATGCGGCTATTTTCAGAACAGATATCGACGGCTTCCAAGCCAATAACTCAGAATTACTCGATTCGGTAACAATCTCTCGTTTAACCAATGCGGGTTCAGTAACTACACAAGGTTATGAATTTGACTTTATGTGGCAAGCAACTGACAACTTATCATTAACGGGTGGATTGTCGAAAGTCGATGCCGAGGTAGACGAGTTTCTTTGCCCTGTAACCGATGTAAACTGTACGGGACGCTCTGGCGCCGACTTGCCATTCTCACCGGATTTAAAATACTCAGTAACGGGTGAGTATATTTGGGAAATGGACAATATGGACATTATCTTAAACGGTTCTTATGTGTACACAGACGAAATGTTTGCAGGTGCACCAGGCGCGTTTGCGACAGATAACGATCCAGCAGTATTACCTGACTATGCCATCATCAATGCAAGTTTAGCATTTTCGTTCAGTGACGATGACTATCGCATAAGCCTTATCGGTAAAAACCTAACCGATGAAAGCTTTGTAACGACGTTTAGTGGTGACGGCTTCCGTTATCAATTACCTCGTGATGCTGACCGCTACTTCGGCGTGCAGCTTCGCGCTAAGTTCTGATCCCCCGGTAAGTGTGTGTAGGGCGCCTTCGGGCGCCTTTTTTCGTTTAGGACATCCCATATTCGTTGATACATGCTTGTGCCGGCAAACCTCTAGGATACGCTCTAGCCAAGAGATTTCGGACAGTAAGAGACTTCGGACAGTCATAATAAGGTTTTGGACAGTCATAGAAGAGACTTCGGACAGTCATAAATAAGGTTTTGGACAGTCATAGGATGTGACGTATAAAAAGTGACACCGTGCTATAGGAAATGAATAAAATAAACGAGAGTGCGCCGAGTGAAGTAGTGTTGTAGTGCGTATTTTATTTTACTTGGGTTGGCATTAAATGCGCAGCGATGGGAGCACGCCGCCCGTGGGATTTCGGGCCGTACCAAGTGTTAAGGTAGTCTAATATAACAGGCTCAGCATCTCCAAGCGGCCAAAGTTTTTGCGTGCGCTGCATCCATTTGATGGTCTCTAACCATCGCTCACGGCTCATTCTGTTTTGTGAAATAAGTGCAGCGGAATGGCAAGCCGTACAATGGGCCATAACCGTCATATGCCCTGGAGCGTCGACAAGCCCGGTGGTGGGGTGTGCTGAAGGTACGGCTGCCTCACCCCTTACCGTCATAACATAAAGAGTTGATAGCACTATAGCAAAAGGTAACCTTTTCATTGATTACACCACGCTAACGGCAATGCGGTGGCAGGCGTTGTTTAAGTAGCCTTTGGGGTTCCAACCAGGCAATACCATAGGCTGAGAACGGCCGTTATTGTCTTCAGCGCGTGCCCAAATTTCATAATATCCCGCCTGCGGAAACTTAATTTCTGCATTGAAATGCTGCCAAGCATGCCGATTCACAGCAGTTGTAACGCTCGTTTTTTGCCATGTTTGGCCGAAGTCGATAGAGGTGAAAACATTTGCTATTGCTGCTTCGCCACTCCATGCATGCCCACGAACCGCCAACGCGCTATTGCTAGCGTGCGTTATGCCAGAACGTGGGTGAGTAATTAACGATTTAACGGGCATCGCTTCAATGATACACATGTCATCTTCCGAAACGGTTGCACCTGGCGCGACAGGTTTGCACGGCACTCGATAGGCATTACCACCCATTTTTGCACCATCATGTATGCGGTCACGCACCACTATTTTCGATAACCACTTTCCTGATGTTGAGGCAGGCCACCCTCCAAAGACTAAGCGGAGTGGAAAACCATTCATAAGAGGTAGCGGTTCACCGTTCATTGCAAATGCAATCAATGATTCATCTTCAAGTGCTTTACTTATGGGTACACCACGAGAGATGGCCGCCTTGCCCGGTGTGCGGCTTAAATGTATATCTTCACCGTAATAACCAATGTACACGGCGTCGTTTTTAATTCCTACGGCCTTAAGCACATCTTTTAATCGAACCCCTGTCCAACGAGGGCAGCCTACTGCACCAGTAGTCCATTGGTTGCCGCTGGCAGCAGGTGAAAACTCTGAGCGGCCATTTCCGCCGCACTCTAACGTCAGTTGATAGGTGTAGTGTCTGAAGTTCTTTTTTAGTTCTTCTAGGGTGAACGTTCGCGATGTTTCAACTGACTCACCTTCAATCGTGAGTGTCCATTTGCTTTGGTCGAAACCTGTGGGTGATACGTCTGGTACTATTCCGTTATTACGCACAAATAAGCGTGAGGCAGGCGTCACATTATCATCAAGTAAGTGGGCCGGTGTTTCGGCGTTAATGGGCCTGTCATTAAGTATCACCAAGCCATCTTTACCTTTTATACTAAAAGAAGAATTGGTTTGCGCAAGCGCAGCAGGAATGAGCCCCGCCGGCATAAACTGCCCATAAACAATTTCTGCACCAAGTAACAGTGAGAGAGTTTTCAGGCCCGATAAAAAGCCACGGCGGGTAAGGGGAGCGGTATCGCGGCCAAAGGCAATTTTGTCAGCTTCAATAGGGTTTTGGCTATATAGAGCGTGCAAGCCTATATGGGGTGCTTTTGCAATTTTAGCCGTGCTTGCGGCCCCAGAGCTCGCCTTAAGTTTTTTAAACCGTTTCACCCCATGCTCCTTTATATAGCTTAACGTAAAAATAAAAAACCGAGGATCAACAGCGCTATCCAAACCGTTTCTGTAACAATAAGAACAATAGGGAGCATGCCAACTTCAGCCAGTTTGCCCAGGTTAGATTTCATGCCAATAGCGGTGATCGAAACCACAAGGAAAAAGCGTGATAGCTGAGTACCAGAATCAACCACGATATCGGGTAAAGAGAAAAAGCTGTTCACAAGCATCAAAACAACAAAACCAACTAAAAACAGCGGAAGTTTTGGCATGCTGCCATCGCATTCTTTTGAAATGCTATGAACCCGTTTTACAACAACCATCATGATCACAACAACAGGCAGCATCATGGCCACGCGAACTAATTTGGTCAATGTGGCCAAGTCACCGGCGTCGTTTGATACGGAGTAGCCTGCACCAACCACCTGTGCAACATCGTGAATGGTACCGCCAAGGAAAATGCCTGCTTGCGTATCGCTCATGTTCATTTGCGCCGCAATAATAGGGTAAATAACCATGGCAATCGTAGACATCGCAGTCACACCAATTACGGTAAGCAATGTGTCTCGTTCATGATTTTTACCCGCTGGCAGTATGGTTGAAATAGCCAATGCTGCCGATGCTCCGCAAATGGCCACAGAGCCACCGGTAAGCGCACCAAAACGCTTTTGCAAGCCTACCGTTTTCGCCAATACAATACCTAGCACGATGGTAGAAAAGATGGCGAAAGCTAGCATTGCGGCGGTTTGCCAGCCCAATACTATCAAGTCGCCTAGCGCAATGCGTAAGCCCAGCAGCACTACACCTGCACGTAAGAGCGTACTGGCTGTAAAATCGATGCCACATTTACATATACTATCGCTTTGATATAAGAATGAGATAGCCATACCAAGTAACAGTGCAAACAACATGGCGGGTGCACTATAGTGTTCACTTAAAAATAGCGCAGCCATTCCAGTGATTGTGGCAATACCAAAACCTGGCCAAATAGATTTGCACGTTACGGCAAAGCCACCCATAGCGATTAACGCTCAGAGGCCACAAGCGCTACAAGCACTTGGCGCTTTCTTTCGCCGGAATAAGGACGTCTGCCATGCATTGCACGGTAGTTATCTACCAATGCCACATCGCCGTCTTGCCATTCAAGGTCAAAGGTAAAGGTTTGAGCGAGCTCGGTAATACGGGTTAACCCTTCTCTAGGAATTGGCATACCATCGCCGAATGTTATCGCAGAGGATGGGTTGTCGTGTACGCCTTTCCAGCCCATATAGGCTGCGATAAGCTGGTTATAAAAAGACTGCGAACCGTCCGACAACTTAATCACTGCGGGTAGAACTGGCGTAATGGCACGTAAACTGCCGTCTCCCATCCATTCCCAGCTATAACCTAATTCACCTAATTTAGCTTCGGCAGCCTCGGTAGTGTCCACACTCAATGTGCTTTTCCAACTGCGGCCTTGGCCTGAATTTGCGTCATCAGCGGCGGGCATTGTTGTGGTGTATTTTACGCCTTTCTTCGCAAAGTCGTCAGCTAACGATGGATTTTCTGCTTTTAGTGCTTCAAACAGTTTGTCTGACCGACACAAGGGTGTTGCACCCCCTTTGTCGGCAGCAGATAGGCAGAAAAAGAACAGTTTGCTTGGAGAGATGGGTGTCTGTGCCATCTCGTGATGCAAGAAAATCTCTACTTCTTTTGGTGCTTCATTGGCTGTAAAGACTCGCTCAGTAAAATTAATGCGCACTGCGTTTGATAGCGATTCTTTATAGGTAAAATTTGCGTAACCGAAACTCGCTGAAAAGGTATCAAAGGTTTCGGCTGAATCAAGTGGAAAACCTCTGAACAATAGCGCTCCAGATATGGCAAGTTGGGCCTCAAGTTCTGCTTGGTTGTCTTGAATAAACGCAACGGTATCGTCTACCGAAATACAGTTATTGTTATTCACAACAATTTGCGGAAATACGGTATTACCGTAGCTATGTTGCGTCGCCACATTGGCGTAAGTGATCGCGTTGCTCATCGCACTCTCCTAGTCGTAAATAGGGTGGAAACGGTTAAATGCAGCTTCACAAAAGTGACCTGGATCGTTGAAGCGTCGGTTCATGTTTAGCGCAGAAATAGCGGCCATTTCATCATCAGTTAAAGAGAAGTCGAATAAAGCTAAGTTTTCTCGCATCCGTTCTGGTTTTGATGTTTTTGGAATAATGGCATTACCGCGTTGAATACCCCAGCGTAATACCACTTGAGCAGGGGTTTTACCATGCGCTGATGCGGCTTGCTTCACGACACTTTGCTCCAGTACCGATTCGGTTTTATCGGCCATTTCCAGCTCTAAATAAGACAACGCCCCTAATGGCGAAAATGCGGTTACGTTCATACCATAGTCTTTTGCCAAACGAATTAAGCGTGACTGGGTCAGGTAAGGGTGCGATTCAATTTGTAGCATGGCAGGTTTGATGCGTGCGTAACTCATCAGGTCGTGTAATAACCCGGTGTTGTAATTACATATACCAATACGGCTGACTTTTTTGCTATCGACTAACCCTTCCATTGCTTCCCATGTTTTATAGAGCGGGACTGGGGCTAATTCCATGGTCGGGTTTTCTAGCGTAGTGTCGTAAAACCACTCTGGCGGATAGCGTGTT
Source organism: Alteromonas sp. 4NH20-0056 (assembly GCF_057539655.1). Lineage (NCBI taxonomy): Bacteria > Pseudomonadati > Pseudomonadota > Gammaproteobacteria > Alteromonadales > Alteromonadaceae > Alteromonas > Alteromonas sp. 4NH20-0056. The sequence goes on along the minus strand of NZ_BAAJLS010000002.1, from coordinate 185,779 downwards.
TCAATGGGCACAAACTTCTGGGCAATCGGGAAATGAATCAAATATAGGTCGAGATAATCTAACTGTAAGTCTTTCAGCGTTTTTTCCAGTGCTAGTGGCACATGTTCTGGCGCATGGAAGGTGTTCCACAATTTAGACGTAATCCATAGCTCCTCACGGGTGCATAGGCCTTCTTTTATGGCGCGTTGAATGCCTTCGCCAACTTCTTTCTCGTTACCGTAATCTGCAGCACAGTCTAAGTGGCGATAACCCGCTTTAATCGCTTCGTACGTTGTATCAGCACAAATAGCAGTATCGACCTTCCAGAACCCAAACCCTACTTCAGGGATGTTTGCCAACGCGTTCATATCTCTAATCCTGTCAAATAATGTAGCACAAGTCTTGTATAAGACATAAGTTATTACAGGAGTAGTTCCTTGTCAACATTGTGTTAACAAGCTCAGTTGTTGCTGATAAATAATAAGCACTTGCAAAGGCGCTGTCTTTGGCAACAATAGGGAAAAAGAATGATATTTAAATAATAAGGACAGGGAGATCAACGCGGTGGAGGCGTGTTGAAGCAAAGCGTTAACCCTCTCCTTATGTCGGCGCTAGGCGTATTGAGCCGCGCATACACGGGAATGATTTTTAAAACACGCCTAGTGCAGATTTAGTCTAGCTCAACTTGGTAGTGATAATGATCGCTTCTGCATTTACTTTCACGGTATTCAATAAGTTTACCGTCGATAGATTCTGTCACGCGAGTGACAAGCAGCAAGGGCTCATTCTCTTTTATCTGTAATAACTTGGCGTCTGATTGTGACGCCAACACAGCTTTTATTCCGTCTCGGGTTTTTAGCACGGTTTGATTAAAGTCAGTTTGGTAGAAATGGTACAGTGTATGCGGAATGTCTTTGTGCTCGTGTATTCGAGGGAAGTATTTTGTTGGTAGAAAAATGGTTTCAAGCATACAAAATTCATTATCAAGAATACGCCGACGCTCGATTTTGGTTACGCGCTCTTTATTGGTAAGTTGTAAGGCGGTTTGAATCGTTTCATTGGGCGCTATCAACTCAATGTTTAGAAGCTCTGCTTTGGGCAACTCAGCACCTTTGCCGTCGGCTTGCAAAGGAAAAAACCTAAATAATGCATCTTGCGCGGTATGCTCCGATACAAAGGTGCCAACACCTTGGCGACGCGAAACAATTTTTGTGTCGGTAAGAAGTGTTAATGCCTTGCGCACGGTGCCTTGGCTTACATTGAATTCATCGGCAAGTTTAAATTCACTCGGCAACATTTCACCTGGTTGCCAGCGGCGTTCTACAATAAGCTGTTTGATATATTCTGCAACTTGTTGATAGAGCGGTTGGAACGCAAGACTAGGACCACCTAACTTATGGTCGAACTGAGATGAAGACATGAAACCCTGACCTAATGCTTAATGTTTATTAGTTATATCATACACACGTGTTATAGCGTAATTTTGATGTAAATCACATATCACCTTAGGTATAGACGAAATACCAGCTAATTAATTGTACCTTGCCCGCGAAATGTCCATTGACAGTTAAGTTACATTTCATTAACTTATGTCTTATATAAGACGTAGGGTGTTAAGTGACATGAATAAGGCATTTTCGGTTAACGAACCAGATTGGAACAGTATAAATGCTGCGGATATCAACGGCAGCTCATATTTATTAGACGAATATCACTTTGCGGTACCCACGCAATACGACACACTGGTATTCTCACTAAGTGAGTTTGGCCTGCGCATTCAATCAGGCATTGGCAGTGTGGAAGGAACGCGCGGCACAGACTATAACATGTTGGTCGCCACCCCTGACGTTTTGCCCCTTTCAGTCTCAGGAGATACCGAGCAACAAGTAATTAGTGCCGGAGACTACCGTTTAGCGTTATTTTTTGCCCCTCTTCATTTTAAACTTTATCGCAATGATGTATTAGTTCAGCAATCTGCAACTGATGGGCATTTTGTTCGACAGCATCGTCTTCCTCCGTTCGCTAAAACTGACGCAGGGTGGATAGTCAGCCTCGAGCTTACCGACGAAGAGCCTATCTATGGGCTCGGGGAAAAATGGGGCAAGCTTGATAAACGTGGTCAGTTAATTCGTTCTTATAATCACGATGCATTGGGCGTGAACACAGAAAAATCATATAAGAATACGCCTTACGCGTGGAGTACTGAAGGGTGGAATCTTTTTGTCCATACGCCCACACCGGTTACGCATGGGGTTGGTTATGCGCCTTGGTCACAGCGCGCCTATGTGTGCATAGTAGAAGATAACGCGCTAGATATGTTTCTTTATCATTGCGATACGCCTGCGCAAAGTATCAATACCTATAGCAGCTTAACGGGCTTTGCACCTGTGCCACCTACGTGGAGTTTAGGGGTTATTCTGTCGAAGGCTTATTACAAAGACGCAGACGAGCTGCTTGCGGTTGCGCGTGAAGTGCGTGAAAGAAAGATGCCATGTGATGTGATAACGCTAGATGGTCGTGCATGGCAGGACACTGACACCCGCTTTGCATTTGAGTGGGATCCTAGCCGCTATCAAGATCCTAAGCCAGTCATTGACGAATTAAAAGCGATGGACTTTAAAATTTGCGTATGGGAATACCCCATGGTGTCGGTTAAAAACCCGCTATTCGCAGAAGCTGCTAAGAAAGGTTGGCTTATTAAAGACAAGCGTACCGGTGAAGCCTATCGCTACGAATGGGATTTAAGCCCTTTTGGTGAAGTGCTCACGCCGCTGCCGGATTCTGGCATCCTCGATTTTACCCATCCAGATGCCTATGAGTTTTGGAAAGCGTCACACAAGCCGCTATTCGACTTGGGCGTTGATATGATTAAGGCCGACTTTGGTGAGCAACTAGAAGATGACAATATGCTGGCATACAGCGGTGACTCGGGTAATCGATTACACAACGTATACAGCATGCTATACAACCGCTGCGTTTACGAAGCTGCCGAAAAATACTGTAAAACGGGGCCATTTTTATTTAGTCGTTCTGCATGGACAGGCAGTCAACGTTTTCCTTCACAATGGGGAGGGGACCCGCAAGCCGACTGGCATGGGTTAGCGGCCAGTATTCGCGGCAGTTTGTCGTGGGGAATGTCAGGAGGCCCTTTCTTTGCCACCGATATCGGCGGTTTTTATAAAGACACTCGCGACGCTGAATTGTATGTGCGTTGGACACAGGCTTCTGTATTTTCAGCCCACATGCGTTTACATGGTATTGGGCCAAGAGAGCCTTGGTCTTATGGCGATGCAGCCTCTGATGCGGTGTTTGAGGCATTAGCATTGCGTTATCAATTATTACCCTATTTACAAAAGACCATGCAACAAGCCAGTGAATCGGGGTTGCCCGTACAAAGGGCGATGGCCTTAGCATTTCCGCACGACCCCTTAGCGCGCCAGTTTGAGCAACAATTTATGTGCGGTGAGAGTTTACTCGTGGTGCCGTGCATCGTCCCCGGCGGTAAAGTGAAGTTTTATCTTCCAGAGGGAGACTGGGTGAGGTTTGCTCCAACATCTACTTCTAGTTCGGTCTATGAAGGGGGTAAATATTATGAGCATACATTACCACTTAACGAGCTTGCGGTATTTATTCGAAAGGGTGAGCGCATTCAGTTGGGGCCTAAGGTAGAGCATACTGAAATGGATATGTCAGCCACCACAATGTGGCCACAGTAGTTGTCGGAGCGTTAGCATGAATGTCACCCTTACCTTAGTAACCTGCATTGCCTTTATGGCGTTAGTTGCCATAATTTCTTACTTTAAAACGAAGGGCGAAGTAGACACGCAAGATGGCTATTTTCTTGCGGGGCGAGGGTTAACGGGGATTTTCATTGCGGGCTCAATGATATTAACGAATTTGTCGGCAGAGCAGCTAATAGGGCTTAATGGCTCAGCGTTCGGTTATAACTTAAGTGCGATGGCATGGGAGGTAACCGCTGGCATTTCTACTATTATCATGGCACTCGTGTTTTTACCTCGCTATCTAGCGGGTGCGTTCTCTACGCTTCCTGAGTTTCTTCGTGACCGATTTGACGACAGCGTGCGACGTATGACTGTTGTACTATTTATGGTGGGATACACATTAATCACTATCCCATCGGTGCTTTATTCAGGTTCTATTGCCGTGCTGCGGTTATTCGATGTACCTGGGTTGTTAGATTTACCCTATGAAGCAAGCCTGGTTGTTACCATTGTTATGGTGGGCAGCATTGGTGCGCTATATGCCATATTTGGTGGGCTAAAAGCGGTGGCGGTGTCAGATACAATAAATGGTATAGGGTTACTGATTGTCGGTCTTTTGGTGCCTATTTTAGGGCTAATTGCGTTAGGTGATGGCAGCTTCTCCAGCGGGCTTACTACCATAGCGACAACAGAAACGGAAAAACTCAACGCCATAGGTGCAGCAGACGACCCTGTTCCCTTCGGCACCATATTTACCGGCATGTTACTCGCAAACCTGTTTTACTGGGGTACGAATCAATACGTTATTCAGCGCACGTTAGGCGCAAAGAACCTAGAAGAAGGGCAGAAAGGTGTCCTATTTTCTGGCTATTTCAAGGTACTTGTTCCCTTCATGATGATGCTGCCTGGTGTGATCGCGTATCATTTGTATCAAAATGAAAGCCTACAAACTATCGACTTGGCATACCCTCACTTAGTAAAAGATGTACTGCCTCAATATCTATCGGGCTTCTTCTTGGCCGTATTGTTAGGGGCTGTGTTTAGCTCGTTCAATTCGTTACTAAACAGTACTGCTACGTTGTTTTGTTTAGATGTGTATAAGCCATTTAAGAAAAATAAGGTTAGTGACGGCCAGCTAATTCGCGTGGCAAAAATAACCAGCCTTGTTATTGCGGTGGTGTCGTTTATTACCGCACCACTTCTGATGCTAGCGCCAGAGGGCTTGTGGCAAATCATCCGCATTTTTACAGGGTTTTATAATATTCCCGTTATCACTATTGTGTTGGTTGGGCTGTTTACTAAAAACGTACCGGCCGTGGCAGCCAAAGTGGCCATTATATTCCATGTTATCGCCTACGGGCTGTTGAAATTTGTATGGCAGGTAGAACTAAACTTTATTCATATATATGCTGTGCTTTTCTTCATTGAATTAGCAATTATGTTAACCATTGGTCATTTCTATCCAATGGCAAAGCCATGGCGTTTTATACCGAAAGCCGAAGTGGATATGACCCCTTGGCGCTATTCGATTCCGTGCGCCATTATCCTTATAGGTTTAATTGTTACCCTGTACTTGATGTTCTCTCCCATTGGCTTTGTGGGCGGTATGAGTAGTGCATTTGTGCCGTTACTAATCATTACGTGGGTGGTGAGTATCATATCGGTCGGCATAAGCCTGAAATGGTGGAGACGTCGTTATGAGCAAAATGTAGCGCGAATTATTACGCCGTAGGTGAGGTTCCCCTTCTTCACGTTGCAGACCGCAACCTAGCATCAGATGAAGCGCGGTTATCCGCGCTCTTCAATTACCGTTTGCAAGGCTTCAAATAATGCGCCTGATAGCATAAAAATTAAACATTACAAAAAATTAACTTATTGGTTGTGTGTAGCGTTCTTAGTTTAAACCGCGTTTAACGGTTATTAACCGTTGCTTAAAAAAAACTCTTCAAAAATACAATTCAACCCCCCGCTAATATCCGAATAACAATTAGTCTTTTGTTATCGAAGCCTTACGTTTTAGGCGTTTCAGGATAATTTTTTCAATAATCGCACTACGCTTCATGTGTTTGGATTCTTATTGCTAACGTATTACTTTCTCTAATTAATTGGCATATGATTATTCCATTTTGTTATTGAATGATTGTTTTTTATAACTTGAGAATTCTTCTCAAGCTTTTGTTCTAACTGAATTAATTATGGAATATAGGGTTTCGTTATAGTATAACATTTCACCAGTATCCTCTGGTTAATTTGGATTGGGCAATGATGAGAAATGATGTCGATTATATTGATGAAACAACACTTGAACGTCCACACCTCTTAGTTGTCATTGACACTGAAGAGGAGTTTGATTGGCACAAGCCAGTAAGCAGTGATTCTACAGGAACTGAACATCTATCAGCACTGCCGTCTTGGCAAAAGTACTTCGTTGAATCAGGAGTAAAACCTTGTTACGTGGTCGATTACCCAGTTTCTCAAGATAAGAAAACAATGCAATTGCTATCACTCTACCATAACGATGGTTCAGCTGAGATTGGTGCGCATTGTCATCCGTGGGTAAACCCACCAATTGAAGAAAAAATATGTGCAATGAACAGTTACCCGGGTAACCTCCCTAAACTATTAGAATTTGCAAAAATTCAAACTTTGACGGAAGAAATTGAAAGACAAATTGAGGCGCCGTTAAAATCATATAAGTCAGGTCGATATGGCAGCGGCCCCAACACGCAAGATATTTTACTTCAGTTAGGTTATGAAATTGATCTCTCAGTCTGCCCCGCATTTGATGCAAGAATGGACGGTGGGCCTGATTATCGCTTTGAAAAGACGCAGTCATTTATCTACACGTCACAAGAAAACGAAAAGCTAACACATTTTCCGTTATCATCAGACTTTGTTGGGTGGGGAGGAGTAATTAAGCCTCATATAGACCCCTTAGCACGAAAACTCGAACGTCTTAGGATACCTGGTATTTTGGCGCGAAGCGGCTTTTCCGATCGATTAAAGTTATCTCCGGAAGGCTACACATCTAACGAACATATTAAGTTAGCCAATTCCCTAATTAAAAAAGGCAATCGGATACTATCTTGGACTCTTCATTCTTCATCTTTCGCACCCGGGTATTCACCCTATGTCAGGACTGAGAACGACCTTAACGAATTTAAAGCGAAGTTTGATTTATTTTTTGACTATTTCTTTAACACATTGGGCGGCGTTGCAGTAACACCAGCTCAACTTAAAAAAGAGCTTACCTTATGATAATACTTGGTATATCACCCCTTGATAAAGATGCGACAGTTTCACTTATGATTGACGGTAAATTAGTATTTGCCGCATCTGAAGAGCGTTATTCAAGGGTCAAACAACAAGGCGGATTCCCCACTTTAGCGTTGTCTCATGCGTTAGAATATAACCAAATCACTATAGAACAAATTGATGTCGTGACTTATCCATTTCTAGAGGCGAAAGGTGAGTCTGCATGTATTAAAAAGAATGTTACCGCACTAGAGCAACTGCCGCGTAAAAAGCCGACACCAGAGCCGCCCATACCTCAAGATAGTACCTTTGAAACAGTACCAGGCTTGGATAGCGCTACAGAAACTATGCAAAAAAGTCCTCTGCATAAACTCGTTTACAGAGTCCTTGGAAAACCTTCAGCGTTAAGTAACTGGTATTCTCGCCGAGCGTTTCGTCAGTGGGCCGTTAAAAGCCAAAATAGCTTTTCTTACTACGACGACGTGCTATCTAGGGGCCTTAAAAGTTTAGGCTTCAAAGGTAAAGTCAAGCGGGTCGACCATCATCGCTCACATGCAGCTAATTCGTTTTATTGCAGTGATTTCGATAAAGCACTCATTGTCACTTTAGATGGTTATGGTACTGGGGGAGCGGGTTCGGTAAGTGTGGGTGAAAAGGGAAAAATTAAATTATTAAATAAAGTCGATTATCCCCACTCGTTAGGTCTCATGTATGAGCAGGTTACATCAGCGCTTGGTTTCAAACCTTCGAGGCATGAAGGAAAAATTGTCGGATTAGCTGCTTATGGCAACCCACAAGTACTTGGTCCTTACCTGCTCGAACGCGTTTATCTTGCCCCTGGAAAGTTTGAATTCGATATGCCCCACAATCCCTATTTTGCGCGCTACCTAGCGTCAAAGTATAGCAAAGTGGATGTGGCCGCTGGCTTTCAGTGGGTTCTGGAAAAGCTAGCATGTGATTACATTGAACATTATGTAGCAGAGACTGGTATTGAAAACATTGTGCTATCAGGAGGGGTAACTGCAAACGTAAAATTAAATCAGCGTATATACGAAATAGACGGTGTTCAAAGACTATTTGTATACCCGAATATGGGTGATGGCGGCTGTGCTACCGGAGCAGCGTTACTTGCAATGGATAATGCTGGTGATTTCAAATTTGATGACCCGTACTTAGGTCCAGAATATAGTGAAAAAGAACTTGAGCATGCACTTATCAAAAATGGCCTATCGTACGAGAAGCCAGATAACCTCGCAGAAACGGTTGCGTCGTTGATTAACGGTGGTGCGGTTGTCGCTAGGTTTGACGGCCGGATGGAATATGGCCCACGCGCACTGGGCAATCGTTCAATTATGTATCATGGGCGAGACCCTGACGTAAATAACTGGTTGAATAAAAGATTAGGCCGTACGGAGTTTATGCCGTTTGCACCTGTAGCATTGATGGAAGATCGTAACCGATACTTTTTCAATAGTGAAGGAGTGGAAAGAACAGCAGAGTTTATGACGGTAACGCTAGACTGTACCGAAGAGATGAAGCAAGACTGCCCAGCCGCTGTTCATGTAGATGGAACCGCCAGACCTCAACTTATTACAAGCGAAAGAAATCCCGGGTACTTTGACATTCTTAAGGCGTACAAGGGCTTAACTGGGATAGGGGCTTTGATTAACACCAGCTTTAATATGCATGAAGAGCCAATCGTGAGAACGCCAGATGATGCAATAAGAGCTTACCTATTAGGGGAGTTGGATGTTTTGATATTGGGTCCATTTATTTCTGTGAAGGGAATAAATTAGTAATAGAGTGGGGTGTTTTTTTGTACACCCCAGATTACTTCACGCTATCCATCATTCGTGTAATAAAGCGCCAATGTTGAACGTCAAACTATTTACTTCGATTCAACATTGGGTTTTTTATGGTTATCCGCGCTCTTCAATTACCGTTTGCAAGGCTTCAAATAATGCGCCTGATAAGTGTTGGTTTCTTTTGTGGATTACATGAACAGCAGGTTGTTCCGTGCTGATAGCTATTGTTTTTATCCTCATCGCCTCAAAATCAGCGTCTGACGAGCCATCGCTAGGCAGAATGGCATAGCTATAGCGTTTAAATGTCATCAGATCTCGTATCTTCTGAATATCTTCAAACCCATCTAAGTTTGCATAAATGTCTGGGATGTCTTTGTTTTCTCGACGTTGGGCTTTAAAACGACGCCTTACCGCAATAGTTATGGAAGGGTCACGCAGTATACCTAAGTTACAGGGTACATCGCTTGCACAATAAAGTGATAAACGTCCGTTTGCCAAAGGAGGGTAAATGGGAAGTACATTACTGAAAGGGCGGGTGACGCTCTCAAAGCGAATGATATCAGCATCCAAAAAGCCGTCATTAAGTAAACGAAGACCTCGTTCACCGCCTACCTCTATGAACGTGGGGGTAATGCCAATACGCCGGTAGGCCTCCTCAATCAGGGGTTTATAATAAGTGTGAATACGTGGGTGATTAATGTACCCGATGGTATACGCACGTTCTTCTCCATAACTATTTTTGACGCTGGTTATTATCAAAAAGACTAGCACTACAAGACATTTCATTGTGTTCCCTAGAATGTCGCCATACTAGTTAATATAGGGAGCCATTATACTAAAGTCTAATGCCTTGAGGTGGGGAGTGAGAACAATGGGTCATGTGTTGGCAATTTATATTGACGAAAAACCATTAAAAAAGCCCCGCTTTCGCAAGTTAATCTGTTTATCAGACACTTACCAATGCAGGGCTTTTTAGTAGGTTAATATAACCTAATTCGTTTAGGCTGCGTTTTTGCCGCCATCTACCGCTGTTAGCGTTTCAGACGCAGGAAGTAATTCCATGTCGAATGTATATTCGTCTACACGTACAGCAAGTTTACGCTTTTCATTGTAGTCATGAAGCTGTGCAGCTTCTTGTGCATTAACCACACCTTTTTCTTGCAGCTTGTTCAATGCATGCTCAAAAGAGATGAATGGAACCACTGGCTCTTTGCGAAGTGCTTTTTGTACTTTGCCAAGAAGGTGGGCAACCGCATGCTTAGCTTTAAACGCTTGCTCGTTGATATCGTTACCATCACCCGGTGTTACGCGTACAAGGTGAGTAAGCTGCGCTTTAACGCTATTATCTTGCATTGACGCAATTGATAATTCACGTACTAGGTCATCGCTAATACCCGCAACACTATTCGTGTAGGTGTTAGTAAGTAAACGCATTAGACCGCGCGTTGCTGTATTCGGGAAATTGTTGATGAAGTTAACAATCGCCTGATCAGCCTGCTGTAAAGACCACTGCATAGCATACTCGAAATACGGTAGTGCTAGCTTTCTGTCTTCAATGCGCTGCTCGTAAAAACGGATAGCAGCCATTGCACCGTATAGGTAGCTCATTACATCGCCTAAGCGAGCAGAAAGAAGCTCCGCTTTCTTAAGGTCGCCACCAAGTACTGCCAAAGATAGGTCAGCAAGAGGTGCAAGCTTCGCAGAAATGCTATTTACACGTTTTTCATACTTACGTACTTCAGGTAGTGCAGACTCGGTACCGCGTAAGAATGGTAAATATGATTTACCCAAGCTGCGGAACGCGTTATTCACACTGAAACCAACTGTCTTACGTAATACCTTGTTGAACTCTTTGTCCGCAGAACTTTCGTTGCTGTGGATAAGGTCTACCATGTCTTTTAGGTAAGGGTGACAACGCATTGCACCTTGACCAAAAATCATAAGGTTACGAGTAAGGATATTTGCACCTTCAACCGTAATTGCGATTGGCAGTGCTGCATAGCCGCCTGCTAATGTATTCTGCGGGCCACGTTGAATTGCTTTACCAGCTTGAATATCCATTGCAGAGTTCATTACGTCACGACCTAGTTCAGTCATGTGATACTTAGCAATCGCGGTAACAACTGATGGTTTAACGCCAAGACCTAAGCCTTCTGTCGTTAGAACACGCATTGCTTCAAGTAAGAATGTCTTACCAGCAATGTCAGCCATTTTCTCTTGAATACCTTCAAAACGACCAATTGGAAGACCAAATTGTTCACGAACGAAAGAGTATTCAACAGTACCTTTAAACGCAGACTGTGCTGTTGCTACGCCCATCGCAGGAAGAGAGATACCACGGCCAGCGCCTAAGCAGCTAACCAGCATCTGCCAACCACGGCCGATGTTCTTCTGACCACCAATGATGAAATCCATCGGGATAAATACGTCTTGACCGCGAGTGGTACCGTTGTAGAAACGAACGCCCATAGGGTCGTGACGGTTACCTAGTTCAACACCTGGGTGTGACTTAGGAAGCAATGCACAGGTAATACCTAGCTCTAATTTATCGCCAAGAAGGTGCTCTGGGTCGAATACTTTAAACGCAAGACCAAGTACAGAAGCGATAGGCGCAAGCGTAATGTAACGCTTATCCCAGCTAATACGAAGACCTAGTACTTCTTCACCATTGAACTCGCCTTTGGTAACAATAGCAGCATCAGGAATCGCACCTGCATCTGAACCTGCTTCAGGGCTAGTAAGCGCGAAGCATGGAATGTCACGGCCGTCAGCAAGACGTGGTAGCCAGTAATCTTGTTGATCTGTGGTGCCGTAGTGCATAAGTAACTCACCTGGGCCTAACGAGTTAGGTACCATTACGGTTACCGCAATTGCGCCACTTACTGCTGCTATTGTGGCAACAATCGTAGAGTTTGCATAAGGGCTGAATTCTAGACCACCAAATTTCTTTGGAATGATCATTGAGAAGAAACGGTTCTTACCAAGAAAATCTAAGATTTCCTGTGGAATGTGTTTGCCGTTACCCAACTCGAAGTCGTCGACCATAGCAAGAAGTTCAGTGACAGGGCCGTCCATGAATGCTTGTTCTTCAGCGCTCAATTTCGCTTGAGGAATATCGCGTAACGCCTGCATGTCAGGCTTACCCTGATAAATTGACGATTCAATCCACACGTCACCCGCGTCTAGCGCTTCTTGTTCTGTAACTGAAATTGGGGGTAAAACTTTCTTTAGACTTGTTCTAATACTCATAAGACTCATCCGCTCATCTGACCAGTTGTATGGGGTTAATACTACAACAGATTTGGAAAAGATCAAATTTTGTAAAAAGTGTATAAATATCATGTTCTTATTTTCATGGTTTAATTGCTTGTTTACAAAAAATAAACAAAATCAGCATCTTAAGGTGTATTTTATTTGTACAGGAAAGTGCAGAAAGGTGAAAAAATAGTCGTTTTTTGCGACTGTTAACAATATTTCATCTTAACCGTTGAGGTAATTAATCGTTTCACATTGATAACGGCTTCTTTATAGTGTGAATCATTAATTAAAGGAGTAATTGTTGTGAAGTTTTTAACAAATGTAATGAAAGCTAGCTCGATGCTGGCGCTGGCGTGCTTGTCTATTTCTGCTAACGCGGACGTTTATGGTGTTGCAACGGTTGGGTACGCAGATGTTGATACCGATGTAATAGGTGACAGCGGCATGGCATTTGGCGGTGCTATTGGCTATCAGTTTCATAAGCAATGGTATGTTGAAGGCGGTTATTTATCTCTGGTCGATGAAAGTGAGCCGTCTGCCATGGTCGAAGCCAAAGGGGCATATCTTGCTGTATTAGGTAAAGCGGGAAGCCGAGAAGGTGAATTGTTTTACAAGCTTGGCGTTGCCAATATCGATGTTACCAGTGTCGACGCTGTAGCGTGCGCGGCAGACGTATTGCCCTGCGCTTATGACGATAGCGTGGTGGCTGGGTTAGTTGGGTTGGGGTTCGACTATTTTGTCGGTCACCGCACCATGATACGGCTTGAATACACCTACCTAGGTGGCGAAGATGATTTTTCGGCCAACATGGTGAACGTGGGCGTGCGCTATAATTTCTAAACGCTTTTAGGTTCATACAATGCGTATGTGAGGGGCTTTCTTTTGCCCCCACCACGTTGTGATGAGCATATTGTGATGTAAACCAATACACACCTTGCTGTGTATACATTAGTAAATGAACAAGCAGCATGGAATTACAATGAAAAATGAATTAGACAGTAAGTTCCTCTTACAAGTGTTCGATAAAATTCGTAACAACGGCACTAAAAAAGATGAGCAGTATGCGTTAAATGGGGTAATTGCCTTTACCGACCATGATGGCTACACCCTGTATATAGAAGATGCCAATGTGAAGCTTCAATATGGCTTTCACAATCAATACCACTTCGATTATCAATCAAGCGACCAGTTCGAAAGCTTTGAGAAAAAGCTAAAGCAAATCGATAAAGAGTATTAGTGTAAACAGCAAGGTGAGGTCTAGTGCCCGGGTTTGCGCTACAGCATCTTGCTAAATAAATCGCTGGTCCGCGCTTTCTCAGCCTCAGTTTCTTGGTACAATAGCGACATAAAACAATTAAATGGATACCGTCGCGTTGGCTGCAGCACTCAAAGCTCCCACATTTAAGTTGGCATTTCTTGGCCCTAAATACTGGTTAATCTGGTTCGCCGTTATTGTATTGTATGCAATCACATGGTTACCGTTGCCGGTAATCCGCTTTATCGGTGGTGGCACGGGCAAACTTATCGCGAAAATTGTGCCTAAACGCGCAAAGGTGGCACGTCGAAACCTTGAATTATGGAACCCTGAACTTAACCCTGCGCAGCTTGAAGCCTTGGTGAAAGAGAATATTCGTAGAACAGGCATGGCGCTTTTCGAAACCGCAATGGGCTGGTGGTGGCCTGACTGGCGCGTAAGAAATGCGATGGAATTTGAAGGGACAGAACACGTAGAGGCTGCGTTAGCCAGCGGTAAAGGTGTTTTTGGTATGGCTTTGCACAATATGAATGTTGAATTTGGGTGTCGAGGAATTGGCTATTTTCACCCGAGCATTGCGTTCTACCGTAAGCATAACAACCCGTTGATGGACTACCTTCAGTACCACGGTCGCAATCGTTCGAACAAATACATGATCCACAAACGTAACTCGAAAGCCTTGCTAGAGGCCATGGACAACAACGAGTTGTGTTTATACTTGCCAGATCAAGACTATGGTCCTAAACAAAGTGTTTTTGTTCCGTTTGGTGGTGTAAAAGACACGGCCACAACAACCGCTACGTTAATGTTTATTAGGCGTTCAGAGGCAGTGCCTATGATGATTTCGTCACAGTACACTAAGCGTGGTTATAAGATTAAAATATATCCACCGCTTACGCATTTAGGCGAGATGGACGATCACGCTGCACTCACTGAACTTAACAGGCATATTGATTCTGCAGTGAAAGAGCAGCCTGAAAGTTATTTATGGATGCATAAGCGTTTTAAAACGCGACCGGCCTCTAACCCCGCGTCACTATATGACTAATGCATAATTAGCGCACAATTAGTGCGAATATGGCAGTAAAACCCTATACTTTTGTGTGAAAATGCCGTTTCGCAATTGTTTGTTGGTGCCGACTCGGTTAGTTTGTAGATAGTTTAGATAAATAAGAACATAGAATAACAATGGCTCAAAAAGGTTACTCAAGCTCTGCATTTTGGATCCGTCAGGTTGGACTAGCACTAGGACTTGTTGTTGTCGCGGGTGTACTTATCTTTTTGCTTGAGAACCAAGATGCTGCCCCGGTGCCTGAAGCACAAAAAGAAGAAAAATCAGTGTCTTCTGGCCTCAGCGATTTTTATCGAGACTTTCGCATGTCAGCCAACGATCCGATGGATGAAGAACAAGGTGATTTTGTTCTTGATACTGCCGGCGTTGACCCTCAGCTTGATAGCAAGCTGGAACAGATGTCGAGTGGCATTCGCCCGGTAGATAAACGCTGGGAAGGCGAATACAAATTTCGCACTTTCAAAGAAGGCAATACATTGCGTGAAGCAATATCAAACTACGCGCAAGAAGAAGGCATGCAGCTAATATGGAATTTAGAGCAAGACTTCGTTATCAAACATCAGTTCCAAATGGATAACTCTGTAGCCGGTTCATTGGCTAAAATCGCAAACGCTATCGACAGCAATTTTGAAGGCGATGTGAAGGCGTATTTGTGTGCTGGTCAGCGCTCGTTAGTAGTCAGCGCTGAAGAAACGGAATTCCTTAAAAGCGAATGCAGCGTACTAGAGCGTTAATACTGCATTTTATTTTGTGAATAGCGAATTCCAATACCGGCTAACGGTGCTTCGCATCGCCTCTAAATGCGCAGAATCATCGGCATATTTTGTGTCGGCAAGCGTAAGGTGGTGATACTGCTCCCTAAGTGCTAAGTACGCTTGCTGCAATTCGTTGGCTTGTATTTGCTCAATAATGCCGGTGTCGGCTGCCATGTCTAAAATACGCAAATTATCGGTGTAGCGCGTTATTTCATTAATGGTATTTGCGTTAGCAAGTACCCAATACTGTGTCATAAATTCAATATCAGTAATGCCGCCCACACACTGCTTTAAATCCACTTTGTCACCGTGTTCGGTAAGTAGGTGAGTGCGCATCTTTTCCCGCATTTTGCGTACATCATCGGCCAGTGTCATGTTATCTCGCGCCGTTGATAGTATGGCATGGCGAACCGCATTAAAATTGGTTAGCAGGTCTGTGTCGCCGTACACAGCGCGTGCGCGCACCAAAGCTTGATGTTCCCACGTCCAGGCTTCTTCACGCTGATATTTTTCGAACCCGTCTATGTGACAGCACAACAAGCCCGCATTACCTGAAGGTCGCAAGCGTAGGTCTGTTTCGTAAAGTTGGCCGAACAATGTTTTAGTGTTCAGCAAATGCATAATACGTTGAGACAATTTAATGTAGAACTGTTGCGCTTCTATCGATTTTTTGCCATTCGTTACTGCGTCGCGAGGGGCGTTGTGCAAAAAAACAAGGTCAAGATCAGACCCATAGCCTAGCTCGTAACCGCCTAGCTTCCCGTAACCAATAACGGCAAACCCTTTTTGAAGCTCGCTTTCACCTTGTGCTAATACATCGCCATTGTCTAACAAATGAGATGGTACGCCATAGCGGTCAACCATTTGAAACCATGCAGCGTTTACAGCATGTTCTAGAACCACCTCAGCTAGCACCGTTAACTTGTCACTGACATTTGAAATAGGCAGCGACCCACTAATATCACTGGCTGCAATACGCAGCTGTTGGCACAATTTAAACTGGCGAAGCATATCCATAATGCGTTCAACGTCGTCAAGTTCAACGCGCAACATGGTTTCTCGTAACTCTTGTTTGTAAGCAAGTTTACTGCTGACAATATCCGTGTTTTGTTGTTGCAAATAAAGTGGGCTAAGCAACTCATCAAGTAGCAGTGGAAAGCGCTTAATTTCACTGGCAATCCACTCGCTGCGATCGCAAAGTTTAACCAGCTGTTTTAATACATCAGGGTTTTCTAACAATAAATCGAGATAGGTGGTACGGCCGGTTATCGCCGTAATTACGCCCAGTATACGTTTTAACAATTGCTGCACGGTTGTGGGGTTATGAGCAATAAGCGCATATAAAATTTCGGGCATGAGCTTGTTAAGCGTGTCTTCACCTCGCTGTCCTATGCGGTAGTGTCGTTGGTTTCCTTTGAAATCAGACAGCAGCGTAAAAACATGTTCAGCGTCTTCTTCGCAAAGCATAGGCGCGAAGGTTTCTACAAACTCACCTTTATCGAGTGTTAATTGCCATGCATCTCTGCATGTTTCAAACAGCGTATCATGTTCATCATGGGTGTCTGCCTGCTCTTCAACTAGCTCGTTGAAGTGGCTGTGAACGCGAGTCATCACACTGTCTATTTCGCGTAGCAGGGCGTCATAATTATCATAGCCCAGTACCATACACAGAGCATGCTGCTCCCAGGTGTTATCCGGCAGGGTTTGGGTTTGTTTGTCGCGGCATTGCTGAAGAGTGTGTTCTATTTTTCGTAAAAATAAATAATCGGAAGCAAGTTGTTCGGTAACATCGTTCTCTACAATGTCTAATTTTGAAAGCGCTGAAAGCGTAGTAAGTAATGACTTACTTTGTAGTAGTGGTTCACGGCCACCGTGGATAAGTTGAAAGCTTTGGGCAAAAAACTCTACTTCCCTAATGCCGCCCGCGCCTAACTTAATATTGTTGTTCAGCCTTCTTCGTCTTATCTCAGTCGCAATAAGCTTTTTCATGTTGCGAAGGGCATCTATTGTGGTGAAATCTAAATACCGCCTAAACGTGAATGGTTGTAAGATCGCGCTAAGTGCCTGCGCGCTTTCACTGCCATCATGGTTAATAATGCGTGCCTTAATCATGGCAAACCGTTCCCAATGACGTCCCTGTTCTTGGTAGTAGTCTTCAAATGCTGAAAAATGCATAACTAGTGGCCCAGACTCGCCAAAAGGGCGCAATCGCATATCAACGCGATATACCTGTCCGTCGGTGGTTACTTTATTGAGTGCTTGAATAAGCTTTTGTGCCAAGCGGGTAAAAAACTGCTGATGTTCTAGGGGCTTTCTTCCCCCTTGTGTTTCGCCTTTCTCGGGGTAAACGAAAATAAGGTCGATATCTGAGGAAAAGTTTAGTTCTTTTCCGCCAAGCTTTCCCATTCCAAGAATATACATGGGCATGGCTACGCCATTGCAATGCGGTGTGCCATGCTTCTCGCTTAGCATGTTAAACAGCCATTGGTACGCACCATTTATCAGCGTATCTGCAAGGGCCGACACGTGGCTAAGCGAGGTTTCAATACCTTGCTTGTTCAACACATCACGATAGGTAATAGCCGCCATGTGCTTGTTTCTAAACTGGCGAAGTGCACGCAATAGCGCATCTTCATTGGTAACCTGCTGTAATTCAGTATCCAATGCGCCTTGATAAAATTTAACCGGGTCTACATCACGCAGGCGGGTGTCAGAATGGTAAACAATATCGTGTAGCCAATCGGGGTTAGCAATAACGGTTTCGGCCAAAAAGGTAGAGCAACCAAATGCACGGCATAGTTCGTCTTGGTGGCGAATAATCGTGTCGGGTAATGGGCCTTTCTCGGTTAGTTGCTGCCAAAAAGTGTGCCCACGTTGATGGTTATCAATGTTATTTGCGCTATCTGTAGGCATAATAGTGTTTTACCATTCTCTTAAATAAAAAAGCGTGTTTTCAAACCGTTAAGCTAGTTTAACGTAGTATATATAGCACACCGCCACCGATAAAGGACGAAAGCGGGCGATAGCGGGTGACATCGCCAGCCAAGCCAGTGCATACAATACAAAAACATAACGCTAATGAAGTAGTATTCAAGGAGCAACGATAACGTGGAAGCATTATTAAAACTAGTCCCCATTGCGCATGACTTATGGGTTTACCTGGCCATCGACATTGGGATAGTACTTTTCTTGCTCCTGATAATGAAATGGCTTTCAGGGGCTAGGCGTCAATACTCGGTGACAGAAGAGCTTGGCGTGAAGGACAACTTTGCATTCGGTATAAGCATCGCTGGCGGCATGCTGTCGTTGTGCATTGTAATGAGTGCGGTGGTGGGGCGCCATGTGAGCGAAGGGTATACGCAAGCCGCGGTCGGTATGCTTACGTTCGGCATTGTAGGCGTATTGCTGGTAAAAGTAGGGCGTTATGCTCACGACAAACTTGTTTTAAACCAACTCGATACGCAAGCATTAATTATTGATCGAAGCGTAAGTGTAGCCTTAGTTGATGCCGCCAGCTTAGTTGCCAGCGCCATTGTTCTACACAATATTATGGTATGGGTAGATGGCAGCGACATGAACGCCATCATCGCCATTGTTACGGGCTTCTTAGTGGTACTTACCATGCTATTGGTTATGACCCGCATTCTTGAATTGCGCTACGCCAAAGATAATCAAAATGGGTCGTTTCAAGAGGCGCTTAAAAATGGGCAGCTAGCCTTAGCCATTGAACACAGCGGTAACTTGCTAGGTACGGCTATGATTGTTTCGGCTGCTAAGAGCCTGCTGGAATACGATCCGTTAGGCTATGTAAGCAATGTTACGGGGTGGTTAATAGTAAGTGTTACGCTGGCTATTGCGCTGCATCTTCTTGTTATGCTGAGTAAAAAAATCATATTGTTTGGCATGAACTTTAGACAAGAAGTCGACCATCAACACAACGTAGGCGTAGCGGCGTTGGCTTTTACACTAAGCATTGGTAACGCGATGATTATTAACGGTGTGCTTGGCGGATAGGCCAGTACATTACAGGTTAAGCGATGCTTTAACGCAGCAGTATGATTGGAAACTCGCTTTGGTAACAATGGCGAGTTTTTTTGTTTTAGGTAACTGTTTTACTTCGTACTCCAGTCGCGCGGCTGTCGACTTATCGCCCACCTGAAATATGACTTTAAATGCCAGAGGCCCTTTGCCACGTAGTGCTTTTGCGCCGCCTACCAATTCGCCCCTGTGCTGGCGTATTCGCCTCTCGGGGTTGTTAGTAATACCGGTATAAAGCTGCCCTGTTTTATTTTCGATAATATAAAGGTACCAGGGCGCGGGTGAAGGCGTTTCACCATTATTTAACGCGCTGTCGCCACACGCACTAGGTTGAGTATTACGTTGGTGGGGTTTAGCGGTGTTAGTTGATATACTCACAAACAAGATTTCATCTATCGAAAAAATGGCCTAAAAATAATATGACCAAAGATATTATCAGATATCGGCCAAGCTAACGCGCTGATTGTTAGCACCTATATGGTAGCTAACAAAAGTTAGCACCGCTAAAGGTGGTAATGTCGGGTGCACATTCATGTGCTTACCTTTGGCGATGCAGGGTTTACCACCGCGAATATTAAACGAATTACTATGAATAAACTCAAGTAACTCGTTTAAAATTTAAGTATTATAAAACAGCGTATTTTTTCAACGGTTATTCAACACGGTATTTTGCATGTACGAAAGTTATTATGGACTTAACTCGAAACCGTTTCAGTTAACACCTGACCCAAATTTTTTCTTTGCCAGTAAGTGGCACAAGCGTGCTATGTCTTATTTGCAATATGGCTTGTCTCAAGCCGAAGGCTTCATTGTAATTACTGGCGATATTGGTACAGGTAAAACGACAATTGCCAATAGCCTATTGGCCGAAATTGAAGACGATATTGTTGCTGCACAAATTGTTACGCCTAAGCTGTCGCCCGATGAATTAGTAAAAATGGTGGCTGCTAAGTTTGATATTGAGACAGAAGGGCGGTCGAAAGCAGAAATCCTTAAAATGCTTGAAGTGTTTCTGTATGACTTAAGCGTGGTAGGGCGCCGTGCTCTGCTTTTAGTGGATGAAGCACAAAACTTACCTTTAGAAACGATTGAAGAACTGCGCATGCTGTCTAACTTCCAGTTAAATGGTAAGCCACTTATTCAAAGCTTTCTATTAGGGCAAGAAGAGCTACAGCCTATTCTTCGCGCGCCTAATATGGAGCAATTCAGACAACGTATTGTAGCGTCGTGCCACTTAGCACCACTATCGCTAGACGAATGCAAAGAATATATAGAATACCGTTTACATCATGCTGGCTATAACGGCTCTAACTTGTTTTCAGACGAAGCTTACGACTGTATTTTTCAGTTTACCCGTGGCGTACCCCGTAAAATTAATACCCTAATGGATAGAGTATTGCTGTACGGGTTTTTAGAAGAGGTAGACACCTTCGGCAGTGATGAAGTAAGCGAAGTGATTGCCGAAGTAAAAGCGGAAATGTTCGAACCACAAGAGGCGCCGGCCGCTCAGCCTGAATCGCTTATTCCACAGCAGGTAGGTGATGACGGCAAGCAAATTATTACGCCAGCGGGTAATACGGTTCGCGATACGCAATACTATTTAGACATGCTAGCAGAGCTAGTTGATGCGTTAGACGATGCCATTGGGCATAAGGTTAAAATGACGCAGTACATCGACAAGCTCATGAAGAAGAAGTTTAAAACTTACGTAAGGCTTAAGAGTACGGACAAAACGGAATAGAGAAGATATAGCCAAAGCAAGCGAATACAAAAAGGGCCTCATACGAGGCCCTTTCTTAATTTTTTTGTCGCAAAACAATCGACAGTAGTATTAGTTCCGCTTACTCGTAAGTGTAACTTAACGAGAGGGTAATACGTCTGTCGGTGAAGTTGGCACCAAAGAAACCGCCACCGACACCGCCGCCGTTAATTAAGTCGCCACTGCGGTCAATATACGAAAGATCGGCACCCACGGTCAGCGAGCGTCCTAGGGTACGTTCAATACCCATAGTGGCATTCCAGTTGTCACTTTCGCCGCTAATGGCTTGCTGCTCTGAACGTTGCTCAATATTAGCGTAATTCACGCTGGCATTTAAATTGGTGTAGCTTCCAATTTTATAAGCAAGGGTAGAGCCTAGTGAGTATGTGCGCGTTAATCTGTCTTGGTCTAGTGCATCGTCTAACGAATAGCGCCAAGACATGCCTAACGTTACCCGCGAAAAGTCGTAACCCATTTGGAAGTTACTGCTTTTACGCACAATAATATCGTCGTTAAACTCTACGTTCTGTGTAGATATTTGTACAAATTGTTCATTGGCCTCAGGCACATAAGCGAGGCTGTTAGGCTGGAAACAACTGGCAATAGAGTTTGAGCTTACTGGGCAAACAAACACCCCTAAATTCTCGGGGTTTGCTAAAAGCCTCGACGTATTAGTAACGTCTTCAGAGTAACCAAAAGCAGTCCGGAAATATTTAGAATTATAGCTAATGTTTGCAGATGCAGTTTCACCAAAGAAACGCCTTCCATAAGTCGCGCTTATTTGAGTGCGTGAACTTAGTGCCCACTGAATATCAACACCTATAAAGCTTTCGTTATTGTCATCCTCAAGGCTTGAATCGCTAGTATTCGCAGTAAGGGAAATATAACGATTGTTGCTTTGTCTGTAAGTAATCCCCGCACCGTAAGAGTTAAACTCACGTACTAGGCTGTTTGTGTCAGTTCTATCCGATATTTGGTTCGCTTCATGAGACGCAGTAACGCGTACTGCCCAATTATCAAACACATGCATATCTACAAAACCCGACCCTGTTCGCGATACGAACTCACCGTTATTGTTTTGCGCTCTATCTGTATTTTGATATGCGCCGGTAAGGTTCCAAATTAGGTACTTGGCTTCATCGCCGTTGGTTAGGGTGCCAGACAGCTGATAGGTGTCGTTATCAAGGGCAAAACCGTTATTCAGTGCGTTACGCTCAGAGGCTACATCGGAATACGATGCCGTACCTTGGCCGCGAACCCAATCGCCTTGTGAAAGCGTAATAGTAGTGCCGAAACGGTTAGAGCGTGTTTTGGCGAGTGCGTCTGCATTGGTAAAAAAGTCAGACACTAAAAAATTACCTGCCTGCGCATTTTGATAATTCAACGCGCCCGATGCCTGAAAAGTAATGAGCTCATCTACCGGTGCCCACTCCGCAGAGTAGCTGTATTCACCGTAATTATCTTCACGGCTGTTGTCGTCACTATCTCGGGAAATATGGGTAAGCTTACCTTGCCATAACCCGTTAAACGTACGCGACTGATACGCGACGTTTACACTGGGGTTAACCGATAACGTATTTAGCGAAAAGTTACCATTCTCTTCAGATTCAACATCTTGAAAAATGCCTTTCGCTGACGCAGTTGCGCTTATATCTAACTTAGCGTTTACGGGCCCACTAACACTAGTTAATAGTGCAGCGGCAACTACCAAGGCAATGTTACTGTGCCGAAAAGCTAATTTGTTATTTATTGCGCTCGGCATAGTAATATCCATAATATCCGCTTCCATCGGTATCGTTATGTACGCTTTTATTTACCACAAAGCCTATTGCCATTTCTGGGTTTAAACGCTCTACCGACATTTTTATGTCGCCAATTTTTGCTTTGCCTTCTTCCACTACCACAACGGCTTGGCCTGCAAAATTCGCTAAAATAGCACTTTCAGTAATACCAATAAGGGGGGGCGTATCAAAAATTACAATACGGTCTGGGTAGCGGTTCGCAAATTCATCTACCGTCTCGTGCATTTTTTGGCTAGCCAATAGTTCGGTAGATAAATGGTGCGATTTACCTGCAGGGATAATCTTTAATTTTTCAATATTGGTAGGGTAGAGCACATCTGAAATGTCTTCTACGTCACCCGTTAAATACTCCATCAAGCCTTTTCTACGCTCAAGGCCTAACGTATTTAATACGTTAGGCTTTAACACGTCTGCATCAACCAATAGCACGGTTTTATCTTGCTCTGCCGCAATACTTAGTGCCAAGTTAACTGCAGTAAAGGTTTTCCCCTCGCTAGGCCTGCTGCTACTTACCATAATTATATTTGGGTTATGTAGCGTTTTCGCTAGGCTGCCAAAGGCATTCGCCAGTAGCTTTCGCTTAATTTCACGGTATTCTTCGTTTATCTGTTTACGTTCGCCCGCTATTGAAATGTGGCCTTTTTCTTCTAAACGCTCTAAATCAATTTTAAATTC
Source organism: Alteromonas sp. 4NH20-0056 (assembly GCF_057539655.1). NCBI lineage: Bacteria > Pseudomonadati > Pseudomonadota > Gammaproteobacteria > Alteromonadales > Alteromonadaceae > Alteromonas > Alteromonas sp. 4NH20-0056. The sequence goes on along the minus strand of NZ_BAAJLS010000002.1, from coordinate 162,404 downwards.
CGGTAGCGCAGATGATTGCCCTTTTTCTGAGCTTGTAGTAGCGGGTTCTGGACTAGGTGCTACGTTTTGTGGATCAGGAGAAGGGGACGCTTGAACAACAGGAGTACTGTTCTCAGTAAGGTCCGCTCGTTTTGCTGGCTGAGGCTCAGGTACAGAATTTTTTGCTATTTCTTGTTGCTTTCGCTTTGCTTCATTCTGCTTCTGCAACGCTTTTTCAATGGTGTTTTTCATTAAAGCATGCCCCTAAATAAATCGATATTCATAATTTCAGCGGCCATTAAAACAGCGTACATAGCAAATATCATCCCAGAGGACAAAAGAAATACAAATAAACGCATGCGATTAGTTTTGTTAATTTGCTCAATGTTTAAATGCGTAACGGTACCCCAGATAGGATAATCGGTTAAGGCTAACAGCTGTTTTGGCCTTATCAAGATAGGGTTTAGCTGGCTAACTAAAAAGGCAACAGCAATACCTGCTCCAAAACCTATAATCAACACTGCCGTATAAAATAATACTCGTTTAGGGCCGGCAGGTGATTTTGGCATCAAAGGAGGCTCGATAATTCTAAACTGTAAATCCTCTGATGACACATCTGCTCGTCGAGACAAGTCGGCAGACTCTTTTCTTGACAGTAGCTCTTCGTACTTACGTTTAGTAATGCCATAGTCGCGGTTCAGTGCAGTAGATTCGGCTTCAATCTGCGGTATTAAATCAACCTTACTTTCAAGTTCTGCAATTTTTGCTTCTAAGTCGGTTTCTTTCACGCGTAACGACGCAACTTGGCTTTCTAAACGACTGGCTTCCAGTTTAAGCTCGCGGTTTAGTTCACTTAAAGGTTGCGTGTCGTCATCATCACCTGCTTGTAAAAATGCTTCTATTTCTTTCGCTCGAGATGCTTCCAAACTTTCTAATAAGGCTGCCGTTTCAATAACGTCAGGGTGTTTGTCGGTAAAACGAAGGCGCAAGCGGTCAAGCTCTTCCTCAAGACCTTTTATTCGCTCGTCGTACCTAGTGCGAAGCACAGGTTCATCTTGATTTGTTACTCCAAAGCTATCTGCAGTTTTTCCGCTACCAAGCTGTTTCTTTAATGATGCCGTTTGCTGTTGGGTTTGTTTTATTTGAAGACGTGTCGCTTCTAAGTCATTGTTCAGTTGTTGTAAGCTAGAGTAATAGGTTCCTGCTAACGGCAGTATGTCGTTATACTGGCGCTTGAAATCGGCTAATCGCTGCTCAGATTCAGAGAGTCTAGCTTCATATTCACCTAACTGTTCATCTAAAAAGCGGCCCGCAGTGTCAGTATCTTTTCGGTTGTTACCAAGCGACCCTTCTACAAACAAATCTAACGTTTCTTGAACCACTCTTTGTGCAACTGCTGGCATCTCGTTAGAAAATGAAATGTTGTATATGTTGTCCCTGCCAGTTGATGACAAGTTGATATCTTTTGATAACCTTGTTACTAACGCTTCAAACTCGTCTTCTGTCGATGTTGTGATATCCAAATCGCTTTCTCTGGCAATTTTCTCCACATTACTTCGGCTAAGTAATGTTTTCGCCATCATTTGTATTTCTTGGTCGGGATTGGTCTGAATAGCTAAACCGCGAAGCAATGGTTGGAGTACCGAGCGGGTGTCTACGAAGACTTGTGCTTTGGATTCGTAAACATCGGGAAGGGTTGCGACATATAAAAAACCTACTGGGCATATAAGCCATGAAAAAATCATCACGTAGCGTTTTTTTATCCAGATTCCTTTTAAATAATCGAGAACCTGGACGAGCGTTTGCTGTAAATCCTGCATGTTATTAATTGTTCCGTTTACTGCTAGAACTAGAACCAAGCTTCCGGAATGATAACAATGTCGCCAGGCAACATGTCTACATTCTCTGAAATATCTCCATCGCGAATTAAGTCATCAATGTTGATATCGAAAGTGGTTTGTTTATTGTTTATTACTCTTACCAGTTTAGCGCCGTTTCCGTCAGCAAACTCGGTTAACCCGCCCACGGCTATCATAAGGTCTAGCAATGTCATGTGTTCAGTGTAATTCACCGCACTTGGGTTAGTCGCCTCGCCAATAACACGCACCTGTTCACTTAACGGGCCGGTAAAATTATTTACACTAACGGTAACGCGAGGGTTGTTGATATAAGTAGACAGTTGCTCTTCTATTTCACGGGCAAGCATAGTAGGCGTTCTACCCGCTACGTCGATATCTTCAACAAGCGATGTAGTTACTTTGCCATCAGGGCGAACAATAAATTGCCCCGACACTTCAGGGTTACGCCATACAAAAATAGTAAGCGAGTCGCCCGGGCCAATTAAGTATTGGTAATCGTTTACGTCGGTTGTTAACGACGCTCTGGTAGTAGATTCAGGGAGTGCCCCCGTATTACTACAGCCTGAAATGAATAGTGTTAGTAGTACTGCAAAACAGATTTGTAAGCGTTTAAAGCTCAACATAAGAGATCATCCTACACTCATTATGGTTAAATTCTAACTTTCGGTGGATACCCTACGGTAATTGTCACTATAATGCCAACAACAATTCTAGTCTATTAGAATAAATCCCTTTATAGTGGGAATCATAGCGGTAGTTTTTTGGGGGCCAGGGGTGGCAGTTAATAAAAGAAATCAGAATAAACGCTCAAATATATTAGTACTTACCGAGGCAGTCCTCATAGCGTACATGGGGTATATTTCTCATTTTATCCTTACGCAGTTGGGGTTGGCGGCCAATGTCGATATAGAAAAATTAATTGTGAACGTGGGCTTGCTCACCGTTTCTATTCTTTTGTGTTCGCTGTCGGTTGGGTTGTACGAGGCTAAATTGCGTGAAACCTTCAGGGGAATAATACGCAGAATTTTTGTAAGTGTAGGGTTAAGTTATTTTCTTGTTGAGGTAATTAGTAGGGCGTTTTTCGACCAGTTGGTAATGGATTCGTATTTCTTACCTGCCGCGGTAAGTGCCATCATTATTACGTTAGTCGTATTTCGCTACTTTACTAACCGCTTAGGGTTGCTTGGTTTAGGCAAAGTGCGCATTGTTGTACTTGGAGCGGGCGAACGTGCCTCTATAATAGAAAAGCGTATGCGCCGCGACGTAGACCGCATAGCATTCGATTTGTTGGGCTTCGTACCTATTCCGGGTGATAACCGCGAAGACGGCATAAAGCAGGAAAAAATTATTCATGTAAAAGTAGATGAAAGCTTTCAACAATTTATTTTAGATAACGACATTGAAGAAATCGTCATTGCCTGCGATCAACGCCGAGGCACTTTACCGGTAGAGGTACTGTTCGAATGCAGGCTGCGCGGTATAGAAGTTACCGAATTGCTCGATTTCATGGAACGCGAAACCGGGCAAATAGTTGTAAACTTAATGTACCCAAGCTGGGTTATTTACTCAAATGGCTTTCAAAGCCAAAACTATCTTCGCGACGCCCTCGATTACACCTTAAATGCCTTTTTAGCGTTTATTGTGTTCTTTTTTGTTTGGCCCATTATGTTGTTTACCGGCCTCTTTATTTATTTAGATGATGGCTTTAGAACTGGCGTGTCTGTGTTCTATAAGCAGGAGCGAGTGGGGTTAAACGGGCAGCTTTTCAAAATTATTAAATTTAGAAGTATGCGCCCCGACGCTGAAAAAGACGGTGCCAAATGGGCATCGAAGAACGACAGTAGGGTAACTCGTATTGGTAACTTTATTCGTAAATACCGCGTAGATGAATTACCTCAATTACTTAATGTGTTTAAAGGTGAAATGGCGTTTATCGGGCCGCGCCCAGAGCGCCCCGAGTTTGTTGAGCAATTAGTGAAAGAAGTACCCTATTACAACCAACGCCATAATGTAAAACCCGGGTTGGCAGGGTGGGCACAGCTTAACTACCCATATGGTGCCAGTGTTGAGGATTCAATGGAAAAATTGAAGTTCGACCTTTATTACGTTAAACACCAAAGTTTGTTACTGGATATCTTAATATTAATACGTACCGTTGAAGTGGTGCTATTCGGCAAAGGCCGTTAGTAAGGGCGATGAGCATGAAGTTAGATAATCGCCTAAATGCGATGACGGTTGATGTTGAAGACTACTTTCAAGTATCGGCCTTCGAAGGTGTAGTAGATAAAAAAGATTGGAACAGCATAAGTTTACGGGTTGGCGACAATACGCACCGTTTGCTTGACTTGTTTGCAGAAAATAACGTTAAAAGTACCTTTTTCACGTTAGGTTGGGTAGCCAAACGTTGCCCCGACGTCATAAAGCGTATAGTAGATGAAGGCCATGAGCTGGCTAGCCATGGGTTAGAGCATCAGCGTGCTACTACGATGAGCAGAGATGCGTTTATAAAAGATGTGGCTGATAGTACGGCAATACTAGAGGACACCGGCGGTGTCGCTATTAAAGGGTATCGTGCCCCTAGTTTTTCGGTGAACAATACCAATACTTGGGTTTACGAAGTATTAGCTGAACAAGGTTTTGTTTACTCTTCTAGTACATACCCAATACAACATGACCTTTACGGAGTGCCTGATTGGCCGCGTTTTAAGTATGAACGCGAAGAAGGCATTATAGAGATACCCATTCCAACTATCCGTAAAAACAATGCAAACACGGGTATCGGTGGTGGCGGTTATTTCAGGCTTTACCCTTACTGGCTATCTAAAAAACGAATTATGCAGTTCATGGAGTCTGAGTCAGCACCCTATAGCTTTTATTTTCATCCGTGGGAAATCGACCCTGATCAGCCATACATTGCCAACGCTAAATGGCTTTCAAAATTTAGGCATTACGTGAACCTATCAAGAATGGAAGCAAAAATTGATAATTTGTTAAAGGATTTTAACTGGGGCAGTATGTATGACACATACATTAAGTAGTGAGGCTGCATCGTACAATAAAGTTACATTGGCGGTAGGCCAGGCAGTTGTGTTGTGTGTTTTTGCAGCACTATGGTTAGCAATGTATTTCACTACATTTGCAGATATTGTGTCTATTTGGTTTTCGTCTACGACATTCGAGCACGCGGTATTAATTGTACCCGTGGCGTGCTGGTTAATTTATAGAAAACGTTATGCATTCAACTTGGCAGTTAAGCGTAACATGCTAAGTAATGTTGGCTTTATAGGGCTAGTGGGCTGCACTGTTCTTTATTTGGTTGGAAAGCTTGCCTTAATTGGTGCCGTTGAACATTTTGCCGTTATGGCAATGCCGCTTTTTTTTGTTTGGGCAGTATTTGGCACCGCTGTATTAAAGTTATTGTTGTTCCCCTTGCTGTTTCTTTTGCTTGCCGTTCCCTTTGGTGAGTTCTTAATTCCCGACTTGCAAGAAGTTACCGCAGACCTAACGGTATTTATGTTAAACGCCGTTAATGTTCCCGTTTATCGAGAAGGATGGTATTTACAAATACCAGAGGGTTTATTTCACGTGGCTGAAGCGTGCAGCGGTATTCGCTTTCTTTTTTCTACTATTACTATAGGGCTTCTTATTGCCCACCTAGATATTGTTTCGCGCACCAAGCAAGTAGTATTTATGGTATGCGTATGCTTAATACCCATTTTAGCCAATGGTATGCGCGCATTCATCATGGTGTATATCGGGCATATTAGTAATATGGAAGCTGCAGTTGGCTTTGATCACCTTGTGTATGGTTGGGTCTTCTTCTTTATTGTAACCGTGCTAGTGTTATTGTTCTCACGTCTGTTTTACGACAATAAACCACTTCCCGCGATGAATAAGAGTACGTCTCAGCTATCAGTAGCGAAAACTCACGTTGTATTTGCTGCAATAATTTTAATATGTGGCCCAGTATTTATGGTGGCGTTCAATGCTGAAAAATCTACGCTGCTCGAACAACTGCAAGAAGAAACCACAGATCAAACCGAGCCTAAAACCATCGATGGCTGGAAGCCAATTTATACTAATTACGATAAGCAGCAGTACGCTAATACAAGTATTAATGGTGTTGATATTAGCCTTTATAGCTTTACCTATTTCACAGAGCGAAACGATAAAGAGTTAATAACTTGGAGTAATAAACCATACGACCCCGAATTTTGGTCGGTGGCAGAGTCTATTGCGGCTACCTATGAAAGTGAATTAGGCATTGTTCACTATAAGTATTTACAATTGAAAAACGGCGGTGGTCGCACAATTAATGTTGTATATACTTGGCGTGTGGACGGCCTTTACACCGCAAACCCGATAAAGGCAAAAGCAACCCAGTTGCTTAGTAAGCTTTCTTTTGATGACTTTGGTGGTACAGCGTTATATGCTGCTAGCTCACAAATGGTATCTCCAGAAGTACTTATAAAAACGCTCATGAATAAAGAACAAGAAAGCGAGTAAGCATAGTGGATATTTCAGTTGTAATCCTTTCATTTAATTCGGCAAAGCATATTGAACGGTGCTTGTCAGACCTGCATAGCGCCTTGCAATCGCTTACTTTGGCAGCCGAAGTTTTTGTTGTAGAAAATGGCTCGTCAGATGATTCGTTACGCCGTATTGAGGCGTGTAAATCTCAATACGGTGACGCCCTCAAAATAATCAATCTACATAAAAATACTGGCACGACGTATTCTCGAAACCAAGCGCTAAAACAAGCAACGGGTAAATTTGTGCTGGTGCTAGATTCTGATGCGTATGTAAATGGCATTGCGCTAAACAGATTAATGAATTACTTAAATGAAAATGACAGCGTAGGGTTAGCCGTTCCTAAAATTACCTATGCGTCTGGTAACTTTCAGTTATCCTGCGACAAATTTCCCACCTTAGTTGGAAAAGCTAAGCGGTTTTTATTTCTAAAAAAGATGGAAGCTAAGCCTAGCGAGTTGTCTGCTATTCAGCAGCCAGTTGATGTAGATTATGCTATTTCCGCGTGTTGGATGTTGCCCAAACATGTAGTTGATAAGGTTGGTTTATTGGATGAAAACATCTTTTATTCACCTGAAGACGTTGATTACTGTATTCGCGTGTGGAAAGCGGGTTACGAAATTCACTATGTACCTGACGTTTCGGTTATTCACGATGCACAAGAGCTCTCGAGAGGCTTCAAGCTTACACGTTTTCACTTCTCTCATTTAAACGGAATTTTATACTTAATGAAGAAGCATAAATATTTCTGGGGGTTAAGCGGGCTTTATAAAAGCATGCAAAGGAGATAACCAGACGTGTGTGGTGTTGTAGCGTGGGTAAGGCAGCCCTCAGAGTGTGAAATTGACGAGTCTATACTTCGTAGTATGACCGAGTCGTTGCGCCATAGAGGGCCAGATGGCGAGGGTTATTATACAAACAAGAATGTTGGCTTAGGGCACAAGCGGCTGTCTATTTTAGATGTAGAAAAAGGCGCCCAGCCCATAATAAATAACAATATAGCACTGACGTATAACGGCGAAATTTACAATTTCAAATTATTAAGAAAAGAGCTTGAAGCGTTAGGGCATGTGTTCAAAACTAATTGTGACTCTGAAGTGCTACTTCACGGTTGGCTTGCCTGGAAAACCGACTTAGTAAGTAAATTACGCGGCATGTTTGCCTTTGTTATTCACGATGCGAATGACAACGTGCTTTATATGGCACGCGATAGATTAGGCATTAAGCCATTGCACTGGAGTATTACTAAGCAGGGCGATTTGCTGGTTGCCTCTGAACTGAAGGGCGTGCTGGCCCACCCATCTGTTACGAAATCATTAAACCATAGTGCGGTTGAAGACTTTTTTTCGTTAGGTTATGTAGCCGACCCTAAAACTATATTTTCAGGTATATTTAAGTTACCGCCAGCGCACCATGCATTGATTAAGCTGGAAGGGGAGGGTAATCACAACTTATCGGTAGTGCCTGAATGTTACTGGAATATTGAAGACTTTGTTTCCGATGAAAAACCTGATGAACGAGCAATAACGGCTGAGTTTGAAGCGCTAACCGAAGACGCGATTAAAGTTCGAATGCTAGCCGACGTGCCATTAGGTAGTTTTTTGTCAGGCGGTATAGATTCATCGGTCATTTCAGCAGTAATGCAAAAGCATAGCGAACAGCCCATCAATACGTTTTCCATTGGGTTCGATTTGTCTCAGTACGATGAGTCTTTCTATGCGAAACAGGTTGCGGATAGTTTGGGCTTTAAACATGTAAATACTAACGTATCGATAAATGACCTCACCTATTTAGACACGCTAATCGATATTTACGACGAGCCGTTTGCAGATAACTCTGCAATACCCACTTTCATACTGTCGGGTGTTGCCGCAGAACATGTAAAAGTGATTCTATCAGGTGATGGTGCCGACGAGCTTTTATATGGTTACCGTAACCATAAAATGTTGTGGGTAGAAGAGAAGATTAGGCGCTTGATGCCATCAAAACTGCGCCATGCGGTATTCGGTTCGCTAGCAAAATGTTATCCTAATTTGAATAAAGCGCCTAAGTTTTTGCGGGGTAAAACAACGTTAAATGCCTTGGCAGGTAGTGCCATTGCAAGCTATCACAATGCAATTTCAATTACCGACCAAAGCCATTTAGCGCGCATTTATTCACCGCAGTTTAAAACCGCATTACATGGGTACAGTAGTTTGAAGCTATTTGAGGACATTGCGAAAAAGAGTAAAAGCCGCGATGCGTTAAAAGCTATACAACTTGTAGATTTTAAAACGTACCTTGCTGGCGACATATTAACGAAAGTCGACAGAGCAAGTATGAAAAACTCACTTGAAGTGCGGGTTCCCTACTTAGATCACCATTTAGTAGAAAAGGTATTAGCGGTTTCGCCGACGTTAAATTTGTCGTGGGACAGTGCAAAGCGTGTGCTTCACAAGGCTTTTGATCATTTACTACCTGAAATTGTTACTAAACGCAGCAAAATGGGGTTTTCTGCCCCCATAGATGAGTGGCTTAGACAGATCCCAACACAATCACTGCAAAGTAAGTTAACAGGAGGAGCGCTGAAAGATACGGGCTTATTTGATGAAGCCGGTATAAGTGCGCTACTACAAGAGCATCATGACCGTAAATTCGACCACGGTATGACAATATGGTCACTTCTTATATTTAATGCTTTTGTAAATAAGCATTTTGGAAAACAGTAAACGTGAAAATACTTTACCACCATAGAATAGCCTCAAAAGATGGACAATATGTGCATGTTGAAGAGCTAACAAATGCCTTTATTGAGCAAGGCCACGAGCTGTGCTTTGTAGCCCCTCAGGTAAACGAAAACGCAGAATTCGGTGGTGATGGCGGCTTCGTTAGCAAGCTGAAAAAAGCGCTGCCACATGCGTTGTATGAAATTATTGAGCTGGCTTACAGCATTTGGGTATTTTTAAAACTGGCTGTTGCCATTATTAAGTTTAAACCCGATGTGATTTACGAGCGTTATAACCTGTATCAGCCAGCAGGCGTGCTGGCTGCAAAGCTTTTTAACGTGCCATTTATACTAGAAATAAATGCACCATTAGTGGAGGAACGCAGTAAATACAGCGGGCTGGCATTAAAAAACTTCGCAAAAAAAATTGAGAATTTTACATGGCGAGGGGCTGATTACTGTTTGCCCGTTACTGACGTTCTTGCCGACTATGTAAGGGCGGCGGGTGTACCCGATAGTAAACTAGAGGTTATCCATAACGGAGTACGCCAGTATTTCATTGATGAAATGCTAGCGCAGCCAATAAACGAAGATAAGGCTCAGATAACCATTGGCTTTACCGGCTTTATTCATCCATGGCATGGAATGGACAAGGCAATCGAAGCTATTGCCGAGCATAAAGAGTTGCCTCTTAAGTTGGTATGCATTGGCGACGGTGCCATTTTACCTCAGCTAAAAGCGCAAGCAGAGGCTTTAGGCATAGCTGACAAAGTAGAGTTTAAAGGCCTGGTTACCCGAGACAAAGTGCTAAATTATGTGAAGGAGTTCGATATAGCCTTACAGCCTGATGTGACGTCTTACGCATCGCCACTTAAAATGTTTGAGTATATGGCTGTGGGCGCGCTGATTATTGCGCCGAAAACTCCTAACATAGAAGAAATTTTAAGTGACACTACTGCATTGTTCTTCGAAAAAGGAAATCAACACGCCTTCAAAGCGGCGTTAACCGAAGCTATTACGCAATATACCAAACATATCGCGAAGCGAAGTGCAGTAAAACAGAGCGTGGTAGATAAACGGTTTGTTTGGCAAGAGAATTCAAGAAGAGTAGTTACCCTTGCAGCCCATTTAAAAGGTAGTAAACAGTAATGCCGATTACTGCGTTAGGTTTTTTGGCGGTATTTTCAATAGGCTGCCTTGTTGCCTTAAAGCGGCCATTTATAGGCTTATTGTTGTATTTTTTCGTGTTTTATATGCATCCACCAGGAAAGTATTGGGGGGCTTTTTTACCTGAGATTCGGTGGACACTAGTAGTCGCTGTTGTAACGCTATTAAGTACTCTAATGCATGCCAAGAACAAAGGTGCTTGGTTGAAGATCAAAGAATCAAAAATACTTTTATTGTTCTTTACCTACACATGTATCCAAATACCTCTAGTTACTTTTTCAGAGGTGCAAATTGATTATGTTATTTTACTTTTTAAATTGATTATCGTTTTCTTTCTTATAGTTACACTAGTAAACTCTGAAAAGAAGCTGGTAGCTTTGATAGCTGCGAATTGTATAGGTGCAGCATACATTGGGCTTACGGCTTTGCAGACTCATATAAAAGGCCGGTTTGAAGCTGCTGGGTTGCCAGGAATTGAAGACAGTAACTTACTATCCATTCACCTAATTCCAATAATAATGATGTCTTCTGCCATAGTTGCCACCAACGTAAAAAAGCGCTTTTTGATTCTAATACCACTAGCTCTAACCGCGAACCTACTGTTTATGTCAGGTAGCCGTGGTGGAATCGTTGGTTTGCTATTAGCTGGTGTCTGCTTTGTTTTTTTTGCTCCTAAACTTAAACGAGCTCTCATTTTTAAATGGGCTGCAGTAGCTGCCATTGCTGGACTAATGTTAGTTGGCCCTTTAATTGTTGAAAGATTAAATAACGTTATAAATGCAAATGATACTGAGCAAATAGATAAAAGTGCGTATTCACGGTTTGTTATTATTGAATCTCAATGGAAAATGTTGAAAGACTACCCGCTGTTTGGTTTTGGGCATAGAGGAACATTGCTATTAAGCCCTTTTTATGTACCAGAAGATTTTATGACCAACACTGAAATTGGTGGGCGTCGAGCCTCTCACAATATCACCATGAGCTTTTTAGTTGACCACGGAATCGTTGGAGCATTTTTATACTTTTGGTTGGTTTTCACTGCATTTATGAGAGTCAAGGAGGTTAAGCGCACGTCCGATGAAACGATTAATGTTAAGCTGATACTGTTAGGTTGCTGTAGTGGTTTGCTTGGTATAATGGCTGCAAGTCAATTTTCTAATAGCAAAGTTTTAGAGATATCGATTTGGATGATAGCCTTAATTGCTTCAATAAACTCAATTTTTAAGAAGTATAAAAACCACGATTTATTAGATAAAGATAAATAACGAGTAATTATGGATATTGAAGAAAAGCTGTATCGAACGGGAAAAGGGCATTGGAATCATTTTTCATTAGAGTTGAAGCAAATATTTGAAGCTGCAGAGAAGTGGAAGTCGAAAACAAATGGCTATGAAAAATTATGGCTATGCTGGAATGTTGATCCAGATTGGTGCCTTATACAACAGCAGTTAGTGAAAGATGTTGGATGGACGCCGCTTGTTGGCTCTGACCCAAGAGCAAAAGCACCTGTTTTGCTTGATGGTGCAATTGAAATTGACTTTAATCAAGATTTAAAGCTCCCGATGCTTCACATGATGTTCCCTATCGAATTTGCTTTCCTATACACAAAAAAACTAGCATTTTGGCATTCAGATTTACTGGTCCGTAAGAGAAACGTTTCATATTTAGCTGAAGTATTTGGGTCTTTACGGGAAGGCGACATCGCCGTAACCAAGCCTAATCGAGGCATCATGAACACTATATTAAATAAATATAATAGATACTGGGAATTAGCGGGTTGTACAACTCAAGCAGCCAGTAAGCACCAGTTTGAGACTGGCTCAGGTTGGTTTGGTCATGTGGCCTATCATCCAAACTCACCACAAGCAGAGTTTACAAAAAGATCTAAAATTTATTACGACCATGGTAGTGGTATAAAATACTGGGCTAAAAACCTTAAACCTAAAAGTTCAAAAGTCTATTTGATTCCTGAAAAAATATTAGATGAAGGTCACTGCACTCGCATTAGAAGCAAAAATTATGTAGCTCAATCACCTAATAATTCTAAACGAAACTTGGCATTAGACTTGTCTTACAATTTTGATCTTAAGGCTGAGTGCGAAAAACTTGAATTGAGCAAAACATATAAAAAAGTTTTACCTGAATAGAATAGATAACGACAAGCTTTAAAACATGACTATAAATAAATGAATCAAAAACATTCGCCAAGATTGGCAAAGAGTGCGCTACTAATGTTAGTTACTCGCTTAATTATTAATGCTCTAGGCATCATTAGCTCTCTCATTTTAGTGCGTATTCTGTCACCTCAGGACTTTGGTGTAGCAGCAATTGCTATGTCGCTATATAGCTTAGTTAGTTTGTTTGGTGACTTTGGGTTGAATACTGCGTTGATACAGAAAAACAAGTTGGAAAAAAGCGACTATGATACAGGTTTCACTATTAACCTAATGTTTGGCGGTTTTGCTTGTTTATTCTTTGTAATTATTGCAACTCCAATTGCAGTTTTTTTTGAAGACCCTCGCCTAGAGTCGGTGATCTACGCTGTTTCATCGCTGTTTATAATTTCTAGTTTCAAAAATATTAAAGTAGTAGACTTCCAAATCGAGATGAATTTTTATCTCGAACTTAAACTTCAAGTTATACCCAAGTTAATTAGCTTTTTCGGGACGCTATTAATGGCGTATTTATTGGAGAGCTATTGGGCTTTAATTTTTGGTTCACTTCTTGTCACCTTACTCAACATAATTTTCAGCTATGTGATGCTACCCTATGTGCCTTCATTGTCATTAAAAGGGGTAGGCGCATTATTTAACTTTTCTAAATGGATAATGTTGAATAACTTTTTTTACTATTTAAACAATAAGAGTGTTGACCTAATAGTAGGTAAGTTTATTTCGACCTCAGCAGCGGGTATCTACAGTATAAGTAAAGAAATGGCGACATTGCCAGCTACAGAAATAGCTGCGCCTATTAATAAGGCTGCATATCCAGCGTATGCAAAACAAAAGCATAATTTTGAGTCGCTACGTGAACTGTTTTATCAGACAACGTCAATGATCACGGTAATAGCACTCCCTGCATCATTGGGGCTAATGATCACCGCTGATTACTTTGTCCCTACAGTACTAGGTGACAAGTGGATGTCGGCAATTTCAGTTATTCAATTATTATCAGTTTTTGCGTTCATCAGCTCCGTTTCATCAAATAATGGATATATTTTCTTAGCACTCGGAAAGCCAAAGGTTACGACACTTATTTCAGCAGTAAGAATACTGTCATTTTTCGGATTTTTGTTTGGTTTTAATCTGATTGAAAATATAGAAGGCCCAGCACTAGCTCTCATATTGAGCTCTCTTGTCAACCTGTTTTTTTCATACTTCTTAGTTCGTCGTGAGATATCAATTTCGCTAACTAAGACTTTTATCACAAATATGCGAGCAATTCTTTCTAGTTTGGTTATGTGCACACTATTATTTTTGATAAAGTATTACGTTAACTTTGATATTAACTTGTTAAACTTTTTAATATTAGTTTTTTTAGGTATTGTATTTTATTCAGGAACTACATTAACAGTGTGGGTATGCGTAGGAAAGCCGGAAAGCGTTGAAACGTTGATTGTAGAAAAGCTCTCGCAAACTCTAAGAAAGTTTAGAGTTCTAAGGAGGGAAAAGTCAGATAATGAGTAATTTATATCGGTTAGTCTCTTTAGATGCCTTACGGGGAATTGCAGCCGTAGGGGTGGTAGCTTATCACTTTACATCTCTCTTTGCGATTAAGTTCAATTACCCTGAGTTGTTAGGTTTATTCCCTGCAGCCTCGTCACACATTGGTCGTTATGGTGTTGAGCTTTTTTTTATCATAAGTGGCTTTGTGATATCGATGTCTATCGAAAATTCTAATAATGTGTACCGATTTTTTGTGTCTAGGTTTGCTCGACTTTTTCCTACATTCTGGGCTGCAGTTTTTTTTCGTCGTTTTTTATTTGGGTGTTTAATGGACAATTTGATATCTTCGTTCTACTTAAAAACTTAACGATGATCCCTAATTTTCTCGGTGCTAAAAACATAGATGGCTCATATTGGACTCTTAGTTATGAATTATTTTTCTACATTGCAGTAGCGACAATTTTTTATCTTTTTAAATCTATCCCTATAATATTAATGATCGTAATTGGCATTGGAATTTCAGCCTTGACAGTATTGAGCTCTATATTTGACGTCTATCTTAGTTATAAATTTAAAGCTTTGATGCTAATTCCTCATATTCATCTGTTTTTAGCTGGTTTTCTTTTTTACAAACTGTGGGAGTCAAACAAATTACGAACTACCCAAACATGGTTTATATATTTTATACTGTTTTTCTTGATTTTAGCTCAGTGGCTGTTGGCTGAGACAGACTACTCTCGCCATAACCTTACTTCAAGCATTATGGTAACAGTCTTCTTTCTAGTGATGATTCTCGTAATAAAAGATAAATTATCTTTTTTAAGGCACCCAATACTTGTCTACTTTGGTACGATATCTTATTCGTTATACCTCATTCATCAAGAAGTCGGCTACATTTTAATTAATCAATTTATTAACTTTACCGGTAGCTATTGGTTGAGTATGCCTTTAAGTTTCTCTGGTGTAATATTAATAGCCCACTTTATGCATCGATATATTGAAAATCCATCTAATAAAATTGTGAAGAGATACCTATTGCTCTTTCAACCAAAATAAAGTAGAAAAAAATGTGCGGAATTTTAGGGACACTTAATTACAAATATGCAGCAGATGCAGAACGCATTGCAGTCATGCGAGACACAATGCCGTATCGTGGCCCAGACAGTAACGGAATATGGGTGTCAGACAATGGTTATTGTGGGTTAGCTCATCTACGCTTGAGCATATTAGATCCAACCCCGGCAGGCCACCAGCCACGCGTGGAAGAAAGCGGCCGTTTTGTTATTTCGTATAACGGTGAAGTGTATAACTATATTGAAATTAGAGCCGAGCTTGAGAAAAAAGGCTACAGGTTTGAAACCGGTACCGACACTGAGGTGATTTTACAAGCGTACGTAGAGTGGGGAAAAAGCTGTTTAAGCCGTTTTAACGGCATGTTCGCTATTGCAATATTTGATAACGAAACACAAGAATTGTTTCTGGCCCGAGATCGTTTGGGGATAAAGCCCGTTTATTATTATCAAGATGCTAACGAGCTTATATTTGCTTCTGAAACGAAAGCTATTCTCAAAGGACTAAGTGCACTTCCTGATTTAAACGTTGAACTTATCGACGACTACATGAGTTTTGGCTATATTCCTGGCGAAAATACGCTTCATAAAGGCATTAAACGCCTTATGCCAGGGCACTATGCTATTGTGAAGAATGGCCAACTAACAACAACACAGTGGTGGGACCTCGAGTTTAACAATGTTGAAGATAAAGGGTTCGACTACTATGTAAATGAAAGCAAAACGTTACTTGAAAGTGCGATAGACCTCAGGCTTCGCAGTGACGTTCCTTTGGGTATTTTCTTAAGTGGTGGTATCGACTCTAGCGCGGTTGTTGGGTTGCTTGCTGATAAAGTAAAAGAGCCCCTTAAAACATTCTCTATAGCGTACGACTTTGGTAAGAACTTCGACGAAACGCAGTACGCAAGAATGATTGCAGAGAAGTTTGGTACCGATCATCATGAGCTAAAAATAACACCGCAACAATTTGCCGACTTTATTCCTGAGTATATTCATTTAATGGATGAGCCTGTTACGGAGGCTGCGGCTATATCGCTATTTTTTGTTTCCAAATTAGCCAAAGAAAAGGTAACGGTTGCATTATCGGGCGAAGGATCTGATGAGATTTTTGCAGGATATGACCTGTACCAATACATGAATGTATTAGAAAAGTACCGTAACGTAGTCGGGCAGAGCGGAACAGAGCTTTTCGCGGGGATTTCAAATAAAGTGCTGGGTAAAAGTCATAAGGTATCTAAATACCTAAATATGGCCACACAACCCATTGAAAAGCGCTACAAAGGTATGTCTACTTACCCTGACGCACAGAAACAAGCATTGTATAGAGATGACTTTAATGAACGATTACAGTCAGCCAAAGCAGCAACAAACCACGGTGAGTTCTCTAAGCAATTGTTTGAAAAAACTAAAGACAAAGACCAGCTTAGCAAAATGCTTTATTTCGACACTAAAACTTGGCTGGTTGACGATTTATTGATAAAAGCTGATCGTATGAGCATGGCAACGTCGATTGAGCTTCGTGTGCCGTTTCTTGATTACAGATTAGTAGAGTTTGCGGCAACTATACCGTCGAAGCATAAAATTAAAAAAGGCGAAGGCAAGTACCCACTTAAAAAGATGATGGAAGGCATTTTGCCGAACGACATTATTTATCGTAAGAAAATGGGGTTCCCCACACCACTTAAACTTATGTTTCAAAATGAGCTTCGTGATTACGCGAAGGACTTATTGCTGTCGAATAAAACCAAGCTTCACCAGTTTTTCAAGGTTGACCGCATTCAGCAGCTGATAGAAGAGCATAATGCAGATAAGTACGATCACCATAAAACGTTGTGGCAATTGGTTGTGCTAGAAGAGTGGCTTAGGAAAAACGTTAGCTAATATGACTACGAAAAATGACCATCCAGATAGAGAGACCATACGCTCATTTGCTGCAGTATCAGTGATTATTTTGCATATTGATAATTCTGTAATTCTCGAAGCAAAAGTAAAAAGTGGCGCTCAATTTGAATAAGCATATTTCTTTGTATTTAGATGTATGGCGTTTTGGGGCTGCTTTGGTTGTATTCCTCTCCCATGTTGCATCACAGAAAATTAGTAATGGCTTATTTTGGCAAATGAAGCACTTTGATCAAACTGCGGTTATGATTTTCTTCGTCATGTCAGGCTTTGTGATCTCATACATATCATCGACAAAAGAAACGGCATTAAAAGACTACTCTATAGCAAGAATAAGCAGGCTTTATTCAGTAGTCGTGCCTGCGCTTGTAATTACTTTCTTTGCAGATTCTATTGGGTATTTACTTAACCCTGATTTCTATATAAGCGGACCTTGGCCTTTTGAGACAGATAGTTACCTACTAAATTATTTCTTGTCATTCTTTATGATTCAAAATATATGGGACCTCGGCTTGAACCCAGGTATAAATCAACCATTTTGGTCATTGACGTTCGAATGGGTTTATTATGTCGCATTTGCATGCGTATTTTATTTCAAGTCGCACTGGAAATATGCTTGGCTTGCGTTGATCTTGTTGTTTGCAGGTCCCTCGATAGTCGCGCTCTTGCCTATTTGGTTGTTGGGCTATTTTTTATATCGTGGAATGTCAAACAGTACTCCCAGGCCAAACTCTCTTATTTCGGCGCTATTATCAATCGGCGCATTAGTTACGATGATTTTCTTGGGTCCCGAAATACGTAGCATAGAGTTTTCAAGTAGCTGGGTGTCGAGAAAGGAAATATACGGGGATTACTTTGACGCAATAATGTTTTGTGTACACCTTTATTTTGTGCCTTCCGTTTTGCACCATGTAGGCCACATATTAGAGAGGTACGCAGGTATCATAAGAAATGTTGCTGCCTGTACGTTTGCACTTTATCTTTTTCACAGGCCTTTGATTCAACTGATTGCTGCGATTACACCGACCGACCTCGACTCTATTTTATATCGATTTTTTCTTTTATTAATGCCTCTGTTAATTGTATTTACTGTTGGGTATTGGTCAGAAAAGCAAAAAAATAATCTAAAAAATGGCTTGAATAAACTATATTCAATACTTCATAGGGGAACTAAGTAGGCTATGTTACAAAGCAAAAGAAAAAAAATACTAGCTATCAGTTACTTATTTCCTAACACGGAAAAACCAAACCATGGAATCTTTGTATATAATCGCTTAAATGCGATGGCGCAGTATGCCGATATCACGGTTATTAACCCTATTCCTTGGTCTCCTGTTCACTCATTTATTAGTAAGTTCGAACACCTTAGCCGCATACCAACTAAGACACAGCGTGGTAAATTAACAATTTATCATCCAAGATATCTGTCAATTCCAGGGTACTTTAAAGGGCTAGAGATTCAAACGTATCGAAATGCAGCGAAGAAGGTTGTTAAAGAAATTGGGTTCAATTTCGATTTAATTGATTTACATTGGACTTTTCCAGACCTCCCAGCCGGGGATTATCTGAGCAATCATTACGATGTTCCTTATCGTGTAACTTTAAGAGGAATGGAAGCGTTTCATCAGCAAGACGGTGATATAAGAGAAAAAGCCGTTGCGAAGTACCTGAAAAAGGTAGACAGCATTATCTCGCTCAGCGAAGAGATGGCCGATACTGCCGACAGAATTGCGAATACACGGCACAAAACCAAGGTGGTTAGAAACGGCGTAGATACTGCTGCATTTTTTTACAAAGACAAAACTGCCTGTCGCAGCAAGCTTGGAATTTCAGCAGAGCATAAGATAATACTTGGTGTTGGCGCACTTATTTATAGAAAGGGATTCGATGTCGTTATTGATGGTTTGAAAGATATAGTAGATACTCCCGCTCTGAGCAATACACATTTCTATATTCTTGGGGCTGAAGGTGCGGAAGGGGACTATCGAAAGGAGCTCAAGCAACTCGTTAGCGATTTAGAGCTGCAGGAACACGTCCATTTTGTTGGCGCTGTACCAAATGAACAGCTTATCGATTGGTATAACGCTGCAGACATATTTTGTTTATCTAGTCGTGGTGAAGGCAGTCCAAACGTTTTAACAGAGGCATTGGCGTGTGGTTGTCCCGCTGTCGCGACAAGTGTTGGTAGTGTGCCAGAAATCATGGCAAGTGAACCAGATCTTGGAAGTGTTGTCGATATTGACGCCATAGAAGCTACGAAACAGGCAATATATGATCTCCTAACAACAAACCATAAACGCGAGAATCAAGCAAAATTGTTCAAAAAGTATACTTGGGATTGGTGCGCTAGAAAAGCTATGGTTTAATTGTAGTCCGCTTTAATTTTATGAGTACTTATTTACGGTACACATATAGCCGAACTAGGTCTAGATGCCTCAACTGTTTCGATCTTGTCTAAAATAAGACCTTTGTTATTTGAATGATTAACATTAACGTTTATGAGGCTACTAACAGTATCTTTTAGGACTGTATATTCGCTTACAGCCTTCTGTTTTGGTTCAATCTGAACAGAAGCGCTTCTTTTCCATTCTTGTATGGTCGCATCAGTAATTCTAGATGAAGATGACAGTGATATTCTCGGAGAAAAAGTAACTTTTTTATTCGTATTGTTAAACCACGTCGTCCTAATTACGTCGCCACGCTGCAAGAAAAAACGGCTTCCAGATAGAAGAGTGAAATCGTAAACTTTGTTAGAACCTACCGTTATTGTTGTACCGAGGCGAGTGAAGTTTGTATAAGAATCCGTTTCTATTTTTCTAAACCTCTTATCAGCTATTAAAGATTTCTCAGCTGAAGTTTTAAAGTCTGCTAATAGTCCGCATTGTTGTACATGTAGGTCCTCACCCATTAAAACGTTAGCCTTAATGTTAACGAGTTCACTGAGACCTTTTGCGTCCACTATTTCGTATTCCATAAATAAAGTTTGCTTTTTTAGTGGGGTACCTGAAAGCAAGCCGGCCGCGTTAAGCTGCAGTCCATTTGGTAGTTTTTTTGCCTTAAAAACAAGCGGTGGCGTCCCTCCATATGCTTTAAGTTGCTGCTCGAAATATTGACCAACTAACATCTGATTTAAAGTTTCAGTCTCACTTTCGATAGGGTAGCTTACAGGAATTACTTGGTATTCGATGGTTTTAACAAGATCCGTTGTTCGCATGTAACCTAGGTCAGGAACGTAGACGTGACTAAAATCTACATCTTGCTGGTGTATGCGTTGGCGCTTTGACACATCTTTTACTGCGAAATATATTTTTCTATAAGGAGTTAGTTTCCCAATATCTTCTGGTTTTAAGGTAATGGCACCCCATAATAAATTGTACCCATTGCTTGGCTTATATAACTTACCTTCTTTGTTACTTTTAGCTCGATCAAAATTTAGTACAAAGTTAGGGATTGTCGCATGTTTAAAATTCGTATTATCAATTGGTGAAAATGAATATCTAATTTCATATTCTGCATTGCATTTACTACATCTGTATTTGTCTTCGAAACTTATATCAAAAACGGATGTACGAGGGTTGTAACCAATACCGAGGTTGTTAATTGTTTCCTCATTTTCATAAGCAACGTAATCAACGGTCATTTCGTCTAAATAGTAAGCTGACATCATTGGTTGGTTTCTATTGGCGCTTGCTGCGATGGAAAATGTGACTATGTTGTTAAAATAATCTACGCTGCTTCCTGGAAACTCGTATCCGCCGGAAGCGAAAGCGCTATATGCATTTTTAGAACCCGCGTTGTTATGTGTAGGATGTCCATCAAACTGTACTTTGGTCCATCCGCCCATTGGGATGTTAGATGAATGGTGGTAGTAGTGAGCACCTTTAGAAGAGTTAATAAAGGGGTACCAGCTTATTCGCTGCTCTGGGCGGCCTAGTTTTGCCAGTGTATAGTTTTCAATGTCTACTGATTTGTGCGGCATTAAAACCCAAATCGCTAGCCTGTTCTTGCCTTGCAGCTGCTCGAATCGAGACGTATTTGATTTAGTCTTAAAATATAGCGAGATATCACCAGGATATTTGTCAACAGATTTAAAACTTGAAATTGGGCGCGATATTATAGCCGACTCAAAGTCACCCTTCGATTTTGCGGGAATCCCACTAAACTCAACACCACCGCCTCTAGCGTGATGTGCACCGCCAGTAGCTTGCACTTTCAGTGCGCTCCCCGAGACTGTAAACTCGGTAGAAGCATCGATATATCCGTACCTCATCCATCCCATATGATCTGTATTATAATTGTTATAGTAAGGGTAAATTTTATAGCCATTCTCATTGCACAGCTTGGATTGCTTCTCTCCAGCATAAACGTTGCATGGATTTTCACCTTTATCAGAATAATACCAATCGCCAAAACCATTTTCGATAATATCACCTTCAAAATCGAAAGAGATAAATGGCGCTGCCAATGCTGCGATTGGTATAAAGAGTGCCGCTACGAAAAATAGCACAAGCATTTTTTTATAAATGAGACTTTTTGATTTTATCATTTTTAAATTTTATCACCGTATTTTGCCATCGCCTAGAATGACAGAATAAAAAGGTTTTATTTTGTATAGAATTTGTTGATGATTAAAATCAGAAACAGAAGTTTCTTCTATCTTTACCAATTGCTATGTGAATTAATTTTTTCGACTTATAAATATCGAAGCTATCTGATTGCAGGAGCGTCTTAAAGTTTGAACATCGTGATTCTTTCATCTCGCTAATTACTTTACGTTTTTCAGAGCCCCAACGAAATATGATTTTATTAACCCCTGAGTTCATAAGTAATCCATCAAGTTGCCAACCTGTAATTGGCTTTACAAATTCTCCAATCATTTTGTTTTCATTTACGGCATTCATGGTAAATATGGGTCTTGAATTCCTTCCTGTCACGATGATTTCATCATACTCAACGTCCAATATTGCTACCTCTCGTGCGATGTTAGTTATTAAACTATTATCGAAGCTTCTTTGGCTTTTATAGGTATTACCAATTTGATAGCTAAGCGAAATAACGATAGCTATAGGAATCAACGCGAGAAAATCTAATTTACTGTTTCTTAAACTAAAAAATAATATAACTAAAGCACAAAACGCAGTTGCAGTAGGAATAGTCCTGAAATGTACTAACGTATTACTAAGTAAAAAGAGAGGTCCAAACAACGACAAAACAACAAACAACAAACTTAGTAATAAGTAGAAGTTCCTTTTGCCACCTTCCGCAATACTTGACCTGCTAAAGAGCAGACCAAGAAATACAGTAAGACACATCACAATTAACAACGGTGAAGTTACGTATAAGTCAATCGTATAGTTTATAAATCGCGATATGTTACCAAATGCTTGAAACAAACCACCTTCTTTGAATAGCAAAAGTGAAGATCGCTCAGTGCGTGCACTCACAATGAGTCCTACAGTCAAATAGTAAAAAACATAAGCTGCTACAAAACTTGATATGCGTAGCGAAATTATTTTTACTAGCTCAGTTCTTCGGTTTGAAAAAACCACAATTAAAAGTTCTAGTCCGATAAGCGCTATAAACAAATTTACGATAGCTTGGTAACTACATAGGCCAGCAACGAGGAATGCAGATGAAAACATCAAGTAATAGCGGTTCGCTAATGGTCGCAAAGAAAATGCTAGCGCGACAAAGAAGATACCCAGTGCCATGCCGATAGAATCAAAGCGGTAATATAAATTGTATAAAAAGAAGGGATTGAGAAAGAAAAGAACGAAAGTAAAGACAATTCTTTGTTGGTAATATTTGGAGACAAAACTGGCTACAATCGTTACCGCTAAAGATAACAATAAGAGACTTACGATTTGCGTGAGTGGAGCTACGTCAATTAAAACGAGACCACTTCCGGATATCAAGCGAGAGGCTTCTTGAGCTATTGGTCGGCCTAATCCATACCAATCATAATTGCCTGTAATTGCCCTGTAGATATCATCCTGATGATAAATATCACCGAGTATTACTGGAAGACCCCATAACCCGAAAATGGCTAATGCTATTGTGAGTAGACGATAATCAGCTCTTGCGAACTTAAAATATTGTAATTGATCTATTACGTAGGTTTTTATCATTTCCATTTTTATTCGTCTTCCCTATAAACCCATTTGGATAGAAGTATGAATGTAATTATCGGTGTTAAAAAGGCGATACCGACGATTGACCACTGCGCGTCTATCTGTAGTAAATTGTCGACAAAGAATACCCAGAAAGCATTTATAGAATAACCTATAATAGCTGTACTGAGAAACCGCAAACTCATAGTTGCTGTCATGTTTTCAGATGATTTTTCAAACGTAACGTATGTTTGACCTACGAACGAGAAAGCTAATGCTATGAGGAATGCGACTAAATTAGCGACCTGGTTACTTGTCAACTCACTCGCTAAAATTGCCCAAAATACAAAAACATGTATCAATGTCGCGAATATGCCTATCGAAAAAAACTTAGCCAACGTTTTTATGAGTACGTTGTCGAGCATTGTGTGTAGCATCGTTTATTATTACTCCAAGGATAGTTATCTTAAAAGCTTCTCTGTAGGATTGTATATAATGTGGTTTATCGACTCAATTTATGAGAGGAGATATCATTTGAAGTGTACTGTAATGAGTTTATCCGAGAACCGAAAGTATATTCTCAAAATAGCTATTTTTCACAGCCTTACACTGGTAAGGTTATATTCGTAGCGCTTCGGATAAATCATTTTTCTAACGACCCATTTAGTTTAGGTATACACGACTATGAATGAAAATCTACCTTTAATCTCCCTTGTTGCTCCAATGTACAACGAAGAAGAGGTCGTAGATATATTTTTTAAATCGATAAAAGCTGAGTTTTTAAAAATCGATGCAAATTATGAGATTATTTGCGTAAATGATGGAAGTTCAGATGCAACTTTAGAAAAACTGCGTTTAGCTGCCGCTGCTGACTCAAATATAAAGGTAATAAATCTATCAAGAAATTATGGCAAAGAAATAGCGCTTACTGCCGGCCTAGATTATTGTACCGGAGATGCTGCTATACCGATAGATTGCGACTTGCAAGACCCACCTGAACTAATCGGTAAAATGGTTGCTGAATGGGCCGGCGGATATGACGTGGTTCTTGCTAAACGTATCGATAGATCTTCAGACTCTAAATTAAAACGTTTTACTTCGAATTTATTTTATCAATTGATAGATCGTATATCTGATGTCTCAATACCAAACAATGTTGGTGATTTTCGATTGATGGATCGTAAAGTTATTAATGCTTTAAAAGATTACAGAGAACGAACTCGATTTATGAAGGGGCTGTTTGCATCGCTTGGCTTTTCGCAGGTTACTATAGAATATACAAGACCTGAGCGTGTTGCGGGTACTACCAAGTGGAACTATATTCAGCTGTACAAGCTTGCCCTAGAAGGGTTTATATCATTTACATCTTTACCCTTGAAAGTATGGTCTTACCTCGGCGCTTCAATGTCGATTTTTTCTTTTCTATATGGCATTTATCTTATTATTAAAACACTTCTTTCAGGAATAGATACGCCTGGGTATGCTTCGCTCATGGTCGTTACGCTATTTATTGGAGGGCTCATTTTAATGTGTTTAGGGATCATCGGTGAGTACCTAGCGAGGATATTTATCGAAGTAAAACAACGTCCTCTGTATTTGGTTCAGGATACTAAAAATATAGATTAGCCGATTGATTTGAATCAGTGAAAAATATAAATAATAACGAAACGAGCGTAGCACAAAAGCTGACCTCAAAACGCAATCTAAAGATTACATATTTTTACAAAGTTTTTAATAACGCTAACAATTGCTCAGTTTTGCGTTCCCTGCTATGTGATGATAAGTCTCTGTTGATATTTAAACCTTGGTTTTCTAGAAGATATATCAATGCGTTTCCTAATTCTTTATCGCTATATCCAGCTACTGTCCCTTCATGATTAGTCGCTAATTTATACGTCGCTCCATCGCGGTGAGATTTTACTAATAATGGCTTTTGTGTTCTTAAATACTCGTACAACTTACCTGGTATTTGCTTATTAAACCTTTCATCTTGAATAAGCAACAGCGCATCACATGTCATCATATTCGACAAAGCGTGCAAAAAAGGCACCGGAGATACAAATTTAACCAGGGCTTCGATACCCAAATCGTTTAACGAACTCTTAAAATTTTTGCCGTCTCCCGCCCCCTGAAATACAAGTTCAAAGTTACTCTCGGAAATTTGTCCTTCACGCTGTAATAGCGCTAATGCGTTAAAAATAGGTAACGGGTCTCTACCATGGGGGTAAAGCACGCCCGAGTAATACAAGCTAAATTTATTGTCATCGAAAGGGGAAGGAGGGGCTTCCATTGTTTTAAGTTTTTCGAAATTCATTTCATCGAAACCGTTTTCAATAACACTGCTTTTCGATGACACCATGTCGCCGTACTTGTCACAATAAAGTTGTTCAACTTGTTCTGTCGCAAACGTTAATTTGTGAGCGTTTTCTAATGTATGCCTGTCTATTCTCGCTTGTATCTTGTCAAGCGTTGCACCCGCCGAGCCATTCATGTAATGAAAAGGGTCGCGGTAGTCTGCAACCCATGGAATATTGGCTTTATCTGCTAATTTTCCGGCTATGTGGTGAGTACTGGGTATGGGTGATGAAGACCATATCACGTCGGGGTTATATTTCTTAATGAGTTTTTTACCAACGTGAACTGCGCATGGTACCCATGTTAAGCCCCAACGGTCTGGCCGTTCTAAAGACGATAGGTATTTGCCTTTTATCGACAAATGGCGTGGCACATCTAACGCAAATGCACGATAAATTAAATCGTCACTACCGTCTTTATATTCTGCGTTAAACCTTTGATATGCTCTTTCGTTAGCTGTTAATACTACTACTTTCCAGCCCCACAACTTTAAATAGCGATAAAAACTTTCAATGCGAGGTACAGAAGCGCCATTACTTGGTGGAAATTCGAAGGCCACCATTAGCAGCGTCTTTTGCTTGTTACTCACTTATTGTTTCTCCCGCAATTTTTTTGATAGAAATACAAAACTGGTTAAAGTCTTTTCTGTAGGGCATAAACCTTGGTAGGCATGTGCGTGGCGTTTTAGTTGTTATGCCACCGTCGTTAGTGGCTAAACCATATTGAACACTGGTTTGTTTCAACATGTTTTCGTGCTTAGCGGTGAAGTCTTGTCCGTACCAACCGTTGGGGTAAGCAAAAAAGTTTACTGGCGTTGGCAAGAATTTATTTAAGTCGTTTATAGAATCTTCGATCTCTTTTTTTGCAATAGGGTCAGGCTGATATGAGAGTATACTATGTGTGACTGTATGCGCACCAATAGTGTGTCCTTGCTCTTGGAGGGTAATTAGCTGCTTATCAGTCATCATGCACCTAGGAGGTGTATATGCCCCTAACTGTTCTTCAATATCAACAAGCGCTTTATCGCGTTCATCGTTTTTCTTTATTTTTATGATAGTTACTAGCGTATGGTACGCATTTGCGCGTTTTTCTAACGAGGTTAAGTCGTAAGTGCACTCATTAAACGTTAGGGTTTTGTGCTGAGTTTTCTTTAGGATGAAGGCTAATTTATCGTTCCACAGATAGCCTCGTGCCGTGCCTTCAGAGGCAACAAAAAAGCACCCCTTAGCGCCTACGTTTTGCAAAATAGGTGCAGCATATTCAAAATTGTCGGCATAACCATCGTCAAAACTTAAGCACAACGCGTTCGCAGGAAGAGTGCCGTTATTTAAAAGTGCCATGGCATTATCGAGTGAGAGGATAGAAAAGTATTTTTTTAGCCCTGCAATTAGTTCTTCAAAGCGGTCTGCGGTCCAGTCGTCTGGGCAAAACGGGTCTGGCTCAGGCATTACTCTATGAAAATACAACACAGGTAGCGGGTTGCTTTTATGTTTAATATGGTTGAATGCGTCCATAGCTTTTAGTGCTAAACCAAGCATTTTTACGGTGTCCTTTACGTTTATTCACGCCAGCGCATGTTTTTATTGAAATGAGAATACACGCTCACAAAATGTAAGTGAACAATAGAAGTAGAAAGTTAGCGAATTATTGACTGTAAATATCAACCTAGGTAAGGCAAAATGATGGGCATTAGGGAAAATTAACTGCATAGATAATAAAGGCAAACGCATGAAAAAAGTTCTTACCGTTTTTGGTACACGCCCAGAGGCGATAAAAATGGCCCCGCTAGTACATGCATTAGCAGGCAGTTCAGATGTCGACGCAAAGGTTTGTGTTACCGCTCAGCATCGAGAAATGTTAGACCAAGTGTTGTCGCTTTTCGAAATTACGCCCGATTATGATTTAGATATCATGAAGCCAGGGCAAGACTTGTACGCGGTGACTACCCGAATTTTAGAGGGGCTTAAGCCCGTTCTTGAAGAGTTTAAGCCCGATGTTGTGCTTGTTCATGGCGATACTACCACTACGTTCTCAGCATCGCTTGCTGCATTCTATCAGCAGATTAGTGTAGGGCACGTTGAAGCGGGTTTAAGAACGGGAAATTTATATTCGCCTTGGCCTGAAGAAGCGAACAGAAAACTTACCGGTGCACTAACAGAATACCATTTTGCCCCAACTAGCTTGTCGAAAAGTAACCTACTTGCTGAAAATGTGCCTGAAAGCAAGGTAACCGTCACGGGTAATACTGTTATCGATGCACTTTTATGGGTGCGAGAAAAACTTAACAGCGATAATGCGCTCTCTACCACGTTCGAAGAAACATTTTCTTTTATCGATAAAACAAAAAAGCTTATTTTGGTAACTGGGCATAGAAGAGAAAGTTTTGGTGGCGGCTTTGAACGTATTTGTACTGCGCTTGCTGAAATTGCAGAACAACGTAGTGATGTCCAAATTGTTTATCCAATGCATTTGAACCCAAATGTAAGAGAGCCAGTAAACAGGCTACTATCGAAGCACGACAATATCATCCTGATAGAGCCTCAAGATTACTTGCCGTTTGTTTACTTAATGGATAAAAGCCACATTATTATTACAGACTCTGGCGGTGTACAAGAAGAGGCCCCTTCGTTAGGTAAACCGGTACTGGTTATGCGCGATACCACGGAAAGGCCAGAAGCAGTAGAAGCCGGAACTGTTAAACTGGTTGGTACCGATGCCAGTAGAATTGTTAGCGAAACGCTTGAACTACTAAACAATGAAGAAAGTTACAAAACCATGTCGATGGCGCATAACCCTTATGGCGACGGCAAGGCTTCAGGCAGAATAGTAGCCACACTGGCAAAGGATTCAAAGTAATGGAATTTAAAAAAGTATCAGTAATTGGCTTAGGGTACATTGGCTTACCAACCGCTGCAGTTATCGCATCTCGTGGGATTGAGGTGGTGGGTGTAGAAATAAACCAAAAAGCGGTCGACACCATAAACCAAGGCAAAATTCATATTGTAGAGCCAGATTTAGACATTGTGGTAAAAAGTGTTGTCTCTACCGGTAATTTGCGCGCAACGTTGAAGGTTGAACCCGCGGAAGCATTTATGATCGCGGTTCCTACCCCTTTTAAGAAAGGCGAAAATAATTCAAATAGTCCAGACCTTAGCTATATAGAAAGCGCAGCGAAAGCAATTGCACCCGTGCTCGAAAGGGGCAACTTGGTAATTTTAGAGTCGACAAGCCCTGTAGGCGCAACAGAGAAGCTCGCCGAATGGCTTAAAGAAGCCCGCCCAGAACTTACGTTCCCGCAAGACGTGGGCGCGCAAGCAGACGTGAATGTAGCACATTGTCCCGAACGCGTTTTACCTGGCTATGTATTGCAGGAATTGGTGTCTAACGACCGAGTTATTGGTGGTATTTCGTCTGCATGTAGCGAGAAAGCCGTAGCGCTTTATAAAACGTTCGTGCGTGGTGAGTGCATTGTTACTAATGCAAGAACCGCCGAAATGGCTAAGTTGACTGAAAACTCGTTCCGCGATGTGAATATCGCATTCGCTAACGAGTTGTCTATTATTTGTGACAAGTTGCAAATCAATGTATGGGAACTTATTAAGTTGGCAAATCGCCACCCGCGAGTGAACATATTGAACCCAGGCCCTGGGGTTGGCGGGCACTGCATTGCTGTAGATCCTTGGTTTATTGTTGACAGTTGTCCCGAAGAAGCCAAGATAATCAAGCAAGCACGTTTGGTTAACGATGGTAAGCCACATTACGTTGTAGACCAAGTTGTTGCAGCAGCAGATGAATTTAAGAAGCCGGTAATTGCATGTCTAGGTTTGGCATTTAAAGCTGATATTGATGACTTAAGAGAAAGCCCTGCCGTTCAGATTGTGAACGAACTGTCGTCAAACCCTGAGCTTTCATTGTTGGCAGTCGAGCCTAATATTAGTGCATTGCCCGACCATTTAAACAAAAAAGGCATCGAGCTTGTTTCATTAAACCAAGCGCTCGAAAAAGCTAACGTTATTGTTGTATTAGTCGATCACAAAGAGTTTAAGTCTGCTGACAAAGCAAGCCTAGCAAGAAAAGTGGTCATTGATACGCGAGGCATTATTTAAATGTATTCGTTTGCGCAAGGAGGCGCAACGCTAGCCCGTGTGATTATCGCGATATGCGCCTTTTTGTTTATAGTAAGCAGTTTTACGGCGCGTGCTGAGAAAGTGTTTGTCGACGGTGTGCCGTTTACATCATTTAAACAGGCCGTTAGTAATATTAAGGATGGCAGCCGTATTTACCTCGAAAAAGGGGTGTATACCGAAGGCGTTTATATTGGTGCAAGCGACATCTCGATTTTAGGTGAGACTGGCGTGGTTTTCGACGGCGCAGTTGCAGATAACAAAGCTGCGTTGGTGCTTACTGGCGATAACGTAACCGTCGAGTCTATAGAGTGTGTGAACATCAGTGTTTCAGCAGGAAACGGTGCATGTATACGCTTCGAGGGAACCAACCTTACCGTAAAAGATATTTATGTGCATGACTCGGAGTCAGGTGTGATGACGGCAAGCGACGCGGGCAACGTTGTTATTGCTTATTCTCGTTTTGAGCATCTGGGAAGCCGTAATGGTTATTCTCATGCACTTTATATAAAAGCTGATGAGCTTCAGTTTTTGTACTCATCAATTACCAACACTAAGAAAGAAGGGTCTGGCATTAAGTCGCGCTCGAAACGTGTGGTAGTCGACAACAGCCTTATTGCGTCATTAACGGGCGTTGATAGCCGATTGATTGACATGGCTAATTATGGCGAACTTGTCGTAACAAACTCTATATTGCAACAAGGCAATAAGTCTTCAAATAGCCAGCTTATTGCTTATGGCCTCGAAAAAAACGTTAACAAGCAATTCGAAGTAAACAAAATAACAATCAAAAATAATCTTGTTTTTTTCGATAGAAAACAAGCGAATGTGCTTGTCGAAAGCAGGCTTGATGATGAGCGTATTATTAGCGGCAATGTTTTTGTTGGGGATGTGAACAACCCCAATAGCTTCATGGCGGGAAATTTATGGTACTTATCACGCGATAAGGCAGGGGTTCAGCCATTTCCTTATTTACCTACGTTGAATGAACGTCAGTTTATAATGGACAGAACTAGAATTATTGGTGAAGCACAGAATGACTAATGGAAGTAAGGCATTGTATAACGTTGAAGAAGTTAAAAACGAAGATCACAATCTGTGGGATGCCTATGTAGAGCAGCACAGCAAAGGAACGCTTTATCATAAAATGGCGTGGGCAAGCTTAATTAAAAGAACGTTAAGTCAAAAACCTCGGTACTTTATAGCAAGAAATGCAGCAGGCGATGTTGTCGGCGTACTGCCGTTAGTTAATTTAAAAAGCATCGTGTTTGGTAATTTTTTAGTGTCTATGCCGTACTTTAACTACGGTGGCGTACTTGCTGATAATGCTGAAGTATCTACAGCGCTAATTAATGCTGCAACACGCCTAGCCGATGCGCTAAACGTGTCACACGTTCAGTTTCGTTGTAGCGAAGAGAATATGCCTTCAGAGTTTCACTTGTCGACACATAAAGTGAATATGATTCTAGATTTGCCAGAGAGCCAAGAGGCGCTAGGTAAGTCTATTGGTTCAAAGCGTCGCTCGCAGATAAAAAGGCCCATCCGCGAAGGCGTTAGCCACAAAATTGGCGGCAAAGAGCTGCTAGACGATTTTTATGAGGTTTTTTGTCAAAATATGAGAGACCTTGGCACGCCGGTTTACAGCAGAGCGTTGTTTGCCGACATACTAAACACTTTTGAAGCCAATGCCCGCATATGTGTGGTTTACTGGGAAGGAAAGCCAGTCTCCACAGGTTTTTTAATGCATTACAAAGACAAGCTAGAGATACCATGGGCTAGCACATTGCGATACGCCAATCGTATTTCAGTAAACATGTATTTGTATTGGCAAATCTTAAGCTATGCCATTGAAGCCGGGTTTGAGCAATTTGACTTTGGCCGTTCTTCTATCGATGCAGGAACGTATAAGTTTAAAAAACAATGGGGAGCACAACCTCAGCAGTGTTATTGGTATCACTATGTACCTGAAGGTAAAGCGTTGCCAGACTTATCGCCAGATAATGAAAGCTTTGGCTTGGCAATTAAGGTATGGCAAAAGCTACCAATAGGCATTACCAAATTGATTGGACCGCACATTGTTAAAGCTATTCCTTAGAGAATAGCTTCTTCTTTATTAGGCGTAGCTTGGTTTCAAGCTTCGCCTTCATCGTCGGGCGCTGAAAGTACGTGTAACTAAAGTCAACGCTCTCATTTGAAAATGAGCGCTTGTATCGATAGTCACCAGCAAGAAAGTCGTAGCGATTAATGCCCTGTTTTGCACACCATTCAATAACATAGTGATGCAAGCTTAATCCATGCTTAACTTTATTATTTTCGCTAGTTTCATTTGCCGACAGGTAATAATAGAACGTTCCATTATGAATAAAGCCAATCAGAGCAGCTACTATGCGTTCTTGCGTTTTAAGTAATGCACTCACAAGCCTTGTTTCATCTTGCACCTTAGTTAGCATAGCCAAGTACTGCTTGAATTCTTTAAGATAGAACCCGCTTTCTTGCTTCCACGTAGCCTTGTGCATAGGTGAAATGGATTCCAAGGCTTGAAGGAAGTCATCGTTATCATCAGAAATGATAATTGATGTGCTGCTGGCGGCAAGTAACTTATTGCTGCGTTTAATGTTAGACGTAAGTTGCTTGCTTTTATATTTTGGTAATTCATTCTTTGGTGTTGTTAATACAAGCCCTGTGTCGACAATGTAATCCCAAGAATAATAGTGGGGTAATATGCGTTGCGTGGCTAAGATAGTGTCCCTCGCGCTTACGCCAACAATAAATTCGTCAATATGGGTGAAGTGTGAGCTTATATAGCGCCACATTGCAACCCGTGTATCCTGCGCGTACTGGTTGTGAAGTAGGAAGTCGTTATATTCAATCCACGTCTTATCAAGTACTTCATCGCCTGTTTTGTGTAAAAATAATTGGTTGTATCGAAAGAGCTTGTGGCGCGTTTGCGTTCGCTCACAAAATATCGCTAAGCCAACAGTTGTATTGTCTTTTAATAATGCCTGAATTACGTGAACGGCATACCCTGCCTCTACCGCTTGCAGTGCGAAAGGCTTTATCCATCGCCAACTTAAAAAGAAAGATGTGTTAGATTGACTGAAGGTTTCTTTCCACATTGGGGTTAGTGCTTCGACGCTCATAGGTGTCGTTAACGTAAAACTTTTTACGTTAATTTGATGTGCGGGGGGCGTTTCGCTCAAAATAATTTTTTTCTTAAGGTAAATGGAATATAGTGTGCAAGCACAAAGGATGTCCAGTATGGAAAATGAAAATCGGTGAGTCAATGAAAAAGAAGGTTGTCCATCTCGTATATAGTATGGGGTGCGGGGGATTAGAGAAGGTTATAGTTAACTTGATTAACGGTTCGAGTGACGCTTTCGAGCATATTATAGTAACGCTTATCCCTGAATATGAGATGACGTCTAGCCTTAATGAACACGTTGAACTTCACTGTTTGCACAAGCGCCCAGGTAAGGACGTAGGCTGTCATAAAAGGCTGTTTTCGTTACTTAAAGGTTTGCAGCCTGACGTTATTAATACTTATAATTTTGGCACTATCGAATACCACATCACGGCATATCTAGCCGGCGTGAAAACGCGTGTTCATAGCGACCATGGACATGGCGGTGATGCACAAGATGGGTTGAATAAAAAGAATAACTTTATTCGCAAAGTGTCCTCTTACTTTATCAATGACTATGTGGTCGTATCTCAAGACTTAATGGACTGGGTTACGCAGGTTGTAAACGTTCGCCCTAGTAGGCTTCACCTTATTCAAAATGGGGTTGATGTCCCATCTTCAATTTCACCTAAAAAAACTACCACTACCGGTGAAAAAGTAATTTGTACGGTAGGCCGCCTAGACCCCGTTAAGAACCAACCGCTGTTGTTAAAGGCTTTTAAGCAGGTGTTACAAAGCACCACCTTACCCGTTAAACTAAAAATTGTTGGCGATGGGCCAGAACGTAAAACGCTAGAGGCCTTGGCAGTTTCGCTAGATATTCAGCAACATGTTGAGTTTATGGGGTACAGAGAGGATGTGCGCGAGCAGCTAGAGTCTTGCGATGTTTTCGTATTGTCGTCGCACTATGAAGCTATGCCCATGACAATATTAGAATCTATGGCAATAGGCAGGCCTGTTGTTACTACCGACGTTGGCGGCATAAGGCACTTCGTAAGTAGCGAATATGTAAATTATGTTTCAGCAGGAGATGCTAAAGAGCTCGCTGACACTATAACTTCGGTGATAGCAAACACAAGCTCTCATGATGAAAGAGTGATGAGGTCTCATTCACTTGTTTTAGATAAATACTCTTTGAAGAGCATGTCTGACCAATACGCCATTATTTATAATAAGAACTAGGATAAAACCATGCCATTAAAAAAGAACCAACTCTTGTCCCTTGTATGTATGTCAGTACTTGTTGCCGCTGGTTGCTCGTCTGAATCGCCGGAGAAAAAGTTGAGTGCAGCAAAAGTTGCCATTGAGCAGGGAGATTTCGCCGAGGCAGAAATTCTTATTAAGGCTGTACTTAGTGAAGATAATTCATTTATGGAGGCTAATCTTCAACTTGCTACTACATACTATCTGCAAGGGGAGTTTGAGAATGCATTAAAAGAGTACGAAAAATTAAAGAATTCCACTCTTCTGAAGGAGCGTGATGTAAGGAACTGGTTGCAAACCTTATTATTTACAGACAGCTTAGAGGTTGTGGAAGGTGTACTTAAGACGCATGGCGATAAGCTACCAGCTTCAGTGGTTAGCTACTACAAGATGAAAGCGAAGTTAGATGCTGGTAATAATACTGTTGATAGCAATTCAGAGCTTGCCTCGTTAGTAAATTGTTTTCCAGCTGGTACAACAGAATACGGTGATTGTATAAGTCAAATAAGAGATGAGAGTTCACTAGAATATTATTTCGAGCTGGCTACTGTGGCTATGCAAGTTCGAGATAATGATGCGTTTCTTAGCTCTGTTTCGACCTTGGCAGAAGCATTTCCCAGCTCGCCGATGTTTCAAATCCTTTACGCAGAATCGTTAGTAAGAGTTCAAAACTACAAGTCAGCGTCTGAAGTCGTGGCGCCATTACTTAAAAAATTTCCTAATCAGGGTTTTTTAAATTATTTGCAATCTTTAATCTCCTTTGATGAGAATGATTTTATCGCAAGTAAACGTCACTCAGAAAAAGCCATTCAAAATGGGGTCGATAATACTCAAACGAGATTGATTGCTGCAATTAGTGCTTATAATTTAGAAGCCTTCGAGCAAGCTTATAACCATTTTGAACCTATAGCCACAAACATTAGAAAAGCATCTCCAGAGTATAGGATTTATTCGTCAACCTTGTTGGCGTTAGGTTATGACTCCAAGGCTTTGGACGTTATTGAAGATATGGATGGTATATCGATTGACGATCTCCCGCTTTATACTTCCGTAGCGAGCGCATTATCAGAATCATCCAGTGAGCAAAAAGCACTTACGATTTTAGAGAAGTTCGATCATTTGGTTGAAGGTAATTCAAATGCTTTTATTGAACTTAATGTCAACAAGCTAGCTTTAGATGATATTAATGCACTTGCTAATCTTGAGTCGGTTAATGAATCAGACTCGCCGAAGACGGTAAAGACAGCGCTGGCGTCGTATTACTTGTCAAAAGGGCAAACTGAAAAAGCATTAGAGCAAGCTGATCAATTAATGAATGTCGAAGGCGGTGAGTATACGTCGAAGGTTATTGAGGCGTTGGTCGCACTTAAGGTTAATAGCGAAAACGCCGAAGAAAAGTTTCGCTTACTGTTTAGCTATGACGAACAATCTTTGCCAGCGCTTTTTTACTTCGTCAACAGTCATTTGGCGAAGAAAGAATACGAAAAAGCACTAGCGCTATCTGAAAAATTGCAAAGCGCGATCCCAAACTCGGTGTTGGCGATTACTACGCATATAAGTGTTTTGAAAGGCATTGGTAATCAGGAAGCTCTCATTTCTTACTTAGAAAATTCTTACAACAATAATACTAATATCCAAACAGCGTCGCTTTACGCAGCTGAAATGTTTAATCAGAAAAACTATGCTGGCGCGCGCAAAGTTTTGTTGAGCTTTGAACCGAGTTCAGCTGCCAAGCCATTGTATTGGCTTACTCTTATAAAGGCTGAATCTGCATTAGAAAACAACGAAGCTGCAAAGCAATTAGCAACAAGCTGGGTGACCCAAGTTCCAAACTATAAGCCAGCAATTTTGCTTGCAGCTAATATTTATGAATCTTCTAATGAGTTTTCTGAGTCGATAAGAGTGTTAACACGAGCCAGAAGACAGTTTCCAGACGATGAACAAATTAAGCTTCTATTGGCATCAAACTTTATAAGCGACAAGCAACATATGAAAGCTGAGAAAGTGCTGGCTAGCATGAATATTGATAGCAAAAATAGTCTTTCTTATAAGCTTGTATCGGGCCGGCTAGCGCTTGCGAATGGTAACAGTATTGAAGCTGTTTCCAAGATATCTGAGTATTTTGAAGAATTTCATACCTACGATTCTTTGATGCTGCTCGTTCAAGCTTATCGTGCTCAACAAGATATAGAGGGCGCAATTTCGGCTTGTGAAAGGTATCAAGATGCGTCGGGGTTCGATCCGAGAGTTTCATTATACGTTGCAGAGTTATATATAAAAACCAACCACACAAAAGCGATAACCGAATATGAAAGATTATTAAGAAATGGTGCAAATAGCGCATTGGTATTTAATAATCTAGCATGGTTACACCATGTAAACGACGACAATAAGGCGGCACTGACGCTCGCTGAGCAGGCAAACAAAGTTGAAAAAAACAATCCTGATTATCTAGATACGTTAGGTATGATTCAATTACGGTTGGGCAAAGAAAGTAGCGCTGAGGCTACATTAGAAAAAGCATACAATTTGGCTCCCAACAATCTTCCTATCATTTTACATTATGCAGAAGCGCTTGTGATGGTTGGAAAAAAAGGGAGAGCGGACATTATAGTTTCACCATATCGCGACCGCTCGGAAAAGTTGGATACAGAGCTTGATAGGATATTTAGACTTTAGTGGTGTCTGTTTTTTTTACAGTCGAGAAAGTGACTTTATAAATCTCTATTAAAATCAGTGATTTAATTATTGGCATGCTAGTTGCTTTAATCTTTGTGAAATGAAACCATTATCTATAACGAGGACGTTATGAAAAAATTATTATTAGCAACTGCTATTCTGGCAGCAAGTTCTGCAGCAAACGCAGGTGTTGTAAGCGCAGCCAACGGCGTATCATGGGAAGTTGATGGTGGACTTCCAAATTTCAGTGCTACTATTGACTTCACTCAGTGGTGGACTATCTCTAATACAACAGGTTTGGCAGACACTAACGGTGCTGTTTCTGGTGTTTCTATTGACCCAACACTAGCTAGCATTGGTGCTGCACAGGCGAATGGTGATGCTCCAGAATTAGTTGGTGCTGGTAAATTTAACCTAGGCAACGGTTTAGGCGAGCCAAATTGTAACGGTTGTGAATTGACTTTCAGTTTCGGTGGTCTTTTCTTTGATCCGCAAAACGCTGCTGCTCCAATCGATTCTTCTGATGGTTGGTTGAATATCTATGTAGATTACGCGCAAACAGCAGGAGCTTTCGACGAAGGCATGATTTCTGATACTGCTTCTGCGGTTGAGCAAGCAGCCCGCGCAGTAGACGGTGAGCTTTGGTTAAGCCTAGATTTACGCGATTTTGAATACTACGCGGACCCTGCTTACGTTGCTGTAGGTGAGCCACTGCTTAGCGGTACCACATTGTTCTACGGTAACGTTGTTGGCGGTAGCGCAGAAACAAACTTTATCTCAGACTTTTTTGCGGGTGCCTATGAAGCTGACGCTTTCGGTTTAGCATCAACGTTCGATGACAACAGCCGTGCACCACGCAACCCAGCTGACCTTAACGTATCTCAGTACAGTGTTCGAGGTTCAGGTAACGTTGAAGCTGCCACTGTAACAGCACCTTCTTCAATCGCATTGTTCGGTTTAGCACTTGTTGCTCTAGGTGGAATGACTCGTCGCCGTAAAGCGTAATTGAGTTAAATCCAACCTTTAAAAGCCAGCTATCGCTGGCTTTTTTGTGCCCGTAATAAAATCGTTTATCACGCGCAAAGTATTAAAAAAGCACCCTCAAAAGGTGCTTTTTTATTTTTTATCATATTAAAAAATGTATCAAGTATGATAGCAAAAGGCTGTGGTGAACCGAAAAGCACGGTTAACTAATAAGCGAGTGGCAATGCGTACTTAATGTTTGC
Source organism: Alteromonas sp. 4NH20-0056 (assembly GCF_057539655.1). NCBI lineage: Bacteria > Pseudomonadati > Pseudomonadota > Gammaproteobacteria > Alteromonadales > Alteromonadaceae > Alteromonas > Alteromonas sp. 4NH20-0056. The sequence continues at coordinate 124,653 of NZ_BAAJLS010000002.1, read as the reverse complement.
TAACAAGGCCTTGCCTTACATCGGCGAGCATTTTTGCAAAACTAGGGGATAAGCTGGTTTTGAGCAATTCTTGATTGATATAGTATGGAGCACGTTTGCCGTGATAATCGACTACGGGGCCTATTTGTTGGAATTTAATACCTACAAAGCCCATGCTGCGCGCTAATCTTGGTTCCATCATTACATAAGCATGTTTTATCTGATGTTCTAGGGCCATGCCTGCGGCAGCAAAGTAAAGGCCAACAGCAATAAATGGAAAGCAGCGCAATTCTGTTTCTGAATAGGTTTGCTGATTAATGATACCAACCGCTGCTCCATCATGGTTATCCATTTGACGGCGCCTAAACGCTTTTGGAACTGCCAATCTCGATACTTCACATACGTCTTCCCTAGCAAAGTTTGCCGGGTTTAATTCATCGTGAGTAATAGAATTTAAGCAGTATTTTTCTATAGGTAGTTGTTCGTTAGGCTCTGTTGGACGAACTATTCTTACGGTTCCCGCATAATTTTTAGAGCTTACGTGTTGAATTAAACAGTGCAATGAGAACGCGTCGAATTCGTCTAACTCCAGGCCACTTTCTTTTACTGGCTCGAACCCTAGTTCTTCGCAATATACGTTGTGACGTATTTTGTACACTTCTTCGCGAAGAGCATCGTCTTGTGCAATACAGGGCGTTAGATAAGTAGAAAAATGTGACGAAATATAGTTCGCTTCTTTTAGCTTGCTATACCCTGAAATAAGCTTGCCTAACTTGTTGTTTTTCCCAACAAGCTGCGACACTCTGTCTAATACACTTTTCTGTTTTTGATTGCTCATACAACGCTTTTGTGGCTTGTAACTGTTGTTTAAGCTTAGCAGATTATTAGTGATTTAAGGAATGTAAATTCCGTAAAATTTTTAAACTGAACCTTGACGAAAACTATCTTAGAAACAATCAATTAGATATTCTAAACTTTACTCTTGCTAAGATTTCATAAAGTCCGTGATGCGCGCTTTCTAGTGCAGACTGTGAAGGTAGCGTAAAATAAGGCGATAAACTGCCTTTACTGTGATAGTTAACGGGAAAATAAGCAGCTGAGGCAACGATGCCGTCAAGTTCATACTGTATTCTCTCAATATGGGTGGCCGATGACACAACCCATACATTTTTATTTTTTATATGTGGTAATGCCGAAATTACCTCTTCATGAGTATTAGTACCGCGATGCGTGGTAATAATATATTCGCTGGGAATGGTTAACGACGTGAAAAACTGATGCGCTTTTTCGCCATAATTTACGGTTTCGTCATTCAAAAAATTACCGCCAGTAACCAGCAGGGGCGCTTGAGTTTCAAAGTGAAGTCTTGCTGCTTCTGTGTTTCTTTGTAATGAACATTCTGCCCACCTACTGATTTCGGTGATTTTGCCTTGCGTGTTGTAGTAACAAGCAAGTACGAAAATGTAGTCAGGCGACCGTTCAGGGTATTGATATAGCGGTGGCTTATATTCGATGTGATGTAATAACAAATCGCTGGCATAGGGCTGAGACCAAATGAGTATCCAGCTTATCGCGATAATATTAACTACTCGGGGCATACGCTTTCGATTAGCTACTTTCAATATTAAAGCAACAAGCAATAACAGTAGTGAAAACTTTAGTGGTGATACAAGCTGAAGCGCTATAAGCTTAAGAAACTCCATGTTTTTACCTTAAGCAAATGAAAGGAATTCGATGAACGTTAAGACTACGTTATTTAGACCCGCTATGCGACTGGCATTAACAATATTTTTTACCATGCTTAGCGCTAATGCGTTAGCCGCGTTAACCGACACTATCGAGAAGGTAACCCCATCGGTAGTAGCAATTGGGCTGTACACACCTATTGAAAACAGTGGAAACCAAGTGTTAGGCACTGGATTTGTGGTAGGCGATGGCAGTTATGCTGTTACGAACTATCATGTGGTATCTACCATACTCGACCCGCAAATTGTTCAGCATTATGTGGTTATTCATGGAAGCGGTAACAATGTGAAAGCATTTAAAGCGGAAGTGGTAGAGATAGACCCTTTACACGATTTAGCCTTGGTTAAATTCTCAGGAAAGCTTTCACCTATCGCGGTAGGGCAAAGTACCATGCTTAAGCCTGGTACTGATATCGCGTTTACAGGTTTCCCGATAGGCGCAGCAATCGGATTATACCCAGCAACACATAAAGGCATGGTTTCCGCAATCACGCCCGATGCCATTCCTGCCCAAAATGCTAATCAGTTGACCGTGTCAATGCTGAAACGTTTGAAACAACCTGAATTAGTGTATCAACTTGATGCAACCGCTTACCCAGGTAATTCAGGCAGCCCGGTTTATAATATTGAAAACGGGGAGGTTGTTGGGGTTATAAATAAGGTTTTCGTAAGCCAAGGGAAGGAGTCGGCACTGTCTTCACCCAGCGGTATTAGCTACGCCATACCTGCTAAGCACGTAACGGCATTAATGAAGAAGCAGGGGTTATAGACGGGTTGCTCAGCCATTGTTATGACTGAGGTTCTGGTTTGTAAGGGTTGTATCTGTCGGGGCTAATAATGCCATTAGGGTCAAGTGCGTGTGCAATTTTACCTGCCGTTTTCCAGAACGTGCTATTGGCGTTAAGCGCCTGTTGTTGCTTTATATTTAGCCTGTAGGGAATAAAGCCATGCTTTAGCCCTTCTTCTACCAATGTATCCAAGCAGTCGTGTGCATCTCTTACGGCTTGTGGGTTTTCTTTGTCAAACACGATAGGAATAGTGCTGTCAGTAGAAATACCGCTTAAATTCGTAAACGTGATCATTGGCTCAATGTTGTATCTTGGCGCAATTTCTCTCACCATTTCAATAAATTGCTGCATTTTTTCGGATTTTGCTGGCACCAAAGGCGCATACCACAACAAGCCGCACCCATCTTTGGCAGGGTCTAGCGCAGAGGTTTGGCTAGGGGTAACTCTTGGGTTTCGCCAATAAGCTAGGGGCAGGGCAACTTGGCTGGGTTTGCCGCGCATAACATCCATACCAGCAGACAGTTTTTCAAGCTGTGTTTTTACATTATTGAGCGCGCGTAGATTAAATTGTCGAGTAACAAATTGCCCCGCCTTAACGAGTAAGCTGCTTGAAAAGAGTATTTGGTCGGCATGTTGTTTTGCTATACGCTTAACGTCTTTTTTGGCTGCTTTTGCAACAGACTCGGTGCCGTAAATAGTGCCTACAATTGTCCACTCTGGAACGTCAAATTGTTTGGCTATGGCTTCTACTTGTTCGTCAATCATGACTTTATGGGCTCCGGCACCTTGCGGGTTTTCTGCGACCATTGCTGCAACGCGCCGTTTATCCATAAGATTTATTGAGCCAACGACGCCTTCAAGGTTGTTAAAAACATTCTTGATGATGCCGTAAGCATTTTCGAAGCTATCTTTACTGTAGAACCGCATATAAAAAGAGTCGAACGCGGGCTTAAGTCTGGCTAGCGCAATCGTCATTTCGGTTACAATCATATTGCCAGATTGGGTAAATATGCCATCTAGATAGGGGCCGTGCTTCCATTTGAACGTTTTGTCTACATAGCACTCGCTGTCGCTATTAAGCGCATCGTCGCTCATCACCTTCAATGATGATTCGTAAAAGCTGCCATCGGCGAGGTAGCCTTTTATTGATGTTACTGCAGTAAAATGATCAGCCGTTGGAGTAATGCCATAACCGCGTTCAAGCGCATTACTTACAATACCTACTGATGGCCCTGCACCCGTAACCGGAACCATGAACGGTGCGTTATGTTGTTGTAGAAAGTCATATAGCTGCTGCTGCGTAACGCCTGGTTGAAGCGTACAAACTCCGCTGTCGATATCGAAGTAGGAGATTTGGTTTAATAGTTTTAAGTCAAGTAAGGCTATATTGCCTGTCTGAGTGCTAGGGAGACCCGAACCATACCCCCAGTTTTTCCCAGTGCTTATTGGATAAATGGTAAATGGATCGATATTATACGTGTCGGGGCTATTGGCTACTTGCAATAACAGTGGAATGGCAGCGGCATCTAAAACCTCAACGACGCAGGAAACGGTTACAGACAATGATTCGGTGTTTGTACTGTAAGATGAAAGTTGCTCAGAAGGCACTATGATGTTGGCGCGCTGTGCAAGTACACCTCGTAAAACGCTACTTAATATTTCCATGGCTAGAACGCGCCTTCTTAAAGCTAGTGGGTTAACAATTACATCGAGAAGCTTTCATTATTGGTATATACTATAGTAATTGCAAAGTAAGTTTTATTTAACCGTAAGGTTGGGTTTTGCAAGTAGGTAAGTGATGTAAAGATACGCCAGTCTTAAACGGACTTTATATTTATCAGTATTTTATCTTTGGGCAAGCGTATTTGACGCTGTCGAAATATTTTACATGTTTTATTTTTTCCAAAAATAACCCTTTTAAATCAGGTGTTTATTTTTGGCGCGTTTTTTGCATTGTATGCTGTATGTCAACAGAGTACAAACGAAGGCCAATCAGGTCGTCAACATATTGGTAGAGTATGAACATGGACAAATCAAACAATAACGAAACTGCGCAAAGTCGTAGACGTTTCGTTAAAAGAACTGCAGTAGGTGCGGCGTTAGTTTCGCTACCGGTAAAGTCAGTTTGGGCGAACGGCATCACTAACTCAATTGTTGCCTCTGGTCATGGTTCAGATTGGGCCAATGGTGGAACGCTTAGCTTGCAAGGTCCCGATTATTGGGCTGCAAATATCTCTGGTACTGTGGCAACGGAAAAGTTCAGTGATGTCTTTGGCCAGCTTGGCTACAGCGCGCGTGCGCACCAAGGCATTCAATACAAGAATGGTTCGGTGAAGAAAATTAACGAAGACAGAACATTGTTAGACGTTCTGGTTTTGAAAAATGCAAATAAATCTGCTGGTAACGCACCGTGGGTTGCAGGGCCTAGCGATTACAACCGCTTAATGGTTGCTATGTATCTAAATGCGAAATTTGGTAACACTGCTGAAGGTTCTGATGTTCACTACCCAGTAGCAAACGGCCGCCCATTTGCAGATGAATATGCATATGCATTAAAGCTAGCCGAATTAACGTATGCAGACCCAGTTAATTCAGCAACAGAACTTACTGGCATTATTGCAAACCCGTCTAACTACCAGTCATTGTGAAGCTAAAACCTTCCGTTCTTTGTCATCAATTTGATGACAAGAGCGGAATTCTTCTTTACGACACCTCTTCAGACGTTTCTGTACTGCTAAATTGCGAAGAATGCGCGATTCTGCAGCAAGACAATGACGGTGGTGTACATGTTCGTTTAGGTGATACAGTAGCAGTAGACTTAACTCGCAAGGGCTTTTTGCTTGGCACATAAACGTATTTTGTTATGCTCCCCGTTTGCATTCCATATTACTTCACATCATCAGTCTGTCATCGATAACCTAGAAAACCTGTATGGTAAGCGTGTAATACAGCCTGATAATTATGATGGCTTCATAGATTATCGCGTATCGGTAACCCATTCTGGTGGTATAAGGCGTTTAATCAACGACCAAGCGCGATTCCAGTGTGACAAAATGGAGCCGTTCAAGCCGCTTAACCGGTCACAAGCTTTCGCTATGTTAGAGTGGGGCTTAAATTGGGTGGTTGCTGCACATGAAGTATCCCACCTTATTATTCACTCTGCAGTGCTCGCTAAAGATGGAAAGGCGGTTGTATTCCCTGCACCACCAGGGTCGGGTAAAAGTACTCTTACCGCTTATTTATCTAGAAACGGCTGGCGCCTGTTGTCAGACGAAATGGCGTTAATTACACCGCTGACGTCGACGGTGACGCCATTCGTTAGGCCGGTATGTTTGAAGAATGATTCTATTAGCCTTGTGAAGTCATGGTATCCAGACGACGTATTTTCTACCATTGCTAAAGACACACATAAAGGTGATGTAGTTCATATGGCACCAGGCGATGTGGCGGTAGCAAGAGACACTGAACAAGCCGAAGTTGTTGGTATCGTTTTTCCAAAATACAATAAAGACGTATTTTTTGATGTGTACGACATGGATCAGGCAACAGCTTATACAGCACTTGCGGAAAACGCGTTTAATTACACAGTGCTTCAAGAACAAGGCGTGAAGTCGGTGATTAAGTTAGTAGAGAATGCATCGTCGTTTGAAGTTGAATATAATAGTTTAGAAGAATTAGACAGCTTTTTAACTGAAGAAGTACTTGGTGCTGCACATGTTAAGTAGTCAACAAGTAATAGAGGCTTTTACGCAGCCAGAATCCACGTCGTCTTTTACACTTCATCAATGGAACGACCTTGTTTTAGTGTTACGCCACGAAAAGTTGCTTGCGCGGTTTTATTTGCTTCTAAAAAACGAAGGAATGACGGGGCTTCTTCCTGATAATGTGCAGCGCCATTGTAAGAATGCGGAAACCCTTGCTGAAAAACAACGCTCTGTCGTGTTGTGTGAAACGCAGGGCCTTAAACAAGCCATCGGTAACGAGACTCCTTATTTGTTGATGCTAAAAGGTGCAGCGTATACGATTTGTGAAAACAACGCCGGGCTTGGGCGCGTGTACAGTGACATTGATGTACTTGTTCCAAAGAACGTTATTAGCAAAGTTGAAAGTAGGCTGGCAATTCAGGGCTGGTTAAGTAAAGAGTTAGATAACTACGATGAAAAGTACTATCGACAATGGGCACATGAAATTCCTCCAATGCAGCACGGTACAAGAGGGACGGTATTAGATTTACATCATAATATGGTGCCTGTAATTTCGGGTAAAAGTATTGATATCGAAAGGTTTGTCGCGGTTACCCAACGTGAGGTTAATGGCGTTTTAACATTGAACGATTCAGGAATGTTTTTTCACAGCGCTATTCATTTGTTTTTTAATGACGATTATAGCTCGGCGTTTCGTGATATGACTGATTTATGGTTGCTTGTTAAATCTCAGGATGAAGAGTTCTACCATATACTGTTTGCGCTCTGTAGCGACTTCGGCTTTAAGAAAGAGTGTGTCATTGCGCTTTATCTTTTACAAATGCGGTACGGGGTTACTCTTCCTGAATGGGTTGATAGTCAAATAAAAGAAAGTGTTGGTAAAATGTCTGCGTGGGAAGTTAAGCTACTGAGTAGAGTGACAGAGCCAAAACATAGCTTGTTGCTTTCAGGCGAGCGCAACGCGTTAAATACAATCGCCGAAGCGAGAGGACACTTTTTAAAAATGCCACTCAATATTCTGGTTTACCATACTGGGATGAAGCTGCTAAGAGCGATGACAAAAATGGTATTTGGGAAGCATTTCTTCACCAAGCCCACACAGCAATAAGGTTATAGGGAAAATTAATGAAAATTCTGGTCACCGGCGCGGCCGGCTTTATTGGTGCAGCCGTATCTCAGTACTTAATAAACCGAGGTGACGAGGTTGTCGGTATTGATAACATTAATGACTACTACGATACCGCGCTGAAGTACGCACGTTTAGATTCAATAAAAACCAGCGAAGCAGCAAATAACTTCACGTTCATAAAGATGGGTGTTGAAGACCGCGATGGCATGGCAAACCTGTTTGAAACGCAAAAGTTCGACCGTGTAGTGCATCTTGCTGCGCAAGCTGGCGTGCGCTATTCGATAGAAAACCCTAACGCTTATGTCGATTCAAACCTAGTGGGTTTTGTGAATATTCTTGAAGGGTGTCGCCATAATAAAGTAGGGCACTTGGTGTATGCATCGTCAAGCTCAGTATATGGTGCAAATGAGACCATGCCGTTTTCAGAACAGCATAATGTTGATCATCAAGTTAGCTTGTATGCGGCCTCTAAAAAGGCAAATGAACTTATGGCGCATACGTATAGCCACCTTTATGATTTGCCAACCACCGGCTTACGGTTCTTTACTGTATATGGCCCATGGGGGCGCCCAGACATGGCATTGTTTAAATTTACCAAAGCTATTTTAGAAGGCAAAACCATAGACGTGTATAACTACGGCAATCACCGTAGAGACTTCACCTATATCGATGATATTGTTGAAGGGGTGGTACGCTCACTGGATAGAGTTGCCTCGCCAAACGAGGCATGGAGCGGCGAAACGCCAGATCCAAGTAGCAGTAAAGCGCCTTATAAGGTGTATAACATTGGTGCGCAAACACCGGTACACCTTTTAAGCTTTATTGAAACGCTAGAAAAGGCACTGGGCGTAGAAGCGAAAAAAGCGCTGTTACCTATGCAGCCAGGTGATGTGCCTGACACCTATGCTGATGTCTCATCACTAGTCGCTGACACCGGTTACAAGCCGTCTACATCGGTTGAAACAGGCGTGAAAGCTTTTGTTGATTGGTATCGCGGCTTTTACAATATAAAATAGTTCGTAAGCACATGCTTTGCTGTTAAAACGCCGTATTTATTTTAGTAAGTACGGCGTTTTGCGTTTTGTGTTGCTTATGCGGTTAGGCTGGGGGGACGACCACCGGCTCGCTAGCAGGAGTGTTGCTAAACGCTTGCGGTAAGTTTAATTGCGTACATTTTTTGGGTAAGAACTCTTTTGTTGTATGGTACCCCAGTTCGAAAAGCTGGTGTTTTACTTCAGGCGAAAGCGAAAAGTCGACCGCAGAAATATCCCCCGTATTCACCACTACCGTGTTATGCCAGTATTTTGCATTTACATACTCCCGTGATATGGCTGTCATAAATGTACGTATCAACATGCTGACGTACTGCGGTAGCAGCAATACGCTTTTTTTAATCACTGCGCGCTTTTGCGGTGCGCTTTGTAGCCTAAAGCACACCGTGGGGGTGCCATCTTTTTGCCAATCTTCAAATAATGCATCTTCAGATAAAATTGCACCGTCTACCAATAGGTGCTCTTTAAATGGCTTGAACGAAAAAATGAGGGGGATAGACATTGAATACCTTACCGCTTCAGATACTTTCATGTCGGGCGTGTTGTCTTTCCCGAAGAGGACTGGGCCGCCACCATTTACATCGGTGGCTAGAATAGTCAGGGCCATAGGTAAGTCTTTAAACGTCGCGCCTTCAAGTTGTTGGTCAATCCATGCTTCAAATACGTTACCCGACGATAGCCCGCCTTCACGCAACAAACGCCACAGTGAAAACTCAGTAAACTGTTTAAAGTCGGTATCAACGGCAAGTTGCTTCATTTGTTCTACGGTGAAGCCCTTCGCATAAAGCGACGCAATAATAGAACCACCAGACACCCCCACTAAGGTATCAAAGTGAATATCTAAGTCTTGTAGGGCTTTTAAAATACCGATATGGGCACTTAAACGGGTGCCACCCCCAGAGAAAATGGGCACAATACGGGGCTTTTTTGTCACTATCTCGGACATAGTCTACTTCCACAGTCATCACGCATTTGCGCTTTTATAAGCGTAGTTCAACCATGCCGTTGCGCCAATAGAATTAACAAGTAAATGAGCGATAAGCTACTAAAGAATAAACAAAAAAACCGACACACATGGTGTCGGTTTTTTTTACACATATTAATAAGATGAAATGTGTACCAGCAACTTATGCTTTAGCAAGTGCCGCTTTCATTTCTCTTCGTCTAGCGTGAAGTAGCGGTTCGGTATAACCACTTGGTTGTTCTTTGCCTTTAAAGATAAGATCGCTTGCTGCTAAAAAGCCTATTGAGTTATCAAGGTCAGGGGCCATTGAAATATACTCGGCGTCCCCTGCATTTTGCTCATCAACCAGCACCGCCATACGACGTAACGACTCTTTTACCTGATCAACACTTACAATGCCGTGCTCAAGCCAGTTGGCAATGTGTTGTGAAGATATACGCAGTGTTGCGCGGTCTTCCATTAGTCCGACATCGTTAATGTCAGGTACTTTCGAGCAGCCTACACCTTGGTGTACCCAGCGAACCACATACCCTAAGATACCTTGAACGTTATTATCTATCTCGCGCTTGATAACATCACGGGTTAGGGTAGAGGCATCAGCCAATAGTGGAATAGTCAGAATGTCGTCTAACCCACTAAACGTTTTATCCAGCTGCTGTTGTACACTAAATACGTTTACATCATGATAATGCAGCGCGTGCAAGGTTGCCGCGGTCGGCGAGGGTACCCATGCGGTATTTGCCCCTGATTTCGGGTGGCCAATTTTAGTGTCCATCATGTTTTGCATTTCATCAGGAATGGGCCACATACCTTTACCGATCTGCGCTTTACCAGACAGGCCACAGCGCAAACCTACAGCAACGTTCGCCGTTTCATAGGCTTTAATCCACGGCATGGTTTTAAGCGTGGCTTTATCTGCAAATGGGCCGGCTAGCATACTGGTATGAATTTCATCACCCGTTCTGTCTAAGAAACCGGTGTTGATAAATACAACGCGGTCGGTTGCTTCTGCAATACACGCTTGCAGATTTACACTGGTACGGCGCTCTTCATCCATTATGCCCATTTTAAGAGTATTTGTAGGTACATCGATAATGGTTTCTATACGACCAAACAATGCATTTGCAAAGGCCACTTCTTCAGGCCCGTGCATTTTAGGCTTAACAATATAAATGCTGCGTTCACGGCTGTTGCTAAAGGTGCTGTTGCCAAGTAAGTCGTGTTTGGCAATAAGTGAGGTTACTAACCCATCCATAATACCTTCAGGCACTTCTTCGCCGTCAAATAACATGGCACTGTTTGTCATTAAGTGACCAACGTTGCGCACGAACATTAAGCTTCTGCCAGTTAACGTTACCGTATCTTGATTCGCGGCGTGCTTAGATGGCGTATACACTCTGTCTGCGTTCATGGTGCGGGTAATGTCTTTTCCGCCCTTAGTCATATTAACGCTAAGCGTGCCTTTCATTAGGCCTAACCAGTTGCTGTACACCAAGGTTTTGTCTTCTGCATCAACCGCAGCAACCGAGTCTTCACAGTCCATGATGGTGGTCAGTGCGGCTTCAATAAGCACGTCTTTTACGCCAGCAGGGTCGGTTTTACCAATGGGGTGTGTTTTGTCTAGCTGCACTTCAAAGTGAAGACCATTATGAACAAATAGTAGCGCTGACGGTGCGGTAATATCGCCCTGATAACCTTGCCACTGTTCTGTGTTAGCAAGTGTTGTGACATCACCATCGCTTAGCATCATGGCAAGTTTGCCCGTTTCAACTTTATACTGTGTGACCTCTGCGTGGCTGCCTTTTGCTAATGGGATCATACCGTCTAGGTAGGCCTTTGCTTTCGCAACCACTTTTTCACCGCGAACAGGGTTGTAGCTTTTGCCTGGTTCGGCGCCATTGTCATTGCTAATGACATCGGTACCGTAAAGCGCGTCGTATAGGCTACCCCAACGCGCATTTACCGCGTTAAGTGCGTAGCGGGCGTTGTTAATCGGTACCACTAACTGTGGGCCTGCCATGGTGGCTATTTCGGCATCAACGTGGGTAGTTTTGGCACTAACTGATGCTGGTTGTTCTACCAAGTAACCAATGTCTTTTAGAAACGACGTGTAGTCGTCGCCAAAGGGCTTATTACCCGCTTTATGATAATCGTCAATGGCGCGCTGCAGTTGTTCTCGCTTTTCGAGAAGTGCGCGGTTTTGACCAATGAATTCTGCGAACAGGGCTTCTGCACCTTCCCAAAATGCGTTGGGCTCTACGTTGGTGCCAGGTAATGCTTGTTGATTGATGAACGAATCAAGCTCTGTTGCAACCTGTAAACGGCCTCGTGAAATGTATTCTTGCATAATTACCTCTATACCTATTCTGTGCTACCAGTGTAGAGAGTATAGAGGCAGTTTTTTAATTTATGGTTTGTATCTTTGTCATAACTATCGTGAATATTGCTAGCTGCCGTTCATTTCACTTGCGACATCGCTGATAAGACGACGCAACCAAATGTGGCCGGCATCGTGATGAAGTAGGGCGCTCCACGCCATTTTTAATGCAATAGGAGGAATGTCAAAAGGCGGCTCTTTTATTACCACCTCTGGATCGTTTTTAAAGAGTTTCGCCGCTTTACTAGGTAGCGTTGCAATTAATTTTTGCGTTTTGGCGATTTGAAGTGCGGCATGGTAATGGCGAGTAAATACGCGAATAGCACGCTGTTTACCTATTTTGGTTAGCTCAGCATCTACCCATCCCAATTTTTGTACTTCATTTGGGTCGATACCCACACCTACACCAAACCCGGTTTTACTTACCCATATGTGCTGCGCATTTAGGTAACTGTCTAAGTCGCATCGTTCAACAAGCGGGTGGTCGGCGCTCATCACGCAACTAAACGTGTCGTACCAAATTACTTTTTGATGGAACGATAAAGGCAACTCCTCAAACCGGTTTATTGCCATATCTACTTTGCCCTGCTCAACGTCATGAAACGTTACGTCACTTGGAGTAATTAAATCGAGCGTAATATTTGGCGCAAGCTCGGCCAGTCGACCGACAAGCTCAAGCAATAACGTACTTTCAGCATAATCACTGGTCATAATACGAAAGGTACGGACACTGGTGAGAGGGTGAAAATCGGTTTCTGGTTGAATAGAGCTTTCTAACCGGCTAAGTACATCACGAATAATGGGCTGAAGTTCTAGAGCCCGTTTGGTGGGTGTCATGCCGTCGCTGGTGCGCACTAGTAAAGGGTCTTTGAATAGGTCGCGAAGACGCTTTAAGCCATTACTCATTGCTGGCTGAGTAATGCTGAGCTGGTTGGCCGCTTTTGTTACGCTGCCTTCTCGCAGTAATACATCTAAGTAAACGAGTAAGTTTAGATCGACCTTCGCTATATTCATTATTGTAATGCTCTTTATGAATTCAATTAAACGAATCTATTATAAAGCCTTTTCAAATGAATGCTAGATAAGCGTTTAGTCTTATTCTTATTTGTATTTTTTAGTTAAGCTAATGAATTTAATGGTTAAAACTAGAGGTGTACGTAATAGAGGATGATGGCCTATTTTTTACAGCTGGCATAAAATTAATAAATGCCGTGAATAAAGAAGGGCACCCGAAGGTGCCCTGAGGAAAGGTTGGGAAACTTTTCCTTTTAAACGTCGAACTGATTCATGGTGTTGTCATCGCCAGACGCTTTCAATGCGCCCTCACCAGAGAAGTATTCTTTGTGCGTATCACCTAGGTCAGAACCTGCCATTGCTTGGTGTTTAACACACGCAAGACCTTGGCGAATTTCTTGACGCTGAACACCGCGAACATAAGCAAGCATACCTTCTTCACCGAAGTAACCTTTAGCAAGGTTATCAGTAGATAGCGCTGCTGTGTGGTAAGTAGGTAGCGTAATAAGGTGATGGAAAATACCCGCTTCGCGCGCTGCATCAGCTTGGAAGCTCTTAATTTTCTCATCAGCTTCTGCCGCAAGCTCACTGTTATCGTAATCTTCAGACATTAGCTTGGCACGGTCGTAACCAGACACATCTTTACCTGCTTCTGTCCATGCGTCGAATACTTGCTGACGGAAGTTAAGCGTCCAGTTGAACGACGGAGAATTATTGTAAACAAGCTTCGCGTTAGGTACTTGTTCGCGAATGGCATTTACCATTTCAGCGATTTGACCAACGTGTGGTTTTTCAGTTTCAATCCACAGTAAGTCTGCACCTTGCTGAAGTGATGTTACACAGTCTAGTACTACACGGTCGAAACCTGAGTTGTCTTTAAAGCGGAATAAACCGTTTGGTAAGCGCTCTGGCTTAACAAGCTGACCGCCTTGTTTAAGTACAAGGTCGCCTTCGTTCAAATCTTCAACACCGCTTACTGGCGAAGTTTTAAGGAACGCGTTGTACTGCGCTGCTAAATCGCCTTCAGACAATGACACTGGGATCTTCTGAGTAAGGCCAGCACCAAGTGAGTCGGTACGTGCAACGATTACGCCTTCTTCAACACCAAGTTCAAGGAATGCATAACGTACTGCATTAATTTTCGCTAGGAAGTCTTCATGAGGAACCGTCACTTTACCGTCTTGGTGGCCACATTGTTTAGCGTCAGAAACTTGGTTTTCGATTTGGATACAACATGCACCCGCTTCAATCATTTGCTTAGCAAGTAGGTATGTTGCTTCTTCGTTACCAAAGCCTGCGTCGATATCAGCAATAATAGGTACTACATGTGTTTCGTAGTTCTCAATCTCTGCTTGAATCGCAGCCACGTCGCCGCCGTTTGCTTTTGCATCGTCCAGCTTGTGGAAAAGGTCGCCTAATTCACGAGCGTCAGCTTGACGAAGGAAAGTGTAAAGCTCTTCGATAAGTGATGAAACCGACGTTTTTTCGTGCATAGATTGGTCTGGCAGTGGACCAAATTCAGAGCGAAGTGCTGCAACCATCCATCCTGAAAGGTAAAGGTAGCTCTTGCTAGTAGTGCCTTGATGTTTTTTAACAGACAACATTTTTTGTTGGCCGATGAAACCGTGCCAGCAACCTAAAGATTGCGTGTACTGAGACGTATCAGCATCGTATTCAGCCATATCTTTACGCATGATGCCTGCAGTATAACGAGCGATGTCTAAGCCCGTTTTAAAGCGGTTTTGTAATTTCATGCGGGCAGCATACTCTGGGTTAATTCCTTCCCAAGTACCTTTTTGTGCTGCTTTTAAGGTGGCGAAGTTATCAATGTCTTGTTGATATTGCGACATGCTCGTCTCTCCCGACTATAATTAAAATTCTTAACGTTGTTTTGCGATTACGCTGTAGGGCGTTCCCGTTAGTTCCATTTCATCCTAGTGCGGAGTTGAAGATAAGAGAAATATATAATTTGGATTGCCGTCATTCATATTGTGAATATTTGTGTGGCGACACGTTACTCATAGAGACGAAAGTATAGTGAGCATTGAGTGATAAGAGAGAGTAAATTTATACCATCACGCACAAGGTGTTTTGTTAACAGGCAACGACGTTTAAAGATTAATAAGCGATAACGTGCTTCATGAGGCATTGCCTCGCGCGTTAATAGGCGGTTGTAGACTGAGAAGAAGTGAGCGATATGACTAATAGCGTACTGTCATCGGTAGATCAAAGAACCAAACTAGTAGGGGAGAACCGCTTAGAGCTACTCCTGTTTAGGCTAGGCTCACGCCACATCTTTGCTATGAACGTGTTTAAAATCAAAGAGGTTATTGGCGTGCCTAAGCTTAATAACATGCCTGGGTCGCACAGTAATTTGAAAGGCGTGATGAATTATCGAGGCGCCTCTATTCCCATTATTGATTTACGCCAAGCGATTAAAATGCGAGGTGGTGCTATTGGCGATGAAGCGAATAACGTAATTATCACTGAATATAATCGCAGTGTTCAGGGGTTTATTATTGGTCATGTAATGAACATTGTGAATACGTCTTGGGACACGATACAGCCACCACCAAGCGGTATAGGTAAATCAAACTATCTAACCGCTATCACACAGGTGAATGTAGGTGGCAATCAAGAGATTGTAGAGATAATAGATGTAGAAAAAGTACTGGCCGAAATTATCGATTATGACATTACTATTTCTGAAGAAGTGCTCGATTCCAACATCGTTAACCATTTTGTAGGTAAAAAAGTACTGATTGTTGATGACTCTAGCACGGCACGTAAACAAATCTCAGATACGTTATCGCAGCTTGGCGTGACGATCATCGAGCGCAAAAATGGTGCACAAGCACTCGCGCTATTAAAGCAGTGGGCTGACGAGGGCAAACGTCCAAGCGATGAAATACTGTTAATGTTTACCGATGCCGAAATGCCTGAAATGGATGGGTATCGCCTGACAGCTGAAGTAAGAGAGGATGCAAGAATGAGTGATTTATTTATTGCGCTTAATACCTCATTAAGCGGCAGCTTTAACGACGCCATGGTTGAAAAAGTAGGGTGCAACCGTTTTATCTCTAAATTTCAGCCAGACATGCTTGTCGACGTCGCGCAGCAGCGACTTCGAGAATTTCTAGAGCAATCTAAGTAGCGAAGCGCTACTTAACGACAACTTTACTAATCTTAACGTAAAGTTTTGAGGTACGCTCCGTCCTGATTTACACTAGCGCTATTATTAGTAACGTTTTGTGTAGTTAATACGTTTTTAAGGCGTCGGTTACCTATTTTTCGCTTCTTTCGCGATACTACCCAAAATAGCGCTTTTCTTTTTATGTGCCTTTACGTGTAGGCGCGTAGTTTATACTTCAGGGAAGTTTTCATGATTAAACAACATATTCGTACAACGCTAGTACTTTGTGCCTCTGCTGCAGCATTGATTGGGTGCGGTGCCACAGATAATACAGTGAATACTGCCCCGCCAGCCGCAAAGCAAAACATTCCGAAGAACATAATTATGGTAGTGGCTGATGGTATGGGGCCTGCGTATACCACCGCCTATCGCAATTATGTTGACGACCCGAGTACACCTAGTATTGAAAATGTTGTGCTTGACGATATTTTAGTTGGGAATGCTTCGACTTACCCTGCTCCGGTATCAGGCTATGTGACTGACTCTGCAGCAGCGGCTACCGCACTGGCAACAGGTGTTAAATCGTACAATGGTGCAATTGGCGTTGATGTTGATAAGCAACCGCTTCAATCGGTGATGCATTTTGCTAAATCAAAAGGCATGCGAACGGGACTAGCCGTTACCTCGCAAATAGTGCATGCCACGCCGGCTTCTTATATCGCCCATAACGAAAGCCGTAAAAACTATAATGCTATTGCCGAAGACTTCTTTGACGTTCGCGTAAATGGTGATTTCGTTGCCGACGTTATGCTTGGCGGTGGTACGTCTTATTTTAAGCGTGACGACCGTAACATACTGGCAGAGTTTGTAGACGCGGGGTATCAACATGCAGACTCTTATGAAAGTTTAGCGTCGGTACCGACTGGCAGTAATATTCTTGGTTTGTTTGCGCCAGTTGCGCTGCCATGGGTGCTGGATGATAGCCGTAAAAATCGTCTTGAGTACATGACAAAACATGCCATTAAGCATCTAGAAAATGACAACGGCTACTTTTTGTTAGTAGAAGCAAGCCAAGTTGACTGGGCAGGACATGCAAACGATATTGCTTCAGCAATGACAGAAATGCACGACCTAGCGTTAACCATGTCGTTTTTGCGTGAATATGTTGAAGCAACCCCGGATACCTTAGTGATATTAACGGCAGATCACAGCACCGGCGGGCTTACCATAGGCGCGCATGGCGACTATCGCTGGAGCCCTGAGTTTTTACAAAACATGAATGCATCGGCAAGCGTAATTGCGCTTGGTATGGTGAATGAAGATAAGCCTGGCGATTATGTTGCGAAGCAACTAGGGCTTACTCTCACCGATGAAGAATTGGCCACGTTCGACAGTGTTGCTAAGCAAGACGATGCGATTCGTTTAAGTGCGATTAAGACGTTTTTAGACAACAAAACCAATACTGGCTGGACGACGACAGGACATACTGGTGTTGACGTTGAAGTGTTTGCGTTTGGAGCGGGGCAATCCTCATTCCTAGGACAAATCGATAACACCGATATTGCTAAGAAAATCTTTTCATTTATTGATGGAAAGGTACCGCATGGACCTCAGCGCGGTATGGCATCAACAACAGGCGTGACAACCTATTAATAAGTCGATGTCAGCTAGCCGAATGGATGAAGATATCGGGTCACTTCTTGAAGGGATTTTCGAAGAAGTAAAGCCCATGCTAGGGCAGGGAAAAGTTGCAGATTATATCCCTGCGCTTGCATCGGTAGACCCAAACCAGTTCGGTATCGCCATTTGTGACAACGAAGGGCATATTACGTCGTTAGGCGATGCCAATGTGCCTTTTTCAATTCAAAGTATTTCAAAAGTTTTCAATCTAGCGCTGTCCATAAACCACTACGGCGAAACGATGTGGGACAGGGTAGGCTGTGAGCCGTCAGGCTTACCGTTTAACTCATTAGTTCAGCTAGAATACGAAAATGGTATTCCTCGAAACCCATTCATAAATGCCGGTGCGCTGGTGGTCAGTGATATGGTGCAGTCGCGCTTTGCGTCGCCCCACATTGCGATGCGAGACTTTGTTAGACGTTTGTCATGTAACCCTGACATTATGGTTAATAAAGTGGTTGCTGACTCAGAGTTTGAATACCGCGCGAGAAACGCCGCAATGGCGTACCTTATGAAAGCATACGGTAATTTTGAAAATGAAGTAGAGGCCGTATTACACAACTACTTTCATAACTGCGCAATAGAAATGACATGCGTAGACCTGGCAAGGGCTACTAATTTCTTGGCTAACCGAGGTTTTTCTGCTTGCGCTAACGAACAGGTATTAACTCCTGATCAAAACCGCCAAGTTAATGCGCTTTTGGCCACCAGCGGCATGTATGACGAGGCAGGAAGCTTTGCATTTAAAGTAGGGCTTCCTGGAAAAAGTGGGGTTGGTGGCGGCGTTATTGCTGTGGTGCCGGGCCGATTTTCTATCTGTGTGTTTTCTCCAGCGTTAAATAGCGTGGGTAATTCACAGTTAGGTGTGGCGGCACTCACCAGTTTAAGTAAACGAATAAACTGGTCGGTTTATTAGCGAGTTAAGTTTTTAATAGTTACGAGTGAGAACGTCAGTTTTTTTTACATTTCTTAGCTTTGCTTTAATTAATCCATTAATAATCAATGGTTTATTTTTGGCATGTTTTTGGCTTTACTGGGTTTGGTGTTAATCGAATTTAATACGCAAACTCTTTAAATCAAAAAGGAATTGTTCAAAATGTTCAAAAAAATAGCTCTAGTGGTAACTGCTTTAGTTATGACGCAAAGTGCAAATGCAGTCATGATTTTCCAAGGATCGTCGTCAACAACAGCAACAGTAACTAACTCGGTTGCACAAGCTCGTGCAGCATGGGAAGCTCAGTTGTTCTCATTTGATAATGATGATTTGACTGGATTTACATCAAATGGTATTGGCGGCTTTACCTCTACTTTTGGTAACATTTTTACGTCTACTGGAAATGGAAGTTCAATTAGTGCGGTTTCAGGCCCTGCTCTTCGAGGCTCGCGTCCCTTCGGTGTTTCGCTTATTGAGTTTACGGTGGAGTTCCCTGCTCTAGTTAACGCTATTGGGTTTGATGTGTTTGATAATGATGGTGGCGGTATGGTTATGTGGTTGACTGAAGCTGACGGCAGTGAAACTAGATTCGACCTTCAGTCAGTTCCAGGTAGCGGTCGTACTGAGTTTTTTGGTGTTGTATTTGAACCAACTACGTTAATCAGTAGTCTGCGCGTTGGCGGTACCGATCCGGGTGGCGTAACCACATGGGACAACTTTACTACTGGTATTGGACAAGAAGCTCAAAATATTATTGATGCAAACGCACCTGCTACATTACTTATGTCTTTATGCGCAATTGCTTTCCTTGGATTTAGACGGAAGGCTCAATAAGTCTCATTATTGATCTCTAAGAGCTGGCGTTTTGCCAGCTTTTTTGTTTCAAAATTAGAACATAGTCAATTTCAAAAACGTTACCTCTTTATTAGATCTACGAACGCTCTGATTGCTTTACCTATTTCTTTCTCTGTAATGTAAGTCTAAAAGAGATGAGTTCGAATGCCGTTGTTTTTAGTTCCTAGTGCTAAGGCTTCCCGCAATGGTCACCAGAGCGAATAAAGATATTATTGCGGTCACTCAACCCTCTGGCTATCAATTAAGGAGGTATATCGTTAATACTGAGGCTAAACGGACCACTGAAGTTCTTTCCGCCCAATACAAAAGCTTCTGTTAATTGAAAGGCTATTCTTTCTTGCCATGTGCTTGTACTTATAGGGCTCACAACCTGACGATTAAATAGATACTGGCGTTCAAATCTTTCTCTCAAGTCTGAAAGAAAGTCGGGATCTATGACACCTTTATTTTTCATTGACCAAACATGGAATCTGAACAACGGCTCTGATCCTGCGTCTTTAATTCCTCACACAATATTACAGGCACTTGGTGGAAAGTCGAGAGACGTTAATCCCGCCGGAGCGCCAGAGCTTAGCTTTATGTTTAACAATTCAGATGCGCGCAAAAGGTCTCGTTTGACAAAATCAACTACAACTGTCATACGTCCTGCCGTACCGGATAAGAAATTAGACTTTATGTTTTTAAATTTGTATAGGGGATGCCGCGCCATTTTTCGGTATTTGTTCTTGTATGCTTGATTAGTTAAGACAGCTGCTCGTTTTGATAATGAGTCATGTTTTTACCTGAGGGGCTCTGATAAAGCGCAAGCGCTTTTTTATTTAGGCTGTCAAATGAATTTCTCGAAGATATTTCAGTCAAAAAGAAAAGAAAAACTTAACTTTTCATTGCTTTAGGTTAAATAGCGCTGATGAGCAGCGCTTATTTTATTTCTATTATCATTTACTCATTACTTATGCGCACTAGGCTTACTTTTTCTACTAAGTGCCACTGCGGCTACACTTGCAATAAACAGCATCGACGTTGCCGGAGCAGATACCGGAACTGTGTCGACAAACACATTTATTGATGTAGACGTTACTAAGTCGTTCCCCGAGAACGCGCTAAGCGAAACGGTATACTGACCGGCTCCTACAGGGGCGCCTGGTAGAAAACCCATGTTCACAGAGTTTTGTCCGATGTTAAAGTCGTCTAACATACTGCTAAGATTGGACGTGCCGTCTGCAGGAATAAAACTAGCGACGTTTGCCGCCGAGGATTTGTTTCCGTCAGCGTTAATCCATGAACTATTATTGCCCAAGTAATAACCTGTGCTAGTACCTGAAACAGGGTTGTAGTTTTGAATGTTCATTGCCGACGATGGATTGTAGTCTACGCCGATTAAATAGGTGTATGTACTTAACGGAGAATCACCATCTAGTGTGTCAGAGTTAATTGACCAGTCGAAGCTCCAAATAGACCTATTGCTTGGTACCGTTACGCCAGTAGAGTTAAACAAATAGTTTCCATTACTATCTTGAACAATGCCTACGCCTATCTGATCGTTTGGTGAAGCGTAGCGTTGTTTTGCTCGTAATCCCAATTCAAGATTTCCAGATGTTGCAACGGTGAAACCTTGGTTTGTATTTCCACTACCCCATATAATCCCAGGTGTGATGAGCGCTGCATTGGCAACGCCTGAAAATAAGAATATAGATAGTGAGCTTAGCGTTATTAATTTCTTTAAATTTTTCATTAATTTTCCTATAACGATAGTGTTAACACTCCAACATAAGAAATAATGGCAGTAGAGCGTTATACTTTAGTCTAAGCAATGATTGTTCCCTTTTTTTTATTCTTTTTTATCAGTAATTTATGTTTATGGGTAGACGGAGACAATAAAAAGTGTAAAAAATAATGACGAAAATTGTTAATGGTTTTTTAATTTTGCGCTGTTGCTTTTTATCAGAGCCTTTCACACTAACGTTTGCCCTGCTAGCTGTGCGTCTACAGGGTGAAACATAGAGATTAGGCGGTGTAAAAAAAGTAGACACTCGCTTCGCAAGACCCATCAATATCCCGTTAACTCTAAAAAGCCAGCGCCGCTATGACTACCAGATACGTCGACTCTTCCCTCATAGTAGGGAAATACACTGTGATTCCATTGATTTTCCTTGAAAGGGCTTATTGTAATATCAATGTGTTTAGTGGGTATCGAAAGCGTCCATCGGGTAGGTACCGATTTTTCATTGATGCGCTCTGTTGCCAATACTGAAAGCTGGATATCGTCTTGGGTTAGTGTTTGTGACTGTCCAATCGGTGAAATATAGGTGCCGGTGGTGAAGGTATCTGAACGAGCTTGGTCTTTGCTTAACCTGCTGCTTGGCGTTGCATGCATTTGAAACGCCATAAGTTTGCTTCCATCATTAAGATGCAGTGAAAACCAATCCCAACCCAATGCGTTATTGTTAGCAAGGTGACTTGTCCATTCATGATCAAACCAGCCATTGCCCGTTACCACAACGCTTTCACCCTTAATTTCAATATTGCCCGCCACTTCAATATGCGGTTGACTGTAATAGTAAGAACGCAGCGAAGCATTGGCTGTTTTTTTACTATAGCCGTTACTACCGTGCTTAATAAATGGGCCCGTTTGCGTTAGCGCTAACGCTACGTTTACGTCTTGCTGAATAGTGATGTTTACGTTGCTCGGAAACAGCGCGTTAGAGGATGATGTCCACGACCAATTGTCTATTATTGCTTCAAATGGTTCAGCACTGACAAACGCGTTGCCGACACCACCTTGCGCGAAGCGCTCTTCAAAGTAGTGATTGTCGATTGTGTGTAACGATGCATGCCCCATCCATTGTTGGCTATTCGACCAATCGTTTTGCGTTGTATCGTCACGTAAGAAACGAAATAGCGTGTATTGTAGACCGTAATCGTTACCTTTATTATCTTGCAGTACAAACGTTAAGTACCACCATTCAAGTTGGTAATCAGGATGACTTTTGTGATCGTACGGTATTAACAGCGGCTTGCTTTCATCTACGCTTGCATGTTGTGAAGAGGGGCGCATATCACCAAAAAAGCTAATAGGTTTTTGTGGTTCGCTGCAGCCAGTCAAGATAACCATTGCAAGTAACCAAACTAAAAACGCTCGATATGTTAAGCCATTAAAAAAACCGTACAACGCGTTAGTCATTACCACTCCTGCCGTAAATCGACTTTTTGTTTCATCCTACCAAGAGGCAGCAATAAGATAACCAAAACTGTTGCAACGCCGAAAAGCGCGCTATGTGCGATAACCGACACGTCTAAAATGAGCGGGTATACCCAATGAAACGCATAGCGATTAACCAACGTTATGAATGCCCACGCTAAGAAAAGACCAAATGGGATGGCCAGCAGTGTGGTGATAATGCATAACGACAAATACTGGGCGAATAGCGCCGCTTTAATTCGTCTAGCACTTACCCCTAGGGCGCTAAGCACACTAAGTTGAGACTGATTACCCATAGCTAGCATGCTTAGTGATACGGCAAACGCTAACCCTGCAACCAACAAGGTGGTAATGTTTAAGCCGTGAGTGAGAACAAAGGTTTTATCAAACGTGTCCATGGACAGGCGCAGTAACGCGTCTCTTGTGTAAAGTGTGCCTTGTTTATTTAACATTGCGTGGTGCGGGGTAACATTTCCACTTAACGACACAACACCAGAGAAGGTAGAGGACGCATTAAATAACCGTTGAGGAAGCAATACTTGGGCGTGAATGTTGCCGTAGTCTGGATAAACGCCTAACACTTCCCACTGTTTCCGTTTTATTGCGTTAAACACTACCTGAGTGTTGTCAGTTTTATCGCTATTACTTAAAGGAGTGTTATCAGTAGAGGCGTTCTCGACTGGCGTTAGTGATAGAACGTCACCGGGCGTAACCTTATATTTAAATGCAAATTGCTGATTAATGTATATGCCTTCGCCATTGGCAAAACGCTGCGTGCTATTTGTAACGGCATTTTGTAGTACCAACGTACGCTGCGCCTTTTCATTTTCTAAAAAGCTTCTAAGCCTCACCGGTACGGCAACATCGTCAATATGAGCAACGGCGCGCCGGCGGTAGACAGGCACGGCGGTTATATCATCTGGAAGTTGTAATGCATCCACCTTGCTCTCGGTGTAGAGGTACGCCGGTGCGTCAAGACGCTGCGACAGCCAACTTTCTGTGGCCTCTCTAAAGCTATCGGTCATTACATTCATACCCACGTTAGCAGTAAGTGCAATGAAAAAAGCACTGATCGCTAGCTTCGTTTTATGCGATAGCCTATGTGTACTTGCCGCAATATAGTGCAATAGTGGTTTATTTCTTGGCGTGATGTGCTCAATTAATTTTGTTACTAATGGCAGCCAGAAAATGATTAATATGCAGCTAACAACTAACACAAACCCAACAAAAAGGAGTGCTTCTAGAGTAGAGCTAACAAGGTGAAGCACTACATAAAATGTCACCAAACACAGTGCTGAACCAACAAGTACCTTTGAAACCGTCGGCGTGGCATAAGGCGTTGCGTTGCGTTTATTAAGCGCATGTTTAATCTGCTTTGCTGGGAGCAATGAAAATGCAGCCAGCGCTAGAAAGGTCACCAACACGCTTTGAAAGAAGAGCGATAACAAGGCTACATTTGGTGTCACGAAAAGTGAATCAAATAACGAACTAAACGTAGTGGTAAGTATTGGAGATAGGAGCACAGCGCCGTTAAACCCCACCAACAGGCCGATAGCGCAGCCTATAACGCAGTATAGGAATAGTTCGCAAAGTAAGCTTATGCTTATTGTACGTGGCGGGATACCAAGTTGACGTAGCCTAACGATGTTAGGTAGTCGAGTGCGATACATTAAATTGAGTGCGTTGAGAATAATAAATAACGACACCACACTCATTAATATTCCCATGGCCCACAGGTTAAGTTTAAAACTATCTGGTAGTGAGCCAGTATCAGTAAGGGTAGGAGGGCGTTGAATGGTTAAGTGCTTTGGCAGATACGTGAGTAATTGTTGACTATCTGCATCGCTCAGCGCTGTCATAAATACTGCGCCTGACAGCGGCGTATTTTTTAGCGTACGGCCTTGTGTATAATAATCTGACAGGGCCATTATCAGAGAATCACGAGGCGCGTAGCTACTGGTGCTAATCGAAAGTTGCTGTGAATAGGGCGCTGTTGTGGTTTCTGCCGGATCATGTTTTGAAGGCGTCAGTGAATTCACCTCCATTGTATTGCAAGTAAGCGTGTCCGCAAGCGTCGGGTGCGCAATGGCTGAAATTAAACGGGTATCGGCACTGCCAGTTTTTGCATTGCGTGCGCGACTCAAACCGAGTAGGGCAGACGTACGTTGAGCGCCGCTCTCTAACTCACTACCTTTAAATGAGAGTAAGGCTTGAGCGTCTATTCCAATTAAGCGTAATGCTGTTGCTTCAGAAGTTGATGGTGATTGGTTGGTGTTATGCGCATCTGAATGCGGGCAGTTTACGCTTGCATCATACTGAGAAAAGGCCACGAGTTGTGTGTAGCCTTGTCGTCTTAGCGCAACATAGTCGCTTTTCGTAAAGGTCTCTCCTTTTTTTGCAACTACCATTGCGTTACTAAATAAGGTCGTTTGCGTACTGACGAGTTCGCCCTGTTCTGCCCCCTTGTTAATAAGCAGCACCGTAACTAAGCCGGCATTGGCGACAATAATTGCCAAGGCAATAAGCAGCGGCTCCCACGGGCGCTTCTTGCTCATCGCCAATAATGCGCGAAAGGTATGGGAGATTAACCCCATTATGCACGCTCTCTTTTTAATTGTCCTTTGTGAAGCCAATAGGGCGTTTTCGCTTTCTGTGCTACGTCTTCACTGTGTGTGACGACCACTAAGGTGGTATTTAATTGCTGACATACATCGAAAAGCGTATTGGCAACAAGTTCACTGGTGTCTTCATCAAGGTTACCGGTAGGCTCGTCGGCCAAGATTAGCGACGGCTTATGAACAAGCGCTCTGGCAATAGCCGCGCGCTGTTGCTCACCCCCTGATAGTTGAGAAAGCGGTGCATTGGCTAAAGATAAAATGCCAAGCTTTTCCATTAACTCTGTTTGAAACGCGGCATCGGCGTTGCCTTTTAACCTGCTGGTAAAGGCCACGTTGTCCCACACTGAAAAGCAATCGAATAAGTTATAGCTTTGAAACACAACACCAAGGTGTTGGCGTCTAAACGCATCTGCGTTTTTCATTGCCAATAATGCGTTACCGCCGATTAGAATGTCACCGGACGTTGGAGCGTCAAAACCCGCGATAAGCGAGAGCAACGTTGACTTTCCGCAGCCGGAGGCGCCGCGAATACTGACACTGTCACCTTGGTTCACAATAACGCTAAGGTTATTGATTATCGGTGTAGTTTGTTTTGGAAACGTTTTAGTAAGTTGCTTGAGTTCTAGCATGGCGACACGTTTATGAAGTACGTAACTTTAGTACGGGGTTTGTATAATAAAGCTCAACACGCAGTACCTAAATTATCCGTTACTTAGTGCATTTTCTCTTGATGATAGAACTGTGGCGCTCGCGCTCAATGTGGTTAATTAAGCGCCAAAGTATAGCCAAAGCGGTAGGGTAAACGCGTTATTGATTAATAAAGTTGTCTAACTCTTCACCGGTAAGCTTTTTGATTTGAGCGAATAAATACCATAACGCTGCAATTAACAGGATCATACTAGGAATAACAATAACCGGATAACTCAGGGCCGTCATTTTACCTAGCTCTTCGGTGTAAGCCGTGGTACCAGGTTCACTGACCAAGATCATTTTTGCCAAAATATAATTTAGGGCTGATGATAGAAAAAACGAACTGGCGACAATATACGAGCTTACTGCTATTTTATGCTTGAATGCACGCTGCTTATTTTGTTCATCTAATACTTTGTTTAAGTACGGCCAATTAATAATTTGATCGTTTAATATCAGCATCTTTACTAATGGCTTGTCAGAGTATTGGGTAATGAGCACGGCAAGGCCAATTATGCCGGGAATCGCGGCTTCTTTTATGGCAATGTACTCGGCAGGTAGTTTAAGTAAACTGAACCCTCCGGTAAGCAATACGCTGATAATACCAAGGATTGAAAAACCGTTAATTTTGCCTGATGCCTTTAAGTCCCAAAGCCCATAACCTATCGGAAAGCTGAGTGCGGCCACCACACTCCATGCAGGCCCTAAATAATCTTCTGAGCTGGTATAGCTCATGATCACCACGGGGATAATAATGTTGAACGCAAGATTACCAAAGAAACCTTGGTTTTTTTGTGTAGGTTGTTGTGCTGCTGTCATAATACTTTTAGCCGCTATAATAATACTGCAATTATACGTAAACCAATTATCGTGCCCAGTACCAAGCGGCAAATAAACCACCTAAAAAGCCAAATAAATGATATTCAAATGAAATAAATCGCGAACTGGGAAGTACGCCCACTAACATGCCGCCGTAAATAACGGCAACAACAATAGAAATCAGTAAGTACCGCTTTTTATTTCCAATAAAGCCTGCCAGCACTAAAAAACCAAAATAGCCGTACACCATACCACTAGCGCCTATATGTATGGCACTTCTTCCTAATAACCACACGCCAAGGCCTCCAATCACCATTGCGCATAGCGTGGCTGCGATAAACGTACGCTTTCCCCATTGCATCGTAAGCCACATAAACAATAATAGAGGAACTATGTTTGCGAATAGGTGGGCTGGCGAACCATGCAGAAATGGAGCGGTAAATATATACGGTAAATGCGAGAGCGTTCGCGGTATTACGCCGAATTGGTTTAGCATATTTCCCGTTAGTAAATTAATCACTTCAAGTAAAATAAGCAGCGCGCCAATAAAGAAAAGTAGCTTAACTTGTAACGATAGTGGCTTCATTAAACATCACTCTGTTGTAAATCTAAGATAATTGCTGCGTGGGAGTAATCCACCGACATATTCACTCTCTTACGCACCGGACCGCCGTATGGTTGCATGCATAGAAGTATTATTATTCGGTTGATTATCAAAGAATAATATGAGGTAAATAACGAGACAAATCCTGTGTAATAGCTGAGGTGTCTTCCCTTACAGAAATGCCCGCGGGCATGTCGTCTACCAACCAGCTGCCAATTAATGTGTGATTTCCATCGAATACAGGAAGCGTTGAAAAGGCTTGAATAATAAACCCTTCCTCGCCATAGGGGCCTGAACTTAGTTCCGACTCTTTACCCTCGTCGATAATTGAAATATTGGCGCCTTCTCGCGAGAACAACGGCTTTTTAATCCATTTTCCGCTGATATCTTTCGTTTTGATGTCGTCAGCAAAGTAAGCAGGAAGCAGGTTGGGGTGGCCCTCAAACATCTCCCATAACAATGGCAGTAGTGCTTTGTTTGAAAGAATGGCTTTCCATGCTGGCTCTATCCAGTTGACACCAGCATCAACAAGCACATCGCCAAACTCCTCTCGAAGCATGAACTCCCATGGATACAACTTAAAGCAATCGGTAATAGGGTTGTCGTTAAGGTCGGTGAATACGCCGGTGTCAGCAAGACCAATATCTTCAATAAACACAAAGTCGCTATTTAGGCCGGCTTCACGCGCGCAATCTTGCAAATACTGTACAGTACCGCGGTCTTCAACAGTATCTTTACAACACGAAAAATGCATTTGGTTGATACGATAATGCTCGGCTATTTCTTTAAAACGAAACACCAACTTTTCTTGCAGGCTGTTAAATTGGTCAGCCCGTCTTGAAAGCACTGAATTTTCGACGTTCTGTTCTAACCATAGCCATTGCCAAAAACCAGATTCATACAGGCTGGTGGGCGTATCTGCATTGTTTTCAAGCAGTTTTGCTGGCCCCTTTCCGTTATAGACAAGGTCGAGTCGAGAGTACAGGCTAGGATCGTTTCGCTGCCAGCTGTCTCTTACCGCGTCCCAATGTTGCTGTGGAATACAAAAGCGAGCCAACAGTGCTTCACTGTTTACGACGCGATCGACAACGGCAAGACACATTTGATGCAGTTCAGCAGTTGGGTCTTCAATGTCATTTTCAATTTGTGACAACGAGAATTGATAATATGCATTTTCATCCCAGTAGGGCTGGCCATACATGGTATGAAAATGAAAACCAAATTCGTTGGCCAATTGCTGCCACCCTTTTCTAGGCTGGCATGGCACTCTTAACATGTGTTATCCGCCCCAGCCGCCTTTACGAGAACTACTTCCCCACGACGACTTCGCTCGTACGCTACTACCGAAACCACCTCGGCTAATGGTTTTGTTTACGGTTGGCTTAGGTTTAAAGGTGTCCGGCTTCACTCTGAAGTTGCGATTTCTAATATCACCACCAAAAACATGACCGTCAGCGGTTACCCATCGTGAGCGATAAGGTGAATTATAAGCATAAGACGTATACAAAGGCTGTGAATAATAGCGGCTAGGTGATAACAATTGGCTAACCATGTAGCCAGCCATAAATGGCATAAAGAAGCTGCCGCTGTTGGTGGTAACGTTTCGGCACTGATTAGGGCCAAATTCCGCCTCACAATCGTATTCAGAACGATATCGAGGGCTGGTACGCTCGGCTTCTTCTAATGCGGTTTGATACGCTGCTTCACATTGCGCAGCGGCGTTGGGTAAGTCTTGCTTACAGTCTTCAATAGAGGTGTAAACCTGCGCATCTTGTCTATTGTCAGAGCACGCTGCAATAAAGACGCTCGCCACACCAATGGCTAATGGCTTAACATTAAATGCCTTGCGCATGCGAGAAAGGTCGATGTTTGCACTTCGTTTGCGAGGTTGCGGGCTGTTCTCACTAACTGGCAACGTATTTTCAACCACCTCGGTTTGTTTTGATGTACTCATCATGCCCCCTTAGTACGTCATGCACGCTGCGTTTAATAAGCCAACAGCAACAGACATACAGCCAAGCATAACGCCTGCAGCAATCTCGTTATTATTAATACGCTCTGCAATTTTTGGCATAAAGGTATAGCGTAACAAAACAAATGCGAGTGATTGTGCGATAACCGCTACCAGGGCCCAGATGATGAAATCGACCAACGCCACAGAGTGAGAGGCGGCACTGCCAAGCGCAATCGCGAAACCAATAATTGCCCCACCAAACCCAATGGCCGCGGCCACGTTCTTGTCTTCTTTTACCAACTTCCACTCATCGTGTGGAGTCACTAAGGTGTATACCACTTTGAATATGAATAAAAAGACGATGGATAAACCAAAATAGAGCGCGAAGTTATCAAGCCCTGCCAGTGATTGCATTACCGTTTCCATACTTAATCCTTACTTTTAACCGTTTATTGTGATGTCTGCAGGTTGTATATCAAACCCTGTTGAAATAACCAAGCAGCGATCAAAATTATTACTGACTAACTTTTCTTCACCTACAACCAATAATGACTCTACTCTGCCGCCGCCAATAGGGCGTTCATATAGCATCATAAACTGATCGGTCGTACTGATATCTTCATCTTCTTCATAGGTTGTTTCTGTTACTGCAACAGGGGGCGATACATTACCTACTGCCTCCCACACCCTCGTGTAGGTGTGACCTTCTAATTCAAAGGTAGGTTGGCTAATAATATTATCTAAACAGTCTTTCCACTGGGCTTCATTGCCAATGGTTTTTGTTTCATAGAAATACCACAGTTTCACATCGGTGATATGGTTTTCAGTAAGACCACCGTCTAGTACCACTTGCAGAAAACTATCGTCGTCGGTGTAGAAGCGCAGTAGCGTGCCGCCGGTGTCCAAGGGGGCTTCGCCAACGGCTTGAATTAATTGTGAACGTGCCGCGCCTTCAATGACCAATTTGGGCTCAAGAAGCGACAGTTTAAGATTATCTAATTCGAACGAGCCGCCTAGATACAATCCCATCACTTCGGGAGCTTTAGGCTTTTGGGGCTCAGTTTTTTTAAAGAGTTTTTTGAACATTTGCATGCCTCTGTGTTGGCGTTACACCGAACCCATTTTCGCCCAATCAATCGTTCGTATGCGTTTCTCAGCGATATAGAAAAGGGTGTCGCCAGATGTTAGCGTTGTGTGAAGTGGTGGGTTAACCACCATATCTTTAACTCGCCCGTTGGGCGCCATACCAATGAAGATGGCATCGTGGTCGCGCTTTAAATTAACGAATAAACTCGATACCGGCACATCAGGGCTGCCCTCTGGAATACGCATAGAAAACTGTGCTTGGCCTTCATCAACACTGAGTAAATCGTGGTGAAGCATGCTGGACCCAGGGTCGAACGCAGCTTTTGCTAGCATTTCTACAGCAACGCTTGGGGTGCATTCTACTTTCGGGCAGTGCTCTTGTAATAACGAGACCAGGCTGTCGTCGTCAAAGTAAGCGACTTGATGTGCATTGGGGTTTCGTTTAGAACAATAAAGCGCGGTCGTCATGGTGACATCGTCTTGCGGGTTATCTATCAGTATCGTTTGAGCGTCGGCGACGCAGGCACGATCCATATCTTCATCTTTGTTGAATGAATCTACTTTAATAAATTCAATAACACCGGGCATAGGGTTGCTAATGTCCGCCTTTACACATAATACAATGTCTGGGTTTTCTGGCATTGCTTCACGCTCTTGCAACAATAAGTTTAGCAGCAGCATGGTGCGTTGTTCGTTCCATCCGATAACCAAAATATGGTCGTTCACGTGCAAATTACCCATACCCATTAACCCTTTTTTCCACTGTTCAGATACCCAAGCCGCAATGCGGCCAATCACCATAGCGAAGATGCTTAACCCAACAGGAATAACATAAAACGCTACTACCAACTTGCCCGCTGATGAGGTGGGAGAGAGATCGCCATACCCAACCGTTGATGCGGTCACCGCCAACCAATAGATAAAGTCGGTTTGTGAAATTAGTTCGGTTTCGCCCGCGGCGTATAGTAGCCAATAACTACTTACACCGTAAAAACCGGTCGCACCAAGAATGGTGTACCAACGCGACTCAGCAAAATACTGCAACATCACTTTGCGAAGCTTTAACCATGGCAGCATAGCAATCAACAACCCCTGTTAGTTTGACCTGCGAAGGTATAAACAAAAACGGGAGCGAAGCTCCCGTTTGGTATTACTTACCTAAAATGCGAGCTAGCTCGTCGTCTGCCGACGTTTGCCCACCTTTTATGCCTGCTTGCGCGAGGCGTTTTTCTAAGTCGCTGCTAGACTCATCACCCGCCAGTTCTTCAGCGGCTTCTAGCTCTGCGCTACGTAGCTTTTGCTTTTCTTGAATACGAGACAGTGACTCTGTCGCCGTCTTCATTTTGCTGTTTGCGCCCATGTGGCGAGACGATACCGCAACTTGCGCTTTTTGTACGCTTTCTGTTGCCTTAACCATATCAACTTGCTGTTCTAGGCGGCGTAAATTCGCTTTTGCTTGCTGGATATTAGTCGCAAGCTGTTTCTCAGACTGTTGAAACTGATCAAGATAGCTTTGTTCCTGATTACGCTCTTCTTTCAACTCGGCCACTTTCTGCGCGCAATCCAAGGCTAATTGACGATCGCTGTCGATAGCTTTGCGAGCATGTTCTTCGTACTCAGCAATCGACGTATTGAATGAGCCCACTTTTTGCTCAGATAATTTACGTTTTGCTAAAATCTGCGTTCTTGCGTGATCAGACTTACGTAACTCTTCCTTTGCTTCTCGAATTTCTTGCTCAAGAATACGAATTGCTTGGCTATCTACTACAGATTGCGCCGCTTCCGTTGCGCCACCTTTTACTGCAGTAACTAATTTTTTCCATACTGACATGTGCTTCTCCTTAGAAGTAACGCTTATTTAAGGTGTGTTTCGTAAGCATCTAAAAATGACGCTACGTTTTGAAACAAAGTTTCCACTTCAATGACAATACTTTCTGCTTTTGATTGCGCGCTCAACGCACCAAACGCGGTGTAGTATTCTTCGTTGCCCACGGTAGATATGCCTACAGTAGTCAAAGGAAAAAGCATATGAGTAGATAAGATTTCGTGATCAAGAGCAGGCTTATCCTTTACTTCTGATGCCGAGAACAACAGGCTTTCTACCAATATTTGTTCACCACTTAATGCCAACCATGCATCTATGCCGTCTTGATTTGCAATGAGTAAGCAATTCTCTTCACGTGTTACTACAAAGTCATCGTGTCCTTTAAAGAGTGTTTCGATGCTCTCCAGTTCCCAACTCATAACGTTCTCCTTAATGAATGAAGTGATAATGTCGTATGTCTAATAGCGCGTACCACTGTAACGACTATTTCGACTTACGCCAACATCTCGACTTGCAGTGTAGTCGTAATATGCCATAATCGTCAATAACAAATAGAGTCTTAATGTGTAAAAAAGTGTGTTTTTGTAAATCATACGTCACAAATGGGGTGTTTTTTGAGTTCTAAAAATGTATGGCGACAAACGGTAGAGCGGCTCGTAAAGTCTGAAATGTCAGTGCGGGGGGTTAAGTACCAACAACTTAGTCAACGCTTAGCTGACATTGGGATAGACCAAAGTGCAGATAACCTTCGTAATAAGGTGAATAAAGGAATAATGGGGGCTGACCTTTTACTTCAAGTTTTGTTTGTATTAAAAGCACGGCCTATTGATGCGGCATTGATTGAAGAAATCTTAACTGATTTTGGCGACGTAACAGGATAAAATATTGCTAGAAGGTGAGTTGAGTGAAATTACGCAAGCGCACAAAAAAATACCCAGCAGCGCTGGGTATGAAACTTTGAAATGCTAAGGGAGAGCATCATCATAAAGTAGGTGAATCTTAAACGTTTAAGGTTCTTGCTGCTAGAAATGCTTACTATTTGAGCGTATTGCTGGTCATATATACGTATTTAATGTAATACGTAATTGTTAAGCGCTTATTTTTAAGATGCTTTTAACTATAGTGCGGCCAGTGGTTTTACGTTAAAACCGTAGTTGGTTTTACTGTGGGACAACGTGCGCGCTGGCTTAATTTTACTTAACACTATATTGGTTATTGAGTTATCAACTCATTTCAACGAACAAGAGCTAACATGAAACTGTCTGATTTTAATTTTACCCTTCCTGAGCATTTAATTGCCAAGTATCCAACGCAAAAGAGAACCGCTAGCCGGCTTCTAAAACTAGACGGAAAAACAGGCAGGACAGAGCACAGTATGTTTAATGACATGCTAAGTCTTGTAGAAAGTGGCGACCTACTTGTGTTCAACAATACGCGGGTTATTCCGGCAAGATTGTTAGGCGTAAAGGAAACCGGCGGTCAAGTGGAAGTGCTTATAGAACGCATTCTGGGTGACAACACCGCGCTTGCGCATGTCAGGGCAAGTAAAGCACCGAAGCCGGGCACACATTTAACGCTAGAAGGTAAAGTAAATGTGGTGGTTGAGGGAAGGCAAGACGCGTTGTTTATTCTTAAATTTGAACATGAAGAAAGTGTTTTATCTCTGCTAGAAGCCCATGGTCATATGCCGCTACCTCCGTATATTGATAGACCTGACGAAAATTCTGATAAAGAACGTTATCAAACAGTGTACAACGAGAAACCGGGGGCCGTAGCAGCACCAACTGCAGGGCTGCATTTCGACGAAGGTATTCTTGCTGCGCTAAAAGAGAAGGGCGTACAACTTGCCTTTGTTACGCTTCATGTTGGTGCAGGTACGTTTCAACCGGTTCGTGTAGATAACATCGAAGAACACAAAATGCATGCCGAGTATGCTGAGGTTCCTGAAGATGTAGTAAATAAAGTGATAGAGACGAAAGCTGCGGGTAAACGGGTTATTGCCGTTGGTACAACGTCGGTTCGCTCTTTAGAATCTGCCGCGAAAGAGGCGGGGGATGCGTTAATTGCGCCATTTTATTCCGA
This sequence comes from Alteromonas sp. 4NH20-0056, assembly GCF_057539655.1. Classification (NCBI taxonomy): domain Bacteria; kingdom Pseudomonadati; phylum Pseudomonadota; class Gammaproteobacteria; order Alteromonadales; family Alteromonadaceae; genus Alteromonas; species Alteromonas sp. 4NH20-0056. Next base: position 90,422 of record NZ_BAAJLS010000002.1, on the reverse strand, counting down.
TACTGAAATATTTATTTATCCAGGGTTCAACTTTAAGGTAGTGGATGCGATGTTTACCAACTTCCATTTACCAGAATCTACTTTGATGATGCTAATTAGTGCATTTGCAACGAAAGATAGCGTAATGAACGCATACCAAGAAGCCATTGAGAAAGAATATCGATTCTTCAGTTACGGCGATAGTATGTTTATCGAAAAGTCATAAACATAAATAAAATATTTAAAACAATAAGTTAAGGGCATTTTATATAAGTGCCCTTTTTGTTTTAGCGGCACGTGTCTGCCAAGTCGGATATAAACATAGAAGAGGGGAATGATCTCCTCGTAATAACTGGTATAATCGCCGCCAAATTATTTTTATACCCAGCGTAAGTCGCACATTTGTAGCGCTATACGCGCATATCATTGGGAACGCATTACATGCAATTTGAGTTATTAAAAACCAGCGGAAGAGCAAGGCGCGGACGTCTTGTTTTTGAACGTGGTGTGGTTGAAACACCGGCGTTTATGCCTGTAGGTACCTACGGTACGGTGAAAGGTATGACGCCCGAAGAGCTAAAAGACAGTGGTGCGCACATTTGTTTGGGCAACACGTTCCATCTTATGCTTCGCCCTGGTACTGGTGTCATTCGCCAGCATGGCGACCTGCACGATTTCATGAATTGGGATAAGCCCATTTTAACTGACTCTGGTGGTTTTCAGGTATTTAGTTTGGGTGATTTGAGAAAAATTACCGAAGAGGGTGTAACGTTCCGCTCGCCTATTAATGGCGAAAAAATATTGTTAACGCCTGAAAAGTCGATGGAAGTTCAGCGTGATCTAGGTTCAGACATCGTGATGATTTTTGACGAATGTACGCCTTACCCTGCTACCGAACAGGAAGCGCGCGTTTCAATGGAAATGTCTCTTCGCTGGGCCAAGCGTAGTAAAGATGCGCACGGTGAAAACCCCGCTGCACTGTTTGGTATTATCCAAGGCGGAATGTACGAAGGGTTACGTGATGTATCACTCGCGGGCCTAGAAGCTATTGGTTTTGATGGCTATGCCATTGGTGGCCTGTCGGTGGGTGAACCTAAAGAAGATATGATCCGCATTATCGATCATACTGCTCCGCAAATTCCGGAAGACAAGCCTCGCTACCTTATGGGTGTGGGCAAACCAGAAGATTTAGTAGAGTCGGTTCGCCGTGGCATTGACATGTTCGACTGCGTAATGCCAACGCGAAACGCACGTAATGGTCACTTATTCGTTACTGAGGGCGTGGTAAAGATTCGCAACGCCAAGCATCGCAATGACACGTCGCCGCTTGATGAAAAATGTGATTGTTACACTTGTAAAAATTATTCTCGTTCATATCTACATCACTTAGATAAGTGCAATGAGATTTTAGGGGCGCGTTTGAATACGATTCACAACTTGCGCTACTACCAACGAGTTATGCAAGGGCTTCGTGATGCAATTGAAGCCGATACATTGGATGACTTCGTTAGTACTTTCTATGAAGAAAAAGGGTTGCCGGTTCCGGCATTATAACAACGATAATATTTGGGGAATTCTATGAGCCTATTTATCTCTAACGCGTACGCGCAATCTGCTGGTGGTGCTCAACAAGGCGGTGGCATGGAAATGCTTATCATGTTGGCAGTATTCGGTTTAATTTTTTATTTTCTATTGTATCGCCCGCAAGCAAAGCGAGTAAAAGAACATAAAAACCTTGTTACATCACTGGGCAAAGGTGATGAAGTGTTGACGCAAGGTGGTCTTGTTGGCCGCATTACTAAAGTATCGGAAGAAAAAGATTTCATTGAAATCGCACTTAACGATTCAACAGACATCGTAGTACAAAAATCATCTGTTACTGCTGTGTTGCCAAAAGGCACGATGAAGTCGCTGTAATTGATGAACGCCGGGGCCGGGATGCTTTCCGGTGCTGGCACAAAAGGAATATCCAGTGCTAAACAAAAATTCAATTTGGAAAGTGCTTAGCGCGCTCATTATCGTATTGATGTGCGCGCTTTATGCGCTTCCAAACATTTACGGCGAAGATCATGCCGTACAAATTTCTGCAGGTCGCGACGCGGTGGTTACCGAGTCGATGATTTCACAAGTTGAATCTACGCTTGCCAGTAAAAATATCACCCCAAAACGTATTGAATTTGAAGGCGAGCAAATCCTTGTTCGTGTGTCTGATTCTGATACCCAACTGGTTGCCAGAGAAGCGCTAGAAAAAGCCCTCGGTGACGATTATTTTGTGGCCATGAACTTAGCTCCAGATACACCTGAATGGCTGGAAAGCCTAGGTGGTGCACCTATGAAGCTTGGTCTTGATCTGCGCGGTGGTGTTCACTTCTTAATGGAAGTTGACATGTCTGAGGTGATTGCAAAATCACTTGAAGATGCGGAAAGTAGCTTTAGAACGTCGTTACGTGAAGAAGGCATTCGCTATCGTGGTGTATCACAAAAAGACGATTTCGTAGAAATTACCTTTCGTGACGAAGACACGTTAGATAAAGCCGAATTCTTCCTTAGAAACCAAAATCGCGACCTTACGTTTACGCAGGTTGATGATTTGGTGCTTCGTGCTGTGTTTGCAGAGTCTAAACTTCAGGAAATTCGCGATAACGCGGTTAAGCAAAACATCACGATTATCCGTAATCGTGTAAACCAACTTGGTGTTGCCGAGCCACTTGTGCAAAAGCAAGGTGCTGATCGTATCGTAGTGCAGCTTCCTGGTATTCAAGATACGGCACGAGCAAAAGAAATTCTAAATGCTACCGCAACGCTAGAGTTTCGAATGCTAGACCAGAAAAACGATGTTCGTGATGCGCTAAATGGCCGTGTGCCAGCAGGTTCCCAAGTTATTGAAGATCAACAAGGTGTTCCTCAACTTCTTGAAAAACGCATTATGCTAACAGGTAGCCATATTATTGATGCCAACAGCGGTGTTGATGAATACGGCTTACCTAACGTTAATATCTCTCTTGACTCTGAGGGGGGCAACAAAATGTCTCGCTCGACACGCGGTAACATTGGCAAGCCAATGGCAACCGTGTTTATTGAATATAAGTCTACGGGCGAGCGCAACAATGACGGAAAGCTTATCTTCGAAAAAGAAGAGCAAGTGATTTCTGTTGCCACTATTCGCGCACAGTTGGGTAGTAAGTTCCAAATCACCGGTTTGGATTCACCGAAAGAAGCACGTGACCTTGCGTTGCTACTTCGTGCCGGTGCGCTTATTGCGCCAATCCAAATTGTAGAAGAACGTACCGTTGGGCCTAGCCTAGGTAAAGAGAATATCGACCTTGGTATGCAGGCAATTACTTACGGCCTTGTAGCCGTATTAGCCTTCATGTTGGTTTACTACAAAGCGTTCGGCATTGTTGCAAACATCGCGTTGGTAACTAACTTGGTGATGATTGTGGGCATTATGTCTATGATCCCAGGCGCCACATTAACCCTTCCGGGTATGGCGGGTATTGTACTTACGGTTGGTATGGCGGTAGATGCAAACGTGCTTATTTTTGAACGTATTCGTGAAGAACTGCGCGATGGGCGAAGCCCGCAGCAAGCTATTCATCATGGTTACGACAGCGCATTTTCTACTATTTTAGATGCCAACATTACAACCTTTATTGCCGGGCTTATTTTGTTCGCAGTAGGTACAGGTCCAATTAAAGGGTTCTCAATTACGCTTATGATTGGTATTGCTACTTCTATGTTCACCGCTATTTTGGTTACACGCGTTATTGTTAACGCAGTGTGGGGCGGTAAACGTGTAGAGAAATTAGCGATTTAAGGAGCGTAACATGCAACTATTAAAATTATCCGAAACCGTTAATTTTATGCGCCTTCGCATTCCTGCGATGGTGCTATCTACTATTCTTATTTTGGGCTCGTTCGTGTCATTGGGCGTGAATAGCTTAAATTGGGGGTTAGACTTTACTGGCGGTACGCTTATCGAAGTAGGCTACGAAGACGGCGCTAACTTAGAAGCTATTCGTACTCAGTTGAATAATGCTGATTTTGGCGATGCCATTGTACAAAACTTTGGTAGCAGCCAAGACGTGCTAATACGTATCGCACCGCGCGACGATATTAAAGCGGTCACCATCGGCGACCAAGTTATCGATGCACTTAGAGCAGACGGTACAAGCGTTGAGAAGCGCCGTATTGAGTTTGTAGGGCCTAATGTAGGTGAAGAGCTAACCGAGCAGGGTGGCTTGGCGATGCTGGTAGCACTTATCTGTATTCTGGTTTACGTGGCAATGCGTTTTGAATGGCGTTTTGCGCTGGGCTCGGTATCGGCGCTAGCGCACGATGTTGTGCTTACGCTTGGATTATTCTCGGTATTTCAAATCGAATTCGACCTAACGGTACTGGCGGCAGTATTAGCGGTAATCGGTTATTCACTAAACGATACTATTGTTGTGTCTGATCGTATTCGTGAAAACTTCCGCAAAATACGTAAAGGTGAACCTATTGATATTATCAATATTTCACTCACGCAAACGCTGAACAGAACCATTATTACTTCACTAACCACTGTATTGGTATTGGTGGCACTGTTCTATAAAGGCGGCGCACTAATACATGGTTTTGCTACTGCATTACTCTTTGGTGTGGTTGTGGGTACGTACTCATCAGTTTATATTGCGAGTTCGGTTGCTTTAGCATTAGGTATTAGCAAAGAAGATCTCATGCCTCCACAGGTTGAGAAAGAAGGCGCTGATTTAGACCCTATGCCGTAACGTAATTGATTGGCGTATTCTTACGCTAACGTGAACGTTTAAAAGCCGCATTGATATGCGGCTTTTTTGTAACCCAGATGCCACTCATTCCCCGTTTTTTGGCTAATTAATTTGCCGGCTTAAACGGTCGTTATAGATTCAATCAAGTGCAAGTTTGTATCGCCGGGACATCTTTACCGTTTGCCCAGATGTTAGCGTAATGATGCCATCACCGCTTTCGCTTACCGTGATATTGTCAACATAACGCATGTTGACCGCATAAGAGCGATGAACACGCCTGAACGAAGCGTAAGTATCATGCTCCAAAAAGGCTTTGAACGTGGCGCGCATGGGGAAGGTTTGCTCGCCCACGAACAAGTTTAAGTAATTGCCCGAAGACGCTACCCATTCAATTTCATGTTTTTTGATTAAAAATTCACGGCCTAGCTTTTTAATAAGAAGAAAGTCATTGTTGTCTGTTTCTTTCAGTCGGCTCTGAACATTTTTTTGCGCGCGTTCCTTGTTACCGTTGTTCTTTCGGCTGTCTGTAATTGACTCGCCGTGGGTTTCAGTTATTTCAATGTTGATGTTCTTTGCATCTCCTAACCATTGCGCCACGATATAGCGATAGAAACCGATTACTAATACAAAAAATATAAATGACCATATATCTTTATGAAATTCGTAAACCAGTTCAAATATCCACTCTTGGATATCTTTAGCAAAGTTATAGTCTTTGTTTAGTACGGCGTATATGGCTTCTCTTGAGGTAATCATAAAGGCAACATGTAATGCGCTAAACCCTAACGCCAATGCGCAATATTGGGCCAGGCTCAGAAAAGGGCAGTGCCAATTCCACGGAAAACGCCTCAGGCAATACGCGAGGCCTAATACCAATAAAAAGCTGCCTACTGCACTTGTATACTCCCATACAAACGGTTCCCACCGGTCGAAAGGCAGTGGTGGGTTTCTTAACGCTTCCATCAATACCGTGGTTGAGTTAACAGCACCATTTATTAAAAAATACATGCCTAAAAGTGTAACGGTAATAGATGTTTGGTATCGCTGAAACAGTCTCTTACTCAGCATTAGGTTCTCATCCTTTTGTCACTCTTATCTGCCTTTCGTCACAATTAATATCAATATCAACAATATAGCCACTATGTTGATGAGTATTAACCCACTCGCTTTAGCTACTGTGCCTACCATATAAAAGGAAAACATGAGAGAAAACAACAGCGAAACATATCAGGTAACGAGAATTATCGCGCTGGATTATTTAAGGGTGATAGCCGTAGCGATACTTTTCTTTTTTCACCTGGGCATGATTTGGGTGCCAGAGTGGCAGTTCCACTTCAAACAGCAAACGCAATGGTATTGGTTACAGCATGTCATGCTTATCGTTTCACCGTGGAGGATGGGGTTGTTATGGTTTATTGCTGGTACTTCTATTTGGGTTATGCGACAGCGCCATGGCCTTAATTTTCTGCTTTTTCGTAGAAGCAATGCTATTTTACTTCCCTTGCTGATTGGGGTTTTCTTTATCGTTCCAATTCAGCTTTTTGTGGAAATGACACAGAAGCTGGCGATAGATGCTCCTTTGTCTGAATTTTTCTTTCACTTCTATTTTGGTGAAGAGGCATATTTTCAGGGCTTTAGTTCAGGAATTTGGCATCATATCGATGTAAATCACCTATGGTTCTTGCGCTCGCTTTGGCGGTTCACCTTGTTGTTAGTCCTCTTCGACCGTGTGCTATTGGTGATGCGACAACGATACGGCACCTTTTCGCTGCTATGGTTGTGTGCGCTTTTACTCGCCACGCTTGGCATCATGCATATAGAAAATAGCGATCTACGTCGCGATTGCTATGGGTTTATGTGCTTGTTGATGGGCTATTTTTTTGGTGCGTCCCATCAATTTTGGCGGTGGTTAAGCATAAACGCGTCCCCACTTGTGCTTAGTGCCGTAAGCGTTACGCTTCTTTATGAAGTGTGCTTTTGGTTAATGCGTATTGAAGTGGGTGGAGACACCGTAAATACGTATTTTGGTGTGTTTTATAACGTAGCGAAAATAGTGACGTTGGTGGCAGTGTTGGCAATATCTACTCGGCTGTTTTCTCACCCTAGTGCGAGCGTGGCAAGGGCAAATCAGTTTGTATTTCCATTCTACGTTTTTCATCAAAGCGTGCTTGTTGGGGTTGCCTATATGGTTGCCAACCAAACGCTATCTTCATTTGAGTCAGTGGTTATAACCGCTGTGTTCAGTCTTACTGTGTGCGTTTTAGGGCTAATGTTAAGCCACTACAGTGCATTTGTGGGGTTGTTATTTGGCAAAAAACCTAAACGTACCTCTTGGCTACACTCTCGTGAAGTACAAATCGGGATTACATTAATAACGCTACCGTTGGGGCTTAAGATAATTGGGGCCATATAATTCATGGGATATTATCTGCAAACAGGTCGGTGATAATGGCTAGCATCAACGCGGCATAAAAAAAGGCGCTTATGCAAGCGCCTTTTTGGTATCAGTGACTCACGTTCAATTTGAACGTGTCTAACTATTTCAGGTGCTTAACGAGGCCCTGAACAACCTTAGCGCTACCGGCTACGATTTCGCCTTTGTGAAGTGGGTCATTTCCGCCTTTAAAGTCGGTAACCAATCCGCCTGATTCGCGAACCAATAGCTCACCTGCTGCAATATCCCATGATTTGATACCACGCTCGTAATAACCGTCGTGACGACCCGCTGCAACGTAGGCTAGGTCTAGCGCTGCGCTACCTGCACGGCGTAGATCACCTACTTCATGGAAAATTTTGTTAAGGCTTAATGCATATTCGCCAAACTGCGACTTGTTTTTGTATGGCAGGCCAGTCGCAATAATTGTTTCTGATAGGTCACGAGGCTTAGAACCACGAATTCGGTAACCATTTAATTGTGCGCCCTGACCACGGCTTGCAGTGAATAACTCACCGCGAATAGGATCGAAAACAACGCCTTGATCTAAACGGCCTTTATGAAGAAGTGCTATTGAAACGGCAAAGTGTGGGATGCCTTTTACAAAATTAGTGGTGCCATCTAAAGGGTCGATAATCCATTGGTATTCTGTTTCAAGACCATTGGTTTCGCCAGATTCTTCGCCAAGAAAGCAATGCTCAGGGTAAGACTGCTGAATTTTGGCAATAATTGCCTGTTCTGCTTCTTTGTCAACTTGAGTAACGAAATCGTTAAGGCCTTTAGACTCAACACCAACGTCGTTATGTTTTTCAAAACCGCGAACAATAACTGTTCCAGCCGCACGCGCAGCACGCACTGCAATATTCAGCATAGGATGCATAGATAAACCACCAATTGTAAAAGATCAATGAAACAACCAGTCTAAGAATTGTACAAAAAATGACTAGTTGTGTTCGAAACGGGCGGAGTCTACCAGAATCAGCGCCTGATGCAAATTAAAATGGTTTGTAGGACTTCATTAGCCGCACTTACTTGTCAGATAGCCATCTATACTGCCGCTATGGTATCATTTACGCATTATAATATGTGACTGTCTAATATAAGGCAGAACACGCATTTCAAGCTTTTATACAGCGATGTAGCAACAACTCAGGTGCAAAGGTCATGCTCGACAATATCCGTATTATTTTAGTCAATACGTCTCATACAGGTAACATTGGTTCAACGGCGCGCGCCATGAAAACAATGGGGTTAAGCAACCTTTATCTGGTAGACCCGGTAAATGAGCCAGATGGTCAAGCCAGCGCATTGGCGGCAGGGGCGGGCGATGTACTTGCTAACGCAAAAATAGTCAAAACCCTTGAAGAGGCCGTGGCAGATTGTGGTTTGGTTGTTGGTACGTCTGCACGCTCTCGCACGCATTCATGGCCAATGCTTGGCCCCCGTGATTGTGGTGAAAAGTTAGTACAAGAGGTAAGTAAATACCCTGTTGCTCTGGTATTTGGAAGGGAAAACAGCGGCTTATCGAATGAAGAGCTTCAGCAGTGTCATTTTCATATGTGTATTCCGGCTAACCCAGAATATAGCTCACTTAATCTTGCGGCAGCGGTACAAACGCTATGCTATGAAATTAGAATGGCATACTTAAGTACCGACGCTTACCCTGAGGTTGAGCAAGAGTACCCACTTAATGAAGATTTAGAGCGTTTTTATACTCATTTAGAATCGACGCTAGAAACCACTAGCTTCATTCGAAAAAATCACCCAGGTGTAGTGATGACAAAACTTCGTCGCTTATTTAATCGAGCACGACCTGAGTCACAAGAGTTGAACATTTTGCGTGGGATCCTCGCATCAATTAATAAGTCGGTAAAAGCTGATAACGAGTAATGTTTTATGTTTTCTAGAATAAAGGATGACATTCAAGGGGTGTTTCACCGCGACCCTGCAGCACGTAATACTTTTGAGGTGTTAACGAACTATCCTGGATTGCATGCAGTGTGGCTTCATCGTATTAGCCACTCACTGTGGCGGTCTAATTGGAAATGGCTAGCGCGCAGTTTGTCTACGTTTAGTCGTTGGCTTACCGGCATTGAAATTCATCCAGGTGCCACATTAGGACGCCGAGTATTTATCGACCATGGCATGGGCGTGGTTATTGGTGAAACGGCTGAAATCGGCGATGACGTAACGCTTTACCATGGTGTTACGTTAGGGGGCACCAGCTGGAAAGCGGGTAAACGACACCCTACCTTGAAAAAGGGCGCCGTTGTCGGCGCTGGCGCAAAAGTGCTAGGGCCCATTACTATTGGCGAGAATGCAAAAGTAGGGTCAAACTCAGTCGTAGTTAAAGATATTCCTGATGGCGCGACAGCGGTGGGTATTCCTGGGCGTATTATTATGTCTAAACAGCAAGGCACGTCGGCGGAGCTTAACCCTCAGCGCGATAAAATAGCGCAAAAATACGGTTTTGATGCCTACGCCGTAGCACCTGATAACCCCGATCCTGTTGCCAATGCGATGGGTATAATGCTTGAGCATATGCATCAAATGGATACCAAGGTTGAAGAAATGTGCAAAGTCATTCAATCGCTTGGCGGTGATGTTTGCACTGAAAATCTCCATAACCTAACCGCAGAAGACTTTGCCGATACGGGTATTGAGTTCGCTCAACAAGATGAAAGTAAAGAGGGGCACAAAGCTTTCGACCCAGCTATATAGTTTATAACAGTGTACATTCAAACTATAGCTGCGATACATTAGTGATGGTCAAGCGCCACTTGTTTTTATCGTAAACGTTTTACACGGATGTATTCTATGACTCGCTTATATTCACATGTTCCCTTGTTTATCTTGTTGTCTCTATCGCTATGCACCAATGCCATGGCGATATCTCTGCAGTTTACGCCTGTCGAACGCGAACGATTAATCACCAATAAGCAAGAAAAGTTAGTAGCGCTAGGTCTCAAATACGAAAGCGGAGATGGTGTTGCTAAAAATTATGTCCTTGCTCGTCAATATTACGAACAAGCCATCGAATGGGGCTCTGTTCAAGCCTTTCATAATTTAGGTTCGCTTTACAATTGGGGGTATGGTGTAGATAAAAATAGGCAGATGGCCCTTCTTTTATGGGAGCAGGGGGCAAGTAAGGGAAATATGTATTCTTCTTTTAATATGGGGAATGCGTTTTTAATAGGTAATGGGGTTTCGCAAGATACATACAAAGCGCTCGATTACTATATGGCGTCTTATAACCAAGGTTACGAACCCGCAATATGCAAGTATGGCGATACATTATTGATGGTGGAGCCAAGTGATATAGAAACTACCATTTCACTTCTAAAACCGGTAGCACAAAAAGGTGAAAGCCTTTGTCTTTCTGCAATAGTGGGTTTGCTGCACAACAATTATGATTTACATAAAGATGGTGAAGAGTTGCTTCGTTGGGCGCTAAAAGGCGATGCACAAAACCTTCCGGATGTCGTATTTACATTAGGCATGATTTACGATTTTGGTGAACGTGGAATAAAAGCCGATGCGGATAAAGCGAAAGCCTACTATGCAAAAGCTGCCGAATTAGGGCGCGTTAATGCGCTAGCTAATTTAGGGTTTATGTATGAAAGCGGTAAGTTTGGACATCCTGATACTGTGACAGCGAAGCATTATTATGAACAGGCCATCGAAGCGGGATCAGCGTGGGGCTATAATAATCTTGCTACCTTCTATCGGGATGGAACTGGAAAGGTAGTGGACTATGAAAAAGCGATGTCGCTTTACAAGACGTCCTCTGAAATGGGTAATGCGTACGCGTATAGAAATATTGGGAATATGCTCAGGTTTGGCGAGGGAGTTGAGAAAGACGCTTATGAAGCTGAAGTTCATCTAAAAAAATCCGTTGAACTGGGCTATGCGCAGTCACTGGTTGACTTAGGTTTTCTTTATTTAGACGACTCGTTGCCGCTATTCAGTAAATCTGTCGCATTAGAGCACTTTTATAAAGCTGTTGATGAGAATGTGCCTGGTGCGCTAGAAGCACTTGCGCAACAATTTAAGGAAGAAGACAGAGAGTGGTTCGTAGCAACGGAAGTGGCGCCACAGCTCGCTTATGATTTAGCTGGGTATTTTGAAAAAAGCGAAAACGATTTCGAAGCGTGTAAGTGGTATTTAGTCGCATTTAAACGTCGTCATGATGATGCTTATCTTGATGTCATGAAATGTGTAAACAGCAAACAGTATCCCGATATGCCTTATGCGAGTTTTAAAGATGTCGCTATTGAGTGGGCTGAATACATGCAGTGGGACGCGTACTCGTTAATTGGCGAGCTGTATTACTATGGAATTAGCACTACGAAGGATAAACATGTTGCGGCAGAGTATTTCTTGCGGTCTCATCACGATTCCGGTGATGAAATAGCGCAGTATAAGCTCGGTGAAATGTATCTTATCGGAGAAGGTGTTCAAAAGGATTACGACGCTGCGTTACGGTTTTTATTGCTAGCAAGTGAGGCTGGCGTAAGCGCAGCAGATGTCACGCTTAGTAAAATGTATCGCAACGGCAACGGTGTGACCTCTGATAAACACACCGCCTTTGATTTTATGAAAAAAGCCGCTGAATATATGGATGATTCCGAAGCCACCTTTTTATATGCGAAGATGCTATATGAAGGATACGCCGTTCCTAAAGATATTACGCTGGCAATTGACTGGTTTGATAGGTCTATACAATTAGGTAATGTAGAAGCAACGTGCTTTTTGGGTGGCATATTGAAAAAACACGGTAAGAGTGATGAAGACAGACGTCGAGCCTTACAGTTATTACAAGGGTGCAGTTAGTCGCGTTTGAACGCCTTAAATAATTGTCGTTTCCAATCCAGAGCCGGAATGATGGTCTTTGTAGTTAGCGGGTTTGAAGGGCGGAGTTTCTAATAGCCCTTTTGCAAAATTTCCAGAAGCTGACTGGATTGGAGGAATATTCCAGAACCGGGCTGGAATGCAGTAACTATATATAACAAAGGGTTATGGCGCTTGTGCATATATAACCTTATGTGAAAAATCATAGCTTGAAATACGCTCATTAGCAAAGCCAATTCTGTGAAAATCAACTTATTTTAGATTTTTTTGCATCATCGAGATAGCTTGTGAAGGGGGCTTAGGTTGGTGAAGAAAAGGCTGTAGTTTGGGAAAAAGTAGAGTCTGCTATAGAAACTTAGGTGGGTTCTGGGTTAGATCTCCTGCTATTACAAATACAAGTGTTGCTGAATTATCAAGCTCAAAGGAATCCCTGCTGTTCGGGGTTCCTTAGCGCGATAGAGATATTCTCCAATAAATTCAACTATAACGATGTCCATTAGAATCTTCTGAAAAGTTAGTAAAAAGTGAACGAACGTCTTTGGACAAGTCAACCCGTGGCGTTGCAAAATGAGCAAAACGTTTTGGAATATGCTGCATACAGCAGGGTGAGAGTTCCGACTTTCTGAAAACGACAAAGTCAGTTTTCGTTGGATTCAGGCGCCCTGTAAGCGAGTAACGGAGTGCAACACTCAAACTGTCGAAATACTTTACACACAAGAAATAAAATAAAAATATTACTATAAATATCAATGCCTGAATGTGTGGCGTGGTTCATGCATCTAGTTCCAAAGCGAGATATATTGCAATTATTAATACTAAATAGGAATCAAGGTGATGAAACGATTATGCTTCTTTGCAGTTTTAAGTCTAATGAGTTTTGTAACTCAATCTGCAATTATTACAGGCATTGCTAATGATTTATTCAAATCGGACGTTAGTAATGACGGTTGGAACATACAATACCAAGGCGCTTACTCAGGCTCTTTTTTATGGAGTTCAGTATTAGCCGGAGTTGATCCATCGAAATATATGGCTCTGGCATCATCTTCTAGTGATGGAGCTACTACATATGACTTATTTGCCGCGATAAAAGTGTCTGACTTTTTAGGACTTTCCACTGCTCGCAATGAGACTCAATTATTCAATGGTGCTTATTGGTACAGAAGTTCAGCGTCGGGTTCTGTAGGTTTTTCACCAACATCAATAATCAGCCAAAACTCAGCAGACACTTGTGCAGGATGTGGAGGTGACGATGGTTCCGAAAGGCTATCTTGGCATATGAGTAGTAATGATAGAGTGTTTGGGGGATGGAGATCTGGTTTAACTCGAGGTCTTAATTCTAATAGCACTTGGCAAAGATACGTTCTTGTAATTGATGCTCCCCAGCAAGCTCCCATACCGGCTCCAGAACCAGGTTCACTTGCAATTATTGGCCTAGGTCTAGCTGGCCTAGTAGTTCGCCGCAGAATCAGAAAGTAATTCAATTTCATTTTTAGTGCGTTCATCAAGGACGCACCAGCCCACTCATAACCCAGCGCAGCAACTAACTCCATCTCATCATCGACATGCAAATAAGTTTCTTCTATATGCCTAACTGACGTACCAGCATTACGTGCAATGTCCTGATACTTTGCGCCAGCTCGAACACGCTCAGTAATGCCATAATGCCGCAATGAGTAGTAGGTTAAGTTATCGTCTTTATAATTTGGCAATCCCATCAACAGCATTAATTCACGCCAACACGAATACATTTGACGCTGAGTCAACATTCCACCATCAAGAGAAAATACATAGTCATCACCTGAAAAATATTCCGTAACGGAACGTATTTCATCAAACAACAAACCAGCCTTTGCTATTACATTCCGTGTTTTTCGCACCTGAGACGTGTCTGCCAGCACCGTGATCTTTACCAATGAGCGTTGCACTCCGTTAATATCGCTACGAGTAAAAGAGTCGCTTACAGAGCGCCACTGAAGCTGTCGTAATTCACCAAACCGCATCATCGTTTCAGCACTAGCCAGAATAAACAGCCTGACCATTTGCCGAAGCAATTTAACCTCCGGTGAAATGTTCCGTTCCAGAACATATTCACGCATGACGCTTTTCAATTTTTGAAACTGCTATGGTGTGAACGTAGCCCTTGCTCGTCGTTCAACGGAATCTTCAACTGGCAGCACGTCGAACTTCAATTTTTGAATGTGAACGAGGCCTTCGTCATAGCAATAACGAAAGCAAGCGTTGATGGTTGTTTGTTCGTTGTTGATTGTGGCATTTTTGATACCTGCTTTCTCACTGCGGCGTGTAAACGCATAGTCTTGCAAATTGCGTCTGTCCAAGTCATTGACGCGAGTACCGTAACCAAGTAAACGAGTTAAGTGCTTTAAATGGCAAGAAATAACGTAATACTTATCGAGATGGAGGAAATTAGATCGTTGACCGTCTATTGTTTGTCTTATGCTGCCTGTCAGGTTTAGCGGAAACTTCCAAACAATTTCGTCTGATTATATATGAGCCACTACACATAAACATGTTAACACCAAGCGACTTTGTCGAATTTTAATTACCGATCGATTCTGTCGGTTGCTAATTATAACGACAGAGTTGCTTAGTTGTCAGACTAACCCAAATCTACGCACTACGAGCGATCGGCTATATTAGATGCTCAGATAGAAATAGTACGAAGTTGCTGAAAACACCGAAGCTAGTTCCCACGCCCACTCTAGGTGAGCATTCCAGACTCGTTAGAAACCGTTCCAGCTTTGGATTGGAAAATACATAATACCTGACTAAATTACTAGGTCTTTTACTTGACCATTTTAGTCGGGTATGTGAAAATTCTCCCACTTAAAACGGTGGGAGAAATCAATGAAACTTACCTCTAAAGGGCGCTATGCAGTTACTGCGATGTTGGATGTAGCTTTACATTCTACCCGCGGGCCTGTTCCTCTTGCCGATATATCAGAGCGCCAAGAAATTTCTCTTTCTTATCTAGAGCAGCTTTTTTCTCGCTTACGCAAAGAAAAACTTGTCGATAGTGTACGTGGTCCAGGCGGTGGGTATTTATTAGGTAAAGACCCGTCAGCTATTGCGATTGGCGAAGTGATCAAAGCGGTAGACGAATCGGTAGACGCAACCCGATGTCAGGGGCAATCTGACTGTCAGGGGGGCGACCGTTGCCTTACACATAGCTTATGGCAAGACTTAAGTGATCGCATTAGTGTGTTTCTTAACTCCATTACATTGGGCGAGCTGATGGCTCAGCGCGATGTGCGAGAAGTCGCTGGTCGACAAGATAAGCATGCTTCGCTGCGCAATATAGCGAATGATATTGAAATAAGCATTCAGCTTTAGTCAACGTACAAAGGCCGTTATTAGTTACTATGTCAGTTACTACTCCTGTATATCTAGATTATGCTGCTACAACACCGGTCGACCCGCGTGTTGCAGAGGCGATGGGAAAATGCCTTACATTAGAAGGTAACTTTGGTAATCCTGCGTCTCGTTCTTACCGATTTGGATGGATGGCAGAAGAAGCGGTAGATATTGCTCGCAACCAGATGAGTGATGCGCTTAACTGTGACCCTCGTGAAATTGTTTTTACGTCGGGCGCAACAGAGGCGAATAACCTTGCGATTAAAGGGGTTGCACAAGGGTACAAAGACCAAGGTAATCATATTATTACCGTAAACACCGAGCATAAGGCGGTGTTAGATACCTGTGAGTACCTTGAGGCGCAGGGCTGGTCGGTTACCTATCTGGATGTTAACAGCGACGGATTAATCACACTCGAACAACTTGAACAGGCCATGCAGCCTAGTACGGTGTTAGTGTCTGTAATGCACGTGAACAACGAGCTAGGGGTTATTCAAGATATCAAAGCTATCGGTGAACTATGCCGGCGCAACAACGTATTATTTCATGTTGATGCGGCGCAAAGTGCGGGTAAGCTTCCTATCGATTTGTCTTTACTGCCTGTTGATTTACTTTCGCTATCTGCTCATAAGTTTTATGGCCCCAAAGGAACGGGAGCATTGTATGTACGTCGTCGTCCTAAAATTAACCTTGTGGCGCAAATTCACGGCGGTGGGCACGAACGTGGCATGCGCTCAGGAACACTGGCCACGCACCAACTTGTTGGTATGGGCGAGGCGATGGCAATCGCTCAAGCGCAAATGCAAAGCGACACCGCTCACATTTTGTCACTACGAGATTTGCTATGGGAAGGTTTATCGGCGCTAGATGGCGTTTATTTAAATGGTCATGAATCGCAGCGTTTGGCGGGTATTTTGAATGTGAGTTTTGCCGACGTTGACGGCGAAACCCTAATGCTAGGGCTAAACGATATTGCTGTGTCATCAGGTTCGGCTTGTACTTCTGCCAGTTTAGAACCGTCCTATGTGCTTAAAGCCATTGGAAGAAGTAATGCGTTGGCTCATGCTGGGGTCCGTTTTAGTGTTGGCCGATTCACTACAAAAGACGATATCACTTACGTTGTTGATAAGGTGCAAACCGTACTGTCGAAGCTTCGACAGGTGCATCCCGCCTAAACAGCGTAACCACGTAAAATTAAAAAACACCGAATAAAGGGAAGCGCCAGACGATGGGTGACTTTCTCGTAACAATAATTTAAGTAAGTTAGGGCGGTTGAATATTTGAGTGAATTACTCAGGTATTATATAATCCCGCCCAAAATTTTAGGCTGCTTTGATATGTGACCGTACATATCCTTATCGGCAAGACCGTTTGGCCGATAATAAGCAGCAAAATGCAGGCAAATAAGTGAGATCCTAACATGAGTGAACAGATCGAACAGGCGTTAGAAAGAAAGTACGAGGCCGGTTTCTATTCGGAAATCGAATCGGAAACATTTGAGAGCGGCCTGGACGAGTCGGTTATCCGCCGCATATCAGCAATGAAAGAAGAGCCAGAGTGGATGCTCGAATGGCGCTTGAAAGCTTATCGTTCTTGGTTGGAAATGGAAGAGCCAGACTGGGCACATGTGGATTATCCAAAGATTGATTATCAGGCAATTTCTTATTACTCCGCACCGAAGAGTATGAAAGATAAGCCTCAGTCGCTTGACGAAGTTGATCCTGAGTTGCTTCGTACCTACGAAAAATTAGGTATACCGCTTCACGAACAAGAAATGCTTGCTGGCGTAGCCGTCGATGCAGTGTTCGACTCGGTGTCTGTGGTAACGACATTCCGCAGCAAGCTTGAAGAAGCGGGTGTAATCTTTTGCCCTATTTCTGAGGCGCTTAAAAAGTATCCAGAGTTAGTTAAAAAGTACATTGGTTCTGTTGTGCCACGCACCGACAACTACTTCGCGGCGCTAAATAGTGCGGTATTCACCGACGGTTCATTTGTTTACATTCCGAAAGGCACACGATGCCCGATGGAGTTATCTACGTATTTCCGTATCAATGAAATGAACACAGGTCAGTTTGAGCGCACGCTAATCGTTGCCGAAGAAGGTAGCTATGTAAGCTACTTAGAAGGGTGTACGGCACCTCAACGTGATGAAAATCAGCTGCATGCTGCAGTTGTAGAATTAGTAGCGATGGACGACGCAACCATTAAATACTCTACCGTACAAAACTGGTACCCCGGTGATGAAAACGGGAAAGGTGGTATTTATAATTTCGTGACTAAACGCGGTATTGCGCACACGAATGCCAAAATTTCATGGACACAAGTTGAAACGGGTTCAGCGGTAACGTGGAAGTACCCAAGCTGCGTATTAAAAGGCGACAACAGTGTAGGTGAGTTTTACTCAGTAGCACTGACGCGCGGACGTCAGCAAGCCGATACGGGAACCAAGATGATCCACGTGGGTAAAAATACCCGCTCAACCATCATCTCAAAGGGTATCTCAGCAGGAAACAGTAACAATGCGTACCGCGGGTTAGTGCAGATGGGGCCCCGCGCAGACGGTGCACGTAACTTCACCGAATGTGATTCGTTATTGATTGGTGATAAGTGCGGCGCACATACCTTTCCGTATATCGAAAGCCGTAATCCAAGCGCGATTGTAGAACATGAAGCGACAACGTCAAAAGTGAGTGATGAGCAGTTGTTTTTGTGTCAGCAACGCGGTCTAGATACAGAGAAAGCCGTTTCTATGATTGTGAACGGCTTCTGTAAAGAAGTATTCAAAGAGCTACCAATGGAATTTGCCGTAGAAGCCGGCAAGCTGCTCGAAATTAGTCTTGAAGGTTCAGTGGGGTAACCAATGCTTAGTATTAAAAATTTACATGCCAGTGTGGAAGAGAAAAACATCATCAAAGGGCTTAACCTTGAAGTTAAACCTGGTGAAGTACACGCTATCATGGGCCCCAATGGTGCCGGTAAAAGTACATTAGGTTATGTATTGTCTGGTCGTGACGGCTATGAAGTTAGCGACGGTGAAGCAACACTGAACGGCAAGAACTTGCTTGAACTTGATGTTGAAGAGCGCGCACGTGAAGGTTTATTCCTTGCGTTTCAATACCCAGTAGAAATTCCGGGTGTAAGCAACATGGAGTTTATGAAAGAGTCGGTTAACGCGATGCGCGAACAACACGGTAAAGAGCCTCTGACTGCTGCTGAGTTCCTTAAAAAGGCGAAAGAAGCATGTAAGCAGGTTCAATTACCCCTCGACTTTTTGAAGCGTGGCGTTAACGAAGGCTTCTCTGGTGGCGAGAAAAAACGTAACGAAATCATGCAGATGATTTTGCTTGAACCGTCACTTTGCATCTTAGATGAATCTGATTCTGGTCTTGACGTTGACGCACTGCAAGTGGTTGCTGACGGTGTAAATAGCCAGCGCGATGGCGAGCGTAGTTTTATTGTTGTCACGCATTACCAACGTCTTCTTGATTATATTAAGCCAGATTTTGTACACATTCTTGCTGACGGCAAAATTGTGAAAAGTGGTGACGCATCACTCGCACTAGAGGTAGAAAAAAGCGGTTATGCTTTTCTTGGTAAAGAGTATGCGGAGGGTGAGGCATGAGTCAATGGCTAGAACAGGTCATTGGCGCGGCGCAGGTCGACGACTATCTAGCGCCCGTGCGTCAGCAGGCCTTAGCACAGCTTAAAGCCGACGGTTGGCCAGCTCGCAGAAACGAGAGCTGGCGGTTCACACCGCTTACGCCAATTGAAAAGCGTGAGGCAAAAACGGTCACTCAGGCAGACAATGTGCCGGTCCCCGTTATTGAAAATCTAAATGCTATCGACTTGGTATTTGTTGATGGCGTGTTAGTGACGCAAGTGAACACACTTGATGTGCCTAAAGGCATGATCATTACGTCGCTAAATAATGGCGATAATGCCATTCAAGCCGATATTTCTCGCGTATTTGGGCAAGTAAAGCCAACGCGTCATTTATTTGGTTTGGTTAACGACACGCTAGTGCAACACGGTATATACATTGGTGTTGAAGCCGGTGTTAGTATCGACGTTCCAGTGCGCATTATTAACCTTTCAAATAACGATGTTGATGCACATACCCGTGTTGTGGTTAATGTTGCTGACGGTGCCCGCGCGACGATTATCGAGCACGGTGTGGGTGACAAAAACAGTTTGACGACAGCGTTTGCTGAATATCATATTGCCGATGACGCGCATCTTGAACATTATCGCTTTGCTATGTTTACCGGTGTAGCGAAACAAGTAGGCGGCAGTCATTTTAAATTGCATAACCGGTCTACTCTCAACAGCACGTTGGTAGGGTACGGAAGTGAATTGTCACGATTAGATGTAGATATTCATCACGCTGGCGAATTTGCTGATGCAAAGATGAATGCGATTTACTTGTTGGCCGAAGGTGAGCTATTTGACCTGCATTCGACCATCGAACACGCAATGCCTAACGGCACCACAGAAGAAAATGCACGTGGAATAGTGGGCGATAAAGCCCGCGCGGTATTCAACGGTCGTATTCATATTCATCGTGATGCACAAAAGACATTAGCCGAGCTTAACAACCGTAACTTATTATTGTCTCGACGTGGTGTTATCAACACCAAACCAGAGCTTGAAATTTATGCCGATGACGTGAAATGTGCGCACGGTGCTACGGTCGCGGAAATTGATGAAGCCTCACTCTACTATTTGCTTACTCGCGGTATTTCACGTAGCAAAGCGCTAGTAATGCTTAATTTTGGTTTCATTCGAGAGCTAATTAATGATGTGCGCAACGAGCCTATTCGAGACTGGTTATTGCCAGTATTAAGCGAGCGTTTCTCTCAAATGGAGGTGAAATGAGCTTAGATGTTGCAGCACTTCGTGCCCAGTTTCCTATTCTGTCTAAAACGGTAGACGGTAAGCCGCTCGTTTATTTAGATAATGCGGCGACGACGCAGAAGCCACAAGCCGTAATCGACGCCATCGTAGATTTCTACACAGGAACAAACGCGAACGTTCACCGAGGCGCGCATCATTTATCTGATGAGGCGACGCGTCGTTACGAAAACGCGCGCTCAAGTGTTGCGAGTTTTATTAACGCGAGCGTGCGAGAAGAGGTTATCTGGACATCTGGCACGACAGAAGCTATCAACATTGTTGCCAATGGCTTAGCTTATCAGCTAAGCGAAGGTGATGAGGTGATGGTAACGGAGCTAGAACATCACGCTAATTTAGTGACGTGGCAGCAAGCGTGCAAGCGTTCTGGCGCTACGTTGCGTGTCGTGCCTATTTTCGACACAGGCGAGCTAGATGTTGCTACCTTCGATAAGCTGCTTTGCGATAAAACCAAGCTTGTTGCTTTTCCTCACGTGTCTAATGCGTTAGGGACTGTAAACCCAATTAAACAACTTACGGCTAAAGCGAAAGCGTTTGGGGCGTGGGTGCTGGTGGACGGTGCACAAGGTATTGCCCATGGCGGTGTTGATGTACAAGGCATTGGCTGTGATTTCTATGCCTTTTCTGGCCACAAATTATTTGGACCAACCGGTATTGGCTGCCTGTGGGGCAAGCAAGATGTTCTACAAAACTGGCCAGTGTGGCAAGTTGGTGGCGAAATGATCAAAGACGTCACGTACCAAGATGCTACGTGGGGTGCATTGCCTAATCGATTGGAAGCAGGTACGCCAAATATTGCGGGTGCTGTAGGTATGGGTGCTGCGATAGAGTGGTTTGCTGCGCTCGATATGCAAGCATTGCATGATCATGAGCAAGCGTTGCTTCGATATGCCACAGAGCAAGCCGAAGCGCTTGACGGTATGCGTATCATTGGGACTGCGCCTGACAAAGTTGGTGTACTAAGCTTCTTGCTTGATGGTGCACACCCAGCCGATGTGGGTTTTATTTTAGATAGGCAAGGCGTGGCTATTCGTACCGGTGATAACTGTGCGCAGCCGCTAATGAAACGACTTGGTATTCCGGGCACTGCTCGCGCGTCGTTTTCAATTTATAACACGCTTGATGAAGTGGACAGCCTATTTGCTGCACTGAAAAAAGCAAAAATGATGTTGGCCTAAGGAGGCATAAATGAGTGTAGAAACGTTTGTACCGAGTACTCAACTCATTTCGCTAACTGACAGCGCCGTTAAGCATTTCGAAAGTAAGCTTAAAGAAAAGCCTGGTCAGTTAATTCGTCTATCCACAAGAGTCAGTGGCTGTACTGGTTACGCTTACGTGTTGGATTTTGCTGATAGCGCAGAAGAGAGCGATGAAATCATCGAGATTTCTCCTTTGCTTAACGTTGCTGTCGCCGAAGACGCAACTGACTTATTAAGAAACACCGAAATTGATTACGTCCAAGAAGGCGTAAACGGTGTGATTAAGTACAACAACCCCAACGTGGTTGATGAATGTGGTTGTGGCGAAAGCTTCAACGTAGGCTAAGCGAAAGGCGCTAAAGCAGTTTATGAAACAGAAAATGGTGGTCACTGAACGTGACTGTAAAGCGCGTTTGGTGCCGGTAGGTAACCCAGCTACTATCCCCGAAGGTGAGTTTGTTACTATCACGCAAGACTTAGGCGGTAACTTTACTGTTACGTGGCGCGGTAATATGTATCGTATTGACGGTACTGATGCCGACGCGATTGGACGTAAAGCGCAAGTCTTGAATTTTGATGCGCCTGAAGACGGTAAAATTAGTGAACAGCAAGTGTGGGATGCGCTAGAAACTATTTTCGACCCTGAAATTCCAATCAACCTAGTCTCACTAGGGCTTATCTATAAAGTGGCCGTGGATCAGAAAACAGGATGCGTTAATATTGACATGACGCTTACCGCGCCCGGATGTGGAATGGGACCGGTGTTGGTCGGTGACGTTGAATATCGTGTTGCGATGGTGCCTTTTGTTGAAAGCGTAAATGTAGAATTAGTCTTTGACCCGGCATGGTCACGAGAGATGATGAGTGAAGAAGCACAGCTTGAAGCTGGCCTTTTCTTTTAATACACAGGAAGATAAATGCGATTACCTAGCAGTGAAGAAATTATTGACGATTTGGCGTTTTTCGATGATTGGGAGCAGCGCTATCAATATATCATTGATCTAGGGAAATCTATTCCAGGTTTATCTGATGACGACAAAACCCCAGAGCGTTTAGTAAAAGGGTGCCAAAGTAGCGTATGGTTAGTCGAATCATACGAAAATAATATCATTACCTTTGATGTCGATAGTGATGCGGTGATTGTTCAAGGTCTGTTGGCATTAGTGCTAGCGGCGTACAATGAAAAATCGCCTCAAGATATACTCGCCTTTGACATAGACGGCTATTTTGAAGCGTTAGACTTAGAGCGTCATATTACGCCAACCCGCGGCAACGGTTTACGCGCGATAGTGGGTAAAATCCAAGAATTGGCAAAGGCGAATAGCTAGCCTACGCTTACACAGTTATTTCATTGTGCTGTCATAAACGTGGTTATAATAGGCAGTACAATGGTTTATTTCACCCCTATTTAGTTACCTATTAAGGTTGATTGCAAATCGCTGCTAGTCAATGCGACATTAATCGCCTATAATTCGCGACCAAAATTTTAAACGACATACTATTTGTTTGGAGAAAGAACATGGCTTTAGAGCGCACTTTTTCGATTATCAAGCCTGATGCGGTAGCTAAAAACGTTATCGGTGCTATTTACAACCGTTTCGAATCTGCAGGTCTTCGCATCGTTGCTTCTAAAATGATTCACATGAGCAAAGAACAAGCTGAAGGTTTTTACGCAGAACACAAAGAGCGTCCTTTCTTTGGCGCACTTGTTGATTTCATGACATCTGGCCCAGTTATGGTTCAGGTTCTTGAAGGCGAAAACGCAGTACTTGCTAACCGTGAAATCATGGGCGCAACTAACCCAGCAGACGCGGCAGCGGGAACGCTTCGTTCTGATTACGCAGCGTCTATCGACGAAAACGCAGTACACGGTTCAGATGCACCTGAGTCTGCTGCTCGCGAAATCGCTTACTTCTTCTCTGAAGAAGAGATTTGCCCACGCACTCGTTAATCGATTGCTTAAGCAAATTAAAAACGAGGCTTAGGCCTCGTTTTTTTGTACCTTTTATCGTGATGGAAACCCCTAGCGATATTAATGATGGTGCGACTTTTTATGCAATATGTTGTGTGGTAAAATCCGCGCAAAATTTGAACGAATTTGGCGTGTTATTATCTAAAGCAGTTTAACAAGACGTTTATTTCTTAATAGACCGTTTTAGATATTGCGGCTTTTTATTCTTTGCTCGGGCGACAGTGTCGAGCGTGTAATATTCGATTAAGCATTACGAGGCCACTGTCCTCGTTAGGTAGAAGGGTCATCTTTTTCATGGCAAAAACAAACTTATTAAATCTAAATCGCGAAGGCTTGCGAAATTTCTTCAAGGAAATGGGAGACAAGCCGTTTCGTGCCGATCAGGTAATGAAATGGATTTACCAGCACGGCGAAAGTGATTTTGAAAAGATGAGTAATCTTAATAAGAACCTTCGTGCCATGCTTATTGAAAACTGCGAGATTAAAGCACCAGAAATTGCTTACTTTCAAGAAGCGAGCGACGGTACCATAAAATTTGCGCTTACCCTTGAGGGCGGGCAAGAAGTGGAGTCGGTATGGATCCCAGAGACCGACCGGGCCACGTTGTGCGTGTCTTCGCAAGTTGGCTGTGCGTTAGAGTGTACGTTTTGCTCAACAGCGCAACAAGGTTTTAACCGTAACCTAAGCGTAAGTGAAATTATTGGCCAAGTATGGCGCGTTGCTACGTTTTTAGGGTTATCAAAAGATACCAGCCAGCGCCCAATTACTAATGTGGTAATGATGGGAATGGGTGAGCCGCTGCTTAACCTTAAAAACGTTGTTCCGGCAATGGACATCATGTTAGATGATTTTGGTTTCGGCCTGTCAAAACGCCGGGTAACACTAAGTACGTCTGGTGTTGTACCAGCACTTGATATGTTGGGCGATCAAATCGATGTAGCGTTAGCAATCTCGTTGCACGCACCTAACGACGAGTTACGAAATGAAATTGTACCGGTAAATAAAAAGTACAACATTGAAGCGTTTCTAGCTGGTGTTCGTCGTTATTTAGCCAAGTCGAAGGCGAACCAAGGACGCGTGACCGTTGAGTATGTTATGCTCTCTCACATTAACGACAGCACTGAGCAAGCGCATGAGCTTGCCAAAGTGCTAAAAGATACACCAAGTAAAATTAATCTTATTCCGTTCAACCCTTATCCGGGCTCGCCATATACGTGTTCAAGTAATTCGCGTATAGATAGGTTTGCGAAAGTATTGATGGAATACGGCTTTACCACGGTAGTGCGTAAAACCCGTGGCGATGATATTGATGCCGCATGCGGACAACTTGTTGGTGATGTGGTAGACAGAACCAAAAGAATGTTGAAAAAACAGATGAAGGGCGAAGCAATTTCGGTAAAAATAGCCCAATAATCATAACGATATTAGGGTGAATCGATGCTAAACGGATTGCGTGTTGGACTTTTACTAGCGGTAGCTGGGCTGTTTGGTTGTGTAACTAGCAATCAAACAGGCAGCTATAGCGAAAATATCGACTATCAAGAGGCCGCGAGAACACGCATGTCTCTTGGTCTTACGTATCTTAAAAATAACAATTACGCGCAAGCCAAAAAGAACCTCGACAAGGCGCTGTCTTTCGATCCTCGGTCTGCCGACGTCCACTATGCATTAGCCTATTATTATCAGCTTGTTGGTGAAATCAGCCGCGCTGAAGAGTTTTACGAAGAATCCTTGAATATTGCACCTAACAACGGTGATATTGCCAACAGTTACGGTGCCTTCCAATGTCAAAATGGTAACTACGAGAAAGCAAAAACGTATTTCTTGAAAGCCATTAATATCCGCCAATACTCAAATACCGCTGAAACCTACGAGAACTTAGCACTGTGCGCGCAGAGCCAAGGCAACGAAGCCGATGCCATTAACTATTTAAACGACGCACTGAAGCACCAGCCAATGCGTGCTAAAACGCTTTATTTACTGACCGAAATTTATGTTGCCAACGGACAGTGGGGCAATGCGGAAGACACATTGAGAAAATACGAACGCGCCAGCCCAGTATCGCCTGATTCGTTATGGCTTGCCTTTGAAGTTGCAAAGGGGCAGGGTGACTGGCAAACCGCGAAAGGCTATGGCGATATGATCGTTGCCATGTTTCCTGAGAGTCCTTATGTTAAGCGTTACCTGGATGTAACACGTGAAAGTGCACCTAAAGTAGCGCGTACGGCAAAGGTGAAGGCCATTAATGTACCTCAAGAACAGCCTGTCGTGATTAGCGTTGAGCCCGACTATGAGGGTTCACAAACAGTGACGACGGTAAGCCCTACTGCTGAAACGCCAAAAGACAAAGAAAACACTGAAATAGTGGAAGAAACACCCATATTCCATATAGTAAAAGAGGGCGAAAACCTATATCGTATTTCGCTCATGCATAATATCAAGATGGTAACTCTGCAAACGTGGAACAACTTAGAGAATACTGGCGCTATTTTTGCTGGTAAAAAGCTTTGGTTGGTACCACCGAGTATGCAGGAGGATTAAAATTTAATGGTGTCAGAACAACATGCGGCAGACGACGTAACTGCGCAACAAGAACAAAGTACGCCAAGCCCAGGCAATATGCTGCTAGAGAAGAGAGAATCTTTAGGGCTGTCGCAACAAGATATAGCCAATAAGCTTTTTTTGAAAGTCGGGCAAATCGATGATTTAGAAAATGACAAGATTGACGACGCGTCTTCAGTCACCTTCACAAAAGGCTATGTGCGCAATTACGCCAAACAACTAGGTATGGACTCAGAGGCAGTTATTGCTGCATTTGAGCAATACCATACCAGTGTTAAGTCGCCGGCCAAACTACAAAGCTTTTCAAAGCGTGTCGCAAAACAGACACATGATGACCGTTGGATGATAGTAACGTACATTATACTGCTACTCATTATCGGTGGGGTTGTAGCATGGTGGTATCAGCAGCCTAGCGATGAGGGGGTGGTCGAAGCTCCGTTAACAGAACGCGTATTGAAAGAAGCGGCAGAGACGCCGCTAACGAGCGTTGCGACAGAACGAGACAGCAGCACAATGGCTGTTAATCCGGTACCTGCACAATCGCAAGCACAAGCTAACACGGATGAATTTGAGTCTCAGTCGGCGCAAACTAACCTTCCTTCATCGAGCGATACCAGCGAACAAGCCGCTGAGATGGCTGCACCGACTATTGATGAAACAAATAATGTCACCGCACTTATCACAAACGATGAATCAGAGACAGAGGGTGCTGTCATACAAGGTCTCGTTGATACATCAGCGCCTATTAGCATTCTGTTTAATTTCGATAACGATTGTTGGGTTAGTGTAAAGGACGCCACCGGTGAGACCATTGCATATGGTGTTAAGGAAGCGGGCCGGGTGATGGAGATCTCAGGTGTGCCACCTGTTCAAGTAACGCTGGGTGCCCCACAAAATGTTCGTATTTCAGTAAATGGCGATGCCGTCGATATTTCTAGCTATCATGGTCGTACCGCACGCTTTTCACTTCCTTTATAGGTAATAAGATGTTTTCAGAAAGTCCAATTACGCGCCGCAAATCAACGCGTATTAATGTTGGTAATGTTCCTATAGGCGATGGCGCGCCTATCGCCGTTCAATCAATGACCAATACACTTACGACTGATGTTGCGGCAACGGTTGCTCAAATCAATCGAATTGTTGCTGTGGGTGGCGAAATTGTGCGCGTTTCAGTGCCTACCATGGATGCGGCCGAAGCCTTTAAAGAAATTAAAAAGCAAGTATCGGTGCCTCTTGTTGCCGACATACACTTTGATTACCGCATTGCCCTAAAAGTGGCTGAGTATGGGGTAGACTGCCTAAGAATAAACCCCGGTAACATTGGGAATATGGAACGTGTTAGGTCAGTGGTTGACTGCGCCAAAGATAAGAACATTCCTATTCGAATTGGTGTTAATGGCGGTTCGTTAGAAAAAGACTTGCAAGAAAAATATGGTGAGCCCACACCTGAAGCATTGGTAGAGTCTGCCATGCGCCACGTTGATATCCTTGATAAGCTAAATTTTGACCAGTTTAAGGTGAGTGTAAAAGCGTCAGATGTCTTTTTGGCGGTAGGTGCATACCGTTTACTGGCGCAGAAAATTGATCAGCCTCTTCATTTGGGTATTACCGAAGCAGGCGGCCAGCGTGCCGGTGCTGTGAAAAGCGCGGTCGGTCTGGGCATGTTACTTGCCGAAGGCATCGGTGACACGATAAGGGTATCGCTCGCGGCAGATCCAGTGGAAGAAATTAAGGTTGGCTTTGATATATTAAAGTCACTACGCATTCGGTCTAGAGGCATTAACTTCATTGCATGCCCCAGCTGTTCACGCCAAGAATTCGATGTTATATCGACAGTGAACGCGTTAGAAGAACGGTTAGAAGACATTTTAACGCCGATGGATGTTTCAATCATTGGTTGCGTGGTAAACGGGCCTGGCGAAGCCGAAGTCTCTGACTTAGGTTTAACGGGGGCGCGAAATATGAGTGGTTTATATGAAGACGGTAAGCGAGTAAAAGAGCGTCTTCCTAATGACGACCTTGTAGATAGGCTCGAGAGCCGTATTCGTGCTAAGGCAGCAAGAATGCGCGAAGAAAATAAAATTCAGGTAGCAATAAAAGACTAACGCGCGGTAATTGTTTCACCAAGCGCACATTGCGCAAAGAACAATACAGCTGAGCATTGTTGTTTATTTCCAAAGCCCCTATAATGCGGGGCTTTTCACTATTTAGCAGTATGAGAATTTCACGTGGCTAAGACTATTCAGGCAATTCGAGGCATGAACGATTGCCTGCCGGAAATATCCGGTACATGGCAGAAAGTAGAATCTGCAATTCGTCAGGTGGTAGCGAGTTATGGCTACCAAGAAATACGCACTCCGATTGTTGAGAGCACAGACTTATTCAAGCGCTCTATTGGTGAAGTAACCGATATTGTTGAAAAAGAAATGTATACCTTCGAGGACAGAAATGGCGACAGCCTTACGCTTCGTCCTGAAGGTACTGCTAGTTGTGTACGCGCGGGTAACGAGCATGGCTTGTTATACAATCAGCAGCAGCGTCTGTGGTATATGGGGCCTATGTTCCGCCACGAGCGTCCTCAAAAAGGCCGTTATCGCCAGTTTCACCAATTTGGCGTAGAGACCTATGGTATTGATGGTCCTGATATCGACTTAGAAGTTATCCTTCTTAGTGCCAGATTTTGGAAGCTGTTTGGTATTCAGCAGCACGTTAAACTTCAAATTAACACTTTGGGTTCAAATGAAGCGCGCGCCGCTTATCGCGATACACTTGTCGATTATTTGAAAGCGCGAGCAGATAAGCTAGATGAAGAGTCGCTGCGTCGATTGGAAACCAATCCGCTGCGAGTGCTAGATAGCAAGAATCCAGAGGTGCAGGCAGCCATCGTTGATGCGCCTTCACTCATCGACCATCTTGATGATGAGTCAAAAGCGCACTTCGATACGTTATGCGCGCGTTTGACGCAAGCAGGCGTTGAATTTGAAATAAACCCTCGTTTAGTGCGCGGGTTAGATTACTATAACCGAACGGTGTTTGAATGGGTTACAGACAGCTTGGGTGCTCAAGGTACCGTGTGTGCTGGCGGCCGGTACGATGGTTTGGTTGAGCAGTTAGGCGGAAAGTCTACCCCCGCGGTCGGCTTTGCGATGGGACTAGAGCGTCTCGTATTGCTGCTTACTACGTTAACCGACGAGGGGCAGGATGTCGCAAACGCGGATGTTTATGTCACTGCGATGGGTGATGATGCGCAAGCGTATGCTGTCGAGGTCTCTGAACATTTACGAAATACATTGCCAGACGTGCGTATTATGATGCACTGCGGCGGTGGAAACTTTAAAAAGCAACTTAAACGTGCAGACAAGACCGGTGCACAACTTGCACTGTTACTAGGGTCTGATGAAATGCAATCACGTACCGTTGGGATAAAGCCGCTACGTGATGGTCAGGAACAGCAAACTGTTGAGTTTGATGCGTTAACGCGCACGGTTTCTGCATTGCTAAACCGTTAAGATAAGAGGAAGTCATGGAACAATTCGCAACAGAAGAACAACAAGTAGAAGCGATCAAAGGTTTTTGGAAAGAGCACGGTACCGCGATTATTGTTGGTGCAGCACTTGGTTTAGGCGGCCTGTGGGGCTGGCGTTATTACTCAGAAACACAAATCGAAAACCGTGAAGCGGCGTCCGTTGCTTATCAGGAAGCGGTGCAAAGCCTTGATGCTGAAAACGGCGTGGAAAATGTAGAAGCCTTTATTACAGCGAATAAAGATACCGGTTATGCAAGTGTTGCAAGCTTGATTGCTGCAAAACAAGCGGTTGATGCAGGCGACTTAGACAGTGCCGCGTCGCACCTTAACCATGTTGTTACGTTTGCAGAAAACGACCAGTTGAAGTCATTGGCCAGTGTTCGTCTTGCTCGTGTGCAAATTGAAATGAACCAGCTTGATGCAGCGTTGTCTACGCTAGGCAATATTGAAAGTGAAGCGTTTAGCGCGGAAGTTTCTGAATTAAAAGGTGATGTTTACCAGCTGCAGAATAAGATTGATGATGCGCGCTTGGCTTATTCAGCCGCCTTAGAAAAAAATGCCAATAACCCGCTGCTACAAATGAAAGTAGATAATTTAGCCATTGCGGGCCAATAAGCTGGTAAATAAAAATAAAGAGGTACGTAATTTGTTTCACAATACGTGTGGCCCTACAGGCCGTTTAGCTCGCATCACTGGCATGGTTTTAGCCATGACATTCACGCTTTCTGGCTGTTCAACGGTTTCAGACTGGTTTGCTGATGAAGAAGAGTTAGAAATTCGTCGATTAAAGCCTATTGACGCGCAATTTTCACCACAAGTTGAGTGGTCTCGTGATATTGGCGACGGTGTCGACTTTTACTTCTCGCGTCTACAACCTGTTTATGCGTACGACAAGCTCTACGCTGCCGACCGCCACGGAATTGTGGTTGCAATGAACCCCGACACTGGCGAAGTCATGTGGGAGCGCGACTTTGCATCTTTCGAAGGTGAAGGTATTTGGAACAGCGTGTCTAGCGTTTGGGAAAGTGGCGAAAGCGCGCGCATAGGCGGTATATATGCGGCCGACAGGCATGTGTATGTTGGCACTGAAAATGGCCATGTTGTAGCATTAGATGCTGAAACCGGCGAAACGGCGTGGAGCAAGACTATCCCAGGTGAAGTGCTAGCAGCGCCTGCGGCAGATGAAGGCGTATTGGTAGTAAATACCGGCGCTGGCTCTCTTTATGGCTTTAACACCCGTACCGGCGAAGAATTGTGGCATCACGAAGGTGATACCCCGCCACTTACGCTGCGTGGCATTTCAGGCCCTGTTGCTTCTAACGGTGGTACCATTGTTGGAACGGCGACAGGCAAAATTCAAGTAAACCTGATAGACAACGGCGTTTTAGCATGGGAGACCGCTATTGCAAAGCCTACCGGTGCAACAGAGCTTGAACGTATTGTTGATATAGACACTACGCCCGTATTGTTCGGTGGAACCATCTATACGGTAGCGTATAACGGTACGTTAGCTGCCGTTGAATTGCAGTCGGGTCGCGTGATTTGGAAGCGTGAGTATGCTTCATTTCGTAACCTTAGCATCGATGGTAATCGAATTTTTGTGGTAGACAATAATTCAAATGTCTATGCGCTTGATAGACGCAACGGTGTTGAACTATGGTCACAAGGTACGTTAAAGGGCCGCTCTTTAACGGCTGCAACTCCCATGGGTGATAATATTGTTGTTGGCGATAATTGGGGATTTTTACACTGGGTAAACCAAGAAAGTGGAAAGATTGTCGCACGACTAGATGTAGGTGGTGATGACGAAGATGATGCTATCTATACTTCGCCAATTAACGTAAAAGACAAGATTGTTGCAGTGACGCGTGAAGGCGTTGTAGCGTCGATAGTTGCACCCCAGTAAATATGAATTAATGTTAGTAGTATGCGCTGAAATGTAAGTATATAAAACGTACTTCGTGCAGATGAGCGTTACATGCTGACGCATTATCCATTACACGGTATAATGAAAACTCACAGTAACCGCAAGTAGGCTTCGCTTACTTGCGGTTTGTGCTTTCAAGCACTCATGACCTTTAGGATCTGATACATGTTACCCGTTGTTGCTTTGGTTGGCCGTCCCAATGTTGGAAAGTCGACTTTATTTAATCGTCTGACAAATACGCGCGATGCGCTTGTTGCAGATTATCCTGGACTTACCCGCGATAGAAAGTATGGCCGGGCGAAGTTCGAGCGTCGTCAATTCATTGTGGTAGATACTGGTGGTATCACAGGCGATGAAGAGGGCATTGATGCCGAAATGGCGCAGCAGTCCTTATTGGCTATTGAAGAAGCCGATGTTGTGATGTTCTTGGTTGATGCTCGTGCAGGTTTGCTGCCAGCCGACCAAGGGATTGCTGATCACCTACGCAGAATTAATAAACATGTGTTTGTGGTAGCCAATAAAGTCGATGGTATTGACGGCGACAGCGAGAGTGCTGAATTTTATTCTCTGGGTCTAGGGGAAATTAAGCAAATTGCTGCCGCGCATGGCCGCGGTGTTAGCCAATTATTGCAAGACGCTCTCGCGCCGCTAGAAGCATCTTTTCCAGATATGGAAGTGGTTGAAGAAGTTATTGATGAATCGCTTGATGCAGAAGCGCAGCGTGAACGGCTTCAATCGTTACCCATTAAACTTGCCATTGTCGGTAAGCCTAACGTAGGTAAGTCTACACTAACCAATAGAATATTGGGTGAAGAGCGCGTGGTGGTGTATGACCTTCCCGGCACTACTCGAGACAGTGTTTACATTCCGATGGAACGTGACGAGCGCGAGTATGTACTTATCGATACTGCTGGGGTAAGA
Source organism: Alteromonas sp. 4NH20-0056 (assembly GCF_057539655.1). Taxonomy (NCBI): domain Bacteria; kingdom Pseudomonadati; phylum Pseudomonadota; class Gammaproteobacteria; order Alteromonadales; family Alteromonadaceae; genus Alteromonas; species Alteromonas sp. 4NH20-0056. The sequence continues at coordinate 57,996 of NZ_BAAJLS010000002.1, read as the reverse complement.
AAGCGTAAGAAAGTTAACGAAGCGGTTGAGAAATTCTCGATTGTAAAAACACTTCAGGCCATTGAAGAGTCGAACGTTGTTTTGCTCGTTATAGATGCGCGCGAAGGCATTACAGACCAAGACTTAAGCCTTTTAGGCTTTGTACTTAATTCTGGACGCTCTTTGGTTGTTGCCGTGAACAAGTGGGATGGATTAACGCTAGATGTAAAAGACGACATTAAACGTGAAATGGATCGTCGTTTAGGGTTTATCGATTTCGCGCGAATTCACTTCATTTCTGCGCTTCATGGTTCGGGCGTAGGGAATTTGTTCGAATCTGTGCAAGAAGCCTATGCAAGTGCAACAAAGCGTATTAACACCGCAATGCTTACGCAGATAATGGAAATGGCGCAAGACGATCACCAACCGCCTCTTGTTCGCGGTCGTAGGGTGAAGATGAAATATGCTCACGCAGGCGGTTATAATCCGCCCGTTATCGTTATTCACGGTAACCAAGTGGATGATTTGCCAAATTCTTACAAGCGCTTCTTGATGAACTATTTCAGAAAGGCCCTAGAAATTATGGGAACGCCAATCAAAATTGAATTTAGAGAAGGCAGCAACCCATTCGAAGGTAAGAAGAATAACCTGACGTTGGCACAACAGCGCAAACGCAAAAGAATGATGTCGTTTTACAAAGACAAAAAATAAAACAAAAAACCGCTCTCAGAGCGGTTTTTTTATGGGCTTAATTCACCAGCATTTTACGGATCTCGACCATCAATGGCGATTCGTCAGGTACGGCTATTTGCGCCACTAACTCATCAATAATCGGGTCTGAAAAGTCAGCAGGGAATGTTGTCGCTACCTTGATGTACTTGTCTGACAATTGAAATACGTAGGTCGTTGCGAAGATAGTGGGCTCGAGTTCAGACTCTGCTTTTAACCCAAGCCTCCAACCCTTGAGTGTTTCTGAAACGACATAGGGCGAGGCGGGGGATGTCTGCGATAATTGTAAGTTTTTAGCTGTTGCTACATCGCCTGCGCGGTTCCAATCCTCATTCAGTGCCGCATTAAGTAGCGTATCTGTATCGCTATCTAATGCTGCCAAAATCGGGTAAATAGTCACATCGACCAACGCTTCTTCGAAAGCGGGGTGAATGTACCGCGTGATCGAACCTCTAAAAGGGTCAGGGTAAAGTTGTGTATCTAATCGCGTAAATTTACCAACGCGCTCAGGTACCACTAAGTTGTTTTCATAGTCGCTAGCATTTAGCGCATGATAGAGAAAAGGTGACGTAAAAACGTTGTTGGTTATTACGTTGTTATGCCAAGCGTCTACCATTTTCGCTGCCACGTCTTGCGGTGCTGCATTTTGTGTATGTTCTTGAACGACCGTAAATGAGTCTATTTCTATGCCACGCCATTGAAGGGTGAATTCAGCTAATTGCGTCTGTTCAGGTAAATTTTTAAACGTTTGACCTAAGTTTGCAATAAGTAATGAATAGTCGGCGTTGTCTTCAAAAGGAAGTAACGCATTAAACGGCACGTTAGCTTGAAGGGCGCCAATAAAAGCGTCGGGAGATAGCGCGTCTTCTGTGCACGTTGGTTGAACGTTAACATTGGTTTCGCGGCATACATTTTCTAGCGCTTCACTAGGAAACGTAGAAAACACGGACAATGTGATACCGTTGGTAGACGCCTGAGCGGGGCTCATTACCATGGATAGCATCATCGCGCTAGTCGCTATAAATGCAGATGTAGCAGCAGCCACTGTCACGTTATTAGACATCGTCATACTGAAATGACCTGCAAGTCACCAGCGTCGACACTGGCGAACGGCTGAACGCGATTTAAATAGCTCATACATTACTCATTGGCTGTGATGGCAACCACTTTACTGGTTATTTCGCCGTCAGTCACTCGCGTTTTTACCTCGTCACCTTCTTTTATTGCCGATATCGATGTTATTGGTGTGCTATCAGAGAACGTAATGCTGTAACCGCGGGATAACGTCGACAGAGGGCTGACAGATTGGAGTAGACCAGCGTACTGCGCCAAATCTCTTTTTTTGCTTTTAATCAACATCTGCATGTTAGCGTGAAGCGATGCTGTTAACTGTGCAACCCGATTAGAGGCGTTATTGATACGGTTAGTTGGTGTGTGTCGTTCAAGGCGTGCGGTTTGGGTTCTTAGCGTGTCAGAAGCCCCGGTAAGCGTGCGCTCTATACAATGATTAAGGCGCAGCTGTAAACGGTCTAACGTTTGCCATTGATGTTGGATTTTTGCAGAAGGGTGCAACGACGTCAGTTTTTGGCGCTGTAAGGTATAATGCTGCCTTGCATGATTTATACGGTGATGCATGGCTCTTACTAAGCGCGCTTTTCTTTGCTCTATTCCTTCAAATAACGCGACGGTATCCTGACTGAGTAGTTCAGCTGCAGCAGAAGGCGTAGGGGCCCGCAGGTCTGCAACAAAGTCACTTATTGTGAAATCAACTTCATGACCGACGGCGCAGACCGTTGGTAGAGGGCACCCTGCGATTTCTCGAGCAAGCTGTTCATTGTTAAAGCACCATAAGTCCTCAAGCGAGCCACCGCCGCGAGTAATCAACAGGGCATCGACTTCATTACGCTTTATTGCTGTTTTCAATGCGTGAATAAGTTGTTGGGGGGCAGCTTCTCCCTGAACCATCGACGGATACACAATGATTTCAGTTTGCGGGCTTCGTCGTTTCAGCACGCTAAGTACGTCGTGCAGAGCTGCGCCACTGGACGAGGTAATCACGCCCAATGTTTTAACCGTTGATGGCAGGGGCTTTTTCACACTACTTGAAAATAACCCTTCAGCATTAAGCTTGGCCTTTAGCGCTTCAAAGGCTTGCTTAAGCGCACCTTCACCGTCGGTCTCCATATGCTCTACCACTAACTGGTAGTCTCCGCGGGCTTCGTAAAGGCCTACCGACGCACGTACTAAAATTTTATCGCCTTCTTTAGGGCGCTGCCTTACAGAACGGTTAGCCCCTTTAAACATAGCAGCGCGCACCTGCGCCTTGTTGTCCTTCAACGTGAAGTACCAATGCCCCGATGCGGCACAGACAAAATTAGATATTTCAGCAGATAGCCATATTAATCCAATTTCGCCCTCAAGCACGGTTCGAGCCAAGCGATTAAGTGATGTAACTGTTAAAATTTGTCGCGATGTAGACGGTGAATTTGTAAACATAAAAAAAATCATCAGGTTTAATACAAATAGAGTTTACCTGAAATATAAAAAACACTACAATTGCGCCGCAATTAACCCTCAATTGAAAAGGTGTTGTTGCATGCTACGAATCATCCAAGAAGCCCTGACGTTTGATGATGTGTTGCTGGTTCCCGGCCACTCAACCGTCCTTCCCCATACTGCCGACTTAAGAACGCGTTTAACGCGCGACGTTACGTTGAATATTCCCATGGTGTCTGCTGCCATGGATACCGTTTCTGAAGCGCCGCTAGCTATTGCCCTTGCGCAAGAAGGTGGTATCGGTTTCATTCACAAAAACATGAAGCCAGAAGAGCAAGCCAAACACGTTCGAGCAGTAAAGAAATACGAAAGTGGCGTAGTATCAGACCCAGTAACGGTGACAAAAGACGCCACTATTGGTGATGTTATCGCGTTATCTAAGCGCTTAGGCTATTCAGGCTTTCCTGTAACTGATGCAGACAACAACCTTATCGGTATTGTGACGGGTAGAGATCTTCGTTTTGAAAAACGTCTGGAATTGCCAATCAGCAATGTAATGACAGGTAAAGATGACCTTGTTACGGTAAAAGCCGGCGCAAGCTCAGATGTCGTACTTGATCTTATGCACGAGCATCGCATTGAAAAAATCTTAGTAGTCGACGACGCCTTCAAACTAACGGGCCTTATTACGGTTAAAGATTTCCAAAAAGCAGAAAATAAACCTAACGCATGTAAAGACTCATTAGGTCGTTTACGTGTTGGTGCTGCGGTAAGCGTAGGGCCAGGTACTGATGAGCGTATTGCTTTACTGGTTGAAGCTGGCGTTGACGTGCTGCTAATCGATACCTCACATGGTCACTCACAAGGTGTTATTGACCGTGTTAAGAAAGTTCGTGCTGACTTCCCAGATGTACAAATTATCGCGGGTAACGTGGCAACGGGTGACGGAGCAAAAGCCCTTGCTGATGCAGGTGTTGATGCAGTGAAAGTGGGCATTGGCCCAGGTTCTATTTGTACAACCCGTATTGTTACTGGCTGTGGCGTACCCCAAATTACAGCAGTGTCAGACGCCGTTGCTGCGCTTGAAGGAACGGGTATACCGGTTATTGCCGACGGTGGTATTCGCTTCTCTGGTGATATTGCTAAAGCACTTGCTGCCGGCGCAAGCTGTGTGATGGTGGGGAGTATGCTAGCAGGGACAGAAGAATCGCCTGGTGAAGTCGAGCTGTTCCAAGGTCGTTATTATAAGTCATATCGCGGGATGGGCTCGTTAGGCGCCATGAACCAAAGCCATGGCTCTTCAGATCGTTACTTCCAAGAATCTAATAATGCTGAAAAGCTAGTGCCAGAGGGTATTGAAGGTCGTGTTGCCTATAAAGGGCCAATTGCCAACATTATTCACCAGCAAATGGGCGGGCTTCGTTCGGCGATGGGCCTAACAGGGTGTGGCACCATAGAAGCGCTTAATACGAAAGCACAATTTGTTCGTGTTACCGCAGCAGGCATGGGCGAAAGCCACGTGCACGATGTAAGCATAACGAAAGAAGCGCCAAACTACCGTTTAGGGTAAAGGTGACCGACGATTGCGAGGCTGGTTCATAACCGGCCTTTGTTCTTCTATTTAACGGGTAAAAACATGACCACAAATATCCACGACCAACGAATACTCATTTTGGATTTTGGCTCGCAGTACACACAGCTTATTGCACGTCGCGTACGTGAAATCGGCGTTTATTGTGAACTTTGGGCTTGGGACGTAAGCGAAGCACAAATCCGAGAATTCAATCCTCAGGGCATCATTTTATCTGGCGGTCCTGAATCGGTAACTGAAGCCGGTTCTCCACGCGCACCCGACTATGTGTTTAATGCAGGCGTGCCTGTATTAGGTGTGTGCTACGGCATGCAAACCATGGCGCAACAACTTGGTGGCAGCGTATTAGGCTCAGATAAGCGTGAATTTGGTTATGCGCAAGTTGAGGTGGTTAAGCCAAGCCCGCTGCTTGATAAAATTGAAGACGCGATTAGCGACAACGGTAATGCGCTTCTTGATGTATGGATGAGTCATGGTGACAAGGTATCAACGATCCCTGAAGGTTTTGAAACCGTTGCAAAAACGCCATCGTGTCCACATGCCGCCATGTATAACGAAGAAAAACAATTTTACGGTGTACAGTTTCACCCCGAGGTGACGCACACCCGACAAGGCATGCGTTTGCTTACGCACTTCGTTATGGATGTGTGTAAATGCGAAAAGTTATGGACCGCAGGGGCCATTATTGAAGATGCCATTGCGCGTATCAAAACCCAAGTGGGTGATGATGAGGTTATTCTGGGTTTATCAGGCGGCGTAGATTCATCCGTAACGGCAATGTTACTTCACCGTGCGATTGGTAAGAACCTGACCTGCGTATTCGTCGATAACGGCTTGTTACGTCTTAATGAAGCCGACCAGGTGATGGAGATGTTTGGCGATCACTTCGGTTTAAATATTATTCGTATCGACGCAGAAGGGCGCTTTTTAGACCGCTTAAAAGGCGTTGAAGACCCAGAGCTCAAGCGTAAGGCTATTGGTAATGAGTTTGTTAGAGTTTTCGATGAAGAAGCGAGCAAATTAGCCAATGCCAAATGGTTAGCGCAAGGGACCATTTACCCTGATGTGATTGAATCGGCGGGCTCTGCAACCGGCAAAGCACACGTGATTAAATCACACCACAATGTGGGTGGTCTGCCAGAAGACATGGCGCTTGGTCTTGTAGAGCCGCTACGCGAACTCTTCAAAGATGAAGTGCGCAAGATAGGTCTTGAGCTTGGTTTACCTTATGACATGCTTTATCGCCACCCGTTCCCAGGGCCTGGTCTAGGTGTGCGAGTATTAGGTGAGATCAAGAAAGAGTACTGTGACTTGCTTCGCCGCGCTGACGCGATTTTCATCGAAGAGCTGCATAATGCCGACTTGTATCAGAAAGTGAGCCAAGCGTTTACGGTATTCTTGCCGGTACGTTCTGTGGGCGTTATGGGTGATGCACGAAAATATGATTGGGTTGTGAGTTTACGCGCGGTAGAAACGGTCGATTTCATGACAGCACATTGGGCACATTTACCGTATGACTTCTTAGGTAAGGTGTCGAATCGCATTATTAATGAGATCGATGGAATCTCTAGGGTAGTGTACGACATCTCAGGAAAGCCGCCTGCCACGATAGAGTGGGAGTAAAAATCAAAAAAGAGCCGAAAGGCTCTTTTTTATTGCTATATCTCAGCCTATATTAAATAGGGCATTAGGTAATCGGTAAGTCTCTATTACTTTATGCTTCTATTGTCATTTCTCTGTCATAAAAATAACATGTAATGTATGTGACAACATTTTCGCAACGCAAAAGGTCTTCTGCCTGTGTTCAATTACACCAGTATCAGTCGTTTAGTGATGACGCCTATCCTCGCCAGTTTCTTTATTTTAGTTTTGCTGAACGGCGCGTCGATTTCCAAGTCTTTCTCTCTGCTTAATGCTTTTGATGAGGTCGATAGTACCCTCGTACAAGCCGAGCGCGATGTAAATCATATACTTAGTACCTTTAAAACACAGGTACAAGAATGGAAGAATGTGTTGCTTCGTGGCAGCAACGATAAAGACAGAAATAAATATTGGGATCGCTTTAAGGCCCGTGAAGCCGAAATTACTAAGCAGTTTACGGCAATGCTGTTGAATCCTGCGATTAGCGACAAAGCCAAAGATGATATTCGACTGTTTTTAAAAGCGCACGATGTGATGGCACAGAAGTACAGGGAAGGGTATCAGGCGTTTATTAATGCGAATTACGACCCGAGTGTTGGCGATAGTTTTGTAAGAGGCATCGACAGGGAGCCCGCAAAGCTGCTTTCTAATGTTGCGGTAGATATTGCCGAACAAGCTGAAACAGCTCTCGTCGATTTGAAATCGACCACACGTAGTACGTTGTGGCTAATTATCAGTGCCGCCATTGCCTTAACGTTACTGGCAATATTTTACGTAACTTCGAGATTGCGCAGTCAGGTGATTAGGCCTACCAAACATATAGCTGCCTGTATTTCGAATTTAGCGTCGAGTCAATATGACTACTCGCTCACCTATACCAGTAACCACGAATTAGGCGTGCTGGCCGACTCGGCCCGTGAGTTGCAGAAAAAATTAAACAGCTCAGTACAACAGTTAAGAGATGCCGAGCAAGAGATGGAAAACGCATTTCGTGCATTAGGTGATGTGGGGTCGTCAATAATGAGCGGCGCAGCAGAACAGCGCAATACCTCGCAAGCGTTGGATAATAGCACCGATAAACTCAAAGAGATTGTTCAAAGCCTAGTGGCTATTACTGACCAAGTTGCTGTGGCAACCAATAACTCTGAAAAGAACGTAGAGAGCTGTTACGCCACATTTGAAAATGCGAATAAAGGGTTCATTCAACTTGCCACCACGGTAACAGATTCAAGCAATATCGTGAGCGACCTTCAAAGTAGAAGTACCAATATTTTAAAGGTAGTTAACGTTATTAATGAAATTGCGGACCAAACGAACTTGCTTGCGCTAAATGCGGCTATTGAAGCGGCAAGGGCAGGGGAGCATGGTCGAGGTTTTGCGGTTGTAGCAGATGAAGTACGCGCATTAGCAGCAAAAACACAGCAATCGACTAAAGAAATAAACGACATACTAAGTAGCTTTGAAGCCGAGGCTAAAACGGCAGTTTCTGCAATGAAGTCAGGTAAAGCCTTGTCTGACAGCAATGCAGCTGAAGCCTCAACCGCACTTGCTACGTTGAATGAAGTGGTTAATGATATTAAAGAAACGGCAAAAGCAGTGGTGGCGCTCAACGACGCGGCAGATGAGCAAGAGGTCGTGCTGGCCGAAGTGGAAGATATTATTAGTAATGTTGTTCGTTCATCAGAACGTTACCATGAGCTAGCACAACGTGATGATATGTCTCGTTCTATGCGAAGCATGTCTGATAACGTAGAAAAAGTGGTACACAGTTTGACCCGTTAATACTGCCTCATCATTATGAATAGGCGGGGCGATTGCTCCGCTTTTTTGTTAGTCTACTCTCCAGTCATGTCAGACGGTTAACACAGCTGAAAGGAATTATGTCTATACCACTTGTTTTTCATCCTATTTACAGCCAGGTTGATTTGCCTGAGCGCCATCGTTTTCCCATTCAAAAGTACCAAGGGATCCGCGAGGCGTTGCGAGATAGAGGTATTCCCAACTCATCATTTTACGCGCCTATACCTATCAGTAGAGACACCCTAGACGCTCATTTTGATAAACAATATGTACATGATCTTATTAGCGGTGAACTTAACCCCAAAGCTATGCGCCGAATTGGTTTTCCATGGTCACAGCAGCTCATAGACAGAAGCTTAACGGCGGTATTTGGGACTACACTGACAGCTCAGCTTGCGCTTGAACACGGAAAAGCACTGAATTTGACGGGTGGTTACCATCATGCTTTTGCTGATTTTGGTTCAGGTTTTTGTTTGTTTAACGATTTGTACCTTGCAGCAAAAGCAATGCAGGAAGATGGGCGTATAGACAACGTGATGATTATCGATTTGGACGTGCATCAGGGCGATGGAACGGCAAAGCTGTGTGAGAATGATAGGTCAATTTTCACGTTATCTATTCACGGCGAGAAAAATTTTCCTCATCGAAAGCAAGTGTCAGATATCGATATAGGCTTACCCAAAGGTGCGGGTGATGAAGAGTATTTACAGGCTTTAGAAGAAGCGCTGTCAGTGGCGTTTAGGATGTTTAGCCCTGATGCCATTATCTATGATGCCGGTGTGGATGTGCATAAAAATGACGACCTAGGCCTTTTAAACATCACTACCGAAGGGGTGTATCAACGAGACTGCATGGTATTTGATGCCGCAGAGTCACGAGGCCTGCCTATCGCTGGAGTAATAGGTGGCGGCTACCAACGAGATATCAAAGCGCTGGTGGATGTGCATTTGCAACTCTATCGGGCAGCCGGCGTATGCTAGGAAGAGAGTGTGGTCGTTATATTGTCGACCACACGGCTTCGTCTAACCATATATATGAGTTATATGGCCATTATGCGCCCAGTATGATTATAAGAAACGTAATTGAAAACCAACACCAATCCGCTCTTGTGAACGATTGTAATCGATAAGTGAATCGCCATATCCGTTAAAGTATTGGAACATAATGTCATAACGGCTAGACAGAGGGTAAGTTAGGTCAACTTGGATACTACCTCGGTTGTCATCGAACGATAGGTTGTTTCTTAATAAGGCGAACAGTTTCACGTCACCAAATTTTCGTCCGTAACCAAATTCGGCACGGCCGTAAAAATCTTCGATATCTGGGTTGTCATCCCCTGTTGGGTCAAGAGGGTCAGTTTTCTCGTCTTCTGGTATGCGGTACCACGTCTTGATATAGTAGATATCGTCGTTATCACTGAAAACGAGAGATGCAAAAAGACGGTTCCAGCTGCGAGATTGAAGACCGCTTTGCCCATTGGACATATGGTTGAAGCCCACTTGAAGCGTATTAAACTTATACCCAAGTACTGAAATATCAGCGGTCTCTTGCCAAAAAACTTCAGGTTCATAATTGGTTTCTCTGAATGGCTTCGATACTTCGCTGTTATACAGCTGCCAAAACGACGTAAACGTGAACCCGAAATACACCCCATCAAACCCAATGTCTTCTAAGTACAACGGGTACTTAACACTAATTTGAAACTTAGCTTCTTTTTTATCAACATTGTCTTCAGTCAGCTCGCTATTGCCCTCTGAATTAGGGTTCGTAACGTAAGTGATAGGCAATATGTAGTTTTGGCGGTGCTGCGTCATCGCGTAAACGTTATCAATTGCTTCTTTGTCGCCTTCTAAGCGATCATCAAGTGCGCTCTCTGTGGTGGTATCTCGTTTGATAATATCGATAACTTCAATATCTAATAGAGTGTCTTTATCACTCTGCTCAGTTGCTTGCTGTTCGCTTCCTGCTTGTTCTGATTGTTGTTGCTGAGGTGTTTCTTGAGCAACCGTGACCGTTGCTACACAGCACAATGCTGCTATTAATGAAATTCGTTTAAACACAGGCACCAGGGCTCTCCATGTGAGGTTAACAAGCAATAAAAAATTAAGGGTTAGAAAAAGTGAGGGTTTGTCCTTCCATTGAACCAATTACATCAAGAGGAGATTCCGCAATCGTCACATACTGGTTGCAGTGATCAATTACGTGGTCAATATCATCATCGGTTCTGTCTGGGTCGTGGCTGTACAACGCTAGACACTTTGCATTGCATGCCATCGCCAGCTTAACGGCTTCTTCGGCGACAGAATGCCCCCAGCCGGATTTTTTCGGCATATCTGACATCATGTATTGAGCATCATGAATAATCACATCGGCATCACGGGCAAACTCAACAAATGTCAGAAAATCGGTTTCTTTTTTGTAAGGAGGGTAAAGTTCGTTGTCTGTAATGTAGGCAACTTTCTGTCCATCAGCCTCGATAGCATAAGCGCTGCCTTTTCCCGGATGATTCATGGGCAGTCGACGGATGGTTGCCGTGCCTATTTCCCATGTGTGTTGTTCAGCAGGCAGCACAGTAAGTTGGATATTTGCCGTTAATGCGCTGGCCGGTACGGGAAAAACACTGCCATTCATCTGGTTTAAAATTTGGTCGTACTCTGGCAGTGTGGTCTGCCCAGGGTAAATATAAATGTCGCGGTCCTTTTGGAATATGGGTACAAAGAAAGGGAAGCCTTGAATATGGTCCCAATGATTATGGCTAAGCAACAAATGAATAGGCGTACTTTTTTTAACAAGCTGGTTTCCCAAGCGCCTAATGCCTGTGCCTGCATCTAAAACAATATCGGTCCCGTCTTCCAGTTCAATGTGAACGCATGCAGTATTTCCACCATAGCGCACAAACTCTGGGCCCGGAGTGGGGATAGAGCCTCTTACGCCGTAAAAAGTTAACTGCATGCGTCCTCCATTAAGTGTGTTGTTGCTATTTATAGGTTAGCAATAAACTCACTTGCCGTATCAATATCTAGCAACTGTTTCTCACCTGTCGCGCGATTTTTGTATTCAATTTGGCGATTGTCCAAGTTGCGCTCACCAATCACGATACTGTGTGGAATACCGATAAGTTCCATATCGTTAAACATCACGCCAGGGCGCTCTTTTCTGTCATCAAACAGTACATCGATGCCTAAACCAACAAGTGTTTCATAAAGTGCCTCAGCAGCTTCTTTAATTCTGTGCGACTTATGCATATTCATTGGTATAAGCGCAACGCTAAACGGAGCAATAGGGGCTGGCCACTTGATACCGAACTTATCATGATTCTGTTCAATCGCCGCTGCCACTATGCGTGATACACCGATACCGTAGCAACCCATTGTTAACGTTTGATGTTTACCCGTTTCTGTTAACACACCGCAGTTCATTGCGTCTGAGTATTTGCTACCTAGCTGGAAAATATGGCCTACTTCGATACCACGTTTAATATCCAATGTACCTTTGCCGTCAGGTGACGCATCACCGGCGACAACGTTTCGGATATCTACACCGGTTACATCGTCCTGCCAATTTGCATTAACGATAACTTTTCCGCCAACACCAGCACCGGTAGTAAAGTCAGCAAGTGCAGCAGCACTCGCATCTACAACTGCCGGTACAGGAAGATTTGTGGCATTTGCAAAAAATGGCGAGACACCGAGGATTTCTTTTGCCTGTTCGAACGACGCTTCAACAAGCGGTGTGGCGACACTATCAATCTTTTCAGCCTTGATGTCGTTTAGTTCATGGTCGGCACGTAGTACTAACGCCACCCAGTCATTTGACTCGATAACATTACCTTTACTGTCGGTTTTGTTTGCCGCTTTGACCAACGTGACCTTAACCGCGTGCTCAGCACTACTGTCTACACTTTTCAAAATAGCAGTGAAGTCTTTACCTTTCGCGTCTTTTGTCTCTTGCGCAGCACCGGACGCTGTCGCTTTTTGCGGTGCCACAGCTGCAGCCATTTCTACGTTGGCGGCGAAGTCACTGTCGCTAGAAAATGCAATTGCATCTTCGCCCGACTCGGCGAGTACATGAAACTCATGAGAATGATTACCACCTATTGCACCTGAATCTGCGATTACAGGCCTGAAGTCGAGCTCCATGCGAGAGAAAATATTGCAGTAGGCGTCATACATGGTTTGATAGGTTTTCTCTAAACACGTATCGTCTAAATGGAAGCTGTAGGCGTCTTTCATGGTAAATTCGCGGCCACGCATAATGCCAAAGCGGGGGCGAACTTCATCTCGAAATTTAGTTTGAATTTGATATAGGTTTATTGGCAGTTGTTTGTAGCTACTAATGTCGTTTCTAACGAGTGCAGTAATCACTTCTTCATGTGTTGGACCAAGCACGAAGTCTCGTTGATGACGATCTTTCACACGCAATAGTTCCGGACCGTATTCGTCCCAGCGTCCAGATTCCTGCCAAAGATCGGCGGGCTGAACCACAGGCATAAGCACTTCAATCGCGCCGGCTTTATTCATTTCTTCACGGACAATATTCGCTACTTTATTAAGTACACGCAGGCCTGTAGGTAGCCAAGTATAAAGGCCAGAAGCGAGCTTTCGAATCATTCCAGCTCTTAGCATTAGCTGGTGGCTTGTTACCTCAGCATCTGCCGGAGTTTCTTTCTGCGTAGCGAGCAAATATTGACTAGTGCGCATGAATTGCAGTCTTCCTGTTTTTAATGAAATCTAATAGTGACGGTATTCTAATTAACTGTACCCAATTGTGCTACAACTGCGTGCGTTTTATCGCAACTTAACCTCACCTTTATCACAGCGCATCCTGAAATGGTCAGGGTGTTTCAACAATATCGACCGCTTTTACGACTACCGTTCCATTTTCAACTACAAAACGGACGTCAAATTGATAAAGTTGAACGCAATATATCTTGTCGTCGGTTTCAAGGTTATGCCGATAAGCGGGGCGAGGATCTTGTGCTAATAATTGGATGATTAACGTGTAAAGATCAGGCTGCATTTTTTGCGCACGCATACAGTCGGCTTGTGCCTGGGCGGTAAAGGTAACCGCGCGTTGCGGGATAGGTGCTGTTTCTGTGAGTGTCTCACTCGCCGTTGGAATAATGTCGGCGTAAGGGAGGTAGGGCTTAATATCGATAATCGGCGTGCCGTCTAGCAAATCAACGCCACTGACTTTAAGTTGCCAACGATTCTTTACCTTTTTAATTCCAAGATTTTTTACCACCGACATACCAACATTATTTGGGCGATGGGTGCTACGAGTGGCTAATACGCCTGTTTTAGCGTTTCCACCTAATCGAGGGGCTTTGACTAACGGCTTCCAACCTCGAGACATGTTTTCATGAAATAAAAACAATAACCACAGATGACTAAACCTCTCTAGTCCTCTCACCATATCCAATGTGCTGTATGTGTCGGTAGGAGTAATGATACCTTCCGCGTTAGCTAAATTAGGCTGGCGGGGGATCGCAAACTTTTGACGAAATGGAGTTGAAATGACTCCGATGGTATCAATCTGAGCCTGTAAGGTTGTCATTAGTAAGCACGTTGGTTAAGGGATTTGGCCATACAGTCATTAACTATCTTGCTTATGCTGTTCTTTAATTTGCGCTAGCGTCGCGTCGAAGTAGGGGCAACCTAATGCTTCTGCTTTTTTCATATTGTCTGTGTAAATAACTTCGGCGTCATCTTCATTAGGCATATACCGTGTAATGTCATCTTCCCTGATTAAATGAAACATAGGGTAGGGCGACCGGTTGGTATAATGTGAGGCATTCTGTTGAGGTTCACCATCAAAACAATAATCAGGATGAAAACTTGCTAATTGATATATCCCCGCATATCCCCAATCAGCCATCATACGCTCGGCAATAGCGAGGGCATCGAGATAATTATCAAACTGTGTAAAGTGGGAATGAGAGAGTATAACTAATGTGGTTGCAATATCGTTACTGTTGTCAAGGTGCACACATTCATCGTATAGGCGTGTTACTGCATCGCCTGTGTCACCGTCAACCACAACGCAGCGAATTTGATTGGGCGTTCTGACAAACCGAGCAAAAGGGCAGAAATTATGTGTTATTACAACGTCGTCTACCCATTGCATAGTCGCGTCGATATAGTGAGATGTTGTCACGGTAACCCTATAAGCCGCCAATGTAACATGGCGGCTACTTTAATTAAGAGTGGTACTTAACGTACGCTTCGAGTGTATTCTCAATGAGACTTGCTACGGTCATTGGACCCACGCCACCGGGTACCGGTGTAATCCACCCAGCATGTTCTTTAGCTTTATCAAATTCAACGTCACCAACCAGTGAGCCATCGTTAATACGATTAATGCCAACATCAATGACAATCGCCCCAGGTTTTATCCAATCACCAGGGATAAAGTTTGGCTTACCGACCGCAACAACAAGTAAGTCTGCACGCTGAACGTGGCTCTTCAAATCTTGTGTGAACTTGTGACATGTTGTTACTGTGCATCCTGCAAGCAGTAACTCTAGGCTCATTGGCCTGCCAACAATATTAGATGCGCCAACAATCACAGCGTCTAAACCTTTAACAGGGCGCTTTGTTGACTCAATCATCGTCATGATGCCCTTAGGTGTACATGGACGCAGGGCGGGTATACGTTGAGCAAGGCGGCCAATGTTATAAGGATGAAAGCCGTCTACATCTTTATGTGGATGGATACGCTCTAGCACTTTCTCTGCGTTTAGGCCTGCAGGTAACGGTAACTGTACGAGTATGCCATCTATCTCTTTATCATTGTTGAGATCATCGACTAACTGAAGCAATGTTTCTTCGGTTGTGTCGGCTGGCAAGTCAAAAGATCGCGAGACGAAACCCACTTCATCACAGGCTTTGCGCTTGTTAGCTACGTAAACCTGTGAAGCAGCATCACTGCCTACCAAGACAACAGCAAGCCCTGGTTGTCGTTTTTTTGCTTGAATAAGAGAGTCGACGTAAGAGGTTACGTGTTGGCGAACTTGTTTGGCAATGAGCTTGCCGTCTATTAGATGGGCGGTCATAAATTGGTATACATTTAGTAATCAACAAGTGCGTATTATTGTTTCACAAAAGTATATCGAGTAACTAGCATTTTTCTTTTTATAGGGGGCGTTTAACGATAGATACGTAATATTTTTGATAATAAAGCCACTTTATTATAATTACCGCTGCGTTTTAAGAAGATAAAATGGCGTGATGAACGGGACATTCACTATTTTTGCACATTAGTATCGATAACGGTGTATCGCATTTAGCTGCCGCGGAATACTCTCAGAAGAGAAAAGTTGTACAAAACACATACGTTCTGGTCAAAAAAACGCGATTATGCGCGCTTTGTGAGCGGTTGGTGTTTTTATTTAAAAAAGTGTTTGACGAGGTGGGGGCAAGTCAGTAATATTCGCACCCCGTAAAGGCAGTGAGGCAAAACGCTTCAAAGTCATTACACAGTCGGTGAGTGGCGCAGCTTGGTAGCGCACTTGTTTTGGGTACAAGGGGTCGCAGGTTCAAATCCTGTCTCACCGACCATTTTTTGCAATGCAAAGATTCGTCGAGCGCCCGTAGCTCAGCTGGATAGAGCAACGGCCTTCTAAGCCGTGGGTCGCAGGTTCGAATCCTGCCGGGCGCGCCATGCGAGTCAGGTAGGACCTGACAATGGACGATGAATTTTAGTAGCATCATGGTACAATTCTCATGTATGCTTTTGCAACACCTCAGTGGTGGGCGTAGCTCAGTTGGTAGAGCCCCGGATTGTGATTCCGGTTGTCGTGGGTTCAAGTCCCATCGTCCACCCCACTTTTTCGCGGGAGTGGTGGAATTGGTAGACACGCTGGATTTAGGTTCCAGTGCTTCACGGCGTGAGAGTTCAAGTCTCTCCTTCCGCACCATGTTTTATGCTTTTTGATGAAAAGCCAATCATATCAATGATTCCAGTCGGTGAGTGGCGCAGCTTGGTAGCGCACTTGTTTTGGGTACAAGGGGTCGCAGGTTCAAATCCTGTCTCACCGACCATTTATCCTTCTTTTTTGCTCTAAATACCGTTATTTGCTCCAATCGCTCATTAATGCGCCAAAAGCGCGTTATAAACTTGCGTTTCTCTCTCGACTCTTCCTTTTAGCGGCTGTATACTACGGCGTCTTTTTTTAACCAGTGCGTTTGTTTCAAGTTTAATTTACGGCATGTTTTATTTGGTCGTGGCTTGGAAGTGCAAACGTCGGAAACGACCTCTAGCCCGTTATGATTTGCCTTTGATTGGTGCGGCGGGAGAGGGGATTGTGAATAAAGCGCCTAAAGAGGCGTACAGTTGAGGTAACATAATGCAAGTTTCAGTCGAGACGACCCAGGGTTTAGAACGCCGTCTTACTATCACCGTTCCATCTGACACGGTTGATTCAGCAGTTAAATCACGCCTACAACAGTTGGCGAAAACGCAGCGTATTAATGGCTTCCGTCCTGGTAAAGTACCAGTAAGCGTAATTAAGAAACGCTTTGGCCAAGCAGTTCGTCAAGAAGTTGCTGGTGACGTCATGCAGCAAAACTTCTACCAAGCGGTTATCCAAGAAAAAATTCAGCCAGCTGGTATGCCTCAGTTTGAACTTACGAAAGACGAAGACGGACAAGATCTTGAATTCGTTGCTTCTTTCGAAGTTTATCCAGAAGTTGAAGTTAAAGGCATCAGCGACTTAGAAATCGAAAAGCCAGTAGTAGAAATTACTGACGCTGATCTTGATACGATGATGGAAACGCTTCAAAAGCAGCATGCCACGTGGAAAGAAGTAAAGCGTAAAGCGAAGAAAGACGATAAAGTAATTATCGACTTTGTTGGCTCTATCGACGGCGAAGAGTTTGAAGGCGGTAAGGCAGAAGACTTTTCTCTAGAGTTGGGTCAAAATCGTATGATCCCAGGTTTCGAAAAACCACTTGTTGGTGCGAAAGCCGGTGATGAAGTTACTATTGAAGTAACGTTCCCAGAAGATTACCATGCTGAAAACCTTAAAGGTAAAGACGCGGTATTCCAAGCGACAGTTAAGAAAGTTGAAGGCCAAGCACTTCCTAAAGTAGACGATGAGTTCGCAACACTATTTGGTGTTGAAGAAGGTGGTGTTGACGCGCTTAAAGCTGAAGTTCGTAAGAATATGCAGCGCGAACTAAACCAGACGCTTAAAGCGAAGCTTAAAGAAGACGTTATTTCTAAGCTTGTAGAAGCAAACGAAGTAGATATTCCTAAAGCGCTTATCGACCAAGAAGTTAATGCACTTCGTGAACAAGCTAAGCAGCGTTTCAGCCAACAAGGTGGAGGCCAAAACCTTCCTGAGCTTCCAGCTGACTTGTTTACTGACAATGCTAAGCGTCGTGTTTCAATCGGTCTATTGCTTGGCGAAGTGATTAAGCAGAACGAGCTTAAAGCTGACGATGCCAAAGTAAACGAGATGATCGAAACGGCAGCTTCTGCGTACGAAGATCCAAAAGAAGTGGTAGAGTACTACAACAACAACCAAGAGCTTATGCAGCAAATGCAGAACGTTGCGCTTGAAGAACAAGCTATTGAGTGGGTTCTTGAGCAGGCTAAAGTTACTGAAGTAACTAAAGCTTTTGACGAGGTTATGAACAAACAGGCGTAATTTTTTATTGTCTGATTGACTTAACACGTCAGCAACTGCTTAAATGCTCGGAGCCTTCCGAGCATTTTTGTTTTTAACGCTAGATAATCAAGGTAGCTATGACTAATTCTCCGTTTGACCCTATGAACGCCCTCGTCCCTATGGTAGTGGAACAAACTTCCAAAGGTGAACGTTCTTACGACATCTATTCACGCCTATTAAAGGAAAATGTAATTTTCTTAGTTGGTCAAGTTGAAGACCATATGGCTAATCTTATTGTTGCCCAGATGCTGTTTCTTGAAGCAGAGAATCCAGAGAAAGACATTTTCTTATACATCAATTCGCCAGGCGGCTCTGTAACCGCAGGTATGGCGATATACGATACAATGAACTTTATTAAACCTGACGTAAGCACGGTATGTATGGGCCAAGCTGCAAGCATGGGTGCATTTTTATTATCTGCTGGTGCGAAAGGTAAGCGTTACTGCCTACCTAACTCACGCGTGATGATTCACCAGCCATTAGGCGGTTTCCAAGGTCAAGCATCAGATTTTGAAATCCATGCGAAAGAAATCCTGTCTATTAAAGAGAAATTAAACCGTTTAATGGCAGATCATACTGGACAAGACTATGAAAAGGTTGCGCGAGACACTGATCGTGATAACTTCTTAAGTGCAACGGAAGCAAAAGACTATGGTTTAGTCGATCAGGTTTTGACAAGTCGATCTGACGTAGCCGGAACTAAGTAGTATAGTTATAGTAGACCTGAACATGTGCCAAGAACGATGTTGTTCTTGGTTCAGGCAAGGCAGAGGCAAGAGTAATGAGTGATAAGCAAAGTGGTGATGGTGACAACAAGTTGCTGTACTGCTCGTTTTGCGGCAAAAGCCAGCATGAAGTAAGAAAGTTAATCGCAGGCCCGTCTGTATTTATTTGCGACGAGTGTGTTGAGCTATGTAACGATATCATTCGCGAAGAAATTAAGGAAATAGCGCCAAAGCAAAAGCAGGACGCTTTACCTAAACCCGCGGAGATTCACGAGCACCTTAATGATTACGTCATTGGGCAGGAGCACGCGAAAAAAGTATTGTCGGTAGCCGTATATAATCACTACAAGCGTCTTCGCAATGGCGATGTTAAAGATGGCGTAGAGTTAGGAAAAAGTAATATCTTGCTTATCGGCCCAACAGGTAGTGGTAAAACGCTGCTTGCTGAGACTCTAGCCAGATTGCTTGACGTACCGTTTACGATGGCTGATGCAACTACGCTTACTGAGGCGGGTTATGTCGGTGAAGACGTTGAAAATATCATTCAAAAGCTTCTTCAGAAATGTGACTACGATGTTGAGAAAGCGCAACGTGGTATTGTTTACATTGATGAAATAGACAAGATTTCACGCAAGTCGGATAACCCGTCGATTACCCGAGACGTATCGGGTGAAGGGGTACAACAAGCGTTATTGAAACTTATCGAAGGTACGGTTGCATCAGTGCCGCCACAAGGCGGACGTAAGCATCCACAGCAAGAATTCTTGCAAGTCGATACCTCAAAAATTCTGTTTATTTGTGGCGGTGCATTTGCTGGGCTTGATAAAGTCATTGAACAGCGTGCTCACAAAGACACGGGCATTGGGTTTGGCGCAACGGTTAAGTCTAAAGATAACTCTGCGGCTGTAAGTGAATTGTTTAAGCAAGTTGAACCAGAAGACTTAGTGAAATACGGTCTTATTCCTGAGTTCATCGGTCGTCTTCCAGTAGTAACCAGCTTGGAAGAGCTTAACGAAGACGCATTGATTCAAATCTTAAGAGAGCCTAAAAACGCGATTACTAAACAGTATGGTGCGTTGTTCTCAATGGAAGATGTAGAGCTTGAGTTCCGTGACGACGCGTTAAATGCGATTGCAAAGAAAGCAATGCAGCGTAAAACAGGGGCCAGAGGCTTACGTTCAATCGTTGAAGCCGTATTGCTTGATACGATGTACGATCTACCATCTGCTGAGAATGTAAGTAAGGTTGTTATTGATGAGACGGTCATTCGTGGCGAGTCTAAGCCAATACTTATTTATGACAGTAACGAGAAGAAAGCAGTCTCTGAGTAAGAGATTGTGAATTGAAAAAAGGCCCATTAGGGCCTTTTTTGCGTCTTATTTAACCAATGTGGCGAAGAATACTATCCTTTGACACTGATTTCGCAACTAAGTATTGCCATTAAAGTGAAAATCGATAATGGTATTGGTGAGCAGGGCATTGCAATGAATTAATGCACTTTTGTAAGTTTTGATTGAACTTTGCTCCCGCATCCCCATATAAATCGACAAAGCAAACTAATTTGAGAACAAGTATGACAGTTGAGCGTGAAAATCGCATTGAAATTCCTGTGCTTGCCTTGCGCGACGTAGTCGTCTACCCGCATATGGTCATACCCCTTTTTGTAGGGCGTGAGAAATCTATCCGTTGCCTTGAAGCTGCAATGGAAAATGACAAACAAATATTTCTTGTAGCACAAAAAGACGCAAGCGTTGATGAGCCAGAGTCAGACGATATCTACACAGTAGGTACCATCGCGACCATTCTTCAATTACTTAAACTCCCTGACGGCACGGTTAAAGTGTTGGTAGAGGGTAGTGTAAGAGGCGAAATAGAAGGCTACGAACAGTCTGAGCCGTACTTCGTGGCGAATATCAATAAGCTTGAAGACGAAGATATTGATGAGAGTGAGCAAGAAGTACTGATCCGCTCAGCAGTGTCTCAGTTTGAAGGCTATGTGAAGCTGAACAAAAAAATACCACCAGAGGTCCTAACCTCACTTAATGGTATTGAGGATGCTGCACGTTTGGCTGACACCATGGCTGCACATATGCCGCTCAAGCTTCCAGAAAAGCAAAAAGTGTTAGAGATGAAAGGCGTAAACGAGCGTCTTGAGTATCTGATGGCGCTGATGGAAGGCGAGATTGATTTGCTTCAAGTCGAGAAGAAGATTCGTACTCGCGTTAAAAAGCAAATGGAAAAGAGCCAGCGCGAATACTATTTAAATGAGCAGATGAAAGCCATTCAGAAAGAACTGGGTGAGCTAGATGATGCCCCTGATGAGTTCGAAGCGCTTTCTAAAAAAATTGCTGACGCAAAAATGCCTAAAGAGGCAGAAGATAAAGCGAAAGGCGAGCTGCAAAAGCTTAAGATGATGTCGCCGATGTCAGCTGAAGCGACGGTATTAAGAAGCTATATTGAATGGCTTACTAACGTACCGTGGAATAAACGCTCGCCTGTTAAAAAAGACCTATCAAGAGCTGAAGTTGTTCTTAATGAGGACCACTTTGGGCTTGAGAAAGTAAAAGAGCGCATTCTAGAGTATCTCGCCGTTCAACAACGCGTGAAGAAGCTCAAGGGCCCAATCCTTTGTTTGGTGGGACCTCCTGGGGTAGGTAAAACGTCGTTAGGCCAATCGATTGCCAAAGCAACCGGGCGTAAATATGTGCGTATGGCGTTAGGCGGCGTACGTGATGAAGCTGAAATTCGAGGGCATCGCCGCACTTATATTGGGTCGTTACCTGGTAAATTAGTGCAGAAGATGGCCAAGGTGGGTGTGAAGAACCCGCTATTCTTGCTCGACGAGATTGATAAGATGTCTTCAGATATGCGTGGTGACCCGGCCTCAGCGTTGTTAGAAGTGTTGGATCCAGAACAAAATAACAGCTTCAGTGATCATTACCTCGAAGTTGATTACGACCTGTCTGACGTAATGTTTGTTGCCACGTCGAACAGTATGAATATTCCTGGGCCGTTGTTAGATCGAATGGAAGTTATTCGTTTGTCTGGCTACACCGAGGACGAAAAGCTTAACATCGCCAAGAATCATCTAATTGGCAAGCAGATGGAGCGTAATGGTTTAAAAGCGAAAGAGCTAGAGATTACCGATTCTGCTGTGATTGGCATGATTCGATATTACAGTCGTGAAGCGGGTGTTCGAAGCCTTGAGCGCGAAGTATCGAAGGTGTGCCGCAAAGCCGTTAAAGATATTCTCTTGAACAAGAGCAAAGACAAGGTAGTGGTAACACAAGATAACTTAAAAGATTATCTTGGTGTTCAGCGCTTTGACTACGGTAAAGCCGATAAAGACAATCAGATTGGCCAAGTAACCGGCTTAGCGTGGACACAAGTAGGTGGAGATTTACTGACCATCGAAACGACCTCTGTGCCCGGTAAAGGCAAAATGACGTCTACAGGGTCTCTGGGTGACGTCATGCAAGAGTCGATTAAAGCCGCAATGACGGTAGTTCGCAGTCGTGCTGAAAAGCTTCGCATCAACGCTGATTTCTACGAGAAGCGTGATATCCACGTTCACGTGCCGGAAGGTGCTACACCAAAAGATGGACCAAGCGCGGGTATTGCGATGTGTACGGCGCTTGTGTCGTCGTTAACGGGTAACCCAGTGAAGTGTGATGTGGCCATGACCGGCGAAATTACATTGCGTGGCGAAGTGCTTGCTATTGGTGGACTGAAAGAGAAGTTACTAGCAGCACACCGAGGCGGGATAAAGACGGTTGTTATTCCAAAAGATAACGAGCGAGACTTGGAAGAGATCCCTGACAATGTGAAGAAAGACTTGTCTATTCACCCTGTTAAATGGATAGATGAAGTGTTAGATATTGCGTTACAAGAACCGATAGAGTCATTTTCCGTCGAAAATGCACATTAATGATTAGTGTTGCCCCCTTTATTTTAAAGGGGTGCAGCATCTTTTTTGACTGTTTTGTATAAAAAATGCGCATACCTGAGCTGTTTAACCGTTTTTTTTCAAAATAGGGCTTTAAAGTCACAAAAGTTGTGTTACCTTTAGGTGGTATTCGCTAAAAGCCTTGCCACAAAAGGGATAGCAGCGATATAACAAAAGTTAATTAATTGTGACATAAGCTTGAAGTTAACAATCAAGCTTGTTATAACGTTCAAACAAATTGTTTTGGACAAACAGTATAATAACAATCGAAGGGGATCATAATAGTGAACAAGTCTCAACTTATCGACCAAATCGCTGCTGGTGCAGACATTTCTAAAGCAGCAGCTGGACGCGCGCTTGACGCATTCACTGACTCAGTAACTGCGGCGCTTAAAGACGGCGACCAAGTTGCACTAGTAGGTTTTGGTACTTTCTCAGTACGTGAGCGCTCAGCTCGTAGTGGCCGTAACCCACAAACTGGTGAGACTATTCAGATTTCAGCAGCGAAAGTTCCTTCTTTCAAAGCTGGTAAAGCTCTGAAAGACGCTTGCAACTAAGCAAATCTTAATAAATAAAAAGGCGATGGCTAGTCCATCGCCTTTTTTATTTCAGCAATTTAAAAACACTAACAGCATTGCAGTAGCGTTCTTCTAATCCCGTTAACTTATTAATTGCATTTACATAGTTAATTTAAGCGGTTTTGTTAAGCAGAGAGCGTTTATATTCGCGGCTATTAGGTTATAATCAGTGCTTATTTTGTTATCGCTTTCACGCAAGCCGAAAGTTGAGACAAGTGTAGTAAGCAACGGAGTTGAAGAATAATCATGCTAGAAAGAATCAGAGAAGGTTCTCAAGGCCCATGGGCGATGGCGATTATCGCGTTAATCGTACTAAGTTTTGTTTTTGCTGGT
Organism: Alteromonas sp. 4NH20-0056; assembly: GCF_057539655.1. NCBI lineage: Bacteria > Pseudomonadati > Pseudomonadota > Gammaproteobacteria > Alteromonadales > Alteromonadaceae > Alteromonas > Alteromonas sp. 4NH20-0056. The sequence continues at coordinate 34,505 of NZ_BAAJLS010000002.1, read as the reverse complement.
GTTGGTAGTTACCTGACATCTTCAGGTACTACAGCGGTAGCGACAGTAAATGGCGAAGAGATTTCTGCGCAAGAATTAGAACGTGCCTATCAAAACCAACGGGCACAAATGGAATCACAGTTTGGCGAGAGCATTGCGCAACTGTTTTCGAGCGAGCAATATTTAAGTGATTTTCGCAGTAATGTGCTTGAAAGACTTATTGCTGAAAAGCTAATACAACAGCAAGCGGTTGAGATGGGGCTACGGGTTAGCGATGCGCAAATTCGTGAAGCCATTGTTCAAATGCCAGAATTTCAGTTTGGCGGTCAATTTGATAACGATCGTTTCCAAGCTATTTTGCGCCAAAACGGTTTCCAAGTTGCTGGCTTTCGTGATTACCTTCGCGTTCAAATGACACAGAACCAGCTTGCGGCAGCGCTTACCAACTCATCGTTTACGTTAGACGGTGAAGCCGAGCGCGCCAATGCACTACAACGTCAAACTCGCGATGCAAAATTTGTCACAGTAAGTGCAGCGTCTTTTGCCGACAGTGTAGAGGTTACCGACGCAGATGTTGAAACTTACTATAACGCCAACATCGAATCGTTTGATACCGAAGAGCAGGTAAAACTAGCCTACGTTACTTTAAACGTTGAAGAGTTAAAATCTCGCGTATCTGTTGATGATGCAGATGTACGTAAATACTACGAAGACAACATCGATGGCTATGGTACACAAGAAACGCGTCGTGTATCGCATATCCTTATCGAGGCTGGTGAAGGTGCACAAGGAAAAGCGCAATCGCTTAAGGCTGAGCTAGATAGCGGTGCAGACTTTGCCACCTTGGCAGAGCAAAACTCTGATGACGTATTCTCTGCTGAGAATGGTGGTGATTTAGATTTTATAACGCCAGAAATGATGGACCCATCGTTTGATGAAGCGGCATTTAGTCTTGCTAATGTGGGTGATGTTTCTGAAGTGGTTGAGACCGAGTTTGGTTTTCACATCATCAAACTGACCGACATTAAAGAGGCGCAAACCACGGCATTTAAAGACGTTGAAGCAGAGATTCGTGACACCTTGCTTTATGACAAGGCGATGGAAAAGTATTTTGAGTTGCAAAATACCCTTGCTGAAATTGCGTTTGAAGTGCCTGATACACTTGAAGATGCTGCAAGCGCTGTTGATGCACAAATTCAAGAGTCTGTGCTGTTTAGCCGCGCAACAGCGCCAGCAGAATTAAGCTACCCTGCGGTAATTGATGCGGCGTTTTCGCCAGAGTTAATCGAAGAGGGGTTGAACAGTGACATTATCGAAGTTGATGATGAAACTGTTGTCGTGGTGCGTGTTGCTGAACACTTACCGCAACGTACTCAGACCCTAGAAGAAGTGCGAGATGCGATTGTATCTACGGTACAAGTTCAAAAGTCTCAAGACGCAGCGAAAAGCTGGGCGAATGACCTTCTAGCGAAAGTGCGTGCTGGTGAAAGTATAGACGCCGAATTGGCTGAAAAGTCAGTAGCGTGGGAAACTACCGAAGCGCTTGCTAGGAATGCAAATACCGTGAGCCGTGCGGTTGCTGATACCCTGTTCAAACTGGCGCCAGAGGGTGACGGTAATGTTGACGTTGCCTCATCAGTAAATGGTGACGTGTCATTGGTACAGCTTATCGCGGTTAATGCTGCTCCAGCGTTAGAAGATGATCTTGCTGGTGGCCTAAAACAGCAGTTGGCGTCTATGTACGGTCAACGTTTGTATCAACAGTATATCGATGCGCTACGTGCTGACGCTGATGTGACGGTAACGTCTCAGCTGTAACGCACAGTTCGCCGTTTATTCAAAAGCCAGCGCTCACCGCTGGCTTTTTTTTCAAGCGAATGGTGAAGGCAACATGCTAATGCGTGAGAAAGAGCATCAAAGTATAAAAAGCTGCAATTACGCCTGAAAGTACAAAAATATACAAAAAGCCCTGCTTACCTTGGGCAATAGTGAATTTGTTGGCCTGCAAATAACCAAACCAAAGTAGTGATAAAAATAGTGGGATAAGGACTATTATCTTTAGCACAAACGTTCCTTTTTACGTTATTTATGTTGTCGCTTATTATTACGCTAAATAGTCGAATTATGTTTATCTTTTTTCATTGTCACATAAGAACGCGCGATCACCATTAAAAAGTAACGATATATATCTAATAACGTTGGTTGCCTGTTATGCCGTATTTTTGAGTGCCGCTGTGTGCAGGTATCGTTTTTGTTTTTTGCTCTTGAGTTGGGTTACGTCAACAACAATGAGCCCATCTATACAATCTGCAAAATCAGGGTCGACGTTGAAATCTAAAAATGCGATCCCTCCTTCTTTGGACAGTTCGCCATATTGCTTATAAAGCGTCGGTACATTCACGCCCATGTTCGCCAGTAAATGCTTGAGTTCAGTAAACTCCTTTTTGTAATCAACACCGGTAAAGGTGTGCAGCATATTTTCGTTTGGCTCATAAGGACGTTTAGCCGCGGCCTCGCCAAACTTTGGCGGAAAGTATGTAGAATAGAACTGTATTATTAACGCTTTAGCAGTGTCTGGGTAGCTATTGCTTAATGACACGGCACCAAAAAGGTAGCGATAATTAGGGTAACGTGCTAAGAAAGCGCCAATACCACACCAGAGGTAATCTAAACTGCGCTTTCCCCAATATTGAGGCTGCACAAAGCTTCTGCCTAACTCTAACCCTTCTTGAAACAGTGTGTCGTTATTTGGGGTGTAATCGAACAAGCTTGCCGAGTAAAGCCCCGTAGGGTGGTCTTTTTGGCTAAGCAATGCAGCATCGCCAAACCGATACGCTCCCACTATTTCCATATCGTGTTCGTCCCACAGAATCAGATGGTAGTAGTGGGAGTCATAACGATCAATATCTCGTCGTTTATTTGTGCCTTCTCCAACTGCACGAAAGGCAATTTCTCGAAGTCGCCCAATCTCACGCATAATGGGCGAACAGTGCTTATGCACGTATAAGTAAATTATCTTTCCGTCTTCGGTCGCGCCTAATTTTTCGCACTGCTTTAATGCGTTTGCGAGTTCTTTTTTGTTTTCTGGCAGCGCCACAGGTGCCTGTGTAGCAAGTACGCCTTTTTTACCGCATCCAATTCGGTACAAATGGCGCTTGAATAGGCTTACATGCTCTTGTAGTCCTATTGTGGCGTGGTTAAACGTATCAACGGGAATAATCTCGCCCACCCGAATGGGGAGATGCTTTCGGCGTTGCTTAAACATTTCTTGTACCAGTAATGTCGTGGCGAGGGGCTTGTATATCATTGAAACACCATAAAATAACGGGCTGTTTTTGGCATCAATGAAAAGCGGAAGAATAGGCGCGTTTGCTTTTTTTGCAATCCGTAGAAAGCCTGACTGCCAGTGTGTATCTCGCACACCCTGCGGCCTAAGCCTTGAAACTTCTCCCGCTGGGAAAATAAGTACTGCGCCATTACCTTTTAAGTGAGAGTGAATGGCGTTGAGATGCTGTTTAGGTGTCCTACCTTGCATGTTGTTAACCGGTAATAGCATATTGTGCAAGGGTTTAATGGCCATCAACATCTGATTAGCAACCACTTTTAAATCATGCCTCACTTCGCTTATTAACTTGATGAGCGCAAGCGCATCAAGTGAGCCTATTGGGTGGTTGGCGATAATAACGACACGTCCTTGTGCAGGGATGCGCTCTTTTTCACTATCACGGGCAGAGTAGCTGACATTAAAATACTCGAGGACTTGTTCAACAAAATCAATATCACTGTAATGGGGGTAGGTTTCACTGAACTCTATAATCTCTCGTTCATGCAGTAGGTGCCTTAGTAGCGAAGAAAGCGGTTTGAACAAGAGTGGATTATTTGCCACGCGCGGATAATGTGTCTGTAGTACGTCGTTAACAGTAAACATAGTTAATCTCAATTTACGTATGTCGCCCGCGAATACGCTTAGGGTATTAAGCAGGCGGTTAGTTAATGCCCTATGCCGCTTGTGACGCAGCCGTAGTGGTTTTTATTGCCGTAACATTGGTGTTGTTGTGCATGGTCAAAAAATATACCAAGGTCAAGTTGCCCTCGCTATCTTCACTAAGTGCACTGCAGTTTTCGACCCAGTCACCATCGTTCACGTAGTGAATGCCATCCTCTACAGCGCTTTGTGGATGGTGTATGTGGCCACAAATTACGCCGTCTAACTCCAGACGCTTAGCGTATAAACAGCATGCAGCGCGGTATCTGGAAATAGCGAGGTTGGCACCTTTGATATGCTGTTTGATATAGCCGGCAAGTGACCAATATTCTCGTTTTCGCCAACGGCCAAAGCGGTTGTACCAGCGATTTAGAAACAGAAGTAGGTCATACCCTTTATCGCCTACCCATGCATGAAATTTCCCCATGGTGACGTCGCCATCAAACTGATCGCCATGCAATACCAAATAGCGTTTACCTTGTAGGGTTGTATGAACGCACTGGCGCATGATTTCAATGTTTCCAAACGCCATGCCAGAGTATGACTGAAGCGGGGCATCATGATTTCCTGGTAAATAAACAACCCGTGTGCCGTTTTCACTCATTTGCATGAATTTATGCAGTACTTGGTTATGCGCGTCAGGCCATCTAAATTGTTTCGACATTTGCCACATATCAACAATGTCGCCAACCAAATAAAGGGTGTCGACGGTAATACTATTTAAAAAGGTAAGTAAGTATTCTGCTTTGCAGTCTTTATTCCCTAAATGGATATCAGAGAGCCAAAGGGTATGATGGTGTGTGGTCTGCATTGTCTTTCCAAAGCGTTTTGCCTTGGTTCACCACAATAAGTTGAATAATTGACAGTTACGTGACGATAGCCTTACTGTTTCGTTACATAAAGCGGTGTGTTAGATGAGCGCATGTAGCTTGGTTCTCATCCACTGATTAACTAAATCTTCATGCTGGTCTTCGTGCCAATACATGTGAATATCTAACTGAGGAACCGTGAAGGGCAGGGGTAACACCTTGACGTCAAACCGCGTTTCTATTTGTTTGGCGTATCGACTTGGTATGGTGAGAAGCAAGTTTGAGCGACTAACAGCACTTGCTGCCGCAAAGTAATGCTCACACCGCATGACAATGTTTCTTGATGCATGGTAGCGCGCAAGCGCGACATCTACCGTATCAACCTTAGAGTTTTTAAGCGTAACGAGCGCATGAGCAGCCTGAGTAAATTGTTCCAGTGTAGTGTTGCTGACAATGGGGTGATGTGGTGCGCATATCAGCACAAAGTGTTCATGGCATAAAAATTCAGAGTGAATGTGTTTTGAGGTAGGCGTTAATACATCTATTGCGATATCAACATGCTGTCGGGTCAATGAAGATTCGAGCGCTAATGTACTTATTTGGGTGCTGTTGACGGTAATGCCCGGCGTATGCTCGAGTAAGTCTGGAATAAGCGCTGGCAGCAGCACAAACTCTAATATATCACGTAGTCCAAGATTGACTTGTTTTACCACCGTGTTGATGTCGAACGTGTGATGCTCAGTAGCAGTTGCCTCCAGCGTGCTAATTGCAGTGAGCACTTTTGTAATAACGGTTTGGCAAAATGGTGTGGGGACCATCTTTCTACCATTTCGTATAAACAACGCATCATCAAGGTTTTTCCTAAGCCTTGCGAGCGCATGGCTTACCGCTGGCTGCGTCAAATGGAGCCTATTTGCTGCTGCGGTAATTGAACCTTCTTGGTAAATCGCGCGCAATACAATGTATAAATTTAGATCTACCTTACCATGCATCATATTTATGGCTCGCTATAAAAATGCATCATTTAAATTAATTTCTTATGAGGTTACACTCATTCAATTGTTAATGAAAGGTTGTCAGTTTGCGGAGCAGTAAATATGCAGGCATCAATATTCACAGAAGTACTTTTACCCTTAGCGCTTGCATTTGTTATGTTCGGAATGGGACTGACGCTTACAACAAAAGATTTTGCCAGGTTAATACGTGCACCACGAGCTATTTTGGCGGGTTTTATCGGACAAATTATATTACTACCACTGTTAGCGTTCTTGCTGTGTTTGGTTTTTGATCTGCCAGCCTATCTTTCTATTGGGGTTATGGTACTCGCGGCTTGCCCAGGCGGCACCACAAGCAACCTCATCAGCCATATAGCGCGTGCTAATCTTGCGCTATCGGTAAGTTTAACCGCGGTGTCTACTTTGGTTTGTGTGTTTACCACGCCGTTTATTATTCAGTTTGCCATCCACCATTTTGCCAGCAATAACCCGCCTGTTTTTTCAATTAGCGAAACGGTAGTGGGGTTGATTGGTATTTCAATCATGCCCGTGTGCATCGGCATGCTAATTCGAGCGGTAAACCAAAGGTTTGCGATAAAAACAGAGCATTTCTTTCGTCAGTTTTCGATGTACTTTATGTTGGCGATGATCGTGGGGGTATTAGTTAGTGAGCGAGACAGTCTATTGTCTTCCTTCAAGGCCGCATTTTTAGTTTGTCTAACACTTAACCTATTAAGTGTATTACTGGGTTTGGCATTAGCAAAACTCACCGCTTTGTCGTTGAAAGACGCGGTTACTCTCTCAATCGAAGTGGGTGTTCAAAATGCCGCACTCGCCATGTTAGTGTGTATTACCTTTTTACAGTCTCCAGAGTATGCGATAGCGCCTGGCGTTTATGGTATTGCGATGTACGTTGGCCCACTATTGTTGGCGCTGTGGGCAAAAAATCATGTGAATGCATCTCAGCTCAGCTAATAACTAACTGTGACTGTAATTCATAACAGCCACACAGTATTTTTCATTTAATTCAACAATGGTCTTGCTCTATGGTAGCAGCCAATAACATAGTGCGGCTTATAGAATACGCTGTGATATCCAAAACAATGTGCATGGGCATTGTATAAATAATCAATAAATAGTGAGAGTGAGCCAGTGAAAATAGTCATTACGGGTGGAGCAACCGGCCTCGGCAGAGCGTTAGCATTAGAATGGGCGTCTAACCAGCCATCGCTGGCGGTATGTATTGCCGATATTCACGCAGAACGCGGAGAAGAGACCGTCAGTATGCTAAAAGCAAAAGGGGCAAGCGCTTTCTATCAGCATTGTGATATTACCTCACAGAATGATGTGAATAGTTTAGTCGACACAGTGCAAGCGAAGTGGGGCGGTGTAGATGTGGTTGTCAATAATGCGGGTGTTGCCACAGGGGGCAGTTTAGCCGATGAGAGTATTGCCCAATGGGAATGGGTAATTAACATCAACTTACTTGGTATGGTAAGAGTAAGTCAGGCGTTCCTGCCGCTTTTTGAGCGTCAAAACAGTGGCCACTTTGTTAATATTGCCTCTCAGGCTGGTATTACGCCTATTCCTTATATGAATAGCTATAACGCGGTGAAAGCGGCAGTGGTGTCATTGTCAGAGACAATGAAACTCGAATTGTCGCCTCGTAATATCGACGTTAGCGTAGTGTGTCCAAGCTTCTTTAAAACGAACCTTGACGAGTCAATGCGAAGCGATAATCCCGCCATGCATAAGATGATGGGGCACTTTTTTAAGAAAGCCGATATCGATAAAGAAACGGTAGCAAAGATTATTTATCAAGAAGTACAGAAGAAACGCTTTCTGATCCTCACACATAAACAAGGTAAGCGCGCATTTTTACTCAAGAAACTGTTGCCCTCAGAGCGTTATATTAAAAGCATGCTGAAGCAAACTAAGGGCATGAAAAAAGCGCTAGACAAAGCACAGGCTACAACGTCGAAAGAAGGTCAGTAATAATGGAAAGAGCAGTGGTAGATAAAGCAACAGAGGTGAGAGATGGGGAAGCCTTGCCGGTTGATGTCGTTGATAGTTGGCTCAAACAACACGTTGCGAACCTTGAGGGGAAGCCCTTGGTCACCCAGTATGCGGGCGGCGCGTCTAACTGGACTTATTGCCTCGACTATCAAAATACTTCGGTTATTTTACGCAGAGCACCTGCGGGTACAAAGGCTAAGGGCGCGCACGATATGGGGCGTGAGTTTCGGCTGCAATCTGCTTTAAAACCGGTGTATCGCTACGTGCCACAAATGCTAGCATATTGTGAAGACCACCAGATCCTTGGTACCGATTTTTATGTTATGGAAAAATTAACCGGGGTGATCCCAAGAAAAAACCTTCCTAGAGATTTAGCGACAACCGAAGAAAAAACACGAGCCTTGTGTACTAACGTTCTTGATAGCCTTATCGCACTTCATGAAGTTGATTATGAAAAGGCATCTTTATCGCACCTTGGTAAAGGGCCGGGATATATTGAGCGACAAATTACAGGGTGGAGCGAAAGATACAGTAAAGCGAAAACGTGGAACGTGCCTTCAGGAAAATCGGTGATGAATTGGCTTGAAGCGAATATGCCCGCAAAGGAATCTATTTGTATAACGCACAACGATTTTCGGTTTGATAACGTGGTGCTTAACCCTACCGACTATACTCAAATCATTGGCGTACTGGACTGGGAATTGGCAACGCTAGGCGACCCACTAATGGACTTAGGTAATACGTTAGCGTATTGGGTTAATGCCGATGATGATTTTCTGGCCCAGTCTACAAGGCGCCAGCCGACTCACTTACCCGGCATGATGACAAGAGACGAGGTGGTGAAGTATTACTGTGAAAAACGTCATGTAGAGGCTGATGACTTTACGTTTTACGAAGTCTATGGGCTTTTCAGACTTGCCGGCATAGCTCAGCAAATCTATTACCGTTATCATCACGGACAAACAAATAATCCGGCATTTAAAAACTTTTGGGTATTTATCCATTATCTAATGTGGCGCTGTAAGAAAGCGATTAAAAAATCAGGAAAATAATAATGACAAATAGACAAAATATTCTGATAACCGGCGCAAGCTCGGGGTTAGGCAAAGGAATGGCCGTTGAATTTGCGAAGCAGGGGAAAAATCTTGCGTTGTGTGCTCGTCGCATGGACCGTTTAGAAGAGGCAAGAGAGGAGTTGCTAGCGATAAATCCGAATATAAAGGTGTTTATCCGCGCCCTTGATGTTAACGACCATAGTGCAGTGTTTGATGTATTTGATGCATTCAAAGAAGATATGGGGCAGATAGACCGTGTTATTGTTAATGCGGGAATGGGAAAAGGCGCGTCGATAGGTACAGGCTTCTTTCATGCCAATAAGCAAACTGCCGAAACAAACTTTGTTTCAGCGCTTGCGCAATGTGAAGCGGCAATGACTATTTTTCGTGAGCAGAATGCGGGTCATCTTGTCACCATCTCTTCCATCAGTGCGGTGAGAGGATTTAGACGAGCTATGACGGTATACGCTGCCACCAAGGCAGGACTTACGTCGATGACAGAAGGGATCCGTATGGACGTAATGAACACGCCCATTAAGGTAACCTGTATTCACCCAGGCTTTATTCGTAGTGAGATTAACGAAAAGGTTGAAAAGGTGCCGTTTATTGTTGATACCGAAGTGGGCTGCAAGGCCATGGTAAAAGCCATAAACAAAGAAAAAGCGAGTGCGTATGTGCCAAGTTGGCCGTGGGCCGTTATGCACTGGTTGATGCGTATCGCGCCAGCAAGCACAATGAGAAAAATGAGCTAGCGATTGCCAGTAGGGGCGTGCTGTATTCAGTGCGCACTTATCGATAAGTTAGCAGACATAAAAAAAGCGCCTTGCGGCGCTTTTTTACTACTAATCGTAAAGATTAACCTAGTGCTTTAATTTGTGCAGCTAGACGGCTCTTATGACGAGCAGCTTTGTTCTTGTGAATCAAACCTTTTGTAGCCATTCTGTCAAGAATCGGAGTGGCAGCAGATAGTGCAGCTTGTGCACCTTCTTTATCGCCGCTAGCAATAGCAGCTACTACTTTCTTGATGCTTGTACGAGTCATGGAGCGACGGCTAGCATTATGCTGACGACGCTTTTCGGCTTGGATTGCACGTTTCTTAGCAGACTTGATGTTAGCCAAGGTGTAACTCCCAAAATAAATTCATGTCAAAAACGAGGGTGCGGATTGTGCCTATCTATCACCATAATGTCAAACGATTTAATATTTAAATGTTCGACGTAAACGCGCAATCCATTGAACACCGGTAAGTGCTCAACACGTTGCACATTCAATGGTAATACATAGGGTCGAAAACACTACCCAATTCGGGCGCGGATTATAGCAAGAAATATACAGAAGGTGCACAACTATTTTGAATAAGACGTTTCACCGGTATCAAGCTTTCGTTATCATGGTGTTTATACAACCTTGTGAATCACAATTTGGAAACTACCGGTGTCACGTAAGTTAATTAAGTCAGGCCTTATTGTCAGTATTATGACCCTTATTTCTCGCGTGCTAGGGCTGGTTCGTGATGTTGTAGTAGCGCGTCTTATGGGCGATGGTGCCTCGGCAGATGTATTCTTCTTTGCCAATAAAATTCCGAACTTCTTGCGCCGCCTGTTTGCTGAGGGCGCATTCGCACAGGCGTTTATCCCCGTTCTTACTGAAGTGCACAATAATGACGATAAAGCAGAGCTTAAAGCGTTTGTGGCAAAAATAAGTGGTACGCTGGGTGCCATTGTTTTTATCGTTTCAATTATTGGGGTTATTGCCTCGCCCATTCTTGCTGCGCTATTTGGTACCGGATGGTTTGTAGCGTGGTTACATGACGAAGATGCGGGCAATAAGTTTGTTCTTGCCTCGACAATGCTAAAAATAACGTTTCCTTACCTAGCGTTTATTTCGTTGACGGGGTTAGCGGGTGCCATTCTCAATACCCTCAACAAATTTGCGGTGGCGGCATTCACGCCAGTACTGTTGAATGTTTGTATTATTACCTGTGCAATTTTCTTAGCGCCTCAATTTGACCAACCTGCTTACGCGTTGGCATGGGGTGTATTCATTGGTGGTATTGTACAGTTTTGCTTTCAGCTTCCCTTTTTGTTCCGCGCTGGTTTGTTAGTTAAGCCAAAATGGGGGTGGCACGATGAAAACGTGGTAAAAGTGCGCACCTTAATGATCCCCGCGCTATTTGGTGTGTCGGTAGGGCAGATAAATTTATTGTTTGACACGTTTATTGCCAGTTTTTTAGTTACCGGGTCAATCAGTTGGTTGTATTATTCAGACAGGCTTCTGGAGTTCCCCTTAGGGTTATTCGGTATTGCTATTGCCACGGTTATTTTGCCTGCGCTATCGCGCAACCATGTGGGCAAAGATGCCAAAGCATTTGCGGCGAATATTGACTGGGCCTTTCGAATGGTGTGCTTACTGGGCATACCAGCCGCGGTGGGGCTGGCGACTATGGCTCGCCCGATACTTACCGTAATCTTCCAGCGTGGGGCGTTCACCGCTGATACTGCAATTATGGCGTCTTATTCGCTTACCGCGTATTCGTTCGGTTTATTGAGTTTTATGCTTGTGAAAGTGTTAGCGCCCGGCTTCTATTCCCGCCAAGATACTAAAACTCCCGTTAAATTTGGTATTTGGTGCATGGCTGCAAACATGGTCTTTAATCTGGTGCTTGCCCTCCCATTTGGGTACGTAGGTCTCGCCATCGCCACCAGTATGTCAGCGACGCTTAATGCTGCTTTACTTTATTTTTCTTTGCACAAGCTCGGTGTTTTTACGTTAAGTAAAACCTCGATGTTATTTATTGTGCGGGTGGTTATTGCTAGCACAGCAATGGGGGCGCTTATCTATTATCGCGATAAAGGGCTAGCGTTTTTCGACTTATTGCTATTAGAACAGATTAAAGACGTTGCCATTACGATTGGGCTGTCTGTCATGGTGTTTGGTATCAGCATGGTGTTGTTGGGAATGAAACCTCGGCATTTTCGAAGCGGTGGCGGCTAAATGTCGTTATCTGCAAGAAAATAGGGCAACTTGATAGTCAATGCGCGGTCAGAGTGTTGGTATTGTGACCGTGGTCGGCTATAATCGCGGGCTTTGAATTTCAAGCAGTTAAAAGGTAGTGGCTAACAGTGGAATTTATCCGCGGGCTAAATAATGTAAAACCTCATCACAAAGGGTGCGTGCTTACCATTGGTAAGTTTGACGGTGTACATCGTGGTCATCAAGCGGTGCTTGCTAACGTGCTTGAAAAAGCAAAGTCTCTCGCCTTGCCTGCTACCGTCATGGTGTTTGAGCCTCAGCCTGAAGAGGTGTTTACCCCAGACACTGCGCCCGCGCGTATAAGTCCTGTGCGAGAAAAATACGAACTGCTAATGCAACAAGGCGTTAACCGGCTGCTAGCCGTAAGGTTCAATGCGAAATTTGCGAAGCAGTCTGCTGACACGTTTGTGCATGATTTGCTGGTGGATAAGCTTGGCGTTAAGTTTCTTGTTGTTGGCGATGATTTTCGCTTCGGCAATGGACGCGAAGGTGACTTTGCTATGTTGCAAGCCGCCGGCCGCAAATATGGGTTCGATGTGGTAAGTACGCAAAGCTTTACCATGCATGCTCATCGTATTAGCTCTACCGCCGTACGAGAGGCATTAGCCGACAGCGATTTTTCATTGGCGAATGAAATGTTAGGTAGGCCCTTTGCCATACACGGGCGTGTTGTTCATGGAGAAAAGAAGGGACGAACTATAGGTTTCCCTACTGCCAACGTGATGTTGAAACGCTGCCGTACACCAATTAGAGGGGTATTTGCAGTGCGCGTTGATGTGGATGGGGAACACCATACTGGTGTTGCAAATATCGGAACGCGCCCCACATTAAATGGCGAGCGCAACCAATTAGAAGTTCATATATTCGATCTCGATAGTAATTTGTACGGGAAACCCATAACCGTGTTCCCAATTGCAAAAATTCGAGAAGAAATTAAATTCGCTTCGTTTGAAGCGTTAAAAGACCAAATACAAGCAGACGCTGCGCAAGCGCGTCTGTTATTAGCATAGATAAACGTGATACAGTTTGCGCACTATTTTATAGTGATGACCAATGACGCCTTCGCAGCACTATCAAGGGTGCTGGGTGATATTTAAGGTAACCGGATAATACAATTTTATGAGTGATTACAAAGCCACATTAAACCTCCCAGAAACTGCGTTCTCGATGCGCGGAAACCTTGCCCAACGTGAGCCTAAAATGCTCAAAGATTGGCAGGAAAAAGGGGTGTATACAAAAATTCGCGAAGCGAAAAAAGGCAAGAAACCTTTTATTCTCCATGATGGCCCTCCGTACGCCAACGGCAATATTCATATTGGTCACGCCGTAAACAAAATCCTTAAAGATATTATTGTTAAGTCTAAAAACTTATCAGACTTCGACTCTCCGTTTGTTCCTGGATGGGATTGCCACGGTCTGCCTATCGAGTTAATGGTAGAGAAAAAAGTGGGTAAGCCTGGAAACAAGGTCACGGCTGCAGAATTTCGCCAAAAGTGTCGCGAGTATGCGCAAAAGCAAATTGACGGACAAATGTCTGACTTTATTCGCTTAGGCATATTCGGTACGTGGGACAACCCTTACAAAACAATGGACTTTAAATCGGAAGCAGACATTATCCGTGCTCTCGGTAAAATTGTTGAGTCAGGGCATTTGGAAAAAGGCTTTAAACCTGTTCATTGGTGCACAGACTGTGGTTCTGCGCTGGCGGAAGCTGAAGTAGAGTATAAAGACAAAGTGTCTCCAGCGATTGATGTTAAGTTCCCTGTCGCTGACAGTGCTGAAATTGCGCAAGCGTTTGGTGTGAGCGAGGCCGATTTATCTGCTCACAATGCTGGCGTTGTTATTTGGACAACTACTCCTTGGACGCTCCCAGCAAACCGCGCTATTAGTCTTCACCCTGAATTAACGTATTCCATAGTCGAAGTTCAGTCTTCTGGCGAATGGTACGTTGTTGCCCAAGAGCTTCTAGAAAGCTGTATGCAGCGTTACGGTGTAGACTCATTCCGTGAAGTGGCGACATGCCAAGGGCAGGCCCTTGATACATTAAAAGTTAATCACCCGTTTTTAGATATCCGTGTGCCTTTAATTCTTGGTGACCACGTTACGACGGAATCGGGTACGGGCTGCGTACATACTGCACCTGCGCATGGTGTGGACGATTTCAATGTGGGTAAACAGTACGATATCGAAGTATACAATCCGGTAGGAAACAATGGGGTTTACTTAGAAAATACCCCATTATTCGCCGGCCAATTTGTATTTAAAGCCAATGACACCATCATTGAAACGGTCGCTGAGAAAGGTAACTTAGTGCTTAACGTGAAATACGAGCATAGTTATCCACATTGCTGGCGTCATAAAACGCCTATTATCTTCAGAGCCACCCCACAGTGGTTCATTAGCATGGACAAGAAAGGCTTGCGCGCGGCGTCGCTTGAACAAATCGAGCAAACCAAATGGATCCCTGAGTGGGGACAAAATCGCATTGAAAAAATGGTAGAAGGCCGCCCAGATTGGTGTATTTCAAGACAGCGTACATGGGGTGTTCCTATTCCGTTGTATGTGCATAAACTTACGGGTGAAATCCATCCGCAGTCGTCTGCACTCATCGAGAAAGTGGCACTAGACGTAGAGTCTAAAGGTATTCAAGCATGGTGGGATATCGACGATTCAGCGCTCCTTGGGGCAGAGTTTGATCAGTATGACAAAGTAACTGACACACTCGATGTTTGGTTTGATTCCGGGGTTACCCACTACTTTGTAGTAGACCGCAGAGACGATATCCCAGCAAGTGCAGACTTGTATTTAGAAGGGTCTGACCAACACCGTGGCTGGTTTATGTCCTCCCTCATGTCTTCAACAGCAATGCATGGGCATGCACCATATAAAGAAGTACTGACTCACGGGTTTACGGTAGACGCGCACGGTCGCAAGATGTCGAAATCTGTTGGTAATGTGGTTGCACCACAAGAAGTGACGAATAAACTGGGTGCCGATATTCTTCGTTTGTGGGTTGCTTCGACGGATTATCGCGGAGAAATTGCGGTATCAGACGAGATATTAAAACGCGCAGCGGATTCGTATCGACGTGTACGTAACACTGCCCGATTCTTATTGGCCAACCTTAACGGCTTCAGTGTTGAAGATGCAGTAGCTGAAGAAGAGATGGTCGCACTGGATCGCTGGATAGTAGCACGAGCCAAAGCACTACAGGCTGAGTTGATTGAAGCCTACGAACGTTATGATTTGTTGGTGGTTACTCAGAAGCTGATGCACTTCTGTTCAATTGAGTTAGGTTCGTTCTACTTAGACGTGATTAAAGACCGCCAATACACGGCGAAAGCAGACGGTGTAGCGCGCCGCTCGTGTCAAACCGCCCTTTATCATATTGTTGAAGCACTTGTGCGCTGGATGGCACCGATAACGAGCTTTACCGCGCAAGAAATTTGGGAAGCGCTACCTGGTGAACGCAGTGAGTTCGTATTCACCGAAACGTGGTACGACGGCTTCAATGAATTTACACAAAGCGATACGTTCAATGACGCGTTGTGGCACGACGTTCTAAGCGTTAAAGATGCAGCAAACCAAGCCATGGAACAAGCGCGCAAAGATGGCGCATTGGGTGGTTCACTCGATGCTTCTATCGAGCTTTATGCAACAGAGTCACTCTTTACTACCTTGTCTACGTTAGAAAACGAACTACGATTCGTATTGATAACATCAGGTGTTAATTTGACGAAAGTTGACAGCGCACCTGACAATGCTCAGGCAACGGATGTAGACGGCTTATGGCTATCAGTGAGCAAAGCAAATGGCGATAAATGTGTGCGCTGTTGGCATCACCGCGAAGATGTTGGTACGCATGAAGGGCACGATGAGTTGTGCGGCCGCTGTGTAACAAATATCGATGGTGACGGAGAAGTACGCCATTATGCTTAACACAATGCTTTTCACTCACACTGGGTTGCGCTTTTTGTGGATTAGTGCAATTGCGTTCGTGTTAGATCAGTGGAGTAAATATGCGGTGGTTGATGCGATGTCGCTGTTTCAGTCGAAACAGGTGCTGTCGTTTTTTAACATAACGTATGTTCACAACTACGGTGCTGCATTCAGCTTTTTAGATAGTGCAGGTGGTTGGCAACGTTGGTTCTTTACGGCGATTGCCGTCGTGGTAAGCACAGTCATTCTATGGTGGCTAAAACAAACACCACGTGAGCAAAAAATGTTGCCCATCGCCTTTTCATTTATTTTAGGCGGTGCATTAGGCAACGTATACGATCGTCTTGTTCACGGCTACGTAATCGATTTCATCGACGTTTACGTAAACAATTGGCATTGGCCTGCCTTTAATATTGCCGACAGTGCAATTTTTATAGGTGCAGCATTATTGATCATCGATATGATCAAAAATGGCGATAAAGACAAAGACAGTGCTTCTAACGAAGCGCCTGAGTAAGTAGGTGGCAGGATATGACTGATAGCATAGCAATTAGCGCAGACAGTGAAGTGATCCTTCATTTTGATTTAAAGTTGGAAGATGGCTCTGCTGCTGACAGTACGCGCGTAAACAACAAGCCAGCAAAGATGGTGATGGGCGATGGTAGCCTTACGCCTAATTTTGAAGCATGTTTATTAGGCTTGAAAACAGGGGATAAAAAAGCATTCACTTTGGAAGCGGCCGACGCGTTTGGAGAGCCAAACCCTAATAATATTCACTACATGGACCGAAGCCGTTTTGGTGCCGATTTATCAATCGACGAGGGAATGATTTTAGCGTTCTCTCAACCTGATGGCTCTGAAATCCCAGGCATTATTCGCAGTGTAGCAGGCGACTCTGTCACGGTAGATTTCAATCATCCTTTAGCTGGACAGACCGTGGTGTTTGACGTTGAAATTATCGACGTGACGCCAGGCGCTTCTCAACAAGGTGGCAACGAATAATGCAAATTCATCTCGCTAACCCTCGTGGCTTTTGTGCAGGCGTTGACCGCGCTATCACTATCGTAGAACGTGCGCTTGAGATGTTCGAACTACCGATATATGTTCGACATGAAGTGGTGCATAACAAGTTTGTGGTAGACGGATTGCGTGAGCGCGGCGCTGTGTTTGTCGATGAATTGCATGAGGTGCCAGACGACAGTATTGTGATATTTTCTGCGCACGGCGTGTCTCAAGCCGTACGAAAAGAAGCGGGGGACCGTGGATTAAAAGTGTTTGATGCGACCTGCCCATTAGTCACTAAAGTCCATATGGAAGTGACGCGTGCCAGTAAAATGGGGACGGAATGCGTGTTAATTGGGCATGCGGGTCACCCAGAAGTAGAAGGCACCATGGGGCAGTACAGTAATGCAGAGGGCGGGATCTACCTTGTAGAGTCTGAAGCCGATGTAGCAAAACTGACGGTAAAACACCCAGAAAATTTGTATTATTGCAGCCAGACTACCCTTTCGGTTGATGATACCGCGGATGTCATCGATGCATTGCGTGACAAATTCCCACAGATCAAAGGGCCGCGTAAAGACGACATTTGTTATGCTACGCAGAATCGTCAAGATTCAGTTCGTGACCTAGCACAAGACTGTGATATTTTACTGGTAGTGGGAGCACAAAACAGCTCTAACTCAAACCGCTTGAGAGAGCTTGCAGAAAAAATTGGCGCCAAAGCATACCTTATTGCCGATGCGAACTGTATTCAGGAAGCATGGCTTGAGGGCGTTGAAAATATTGGCGTAACAGCAGGCGCATCAGCACCTGAGGTATTAGTCCAAGGCGTTGTCGATAAGCTTAAATCCTGGGGCGCAGTATCTGCAACAGAGCGCGCTGGGCGAGAAGAAAATATTGAGTTTGCGGTGCCAAAAGAACTGAGAGTTAAACAAGTTAGTTAGCCTGTTGTGCCAGACAACGATATTGAAAACACCGCTTTTTAAGCGGTGTTTTTGTATCTGCATACCGTAATATTGTCGCTAAAAAAGCATAGTAGGCCACGCAATGTGCGATAGTGACGCAAGAAATGAGACTAGTTAAATAGATTATGAATATACGTATTAATTGCTGCTGATACCCTGTAACTCGACTTTTTAGCTTACACTATTAAACTGGTAACAGATATTATCGTTAGTGGTATCAAAAAACGTATGTATATCAAAGGCAATATGACACTTATTCGTGCTAATTTACTACATGGTCTCAAATGAACGTAAGACAAGCGTACAGCTCTAAAGGCAAGCGAACGTTGCAGTCCGGTGTGGGGTTGATAGAGATATTGATTACTTTATTCATACTCGCCATAGGATTGTTAGGTGTTGCTGCGCTGCAATTCACCGGTTCGTTTGCAAACAAAGATGCCATTAGTAGGACGCAGGGAGAATTGGTTGCTGCGCAAGTTGCAGAACGACTAAGAACGGCTGCTCGCCCGCCAACGGTGGGCGACGGTATGGTTGCGAACAATAAATATTTTGAGGCGACCAACTATAATTTCGATGGCCTTAGTTGTGGTGGTTCATCAAATAAGTATCACTGTTATTGTTTATCACGCCCGGCCGGTATTCCTAATTGTGAAGGGGCCGAATGTACAGAAGCACAAATGGCAGAATACGACGGATGGGCGCTATCATGTTCTGCCGTTCAAACTAACCCTCAAACCTTACTTAATGTGAATTGTGCTGATAATAACAACGCTGATATTTATGCGTGCAGCCCAGGATCACGTGTTGAAATAATGCTCAAGTGGCCTGTCTCATCGAGTGGCAATAGTCGCTACACATTAAATACTAGATGTAATCCCAATACGGGTGACAGCTATGGCTGCGTGTTTAAGGATGTGACCTTATGATGCGTACCTTTCATCCTATGCCCAATCAGAACGGGTTTTCTCTTGTAGAGCTTATGATTAGCCTGACGTTAGGGCTGCTAATTTCGGGCGCAATTATTCAAGTCTTGGTAAGCAGTAGTGTCACCAATAAGTTGAATCAGGCTGTGGCGCAGGTGCAAGAGTCAGGGCGATTTATTATGGGGCGGCTTTCCAGTGAGTTATATGAGGTGGGCCGCTATGATTTAGTTTCTGCGACAATAGACGACTCAGTCGACCCAGTGGCAGAAGCTGCATTCGTAGAGAATAATCCTATCGCGCTGCCTGGCGACTTTGTATCCAATGCTACGCTTGGTGCTACGCAAGCAGTGAATGGGGGAAACGATAAGCTTACCGTTAGTATGCTCGCGGCCAAAGACTGTACAGGAAATACCCATGGCTATGCAAACGGTGATGAATTTCACGTCGTTAATCATTACTTTGTGAGTGGAAATACGCTCAAGTGTATGGGGTTTGACGGCCGCGTGCTTCGGGGCTTAAAAAGCCAAGTAATCGCGCCAGTTGCAATAACGTTGCTCGATAACGTTGAAAGTTTCCAACTTCAATATGGCATAACCGATAGTGTGGACCAATCACTGGGGCAAGCTATAACGTATCGCACCGCTAACGAATTGGCTCTATTTCGAGCACAAAAACAGCAGGTGGTATCCATTCGCTGGGCGTTGTTGCTGAAAAGCTATCAAAATGAGGTGCAGCAAACTGTTGCGCCTCGGTACGCTTTGTTAAATGAAGCGTCTACAACAATGAGTACCGATCATTATTATCAAGTGTTTACCAAAACGTTAGCACTGCGCAATATGAAAAACTTTGTAAGGAGTTCGCGATGAAACAACAAGGTCTCGTGATGGTGTTTGCCTTATTGGTACTTCTTTCACTTACTGTTCTTGGCGTAAGTGCAGTTTCCAGTAGTTTATCTCAATCTAAAATGGCCGTGTCGATGCAACAAAGCGGGCTTGCATTTGACGCAGCCGAGTCTGCAATCGCGGGCGTATTTTTTGAATCTGAAGATGAAATACTACTAGCTGATGATACTAAAACAGACCCCTTGTCTGAGGCACGTCAAGGTAAAGAACTTGACCCTACCGTAGAAAGTATGAGTTGTTTTGATGAAGGAGAGTGGACCGATAGAGCGCTAACTCAAGGTGGCTTGAATACAGGGGACCGCCATACGGTGACAGGAAATTACCAAAGTGTACCGTCATCGCAAAGCTGGTCACGCACGGCGTTCATCCGAGAGCAGGCGTGCCGTGGTTCTAGTAATGTGATAGGTGGCAGTAATATCAATTGTCATGTTTTTATTATTCGAGGTTGCGGAAGGGTTTCAGGTAAACCCACCGTTGTTGCTAATACGCTTGCGGCGTCAGTGTTCGCTCCGGCATCGCAATAGAGGGCGTGTATTATGAAAAAGTTATCGAGTTACCTAGCTTCCATCAGTCTATTTAGCTGTATCGGCTTCTCCGCCATGGGAGACGATTTAGATATCTACCTTGGAAATGCCAGCAATGCCGTTACCTACAACCCCAATGTCCTATTCATTATGGATACCTCGGGAAGTATGGGGGCGTATGACAATACCGATCAAACCCGTATGTTACGCGTGCAAAACGCATTAAAAGAGGCATTACGATCGGCGACCAATATCAATGCTGGCCTGATGCGATTTTCTGATTACGGTGGGCCGATTCTATTACCAATAAAAGGCGTAGATGAGCCAATCCGCCCAGAGTTGGTTACTTCTACCAGCAGCGGTGCAGACGATGCTCATGAAATTGATGGCACCGTTAATGTTTCATCGAATGACCTAACGTTAAGCGACGGCACTAGAACCGTGACTTCAGGGATGCGTTTTAGTGAGATGAATATACCGCAAGGCGCCACAATATTAAGCGCCTACATTAGGTTTACTTCAGAGGGCTTTAATGTTGCTGGAACCACACTGACCATTTCAGGTGAAGCATCTGCAGCACCAAACGAATTTACCACAGCGTCAAATAACTTATCGTCACGTACCAAAACCAGTAATAACGTTGTGTGGGCCAGTGACAACAGTTTCCCTTCGTCTAACGAGATTATTGCCAGCCCAGATATATCTAGCGTAATCCAAGAAATCGTTGATTTAGGCGACTGGTGTGGCGGTAAAGACCTAGCACTGTTAGTAGAAGGTACCAGTAGCGATCCGGCCAGTTCGCGAGAGGCCAGGGCATATGATTCCGGTCAGGCTGGCTCTCCTCAGTTAGTTGTGTCATACGATGATTCTACCGCCACCGGTTGTGTTGGTGGTGAGTCTATCTACCAAGTGTCGAACTCTAAGGATAACTTAGAAGAAAATTATCGTGGTTATGCAAATACAGGGGCCGAGCTTACCTTTAGCAGTTATTACAATAATTATATTGGTATTCGTTTTAGAAATGTAAATCTTCCGCAAGGGGCCGAAATTACAGAGGCATACATTGAGTTTACTGCCTACGATACTTATCGAAATGGCAGTGCCAGTATGCTTATTCAAGCTGTAGCAGACGACGATGCTGATGATTTTCACCCAAACAGGCGACACCGGCTACGCGATTTAGCAAAAACCGCTGGCACAACGTGGTCGATGCCAGAATTTAGACGAAATCGAACGTATACCACTCCCGACTTATCGGGGGTTATTAAGCAGGTGGTTGACCGGACAGGCTGGGAGCCGGGTAACGCGTTAGGGTTCGTGTTCAGTGACTTTGCTAGTTATCGAGGGGCGTTTAGTTATAACGACGTGCCTTCAAAAGCGCCAAGGCTTGTTATCAAATATAACGGCAGCGCGACACCAGGCGCTACGGCAACGGTCAGAGAACAACTTATTAGCAAAGTCGATGAGCTCAGTGCAAGCGGCTTTACGCCTATTGTTGATACCCTTTACGAAGCGGTAAATTATTATGGTGGAAGAGATGTTGATTGGGGGCTTGCGAGGGGTAATAGCAACGTTTCTAATACAGTTCGAAGGAATACCCGAGTAAGCCACAGAAGCGCTTATTTAGGAAGCGACGCGGTGCGTCCGAGCGGCTGTACTGAGGATAATCTGTCGAGCAGCGATTGTATTAATGAATATATCCCTAATGGGGCAAGGTATATTTCGCCTGTCAGTGACTTACAGTGCCAGACCAACAACCACATCGTCTTGCTTTCAGATGGTGAAGCGAATAACAATCACAGTGTGTCTAGAATTGAATCTTTGGTAGGGAAAACCTGTACGGGAAGCGGCGGTGAGCGCTGTGGCTTAGATTTAGTTAAAAACATTAGTAAGGTGGAAACGTCGGCAATCGACAGACGAGTTATTACGCATACCATAGGCTTTGCTGCAAACAGCACAGCGAATAACTTCTTAAATCAAATTGCTGTTCAAAGTGGTGGTGGTTTCTATCGGGCTGATGATAGTACCCAGTTACTTGAAGCCTTTAATACGATATTGCGTTCGGTAAAAGATATCAATGCAACCTTCGTTTCACCTGGGGTGGCTGTTAACCAGTTAAACCGTCTTACTCACCGAGATGAGCTTTATTTCGCATTATTTAAGCCAAGTGAAGGGGCTATTTGGCCAGGAAATCTCAAGCGCTATCGTTTGAGTGGTGATGAGGTGTTAGACAAGAACGGGCTTGATGCCGTTGACAGCGTCACAGGGTTCTTCGCTGACAACTCTCACAGCTATTGGTCAGTGTTAGGTGACGGTAACGATGTGAGAGAGGGCGGCGCAGCGAGTAAGATGTCTGCAAGTCGTAACTTATATGTGTTTGATGGTGCAGGCACCATTGTCCGCTCAGGTAATGTGCTGCACGAAAATAACACGGGGATCACAGTAGCCGATATGGGGGTAGAGGCAGAGTCAGACCCTGAAGCGCTTCGCGATGTATTGCTCAAATGGGCAAGAGGCGTGGACGTAAAAGACAGTGATGGCGATGGCGATACCAGCGACTTCCGCTTGCAGATGGGTGACCCTATTCATTCGCAGCCGGTTATCGTTAACTATAGCAATACTGACTCAGCGATTTTTGTGGCAACGAATCATGGAATGTTGCATTCGTTCGATGCGCAGACCGGCGAGGAAAATTTTGCTGTAATGCCCAAGTCATTATTGTCTAACCTGCATCATTTTTATCAGGATATTTCTTCTTTCGATCATAAGTATGGGTTAGATGGTGATATGGTGCTTCGCACCGTCGGCTCAAGCACCTATTTGTACCTTGGTATGAGAAGAGGGGGGCGGAATTACTATGTATTTGATGTAACCCAAAAAACGTCACCGCAACTTAAATTTATGATTGAGGGCGGCACAACAGGCTTAGAGAAGCTAGGTCAGACTTGGTCACGTCCAACTATTACTAAAGTTCGTATTGGTTCAGAAGATAAAAATGTGATGATCATTGGCGGTGGTTATGATGTGTCACAAGACAATAAGATCGTTCGTGCCGTAGATGGTGTAGGAAATGCCGTTTATATGTTCGATGCCGACACCGGCGCATTGCTATGGCATGCCAGTAATGCTGATGCCGACTTGAACATTAGCGAACTTCAATACAGCATTCCAGGTCGAATCTCTGTTATCGATAGAGATAATGACGGTTATGCAGATCACATGTATGTTGCTGATATGGGCGGCCAACTGTTCAGAATGGACATCTATAATGGCCAATCTGGAAGTGATTTTGTAAAAGGGGCGAGATTAGCTGACTTCGGTGGTGACACGGCTGAAAGTAATCGCCGATTCTTTTACGGGCCAGATGTTACTGAAGTTGCTCTGGGAGATGAACTTTACTACGGTGTTGCCATCGGCAGCGGGTGGCGCGCGTCACCACTTGATACTGTGGTAGAGGATAACTTCTACATGTTCAAAGATGACGGTGTCTTTCAACGTGATAATAGCGGTTTGTATACGTTCTCAACCTCCGCCAGTCATACTGATTTATATAATGCAACCACGCATGCGCTGACGAGCTCTGACCAAACAACGAGAGATGTTGCCGCCGCGAACTTTGCCAATAAAAAAGGTTGGTATATCGAACTGACCACTGGCGGAGAAAAAGTACTTTCGTCGCCGTTAATCATCGACTATAAAGTCTTTTTTACCACGTACGTACCTGCAGTGAGCAGCACAAGTACGTGTGCACCGCCAACGGGTAACAGCCGCGCGTATCTGGTAAATATGTTCAACGGAAACGCGGTTAGCGACCTTAATCAAAATGGTGATTTGGATGGCGGTGACCGTTCCGCAGAGCTTAAGCAAACGGGTATTGCGCCAGACACCAAGATTTTGATTGAAGAGATTGTGAGTCCGGTGGTGTGTTTGGGGACAGAGTGTGTATCTGCAGTAATATCGGTAGATGAAGATGGAAATGAAGAGGCGTGTACCTCGGCCTTTGCATGTCTTGCGCAAAATATTTATGGTAAGTTTGAACGTATTCAGCGCGGAAGCTGGCATTCAGAAACAGAAAGAGACGAGACCTCACCATGATGAATAAGAACGCACAGGGTTTTTCACTAATAGAGCTTATGATTGTGGTGACTATTATCGGTATTATTGCTGGTATTGCTTACCCGTCTTACCAATCGGTTATCGCTGATGGCTACCGAGGTACTGGTCAAGCTGATTTGCTCGCGTTTGCCGCAGCAATGGAACGTCATCATAGCGGCGCGTTTAGCTATGAAGGCGCCGGTAGTGGTGGCGCAAATACCGGCGCGCCAGCTATCTTTGCATCGTATTCACCCTCGTCGGAACCTAGCGCAAATAAACGCTATGACCTTACCATTGTGGCTTCTAGCGCAACAAGCTATGAGTTGAAAGCCACGCCGGTAAGCGGTACCGCGCAAGCAAGTAATGGTGCTCTGTTTTACTTTAGCGACGGGCGTAAAGCGTGGGATAAAAATGCTAATGGCTCTATCGAAAGCGGGGAATACTGCTGGTCGTGTTAAAACCGTAGAGAATCTGTCTTAGTACCGATTCTCAGCTTACTTGGAGGTATCACTTTTTCATAAAAGTGGCGTAAGCGCGGCAATATCTGACGTTTTACTCCCGTCGTTGCGCATAACGAAAAACGTAGTTTGTCTTATCGTATGATTGGGCGTGTCGTGGGCCGCTGTGGTTTGCAGTGACACGCTTACCTTTTTCACATTTGTTTTTACAACGTGAGCTCCCCACTGCCAACCCAATTGACTTAACTGCCCCGCGTCTACAGCAACTGTGATGTTTATGTTGGATGCATTGGGTACCGCATAAACGTTTGCTTCTAGCGCGTCAAAAGCCGCTGCGTTGTGCTCTGTATTAAAGGCTAATTGTTTAGCTTCGTTGATAAAATAGTGGTTGATAGCGGTTTGGTATTGCATTGCTTTCATATGGCGTTGTAATGCTAAGCTTCCTTTTAACGCCATAGTAAAGAAAGCGACAAACAAGAAGGTAGCCAAAAGCAAATCTAGCGTTGCTATGCCCCATATTTTTGCTCGAATTACTTTATCTTTAGGCATGACTTTCATTGGTGTATTCTCCAGCGAGTTTTTGTCAATGCGCATCGTACCAACTTCCCTTAATCGCGTGAGATTTCTGTAAAGCGGGGAGGTCGCGAAGTTGCTGTAAATTATCTTCGTCAAAGCTTATTGCCCCCATAATAGTGTGAGAGACTGCGCTATTAGCGACCACGGCGCCATGGATACGTGCTGTTGATGAAACCGTTAGCGCATGCGGTACTGGCGACGGCGCGCTGTCAAAAAGGACAACCAATCCATGCAGTGTTACGTGTTCGTCAAACGCCACATCCCCATTTTCTACAAGCAACAATACTGGTGCGCTAGGCGAGCCTAAAACGGTATTATCAGACAGCACACAATTGCCTTCAATCCAGTACATTGACGATGGCGCGAGGGCAGAGCAGTTGGAGTCTGTACTCAGCGCTGGAAATTGCGAAGGCACGAGTTGTGTCAAAGGCGTGTTGAACAAACTTTCCACCAAGGCAGGTGCGTTTATATTGATGCTATTGGTCGGTAGCGAGAACAGCATAGGAAAGTATACGAAACGTTGTCGAACCGACACGTTCATAGTCGCGTGGGTTACTGATATGTCCAAAATGGCGATAGGCTGGCCATTGCGGGCTGTTTCGACTCGCGTGGTTGTCGTTACCCCATAGCCTTGTTTATCGAAGTCTAATGGAGGTACCTGCAAGCGTATTTGCTCTGCTATCGACTTAACAATTCGTTCTGCCTCAAACATGGCGAGCTGGTAATCTGTATCGGCCTTTTGAAGCCTTCCTTCTTCTTTGATTAACAAGGTGGCTGAAGCAAGTATGAGCGCGCAAACCCCCATAATGATTAACGTTATTGAGAGAACGACAATCCCTTGGCTGTGTCGCGGGGCATCGCCTCTTCTTGTTTGCCAATTAGTCATTGGGAACCTGCACAAGTAGGGTTGTTGCTACTGCAATATCTGGAAAGTGAGCACAAGCCATCGCTAAGGAAATATTATATAGTGCTCCTTCTTCGGAAGCCGCATATTGGATAGCCTCAAAGCGGGTGACTTTGATTGACTGGATATCATTAAGATCATGCCATCCGCTTTGGTCGCAGGTTCTGCCCGCCATACGATATTCTAGACTACCATTACGCAGCCTAAACCCTATTTGCTCAGACACCGAAGCGGTATCTATTGTCCCATTCTGATTTTTGTCGTAATTAAATAATATACAAGAATTCGCGCTTTCTGCAGTGTGCTGGCCAATGGTTATTGCCGGCGATAGCCCCGTGTTGTTCAAGGAAGTAGTGGGAGAGGTGTGATAAAACCCCGAACGTTTAAGCTGCATAGACAGCGTCGCGCGTATCAGCCTTAACTCATTGGTTAGTATCACCTGATGTTGGCTAAGCGTGAGGTGATGTTTGAAGGCGGCTACACCCGTTGTAACCGATAGTAAAAAACTGGTGGCGAGTGCCGAGGCAATGAGAAACTCAGTCAATGCCACACCCGCTTCATTACGCGCTAGCACAGAGGCAACCCCGGTAACGATGAAGACACACAGGCTCGTGCTCGCCCTGTATTACTGACAATGACTTTGCCAGTGTAAAGGCTATTTCTTATCGTAACTGATGTGGCTGAGTTGAAGCTCATTCCATGTGTCCCATCGAAGGTAATTATCTTTTTAGTGCCACCAGAAAGCATTATTTCCGTGTTAAGCGGACTCAGGTTTATCGACGACCGATTACTCTGATTCTGACAACTATTGACCACAGTGCAATTACACGTTGCAAGGGTGGTTATGCCCATGCAGCTGTTTGCGCCACTTTGAACAATAATGTTGACGCTGCCTCGATGACTGAGGGCATATTGCCTACCATGCTTCAGCAGTGCCGTGACTTTATTCAATGAAGTGACTAGTGCTTCTTGCTTTTTCCACTGAATGAAAGAAGGGACTCCTTGAGCGATGACGATCGCCATGATCACGATAAACACCATAGTCTCGAGTAGCGAGAGCCCTTTGTTGAGATTTAAAACCATGCTTTTGTTCGGTTTTTGCCGTTAGTTATGGTTGATATGGTTTAGCTTATTCGTATTGGCAAAAAAAAAGAGCTGAACCATGGAACGGAATAATGGCGTAAGGTTAAAAGATAACGACAAAGAGCGGGCTTACTCTCTTGTTGAACTGATGGTGGTTTTAGCCATTATCGGGATTATTGCGGCGATAACGTTGCCGAATTTGACGTTTGCGAGTAACAAAGTATCTCGTTATGAGGTGATGACGCATTTGTTAAGGTTGCAACTAGAGCAAGAAAATAACTGGGTTCTGTATGGGGCCTATAAACCGTTAGCAGACTTGCCACCGCTTGCAGTGAATGGGGCCGTGATATCCACCGTTGCCCTTAGCCCTACACATTATGAGTTTAACGTGACTATGTCGTTTCTTGATGTCAGTGATACATGCAGAACGTTGACCATTACCGAGGCCTCTCAGTCCCCAAGCGGGTGCTGGGGACATCGGATATAAAAACACTTAACTGCAACTTAGCGCATTACCAGACAAATCTTCTTTCACGTTATCACCGTCACTATCAATAGCGATAGCGATACGACCATATAAGGATAATAGTAAGGCTGATGCATAACTGTTTTCGCCGGACGATGGGCAAACGGTAATTGATGCTTGCGTGCTAATTGCGCCTTGCTCGTTAAAGGTAATGGTGCCCGTAATACCGCTTACTGCGTTTTGAGTATGCATTGGATCGCTGCTTGCAATGAGTGTTTCGCTATTTTCTCGCGACCCGTTTCCATTGCTATCGATGAATACCATTTTGGCGCGTTTCCAATCAGAGACGCAGCTGGTGTAGTTTGATGTGGGGCAAAGGGTGACGTCAGTTTGCTCATCAACCGCAGTAAATCGCGCCCGCTGTGCGATAGCACTTAGCGTATTAACGTCGCCGGTTATTCGGTTTTTGATAAGAATTGACTGAATATTTGGTGCAACAACGGTAACTAAAATGCCAAGAATCGCTACGGTGACAAGCAGTTCTAAAAGCGTAAGACCATGTTGATTTTTAGGTGTTGATTGAACCTTCATTTTCGCCCTTGGTGCCTGTCAGGTGTATATTTTGTTGAAATTTTTTAACCCTTAAAATAAGCCAAAATCGCCGATTTTGATACGTTTAAGGGTAAACTATATTTGCCTTCTATGGGTATATGAAAACAGCGTATAGCATAAAGTAAAATACTTGGCGTAGGAATTAACAGACCTTCTTGGTGCTGATATAGAGAAGTACGACATTTAACGTGAGCCTACGTAATACGGGTAAAAGGTACAATGGCTCAATATTTATACTAACATCTATTGCGGCTTTGTCGTAATATCGTTATTTACAAAGAATAAAAATCTACGTGGACATTATGATGCAAAAACAAGCAGTTATTGAAGAAATGCGGGTACTGCCTGATATCGATGTGGAATTTGAGGTCGCACGTCGTGTTTCATTTATAAAGAAACAACTCCTCACATCAGGGTTAAACGCACTTGTCTTGGGCATTAGCGGAGGCATTGATTCGTGCACATTGGGTCGGTTGGCGCAGCTTGCGGTTGACGAACTCAATGAAGAGCATCACGAACGTTATCAGTTTATCGCCGTGCGCCTTCCGTACGACACCCAAGCTGATGAAGAGGATGCGCAAAGCTCTATCGACTTTATACAACCCAGCCATTCGGTAGCCGTAAACGTGAAGCCTGGTGCAGACGCCATTCACGACGTGACGACGTCAGCGTTACGAGAGACTAATTTATTGCCTAGCAGCGAAGCTAAACAGGACTTTGTTAAAGGCAATGTTAAAGCGCGCACACGCATGGTTATTCAATATGAAATCGCAGGCATGGTGGATGGTTTAGTGCTTGGTACCGACCACTCTGCTGAAAATATTACAGGGTTTTACACGAAGTATGGCGATGGCGCATGCGATTTAGCGCCGCTGTTTGGCCTTAGTAAGCGTCAAGTTCGGGCTATCGCTACTCATCTTGGTGCACCGCCTGCTGTTGTTAAAAAAGCGCCCACTGCCGACCTAGAGTCGCTATCACCGCAAAAAGCTGACGAACAAGCGTTAGGCATGACGTATGACCAAATTGATGACTTCCTTGAAGGGAAGCCCGTTGCTGCCGATGTGGAAGAAAAATTGCTTTATATCTACGAACGTACGCAACACAAACGCGTACCAATTCCAACGATTTACGACGAGTAAAAAACATGAAGAAAATAGAAGCTATCATAAAGCCATTTAAAATGGATGATGTAAGGGAAGCGCTAGCTGAGGTAGGGATAGCCGGTATGACGGTGTCAGAAGTGAAAGGCTTCGGACGTCAAAAAGGGCATACAGAACTTTACCGTGGCGCAGAATATCAGGTAGATTTTTTACCAAAGATAAAAATTGAGCTGGTGTTAGACGACGAGCTTGTCGAGCAAGCGGTAGAGGCTATTATGACTTCTGCAAAAACGGGTAAAATTGGTGATGGTAAAATCTTCGTCTACAACGTAGAAACCGCCGTGAGAATAAGAACTGGCGAACAAAACGAAGAAGCACTTTAAATTACAAAAAGGGAGCATGTATGCTCCCTTTTTTTCTTAGTGTTCGTGGCCGCAGCCGCCTGCGCCATGAGCGTGGCCGTGTTCAAGTTCGGTTTCCGTCGCCGCGCGAAAATCAATGACTTCCACGTCGAAGTTTAACGGAATACCTGCAAGAGGGTGATTACCGTCAACGACCACGTCATCTTCTGTGGTTTCGATAATAATGACCGACTGTTCACCTTCTGGCGTCGTTGCTCTAAACGACATACCTACCTCAACATCCATGCCTTCAAACATTGTGCGAGGGACTTGTTGCACTAGCGCATCAACCCTTTCGCCATACGCTTTCTCAGGTTCGACAGATAAGTCGAATTTATCGCCTTTGTTTTTGCCTACCAATGCGTCTTCTAATCCTTCAATAAGAAAGCGGCGCCCGAGTAATACTACAAGCGGCTCTTTGTCTACAGAAGAGTCGAGTTGCGTACCGTCATTTGTCGATACCGTGTAATGCAACGTAACGACACTATCAGAAGTAATAGTCATAGAAATTCCTGTGTTTAGCCTAAAAAAGGCAAATGATTAAAATAGTTTGCTTACGACTACCTGCGTTTCTTCACAATATTGCTGGTAGCTTGCTCAATGCTGTAAGGCAATGTACAAGGGTAACAGGTAATGGAAGGATTTTCAGCTAGGCGATGGATATCGTCGCTCGAGGTATCGTTGGCGACAACGGCCATAAACCACGTTTCGTTCCCGAGTGTCGCAACAGTGATGACGGTACCGCCAGAGCGCCAATGCTCTCCTGCCATTTTCTCAATGCTATCACCTATATTAACGGGCACGGCGCTGTCTATGTGAAAGGCAAACGCAGCACGCTTGTTTTTACCAAGAAATCGCGTGCGCGCGACGACTTCTTGCCCCATGTAGCATCCCTTATCGAAATCAATACCGTTTATGGCCTGCACATTAAACATTTGAGGCACGTACTCACCAACAGTTGACCCACTGATATCAGGAATAGCGTCTTTGATACGAAGGGCATTAAGAACGCTGTGGTCGTAGACTTCAATATTTTGTTCAGCAATATTGCTAAGGAATATCGACGCTACTTCACTGCGAAGTACTACGTAATAGCCCGATGTCGATAAGTCGCTTTTAAAAATGAAACCATCTTTCGATGCTACTTTCGCTAATGGTTCAGTCGGTAATGAAGAGAACAGTGAAAGGCACAGCGTTTCTGCCAATGCATTGCTTACATACAGCTGCGTATAGTGATTGCTCTCATCGGTAATATCGACTTTTGAGAACACGCCGTATTTATTAAGTTCTGCGAGGCTTTTTGCTCCCGCGTCTTTGTTGACTAATATCGCGACACCATCATCAAACCGTGTGACAAACGATAGCGACCACGCTTTCCCTTTATTGTCACAATGGGATGAGTAGCGAACGCTGTCGTCACTTAACTTATTTATATTTACCGTTAATTGGCCGTGTAAATAACTATCTGCTTGCTCGCCGTGAGCATAAATAAACATATTGTCTTGTAAGCTGACAGCGAATGCTTCAGGTAATGTGTCTAGCTTCGTGGCGTTCATGATTTGGTTCCCATCAATAGTGATAGTTAATATGGTAAGGCAGTTATTTTTGTTATCAAGGTGTACCGTTAATTATTTACACGCTCGTGTTGTTAACCTCATTGTTTTAACCAAACGCCATTATACTTTCGCAAAGCATAATTTTTCGCTTTCAGGCATAGGACCAATCCACTGATAACTAGATGAATAATGCTATTCGTTGCGAGCAGAAGTGACGGCATCTCAGGGGGGTAAGAACAGCCCTCGCATAGCAGAACATCTGAACGATTCAGAAAACCCCTACCATGCCCGCAGCATGTCATGGGCGCAAAGGCTTAAAAGAGTATTCAATATTGACATGACTGAGTGCGAAAAATGTCAAAAACACAATGTCACCATAATTGCCTGCATTATAGACACGGTTGTTATTCAAAAAATACTGGCGCATTTAGACAAAACTTACCCGCTATCGACTCAAGTAGCGCTATTGCCGCTCCTACGAGCGCCTCCTGATGAGCAGTACGACGAAGAATTTACCGTTACGCGACTTTGATTTTGGGGTAATTGTGCTCTCGTTTTTTAAAAGCATCGAATAGATAACGGTGCTAGCAATATAAAAAGGATTTATTATGTTTGTTACACGTGCAGCCCTTTGCGCCCTCGCTCTAGCTACTCCTACCGTATTTGCCGAAACTACGCCAATTAACCACGAAGTCAGCATTGGTTTTTCTGATGTCAGAGATGCGGATGATAATTTCATTGGTGCCAGCTACCGTCATTATTTTGATACGGTAAATATCGGCGAGCAGGCTCACGCAATAAGCCCATATCTTCAGCGCAGCAACAATGTATCGGTAGACTATTTCGGTATTGATAACATCGACCAGTTTAATGTTACTGGAGAATGGTTTTCACAAGACGATTTAGTAGTAAGAGACCGTTACGGTAGAACGACTGACGACAACAGATTCTACGATGCAACCCTACAGCGTTTTGGCGTTGATGTTTCAAAGTTTGTTTCTGAAAATTGGGAAGTGGGAGCGGGCGTCGATTTTTACGATCTTGATGAAACCTTCAGGTCTTTTGATGGTGGAAGCGATGTGCAACGTTTTGGCGACTCTGAGTTCAGTGCATCTGTGTTCGCTCGATACACAAGCTTCGGTTTTAACCCTTCAAGCTTTAAACCGGGTTGGGATATCAAGCTTAAAGCTACGCACTTTGATGAAGAGCTTGCGTTAGAAGTCGATGCTGATTACTACTTCAAAGCCAACTGGAGTGTAGGCGTTATGGCAATGCACGAGAACAATGATCGCTTTGGTTCTAAAAACGTCATAGAGCTGGGTACTAACTATTGGTTTAATGCGCATTCATCAATTCGCTTTGGTGCTGGTGTTGATACCGATGAAGGCACACTAGGCTCATTAACGCTATTAGGTACATTCAGATTTTAAGCCTCGCGAATTCTATTTCTTTCTAAAGCCTCGCTATGCGGGGCTTTTTATTGCCATCCGTCCTCTAGAACGAGCTGCGAAGTAGATCAATCTCTATATTTTTTGAGTATGTAGTTAGGGCATGTTGATCTTTGCTGTACATTTTTGCAGTGGTCTGTGAGCTCAATGCTAGCAATATGCTAAATCATGCGTTCAATAGCTAGTCGTCTGTACGTTCGGTAATCTTCTTTTGCAAGTTAGCCAGCCGTGTTTTAAAAGCACCATTTTCAACATTTTCTTCATAGCTCATTGCTAGCGCTTTCTCTCGCATTTCAAGTGCCATGGCTAAATTGCCATTAGCTTCATAACCGTCTGCTAGGCTGTCGTAGGCGTCAGACTTGTCAGGAAATCGAGCTACATTTTCCTTAAAAATTGCAATGGCAGAGTCCAAGTCTTGTTTGTTTAGCGCCGCATAACCCGCGTGGTTTACGGCTTTATATTCTGGCTTTGCTTCAAAAGCGTATTTTGCAGAAAGGTCTTTATAGTATTGCTCTACCGCAGGAATGCCTTCTTGTATTATCGCACCTGTTGGGCGTAACGAATTAAGCTGTTTTTGAAGCGCTAAGCTCATACCTGCAAGCGCAGTAGTATTGTGGCTTTCAGATGTATCTAGCTCGGTATCAAAGGTAAACCCTTTTCGTTCGCTGCTATTTAGTAGTTCAACGTAACGTTCGTATGCGCTTAGCATGTTTCCACCTTCGTTACCCATATTGATATAAAGGTATTTGTTAAGGTCGCTATCTGACGCAAAGAACGCTTTTGCCTCTGGAAATACAACTTCTTCGTGCCACCACAAACTTGGGCTAAATGCAAAGTAGGCTTGAAATAGCTCAGGCCGCTCTTGCAATGCGTATACGGTAAAAAGGGCGCTTAATGAATGGCCAGAAATAATCGCGTAGTTATTGGTGCGATAATTTGCTTTTACGTAAGGCTTTAGTTCATTTTCTAGAAAGTCTAAAAAGTTGTCGGCACCACCAGATATTCCCCACTGGTTGTAGCTTTCATCATAGGTAGGTGTGAAGTCTCGCGTGCGCTCGGTGTTGGTAATACCGATAACAATCATTTCCTGCGCCATTCCAGACTGATTTAGCAGATCAAGCGTGCCAACGGTATGGGCAAAATTGCGCTGGCCATCTAGCAAATATAAAACAGGGTAAGTGGTATCTTTATAGCGGGAATAGTTATTAGGTAAGTGAATAAGCAATTCTCGCGACTCATTTAAAACTTCTGACGTTATTGTTGTAACTACGGCCTCGCCACGCACTTTGGCGTTTACGTGAAAGCTAACGCTTAGGGTAAATACGGCGCCGATAAAAACGCAGGCAAGCTTTTGATACATTTGAAATTCCCTTTCCCGCTATCAGTCGCGAGTTTTTTATAGTTTGTTTATCCTACGCTGTCATAGTCGTATTTACTTGTCAAAAAATAGCCAAATAATAAACAGCTAAAAAGAAAAAAGCCGCATTCAGCAACGTTATGCGGCTTTCCGAGTTGGGCTGACTAGGCAGCTTTATAGAGCAATTCACGAAATTGTTCGTTCTTTCCCTTCGTAGGTGACTTTGAATCGTGGCCTTGTGACATAGAACTGAAGTAGCAAAACAAAAGCTCTAACGCTTGCTCTTTGACTCAAGGGGATTCTGACACTGTTAGGCTGCTCA